>NZ_JBIWOD010000006.1:0-467419 GCF_044767545.1 Streptomyces sp. NPDC101227 | reverse complement strand
GGGGGGGTTTCTCCCTATCCCCCCCCCCCCCCCCCCGTGTTCTTGGGTTTCTGGCGCCCCACCTTCGCCCTCCGCCCCGGGCCGCGGACCCCCCCCCCCCCCGCCCCCGCCGCCACGACGGGCGCAGGATCGGTCGCATGCTGTGGTCAGACCCGCCCGATGAGCCGCCCGAGGAGCTGCGCGATGCGCAGGTCAAACTCCGCCGGATGGGCGTCGTGCTCGCCATCGCCGCGGTGCTGCTGATGTTTCTCCTCGGCTGGAGGTAACGCAACCTTCGCCCCTCCTGTCGCATCTTTACCTCCCGAAGAGCGCAATTCGGGCGGGCGGGTGGTAGTCGAACCCTGGCGCCCCTGGGAGTGGGGAAGCGATGAACAGACCGTTGCGGCACATAGC
Source organism: Streptomyces sp. NPDC101227 (assembly GCF_044767545.1). Classification (NCBI taxonomy): domain Bacteria; kingdom Bacillati; phylum Actinomycetota; class Actinomycetes; order Kitasatosporales; family Streptomycetaceae; genus Streptomyces; species Streptomyces sp. NPDC101227. The sequence continues at coordinate 467,026 of NZ_JBIWOD010000006.1, read as the reverse complement.
CGTCTTCTGCGGGGTGCTGGTCCTCGCCCTGCTGGGCCGGGTGACCTGGGTCCAGTTCGTCCAGGGCGACGAGCTCGCGAACGACCAGAACAACCGCCGGGTCAAGATCGAGGCGTTCTCCTACCCGCGCGGCAACATCATCGTCGGCGGCAAACCCATCACCGGCTCCGTCGCGACCGACGGCGACTTCAAGTACAAGCGCACGTACCAGGACGGTGCGATGTACGCGCCGATCACCGGGTACGCCTCGCAGGCGCAGGGCGAGAGCATGCTCGAGGGCGTCTACAAGAAGATCCTCAGCGGCAAGGACGACCGGCTCTTCTTCAACCGCGCCAAGGCCGTGCTGACCGGTGAGAAGCCGCGCGGCGGCGATGTCATCACCACCATCGACGAGAAGGCGCAGAAGGCCGCGTACAAGGGGCTGACCGGTCTGCACGCCCGCGGCGCGGTGGTCGCCCTCGACCCGCGCAGCGGCAAGATCCTCGCGCTGGCCAGCACCCCGTCGTACGACCCGTCCTCGTTCGCCGGCCTGACCCTCGCGGAGGGCAAGAAGTACCTGGCGCTGGATGCCGACAAGAGCAAGCCGATGAACAACCGGGCGCTGCGCGAGATCTACCCGCCCGGCTCGACCTTCAAGATCCTCACGGCGGCCGCGGCCCTGGAGCACGGCACGGTCACCGACATCGACGCCTCCTCCGGCGCCCCCGCCCCGTACACCCTCCCCCAGACCCACACCCAGGTCGGCAACGACGTGGCCGGCGCGCCCTGCGACAAGGCCTCGCTGAAGACCGGCATGCAGTGGTCGTGCAACAACGTCTTCCTGGACGCGGCCCACAAGCTGGGGACGGACAAGATGCGCGAGACGGCGGAGAAGTTCGGCTTCAACAAGGAGCAGTTCGTCCCCGTCCGCTCGGCGATCAGCGGCTACCCCGCCAAGCTCGACCAGCCGCAGACGGCGCTGACCGGCATGGGCCAGGGCAGCCTGACCAGCACCCCGCTCCAGATGGCCATGGTCGTCGCCGGGATCGCCAACAACGGCAAGGTGATGAAGCCGTACCTGGTCGACGAGGTGCAGGGCCCCGGCATGTCCACCATCGAGAAGTCCGAGCCGACGCCGCTGAACCCCGGCGACCCGCAGGCCGTCTCCGAGGACACCGCCAAGAAGGTGCAGGAGATGATGGAGTACACCGTCTCGGACGGCACCGCGGACAAGGCGGCGATCGACGGCGTCACGGTCGGCGGCAAGACCGGCACCGCCCAGCACGGCGCGAACGTCAACGACGAGCGGCCCTACGCCTGGTTCGTCTCCTACGCCAAGCAGAGCGACGGCACCTCCCCGGTCGCGGTGGCCGTCTTCGTCGACCCCAAGGACATGGACATCCCCCGCTCGGAGATCGCCGGCGGCAAGCTGGGCGGCCCGATCGCCAAGGCCGTGATGCAGGCGGTGCTCAAGCGGTAGCGCCGCGCGCCCGGGGCCCCGGCCTCCGTACGATGGCGGGCATGACCTCATCGCATCATCCCCACCACCACCCCGAGCCCGATCCCCGCGCCCGCCGCCTCGTCCTCGCCTCCCAGTCGCCCGCCCGCCTGGGCCTGCTCCAGCAGGCGGGACTGGCGCCCGAGGTCATCGTCAGCGGCGTCGACGAGGACGCGCTCACCGCCCCCACGCCGGGCGAGCTGGCCCGCGTCCTGGCCGAGGCGAAGGCCGCCGCGGTCGCCGCCCGCCCGGAGGCCGCGGGCGCGCTGGTCATCGGCTGCGACTCGGTCCTCGAACTGGACGGCCGCGCCCTGGGCAAGCCCAGCGACGCGGAGGACGCCACCGCCCGCTGGAAGTCCATGCGCGGCCGCTCCGGCGTCCTCCAGACCGGCCACTGCGTCATCGACACGGCCGGCGGCCGACAGACCTCCGCCACGGCCTCCACCACCGTCCGCTTCGGCGAGCCCTCGGACGACGAGATCGCCGCCTACGTCGCCAGCGGCGAGCCGCTCTTCGTGGCGGGCGCCTTCACCCTCGACGGCCGCTCGGCACCCTTCATCGACGGCATCGACGGCGACCCCGGCAATGTCATCGGCCTCTCCCTGCCGCTGCTGCGCCGCCTGCTCGCCGATCTGGACGTGGCCATCACCGACCTGTGGACGTGAACGGCCCCACACCTGAGCCCTTCTCCGGCGCCGCACGGCCGCGTGGGAGCAAGCTGACCGCATGGCGACATACGCGACAGTCGGAGAACTCCTCACCTATCCCGTCAAGGGGTGCGCCCCGGTCCCGTTGACCGAGGCCGAGCTCACGCCCGCCGGGCTGCCGTACGACCGCAGTTTCATGGTGGTCGGGGAAGACGGCACGTACCGCAGTCAGCGCAGGGACCCCGAACTGGCGCTGATACGGCCCGAGGTCGGCGACGGGGGCAGCCAACTCACCTTACGGACGCCGGGAGTTGAACCGGTCCGGATCCCGGTGGACCTGACCTCGGCGCGGACCCCGGTCGACTTGTTCGGGGTGCCGTACCAGGGCATCGACCAGGGCGCGGCGGCCGCCCGGTGGCTGACCGGAGTGCTCGGCGCGCCCAGCCGGCTCGTCCGCGTACCGCCGGAGCACGACCGGGTGGAGCAGGGGGTCCACCCCGGCACCTCCGGGTACGCCGACAGCTGCGCCCTGCACATCCTCTCCCGCGCCACCTTCGACGACCTCAACGCCCGCTACACCGCGGCGGGCAAGCCGACGCTTCCGATGAGCCGTTTCCGGCCGAACATCGTGGTCGACGGATGGGACGCGCCCCACCAGGAGGACCACGCCCGGCGCCTCCTGGTGGGCGATGCCGAGCTGGGGTTCGCCAAGGTGGCCATCCGCTGCGCCGTCACCCTCGTCGACCAGGAGACGGGCACCAAGGCCGGGCCGGAACCGCTGCGCATGCTCGCCGCCTACCGGCGGGTGCCGGAGGGCGGCGTGGCGTTCGGGGCGCTGTACTCCGTACTGCGGACGGGGAAGCTGGCGGTGGGCGACGCATGCGCCGTCGTGGCCGGAACTTCGCCGGGCGGGGCCGGGCCCGGACTGTGACGGCACCCCACGGCACCCCATGGCGGCCCGCGGCCGTCCGGGTGGACTTTCCACGATGGCCGGATTCCGGCCCGCGGTGTTCCTTACCGGCGGGCGGCTGCGGGCATCGTGACGGCACCGGATCGCCATCCGATCTCACCGCGAGGAGTGCGCACCATGCCCAAGGTTCTGATCATCGCCGGCGACGCCACCGAGGACCTGGAGTTCTTCTACCCCTACCAGCGGATGCTGGAGGAGGGCTATGAGACCCATGTCGCGGCGCCGTCCCGGAAGAAGCTGAACTTCGTCGTGCATGACTTCGTCGACGGCTTCGACACCTACACCGAGAAGGCGGGGCACTCCTGGCCGTCGGATGTCGCGCTGGCCGACGTCGATCCGGCCGAGTACGCCGCCCTGGTGCTCCCGGGCGGCCGGGGGCCCGAGTATCTGCGCAACGACCCCGACTTCCCGCGCGTGGTGACGCATTTCTTCGACGCCGACAAGCCCGTGGCCCACATCTGCCACGCGGCGATCGCGCTCGCCCCGCTCGGCGTCCTCAAGGGCCGCCGGACCTCCGCCTACCCCGCCTGCGCGCCGGACGTGGAAGGGGCGGGCGGGATCTTCGTCGACGGCTCCGCGGTCGTCGACGGCAACGTCGTCTCCGCCCGCGCCTGGCCCGACCAGCCGGACTGGATGCGGGCGTTCGTGCGGGTGCTGCGGGCGCAGGCGCCGGCCGAGGGCGCTTCCTGAGCGGTCGGAACACGGGCGGGGCGTAGAGCGACTTGCCGTTCATGCCGAAGACCCGGTTGCCGTCCGCCACCAGCCGGTCGGAGAGGTAGCGGGAGGGCGCGTGGAGGTCTCGTACGGCCCAACGGCGTTCGCCGTCCACGACGTTGTGCGCCGCGAGGCCGCCGCCCCAGGCGCCGATGACGATGACGTCCCGTAGGGGCAGCGGCGCCGGTGGTACGAGGGGCGGAAATCCGGCCCTCGGCGGCCTGTCCGGACTCGGGCGGGCCGCCGTGGCCGGCCGTCGGTCAGGCCGGGCCGGCCGCCGTACCGATCCCCTCGCCGCCGCCGTCGGCGTCCGCCACCGGGGTCCGGGGCTCCCCGTACGCCACCAGCGTCAGCACGATCATCGCGAGGACGGCCATCATCCCGACGAACGCGGGCCAGCCCACCGGCCCGACGGCGAACGCGCCGAGCAGACCGTGCACCACCGCGCAGGTGATCAGAACGATGCGGGTGAAACCGCCGGGCGCGCGGTCGCGCAGCGCGGTACGCGCCAGGACGACGGCGCAGAACAGGAGGTAGAGGCCGAACAGGGCGCCCGCGACCCACGCCCCCACGGACATCGCGCCGGGATTCAGGCCGGCCAGCGACATCTGCTGGTGGTCCACCACGATGCTCAGGATCCAGTTGAGCAGGACGAACCCGAGCGCCTCCAGGATCAGCACCACCGCCGCCACCAGTGCCACGGGTCTCCGCGCCACCACCACCCCGCCCACCCTCTTCCGTCGCTTGCCGCCGCATGGCCGGTACCGGCCGAAACCCGGCCGGATCCTCGACCGGTACCGCGGTTACCGCGAGTACCGAAGACATCGCGCACGCTACTGCTGGGTAATAGCTGGGGCAAGGGGTCTGCACGGGTGGCGTGCGGGCGTACGGGCGGCGGCGCCCCGGCCGCGGGAGCGACGCGCAAAGTTTCCTTCGCCCATTCGTAGGGACTCCACAAAGAATTGACGACCCGCCGAACGCCCGTGGCCAGAGACCTAGGCCACATCGGGGCTTGGTGCCGAGCCCGGGATTCCGGGCCTACCCTGGGCTATCAGGGGAGTTCACTCCCTCACTGGCGCCCCCGGCACGCTCCGTGTGGGCAAGGTCACCACCGGGAACGACTCGGCACGCGGTGTCGCCAGTCCCTAAACTCGCGACGTTGATTTGTTGCGGCGACGCGCCAAGGAAGGACCCATCGTGCGCAAGGTGCTCATCGCGAACCGTGGCGAGATCGCCGTTCGGGTTGCCCGTGCCTGCCGGGACGCCGGAATCGGGAGCGTAGCCGTCTACGCCGACCCGGACCGTGACGCCCTGCATGTCCGTGCGGCAGACGAGGCATACGCCCTGGGCGGTGACACCCCTGCCACCAGCTACCTGGACATCGCCAAGGTTCTCGCGGCCGCCGCCGATTCCGGCGCGGACGCCATTCACCCCGGATACGGCTTCCTCTCCGAGAACGCCGAATTCGCCCAGGCCGTCCTCGATGCGGGACTGACCTGGATCGGCCCGCCCCCGCACGCCATCCGCGACCTCGGCGACAAGGTCGCCGCCCGGCACATCGCGCAGCGCGCCGGTGCGCCGCTGGTCGCCGGCACCCCCGACCCGGTCTCCGGCTCGGACGAGGTCGTGGCCTTCGCCGAGGAGCACGGCCTGCCGATCGCCATCAAGGCGGCCTTCGGCGGCGGCGGCCGCGGCCTGAAGGTCGCCCGCACCCTCGAAGAGGTCCCCGAGCTCTACGACTCGGCGGTCCGTGAGGCGGTCGCCGCCTTCGGCCGCGGCGAGTGCTTCGTCGAGCGCTACCTCGACCGCCCCCGGCACGTCGAGACCCAGTGCCTCGCCGACAAGCACGGCAATGTCGTGGTCGTCTCCACCCGTGACTGCTCGCTCCAGCGCCGCCACCAGAAGCTGGTGGAGGAGGCCCCCGCGCCGTTCCTGTCGGACGAGCAGAACGCCGAGCTCTACCGCGCCTCCAAGGCCATCCTCAAGGAGGCCGGCTACGAGGGCGCCGGCACCTGCGAGTTCCTCGTCGGCCAGGACGGCACCATCTCCTTCCTCGAGGTCAACACCCGCCTCCAGGTGGAGCACCCGGTCACCGAAGAGGTCACCGGCCTCGACCTGGTCCGCGAGATGTTCCGGATCGCCGACGGCGAGGAGCTGGGCTACGACGACCCCGCCGTCCGCGGCCACTCCTTCGAGTTCCGCATCAACGGCGAGGACCCGGGCCGCAACTTCCTCCCGGCGCCCGGCACGGTCACCCGCTTCGACGGGCCCGCGGGCCCGGGCGTCCGCCTCGACGCGGGCGTCGAGTCCGGCAGCGTCATCGGCCCGGCCTGGGACTCCCTCCTGGCCAAGCTGATCGTCACCGGCGCCACCCGTGAGCAGGCCCTCCAGCGCGCCGCCCGCGCCCTGGACGAGTTCACCGTCGAAGGCATGGCCACCGCCATCCCCTTCCACCGTGTCGTCGTCAGGGACCCGGCGTTCGCCCCGGAACTCACCGGCTCCGCGGACCCGTTCACGGTCCACACCCGCTGGATCGAGACCGAGTTCGCCAACGAGATCCCGCCGTTCGCCGCGCCCGGCGCGGACGAGGCCGAGACGGACAGCCGCGAGACGGTCGTCGTCGAGGTCGGCGGCAAGCGCCTGGAGGTCTCGCTGCCGTCCTCGCTGGGCATGCCGCTGGCCCGCGCCGCGGTCGCCGGCGGGGCCAAGCCCAAGCGCAAGGCCGCCAAGAAGTCCTCCAGCGCCGCCTCCGGTGACTCCCTCGCCTCCCCCATGCAGGGCACCATCGTCAAGGTGGCCGTCGAGGAGGGCCAGCAGGTCGTCGAGGGCGAACTCGTCGTCGTCCTGGAGGCGATGAAGATGGAGCAGCCGCTCAACGCCCACCGTTCGGGCACCATCAAGGGCCTGACCGCGGAGGTCGGCGCGGCCCTCACCTCCGGCGCCGTGATCTGCGAGATCAAGGACTGACGCGGCACGATCCGTCACGCGAGGGGCTTCCGGCACATGTGCCGGAAGCCCCTCGCGCGTGGGCCCTGCGCGGCACAATGGGCCTGCAGCGCTTCGGGGTGGGGCGGCGGACGACGGGGGCCGGATGGAAGCGGAACTGTTAGCACTGGCCACGGCGGCGGCGACCGAGCTGGCCGCGGAAGCGCGTACGGACCGGTGGCCCCGGGTACGGGACGCGGTCGTCGAGCTGCTGCTGTCGGACGGTTCGGGGGACTGGGACGAGGAAGCGCTGGCCGCCGCGTTCGACGCGGACCGGGAAGTGCTCCTGGCGGCCGAGGCTGACGGCCACGACCCCGCGGCGGCGCGCGTCATCGCCGCCTGGCGCTTCCGGTTCCGTCGGCTACTGGCCGCCCATCCCGATGCCGCCGGGTACGTACGTGCGCTGCTGGACGACCTGCGGCCGTACGGCGGACCGCCGGTCCTCGAAGCCCCCTACCCCGCGGTGGGCGAATCGCAGCGCCGCACGACCAGCCACGACGCCGTTCATCGCGCCCCCGACGACCTGATCCGCCGCGAGCCCCTCGGCAACACCCCGCCCGGCCCGCCCTTCGGCGACGACGAAGAGGACGAATGGTGAGGCGCGCGAGGAGCGGCGCGCGACGACGGGCGTACCGCCCCCGTGGGTGACATCGCCAAGAGCGTCCTCGGCGGCGCCTGGACGCTGATCGTCGGCTGGATCCTGCCCACCGCCCTGAACCTCGCCGTCGCCTTCCTCACCGTCGCGCCCAGCCTGCGCCGCACCGCCCCCGTGGCGCACCTGTGGCCGCGCACCGGCGCCGGCACGACCCTGCTGCTGCTCTGCGCCGCCCTGCTCCTCGGGCTGGTCCTCAGCGCGCTCCAGACTCCCCTCTACCGGATCCTGGAGGGCTACAGCCTGTGGCCGTCCTGGGCCTACGAGCGCGGCTGCGTACGGCAGCGCGCCGCCAAGCAGCAGCTCACCGACCGCATCGCCCTGCTGCGGCTGGAACGACGCGCCCGGACGGCGGAGGCACTGCCCGCAGCCGATACCGACGCGCTGGCCGCCCTCCGCGCCGACCCGCGCCTGACCCGCGGCGCCGGCCAGGACCTGCGCCGCACGGCGGCCCAGCGCGCGCTGCTGGGCGAGCGGCTCAGTCGCTACCCCGTGGACGACGACCAGATCGCCCCGACCCTCCTCGGCAACGCCATCCGCCGCCTGGAGGAGTACGGCCACGACCGCTTCCGCCTCGATACCCAGGTGCTGTGGAACGAGCTCACCGGCACCGCTCCCGAACAGGTCCGCCGCCAGGCCGAACTCTCCCGTACCAACGCGGACTTCTTCGTCGCGCTGCTGTACGGGCACGCAGCCCTGGCCGTCCTCGCCCTGGCCACGCTCGCCGTCCCCGGGGCGGCGCCCGCCCCGCTGCTCGGCACCGCGGCGGCGCTCGTTGCGCTGCTGCCGCTGTGGTACCGGTGTGCGGTGAACGCGACCGACGAGTGGGCCGCCGCCGTGCGGGCGCTGGTCAATACCGGCCGCAAGCCGCTGGCCGAGGCGCTGGGCGTCGTGCTGCCGCACCGGCTGGCGGACGAGCGGCGGATGTGGCGGCTGCTGTCGACCCTGCACCGCCGCCCGTATCAGGAGCGTGCGGCGGCCCTCGACGCCTTCCGCGCCGCCCCGCCCACCGCCTGACCGCACCCCCTGGGGCCGCCTACGAGTTGCCGACCACGTCCTCCGGGAACGTCAGCGATCTGCTCATCCACTGGAGCGCGGCCGGGAGTTCGCGCCGCCAGGTGGCGAAGTTGTGGCTGCCGTGGTCGAGCACGATCGAGTCCGCCGTCATCGGTGCGCGGACCGCGCCCAGGAAGGCCGTGGCCGCCGGATAGTTCTTCTCGCCCGTACGGCTCGTCCCCACCAGGACGTTCACCTGCGGCATCGGCAGGTGCTGCAGCCGCCACATCAGATCGTGCTCCTGACGGCGCCGTATCCGGTCCCTGCCCTCCCCGAAGAGGTTTCCGGTGGTCGGGTCGTTGCTGACCTTGTAGTCGGGCGAGAGGGCCGCCGCCGCGGTGTACGTCCGGTCGTGCCGCATGGCCAGCTGGAGGGCGCAGCTGCCGCCGGAGGAGTAGCCGAGGACGCCCCAGCCGCCCGGGTCGTGCCCGACGCGGTAGTGCGACCTCAGCGCGTCCGGCACGTCCCGTGCGAAGAACGTCTCGGCCTGGGGGCCGCCGGGCACATCCACGCACTGGGTGTCGCGGGGCGGCGCGATGGTGGGCCGCAGCATCACGATGACGGTCGGCTGCATCTTGCCGGTACGGATCAGCCGGCCGGCCGTCTGCGGCAGCCGCAGATGCTGGCCCAGCAGGAACGTCCCGCCCGGATAGCCGCTGAGCGCGACGACGACGGGGAATCGCTGCCGCGCGTACTGCGCCTGGAAGTACTGCGGCGGCAGATACACATACGCCCCGTCCACGACCCGGGTCCGCTTCCCCACTATCCGTACGGACTCGACCTTGCCGACCATGTCCGCCCGCCCCTTGGGCAGCCCGTGGACCTTGTCCAGCCCGTCCGGCCCGGAGGCCTGGACGAGCCCCTTGGACGGGTCGCCGACGGGCCCGGCCGCGCCGCCGTCGCCCCACTTGCCGACGGCGGCCGGGGCGTCGTCGTACAGGCCGAGGAGCTCGTGCCAGGAGGCGTAGAACTCGAAGTTGGCGTTCACCGCGAGGCCGAGCGTGGCCACGATGGTCAGCTGCGTCGCCACGATGGATCCGAGCCGCCCCAGCAGCGCCCGCGGCCCCCGCCCGGAGAACCGCGGCCACAGCCAGAGGGTGAGCCCCACACAGGCCACGGCGGCCACGGCCATGGCGTACAACACCGATCGGCTGGTCAGCCCCATGACGTACTTCCCCAGATTCCGCCTGCCGTGTCCCCGGTACGTGGTACATGTGCCCACGCCGGACATCCCACGACGTCGTCCCTCGGCCCCCGGATGCCCCCGGAAGACCTCATTGCGCCAGGTTTGATGGCCGTTGGGGCGGTGGCGTTGCCAGCCGGGCGAGGTGTTCGGCTACACGACGGCGGCCGGATGCCGGACGTTCATGCGTCGTCCGCCGGGCGGCCATGGACGGCCACACACAGCAGACATTCCGGACGGCCGCCGTCGGTGTGCGTCCTCCCCCGCCCTCGGTGCGTGCCCTCCCCCGCCCTGGGCGAAAAGCCGCCCGGAAGCCGTCGCCGCCGCCCAACCGGAGTCGTCCTCCATCCCCGCCTTCCGCAATGGCATCCTGGACCCACCGGGCCGGGACCGGCCCGGGTGAGGGAGGACGGCGATGGGGACCGAGACGGCGGGCACACGGCCCGCGACGAAGGGCTCGACGGCACAGGTGCCCGCGGCGACGCAGCCGGTACGGCCGATGCGGGCGGACGCGCGCCGCAACTACGAGCGGCTGCTGACCGAGGCCCGTACGGCCTTCATCGAGCGCGGCACGGACACCTCGCTCGAGGACATCGCACGCCGCGCCGGCGTCGGCATCGGCACCCTCTACCGCCACTTCCCCAACCGCACGGCCCTGATGGGCGCCGTCTTCCAGGGCGAGGTGGAGGCGCTCCTGACGTACGCCAGGGAACTGGCCGACGCGCCGCGGCCGTGCCACGCGCTGGTCGACTGGCTGCGCGCGATCATCACCCACGCCAGCACCTACCGCGGCCTGTCCCGCGCGCTGATGGCGGCGTCGGTGGACGACAGCTCGGGGATGGCGCGGTGCAGCGTCCCGATGCGCGAGGCCGGCGCGGCGCTGCTGAACCGGGCCCAGCAGGCCGGCGCCGTACGCCCCGACGTGAACATCGGCGATCTGCTCCAGCTGACCAACGGCATCGCCCTGGCCGTCGAGGAGTCCCCCGACGACCCGAAGCTGGCCGACCGGCTGCTGACGCTCACCCTGACCGGACTCAAGCCGGAAAGCTGAACCCGCGGCGCGGCGCCGAGAAGCACCCGAGCCCCACCGGCCGGGCGGCCCCGCGGCCCCTAGCGAGCCTCAGCGGCGCGCCCCAGCACCCCACCGGACAACCACCGCCACCACAACGCCAACAGCAACCGACAACGGCACCGGCCCCGGTTCACCACGACGTACGTGATCAGCGGCGCCTTGGAGCCAGATCCGTCACCCTGCCGCCCGGTCCCTCCGCCAGCGACGCGGTCGGGCGCAGGGGTGAACCCCCGCTGCCCGGCGGGAGGTTGCGGCGCTGGCCGGGCAGCGGCACGTCCCGCCGGGAAGCCCTGCGCTCCCCAACCGTGCCCTCCGCGCCCGGCTGGCCGGGCCCCTGGCCGGCGCCCGGCCCGCTCGCGACGGCGATCTGCACACCCTGATCGGCCAGCGCCTGCAATTCGGTGCCGGCGCGGTCGTCGTGGGCGGGCGGTTCGTCGGTGACCAGCCGGGTGATCACGTCCGTGGGCACGGTCTGGAACATCGTGTCGGAGCCGAGCTTGGTGTGGTCGGCGAGCACCACCACCTCCCCCGCGGCCTGCACCAGCGCCCGGTCGACGCTGGCGGAGAGCATGTTGGAGGTGGACAGGCCGCGCTCGGCGGTCAGACCGCTGCCCGACAGGAAGGCGCGGGAGACCCGCAGGCCCTGGAGGGACTGCTCGGCACCGCTGCCGACCAGCGCGTAGTTGGAACCGCGCAGGGTGCCCCCGGTCATCACGACCTCGACGCGGTTGGCATGGGCCAACGCCTGGGCGACCAACAGGGAGTTGGTGACCACGGTCAGACCGGGCACCCGGGCGAGCCGGCGGGCCAGCTCCTGGGTGGTGGTCCCGGCGCCGACGACGATGGCCTCGCCCTCTTCGACGAAGCCCGCGGCGAGATCGGCGATGGCCGTCTTTTCGGCAGTCGCTAGATGGGATTTCTGCGGGAAGCCGGACTCCCGGGTAAAGCCTCCCGGCAAGACCGCTCCGCCGTGACGGCGGTCGAGCAGCCCTTCCGCCTCCAGCGCCCGCACGTCCCGCCGTACGGTCACTTCGGAGGTCTGGACGACACGGGCGAGCTCCCGGAGCGACACCGCTCCGTTTGCGCGCACCATTTCAAGGATCAGTTGGCGACGTTCTGCAGCGAACACGAAACTGACAGTAACGCCAACGACCGTCTGTTTTCAGCAGGTTGCACCAAATACCGGAAGTTGCGCATGGCGTGGGGGGTGCCGTGATATAGGGCACGGGCCTTGCGAACTCATGGGTGTGGAATGCGGCTTGACCGCTCGTCAGGTAATGCGTCCGGTCGCCCGGCCCGGACGCCGGGTGCCGCTTACTCGTCCCCCGCCTTGCGCGTGTGCAGCTGGCGCGCGACCTCCGCGAGGGAGCCGGAGAGCGACGGGTAGACCGTGAAGGCGCTGGCGATCTGCTCGACGGTCAGGTTGTTGTCGACCGCGAGGGAGATCGGGTGGATCAGCTCGCTGGCGCGCGGGGAGACGACCACGCCGCCGACGACGATGCCCGTGCCGGGGCGGCAGAAGAGCTTGACGAAGCCGTCGCGGATGCCCTGCATCTTGGCCCGCGGGTTGCGCAGCAGCGGCAGCTTCACGACCCGGGCGTCGATCTTGCCGCTGTCGACGTCGGCCTGGGAGTAGCCGACGGTGGCGATCTCCGGGTCGGTGAAGACGTTGGCGGAAACGGTCTTGAGGTTGAGCGGCGTGACCGCGTCGCCCAGGAAGTGGTACATCGCGATGCGGCCCTGCATGGCGGCGACGGAGGCGAGGGCGAAGACGCCGGTGCAGTCGCCGGCCGCGTAGACGCCGGGCGCGGTGGTGCGGGAGACCTTGTCGGTCCAGATGTGGCCGGAGTCGCGGAGCTTGACGCCGGCTTCCTCGAGGCCGATGCCGGCGCTGTTGGGGATGGAGCCGACGGCCATCAGGCAGTGCGTACCGGAGATGGTGCGGCCGTCGGCGAGGGTGACCTCGACGCGGTCGCCGACCCGTTTGGCGGACTGGGCGCGCGAGCGGGCCATGACGTTCATGCCGCGGCGGCGGAAGACGTCCTCCAGGACGGCGGCGGCGTCCGGGTCCTCGCCCGGCAGGACGCGGTCGCGGGAGGAGACGAGGGTGACGCGGGAGCCGAGGGCCTGGTAGGCGCCGGCGAACTCGGCGCCGGTGACGCCGGAGCCGACGACGATGAGCTCTTCGGGGAGCTCGGTCAGGTCGTAGACCTGGGTCCAGTTGAGGATGCGCTCGCCGTCCGGCAGGGCGTCGGGGATCTCGCGGGGGTGGGCGCCGGTGGCGATCAGCACGGCGTCGGCGACCAGGGTCTCCTCGGTGCCGTCGGCGACGGTCACCGTCACCCGGCGCGCGCCCTCGGGTGACTGGCCCGGCTCCAGGCGGCCGCGGCCGCGCATCACGCGGGCGCCGGCGCGGGTGACGGAGGCGGTGATGTCATGCGACTGGGCGAGCGCGAGGCGCTTGACGCGCCGGTTGACCTTGCCGAGGTCGACGCCGACGACGCGCGCGGGGCGGTCGACGTACGGCGTGTCGTCCTCGACGATGATGCCGAGCTCCTCGTACGAGGAGTCGAAGGTGGTCATCACCTCGGCCGTCGCGATCAGGGTCTTCGACGGGACGCAGTCGGTGAGTACCGACGCCCCGCCCAGACCGTCGCAGTCGACGACGGTCACCTCCGCGCCGAGGGAGGCGCCCACCAGGGCCGCCTCGTATCCGCCGGGTCCGCCACCGATGATCACGATCCGAGTCACGTACTCCATTGTCCCGCACGCCCCCGCGGCGCTCTCGCCGGGGGCCGGTGTACGCGCATAGCGGCAGGCCGGGCGCCGCCCCTCCTGCCGCTTTGTGCGAATCTCCGGTAGCAATCCGGTATCAAGAGCCCACCCCGTAACCTCCCGTACCCTCGGAACCATGTCGCTCTACGCCGCGTACGCCGGCAACCTCGACGCGCGGCTGATGTCCCGCCGCGCACCGCACTCGCCGCTGCGCGGCACGGGCTGGCTGAACGGCTGGCGGCTCACCTTCGGCGGCGAGCAGATGGGGTGGGAGGGCGCGCTGGCGACGATCGTCGAGGCCCCCCGCTCGCAGGTCTTCGTCGCGCTCTACGACATCGCGCCGATGGACGAGGAGTCCATGGACCGCTGGGAGGGCGTGGGCCTGGACATCTACCGCCGGCTGCGGGTGCGGGTGCACACGCTGGACGGCGACGAGCCGGCCTGGGTGTACGTCCTCAACGGCTATGAGGGGGGTCTGCCCTCGGCCCGCTATCTGGGGGAGATCGCGGACGCGGCGGAGTCGGCGGGCGCGCCGCACGACTATGTGATGGAGCTGCGCAAGCGGCCCTGCTGAGCGCCGCGGGTCCGTCGGACAGCTCCGACCCGTGCCGGCCGGTGCACGGACCAGCGGCGGACCGGTGGCCGGAATGCGTGGTCCGTACGGGTGTCGTGGCCCCGGGGCGCGACGCGCCGGGGGCGCGGGTTCGTGGGAAGCCACAACCGGATGGTCCCAGCCGTGTGGGCAGCGACATCTACGCGCGTAGGGGAAGAGCGGCTACCCTCGTCCGCGTGAACGCATCTGTTACTCCCGACATCGCCCGTGACCCCCAGGCCGCCGCCGATGCCGCCGCCTCCCGACTGCGCGAGCTCACCGGCGCCGAGACCCACGACGTGGCCCTGGTCATGGGCTCCGGCTGGGCTCCGGCCGCCGAGGCCCTCGGCGCGCCCGAGCACGAATTCCCGGTCACCGAGCTGCCCGGCTTCCCGCCGCCCGCCGTGGCCGGTCACGGCGGCAAGGTCCGCTCGTACCGCGTCGGCGAGAAGCGCGCGCTGGTCTTCCTGGGCCGTACCCACTACTACGAGGGCCGCGGGGTCGCCGCGGTCGCGCACGGTGTCCGCACCGCCGCCGCGGCCGGCTGCAAGACCATCGTGCTCACCAACGGGTGCGGCGGTCTGCGCGAGGGCATGCGCCCCGGCCAGCCGGTCCTGATCAGCGACCACCTCAACCTCACCGCCACCTCCCCGATCGTCGGCGCCAACTTCGTCGACCTGACGGACCTGTACTCGCCGCGGCTGCGCGCGCTGTGCAAGGAGGTCGACCCGAGCCTCGAGGAGGGCGTGTACGCCCAGTTCCCCGGCCCGCACTACGAGACCCCGGCCGAGATCAAGATGATCCGCAGCCTGGGCGCCGACCTGGTCGGCATGTCGACGGTCCTGGAGGCCATCGCCGCCCGTGAGGCGGGCGCCGAGGTGCTCGGCCTGTCCCTGGTGACGAACCTCGCCGCGGGCATGACGGGCGAGCCGCTCAACCACGAAGAGGTGCTCCAGGCGGGCCGCGACTCCGCGACCGCGATGGGCAGCCTGCTCGCCCAGGTGCTCGGCAAGCTCTGAGCCGGCGCCTTTCGGCGGCCGGCCGGGGCCGGCGGGTGTACGGCACGTACGACACCCGCCGGGCCGCCCGCCCGTCCCGGTGGCGGCCCGCCGCCGCCCCCGCAGCACCGTTGGCCGGTACTGCGGCTCGAAGTACTCGCGCAGTGGGTAGGCGTGACGAGCCGACGCTCCCCCTCCGCGCCGCCCGTCCGTACCGTCCCTCCGCATCGACCTGACCGTCAGGAGCATCACGTGGCTACCGATCGCACGGAGCTGATCACCCGGGCCGAGGCATGGCTGGCCGAGGACCCCGACCCCGAGACGCGGGAGGAGCTGGCAGCGCTCCTCGCGGCCGGGGACGCCGACGAGCTGGCCGCCCGGTTCGCCGGCACCCTGCAGTTCGGCACCGCCGGTCTGCGCGGCGAGCTGGGCGCGGGCCCGATGCGGATGAACCGCTCGGTGGTCATCCGGGCCGCGGCCGGCCTCGCCGCGTACCTCAAGGCGCAGGGCCAGGGCTCCGGCCTGGTCGTCATCGGCTACGACGCGCGCCACAAGAGCGCCGACTTCGCGCGCGACACGGCGGCCGTGATGGTCGGCGCCGGACTGCGCGCCGCGGTGCTGCCGCGGCCGCTGCCCACGCCCGTACTGGCCTTCGCGATACGGCACCTGGGCGCGGTCGCCGGCGTCGAGGTCACCGCCAGCCACAATCCGCCGCGCGACAACGGCTACAAGGTCTACCTGGGCGACGGCTCGCAGATCGTGCCGCCCGCGGACGGCGAGATCGCCGCCGAGATCGCCGCGATCCGCTCGCTGGCGGACGTACCGCGGCCCGAGGCCGGCTGGGAAACCCTCGACGACGAGGTTCTGCGGGCGTATCTGGCGCGTACGGACGCCGTGCTGACCCCGGGCTCCCCGCGCGATACGCGCGTCGTTTACACGCCGATGCACGGCGTCGGCCGGGACACCCTCGTCGCCGCCTTCGCGCGGGCCGGCTTCCCCGCCCCGACCGTCGTCGCCGAACAGGCCGAGCCGGATCCCGACTTCCCCACCGTCGCCTTCCCCAACCCGGAAGAGCCCGGCGCGATGGACCTCGCCTTCGCCACCGCCCGGTCCGTGGGTGCGGACGGCGTCGGCGGCGTCGGCGGCGTGGACATCGTCATCGCCAACGACCCTGACGCGGACCGCTGCGCCGTCGCCGTCCCGGCCCCCGGCACGCCGGACGGCTGGCGGATGCTGCGCGGCGACGAGGTCGGCGCGCTGCTCGCCGCCCATCTGGTGAGCAAGCAGGCGTCCGGCACCTTCGCGACCACGATCGTCTCGTCGTCGCTGATGTCGCGGATCGCGGCCGCCTCGTCCCTCCCCTACGAGGAGACGCTGACCGGCTTCAAGTGGCTGGCCCGGGTGGACGGGCTGCGCTACGCCTTCGAGGAGGCGCTGGGCTACTGCGTCGACCCGGAGGGCGTACGTGACAAGGACGGCATCACGGCCGCCCTGCTGATCACCGAACTGGCTGCGGAGCTGAAGCAGTCCGGCCGCACCCTGGCCGACCTGCTGGACGACCTGGCGCTGGAATTCGGCCTGCACGCCACCGACCAGCTCTCGGTGCGCGTCGAGGACCTCACGCTGATCGCCGACGCCATGCGCAGGCTGCGCGAGGCGCCGCCCGCGTCCCTCGCGGGACTGACGGTGACCGCCGCCGACGACCTGAACAAGGGCACCGCGTCGCTGCCGCCGACCGACGGGCTGCGCTACTACCTGTCCGGAGCGGACGGCTCGGGCGTGGAAGCCGCGCGCGTGGTGGTCCGCCCGAGCGGCACCGAGCCGAAGCTGAAGTGCTACCTGGAGGTCGTGGTCCCGGTGGCGTCCGCGGAGGGGCTCCCGGCGGCGCGCGAGACGGCCGCGACGGTGCTGGCCGCGGTGAAGGACGACCTGGCGCGGGCGCTGGGGATCTGAGCGGACGGGGTCACCCGTAGGCGCGCGGGCTTGCGCCCCTACGGGTGACCCCGTACTGCACCTGCCGCAAACCCTCCCGGCACCCGCGCCCCGCGCGCGGAACCCTGGAACCGGACGCCGACCACGTCGCACCGCCCGTCCTCCAGGAGCTGCGCAGTGCCCATGACCGCGCCCCCGCCGCCCGCCGCAGTCCCGGCACCGCCGCCCCCTCCGTCACGGGCCCGCGGGCGGCACCTGACCGGCCCGGCGGCCGCGGCGCTGCGCAGGGCCGGGCCGGCACTGCTCGGCTACACCGCCGTCCGCCTGCTGGGCGCGCTGGTCCTGATGAAGTGGGCGCACCTCCAGCACCACGGGCTGTGGCCGTTGCTCGCCGCCCAGTGGGACTCGCGCTGGTATCTGGGCATCGCCGACCACGGCTATGACCGCGTCCTGCGCCCGGGCGCGTTCGACGTGAACAACCTGGCCTTCTTCCCGCTCTACCCGGTGATCGTCAAGGCCGTGGCCGCGGTCACGCCCGGCTCCCGCGCCAGCATCGGACTGATCGTCGCCGTGGTGTGCTCGCTGATCGCGGCCTGGGGGATCTTCGCGGTGGGCGACCGGCTCCACGGCCGCCGGGCGGGCACCGTACTGGCCGTCCTGTGGGGCGCCACGCCGGTCGCCCTGGTGCAGTGGATGGGCTACACGGAGTCCCTGTTCACGGCGCTGGCCGCCTGGTCGCTGTACGCCGTACTGACCGGCCGCTGGCTCTGGGCGGCGGCCCTCTGCCTGCTCGCCGGCCTCACCCGCCCCACGGGCCTGGCCCTCGCCGCGGCCGTCTCGCTCCCCGCGCTGCTCGCCCTGCGGCGCCGCGGACGCGCACCGGACGACGGCGGCCCTCCCCCGCCCGCCGCCTCCCGCCTCCTGGCCGCGGCCCTGCTCGCCCCCCTGGGCTGGCTCGGCTACGTCGCCTGGGTGGGCCTGCGGCTGCACCGCCCCGACGGCTACTTCGCGGTCCAGAAGATGTGGCGCAACGTCTGGGACGGCGGCGCCGAGACGCTCCGCTCGCTGCGCTCGGTCCTCGGCTACCAGGCCCGGCCGCAGCTCTTCCTGGTGCTCGTCTCGCTGGTGCTGCTCGCCTCCGTGGTGCTGTTCCTGCTCTCCCTCGCCGGCCGCCAGCCGCTGCCCCTCCTCCTCTTCAGCGGCGCACTGCTGACGATCGTGCTGGGCAGCGGCGGCGTCTACTTCCCCCGCGCCCGCTTCCTGCTGCCAGGCTTCCCCCTGCTGCTGCCCCTGGCCCTCGCCCTCGCCCGCACCCGTCGCCGCACCGCCGCCCTCACCCTGGGCGGCGCGGCGCTGGCGTCGGCCTATCTGGGGGCGTACATGACGCTGGTTTACCCGGGGGCGCCTTGAGGGGTGGGGGGCATTACGGCTCGGTGCCGTCCCGCTCACGGCCTCCTCCACTCACCGCGGCGGGCCAGGATCTCCAGCTGCAAGACCCCCGCCTCCCACGTCTCCGACGGTGCCCCGTACCGGGACCGCAGCACGTACGCGCTGGCGAACCGGATGTCGGTGACGATCGCTTCGCGGTCGCGGGCGGCGTCCTGTACGAGGTCCCCGACCTCCGGTGGACGCTCGTCGTCGCTCACCGGGTCACCTCCAGCTCAGCCCACATCCGCTTGCCGCCGTGTACCCGGTCGGCGCCCCAGCAGGCGGCGAGCGCGGAGACGATCAGGAGGCCGCGGCCGTGTTCGTCGTCTTCGGCCGGCCCTTCGGCGTGCGGCCGGGTGGCGTCAGGGTCGGTCACGACCAGACGGACGCGGGCCGCGCTGATCCGCGTCACCGACACCCCGAAGTACTGGGCGTCGGTGTGGAGCACGGCGTTGGCCGCCAGCTCGGCGACGATGCTCTCCGCCGCGGCCGCGACGGGCTCCAGACCCCAGGAGATGAGGGCCTGGGCGACACCGCGGCGGGCGTGGGGGACGGACTCGGCGCGGGCGAGGTAGCGCTCCTGGTGCCGCTGCGGGCCGAGCATCGTGATCGTCATTGAACGCCTCCGAGCTCGGCGTACGGCTCGTGCCGCTCGGTGCTCCCAGGGGCGCGATGCGCCTGGGTGAACGTGCGGGCCTGCGGGTTCATCGGGCACGGCCGTGCGGCGGCCGGCACCGTGGTCCGGATGGTGCTGTGGTGCTCCTGGAACTGTGTAGTCATGGCGCGGCCTCTGCTCGCGGATGGTGTGGCACCCCGCCCATGCCTCACGGGGATGAGGGCACGGGCGGGGCGATGCACACCACCTAACGGTCTTCCGGGGCAGGCGAGTTAGGGCGATGAGCGACTGGCCAGCGATTTCCCCTAGGGCGATTTGACTGCCCGTTTACCTCACGGAGGGGCGACGCCGGGCTACGGTGCGTCGATGGACGCCACGCGAAATGTCCCCCTTGAGGCGTGGATGCAGGAGCACGGTTTCAGCTCCAACACCCTGGCTGACGCGGTAAATCAGGCCATCGGTGATCTCACAGGCAAGGTAGGCGGCCTGGACGGAGCATCGGTCCGGGACTGGAAAGCGGGCCGGGTGCGGTGGCCGAAATCGGCTACGCGGGCCGCGCTGGAGGAGGTCACCGGCCTGGACGCTGCCGCTTTAGGGTTCGTGCCACGGAGGCGCCGCTCGCCCATCCCCGCACCACCGCAGGAGGACCCCGACATGCACCGTCGCACCGTCATCACCGGTGTCCCCGTCGCCCTCGCTGTCGCTGCGGCCCCAGCCGTCGCCGCACCTCGGCGCGTCGGCATGAGTGACGTTGGCCGGCTGCAGCGCCGCTTCGCCGAGATCGTCGCCCGCGACCACCGCCATGGTGGACAGCTCACCATCGAGCAGCGGGCTGCCGCTCTCGCAGACGAGGCCCTGGCCCTCAACAGCGCCGGGAGCGCGACCCAGCGGGTACGAGGTCAAATCTACGCGAGCGCTGCCTCGTTCCGCTCCTCGGCGATGTGGGCCGCGATCGACGGCCGTCGCTTCGGCGACGCGCAGACGCACATGCGTGAGGCACAGGCCCTCGCGGAGATGTCCGGCGACCAGGCGATTAAGTTTCGCATCTGGTCGCACGTAGGCACGATGTACCGGCACATGAATCGGCCCGGAGACGCTCGCGCCGCAAACGACGTAGCCCGCGGGCGGAGCATCACACGCCGTGACCCCATGTTTGCCTCGCTTGGTCTGGCCCGTCAGGCGGCCATCCATGGGGCTGCCGGAGACCGCACCGCAACGCGGATCGCCTTCGACCAGGCGCAGGCCGCCATGAATCGCGCCACCGCGGACGCCTACCGGCCCGTGTGGATGACCGCTTTCTACGACCAAGCCGAGTTGAATTCCCTCGCGCTCTCGGCCTATCTGGCCCTCCTCCAGTGGGAGACGGCCGAGAGCCACGGATACCGGTGCTTGGCTGCCCTGCGCCCGCACATGCGCCGGTCGCGAGGCATCGCCACAGCGCGCCTGGCCCGCGCCCAGCTCGGACAGCGCGATACCGAACCGGCTGTCGCCACCGCGATGAGCATCCCCCTGGACGCAGTGCGCCACCCGCGCGTCGCCGACATGCTCAGCACCTTCGGTGTCGACCTGCGGAGGTTCGCCCCCACCAGCCCGCACACCGTGGCCTGGACCCAGTACGAACGAGAGGCCCTGCCGTGACCACCAGCATCACTGCCCGCCGCTTCCCCACACTCTCCGAAGCTCGTCACACCCTCCTCAACCTGTACGCGGAGGTACGGGCGGAGCTACTTCATCTGCCGAACTACCGAGTTGACGTGTTCGCCGAACGTCTGGACCGGCACGGCGTCGAACCCGGCTGGGAGGCTGTCATTGCCTACGCGGACGGCGTCGCAATGGGCTACGCCTATGCCAACACCGTTGAACCGGGTAACCGATGGTGGACGCGAATGACAACGCCGGTCCCGGACGAATACACCACCGCGCCGGCAGTCGCCGTGAAGGAAATCGGCGTGGTGCAGCCGTGGAGGGGACACGGTGTTGCACGCCGCATCCATGACGAGCTGTTGAGCGGCCGGCCGGAGATGTACGCCACGCTGCTCGTGAACGCGGACGCCGGAGACGGGAAGGTGCGGCGGCTCTATGAGGAGTGGGGCTACCGGAAGGTGAGCGAGCAGCAACCGGGCCCGGAGTCGCCCGTCCTCGCCGCGATGGTGCGCCCCCGCGCGCTGCCTGACACCCGAGGAGACGCCCAATGACCGCACCCACGCTCCGCACCCGCACCTTTGGACACGAAGATGCCCACAAGTTCCGGGAACTGCTGCTGGACGCTCACGACGACGCCTACGCGGACAGCAACGACGAATTCGACAGCCGGGACCGGTTCGCATGGTTCGTGGACCACTGGAGCGCCCTGCCCGGCTTCACCTGCGCCATGGCCTATGACGGATCCGAAGTCGCCGGCTTCGCCTACGGTGCTCCGCTCGCGGTGGGGAAGGAATGGTGGTGCGGCCACATCGCTCCGGAACCGCAGGAAGCAAGCACCTTCGCCATCTCAGAGCTGCTGGTTCGGCCCCAGTGGCGTAAGAGCGGTACCTCTGGACGGCTCCACCGGGCCCTCATCGGATCCCGGCCGGAGGACATGGCCGTGCTCCTGGTCGACGTCGAACACCCGAAAGTGCGGGCGCTCTACGAATCGTGGGGATATCACCCGGTCGGCGAGCAGAGGCCGTTCGCGGACTCCCCCCTGTATTCGGTCATGGTGCTGGATCTCAAGGCATAGCCGTACGCCGGTGCCACGGCGGCACGACCGACGTGGCCGCCGCTGCCGGTGGACCGGCACCTGATACGGATGCTGTCACCGGACGGCGCAAGCCGTTGCCCGGCAGGTCCCCGGGCCCGCGTCCGAATCGCCGGCCGCCCCCGCTGTGTCGCGCAGATCGCGCTCACTCCCCTCAGCCGTCGAGCAGCCGCCAAGCCGTAAGGGCAAGCCGGGCCCGGATCAGTCCGGTGGGCTCGGTGAGGTCGATGTCCAGGGTCTTTCCGATGTGTTCGAGACGGCGGGAGACGCTGCTGTGGTGGAGGTGGAGGAGGGCGGCGGCCCGGCGCAGGGAGCCGGTGGTGCAGTAGGCGTCCAGGGTCTCCAGGTCTTCCGGGTTGCCGGTTATTCGGGCGATCGCGGTGACGTCGGCGTTGTTCCGCGCGGCGTCCTGGGGTACCTGGGCGAGCAGCGCCAGCGCCCCCAGCTCGTCGTGGTGGACGAACGGCCGGCGTGGGGTGGTGAAGCGGAGGGCGGTGCGGGCTTCCCACCAGGACCGGTCGGGGGTTTCGGCGGCGCCGATGCCGGCGCGTACGCCCGCCGGAAAACGGGTCGGGTCCACGGTGGTGGCCAGGATGACGCCGACGTCGGCGAGCGGTGCCGCCTTCACCGGGCGGGCCGGGCAGACCAGGGCGCCGATCCGGTCGAGCGGCAGCCGCGACCGTACGGCGACGACGCGGACCGGCAGGTCCGCGGCGAAACCCAGCAGCCGCAGTGCCCGGGCCCTGGCCGCCTCGTCGCTGTCGGAGCTGATGACCAGTTCGACGAGGGCGGGGTCGGCCATGGTGGTGCGGGCCGGGCCGTACCTCTCGACGACCGCCGCGGCGGCGATGGAGAGCCGCTCCAGCAGCAGTTCGTCGAGCGCGCCGGGTGGGCCGGGGCGTTCCAGCCACACCGTGCCGATCTCCTCGTCGTCGAGGGTGACCGGCACCGTGGTGGACGCGGGTGACGGCGGTGGGGGTCCCCCCTGCTCGGGCGACGTCGAGAGCTTGGGGGCCGGCGCTTCCCTGCCGTCGGGCGCCATGCGGATCGTCCGGCCGGTGCCGTGGAGCCCGATCCCGGCCACGCACTCGGCCAGGACCGCCGAGGCCCGGGCGAGCCCCGGGAGGTCCACCCGTCGGCGCATCAGCGTGTCGTAGAACATGACGACGCGGATCGCGCCTTCGACGTGCGAGTCCAGTTGCGACAGCCGTAAGGCCAGTGCCTCCATGGCAGGAGGATAGGCGCCGATCGGTGCGCGATCCGGGCGGGATGCGCGACGGACGGCGGATGATCTCGCGGGTGGCGGTCGTGAGGATGGCAGCCATGGATCCCGAACTGGAAGCATTCATCGCGCTGTTCCCCCCGGCCGACCTGACCGACCCGGTCGCCCAACGCAAGAGCCTCGCCGAGCTGGCCGCCGCGGTGCCGGCACCGGACACCTCCGGAATGGAGATCGAGGACCGTACGCTGCCCGGCGACCCGGAAGTGGCCGTACGGATCTACCGCCCGCATCAGGCGCAGGGCGCCGTCATCTGGCTGCACGGCGGCGGATTCGTGATGGGTGACGTGGACACCGAGCACCCATGGGCCGCCCGGATCGCCGCCCTCTCCGGCGCGGTGGTGATCTCGGTGGGCTACCGCCTGGCGCCCGAGCACCCGTTCCCGGCCGCCCTGGACGACGCCTACGCCGTGCTGACCTGGACGGCCGAGCACGCCGCCGAACTCGGCACCGGCCCGGAGCGGATCGCGATCGGCGGTCACAGCGCCGGTGGCGGGCTCGCGGCCGCGGTGGCGCTGCGGGCGCGTGACCAGCAGGGGCCGTCGATCCGCTGCCAGTTGCTCAACCAGCCGGGGCTCGATGACCGGCAGGAGACGTGGTCGGCACGGAACTTCACCCGGACGCCCTGGATGAACCGCGACAAGGTCACCGCGTCGTGGCGGCACTACCTGGGCGCCACGCCCGCCACGCCGTACGCCGCTCCCGCGCGCGCCGCCGATCTGTCCGGCCTGCCGCCCGCCTATATCGGCACCGCGGAGCTCTGTCCGAACCGCGACGAGGACATCGCCTATGCGCTGCGCCTGCTCCAGGCGGGCGTGTCGGTCGAGCTCCACCAGTGGCCCGGCACCTTCCACGGGTCGCAGGCGATCCTCTCCGCCGAGATATCGCAGCGGCAGATGGACGAACTCGGCGCGGCCCTGCGTCGCGCCCTGGCGGAATGAGCCGACGATGACGAAGAGCAGCGAGCCGTCGATGGCGAAGAGCACCGGAGAATCCGTTCCCGCGGCCCACGGAACGGGGGCCGTACCGGCGGACGGCACGAGTCCGGCGACCGGCACGAGCCCGGCGGCCGGCCTGGATCCCGCGGAGCTGCAGTCCGCCGTGGACGGCGTCCACCGCGCGGGAATGCCCGGTATATACGCCGAGGTGCGCGATGCCGGTCAGGTGTGGCGCGGCGCTTCCGGGGTCGCCGATGTCGGTACGGGCCGTCCCGTCAGCCCCGGCATGCGACAGCGGGTCGGCAGCGTCACCAAGACCTTCACCGCCGCCTCGGTCCTGCAACAGGCCGAGGCGGGCCGGATCGGGCTCGACGCGCCGATCGGCCGGTACCTGCCGCGGCTGGTGCCGGGTGAGCGCGGCAAGAAGGTCACGGTGCGGATGCTGCTCAACCACACCAGCGGCATCAGCGATTACCTCCCCGCTGCGTTCCCGTCCTTCCGGGGGTTCCCGTCTCTGTCGGACATCTCGCCCGGGAGCCTGGACGACAACCGGTTCCGGCGGTTTCCGCCCGGCCGAGCTGATCGAGATGGGGCTCGCGGCGCCGCCCGCCGGTGAGCCCGGAAGCCCCATGGGGACGTACTCCAACACCAATTACCTGCTCCTCGGCCAACTCCTGGAGCGGATCACGGGCACCACGGCCGAGGAGTGCATCACCCGGAACGTCATCGAGCCCGCCGGTCTCCGGCACACCGAGTTCCCGGCCGGGCCGGACATCGAGGGGCCGCACTCGCGGATGTACGAGGCGCTGTACGGCCTGATCGACCCGCCGCGCGACTACAGCGTCTACGACATGTCCTGGGTGGGACCGGGGGCCGCTCTGGTGTCGATCATGGAGGACCTCAACCGCTTCTACGGCAGGCTGCTCGACGGCAAGGTCGTCAACGGATCGTCGCTGGCGCAGATGCAGCGCACGGTCCCGGTCCGCGCCCTCGACGGGACGAAGATCGAATACGGCCTCGGTCTGCACCGGGTCGACATCCCGGACTGCGGCACGGTCTGGGGGCCGAGACGTTGTCCCTGACCCGCGCCGACGGCAGGCGGCAGATGTCCGTCGCGATGAACCTCGTGCGGTGGAACACCAGGGACTCCTCGGGAAAGCCGCGACGCCACCCCATCGACGACGCGCTGTCGGCCCTGTACCGGCAGGCGTTGGGCGGCAGCGGCAACGCCGGGTGACGAGACGGAGACCTCGGCTCCGCGCTCCGCCCGCTCCGGACGGGCGCGCCGGCCACCGGTGCCACAACCCATCAGCTGAAAGATCACCCAGAGATCACCGAGACACCCCTACTGGAAGGACATCCCGGCATGACCGCGACCCCGATCGACCTCTTCGGCTCCTTCATCCACCTCGGCCAGAGCGGCCAAGTGCGCGCCGAGCGGCCGGTGTTCGACCCCGAGAGCGACGGCTGGCAGGTGATGACGTTCCGCGTGGAGACCGATGCCGACGTTCACGCCGACCATTGGGAAATCCACTCCGCCGCGGACGAAGTCGTGGCCTGCCTCACCGGCGGGATACGCCTCTGCTTCCGCCCGGAGCGGCCGGGAGACGAGGAGGAGGAGATCAAGCTGGCGGCGGGAGCCGCCGTCATCGTGGAGCGCGGGCGATGGCACCGCATCGCGCTGGACGCCCCCAGCGACATCATGTCCATCGTCGTGGCGCGAGGCAGCCGTCTGGAGCGGCGGACCGCAGCCTAGGTCGTGTCCGATGGGCCACGGCGGGGTGTGAGGGGAGCCAGCGCGGTGGGGGGCACCGCGCCGGCCGCGGCCGAGCCGCGCAGCAGTGCGGTCAGGTCGTGCGGCTGGGCCCGCTCGGTCGTCGACGCCGCGGCTGTGATGCGGTCCAGCCGGAAGCCCCGGCCGGCCCCGCGCGTGCGGCACCAGGCGATGAGGTACCACCGGCCGTCGGCGGTGAGCAGTCCGGCCGGTTCCACCGCGCGCTCGCTTTCGCGTCCCGCTGCGTCGACGTAGGACAGCCGCAGCACCGTGGTGGTGGCGAGGGCCCGTTCCACCGCCGCGCGGACCGTGGAGTCGGACGGCGAGGGCAGCGTCACGATCCGTGCCGCGAGTTCCTGGGCCGCCGCCGAGGCGGGGCCGGTCATCGAGGCGGCTATCTTCTGGGCTGCCGTGCGGGCCGCACCCGCGTACGGGGCGACGGCGTCGGTCGCGGCGAGGGCGACGGCCAGCGCCGAGGCCTCATCGGCGGTGAAGTGGATCGGGGGCAGGGTCATTTCCGGGTCGATCGACCAGCCCCCGCCTCGCCCGGGTGCGGTGCGCACCGGGACACCGGCCCCCATCAGCGCCTGGAGGTCGCGCTGCACCGTGCGGGTACTCATCTCGAATCGCGCGGCGAGCGCCGCGACCGTCAGCGGCCGCGGCGCCGCCGCACGCAACTCCTCCACCAGCGCGTAGAGCCGGGCGGTGCGGTTCATGCCGGCGACGCTACCGTCCCGTGGCGGACAGGAAGTCCCGCTGGCGCCGCAGCTCCCGCTCGGTGACGGTCAGCGGGAACAGGGTGAAACCGTGCATGGCGCCGGCGACGACGCCGAGCTGCACGGGCGCGCCCGTCGCCTGCCACCGCTGGGCCAGGAACAGCGAGTCGTCCAGCAGCGGATCCTCGGTGCCGACGACGATGCGGGCGGGCGGCAGACCGGCGAGGTCGGCGAAGAGCGGTGAGACCTCGGGATCGCGGCGTCGTTCCGCCCCCATGCCAGGGGTGAACAGCTCATAGGTCCGCCGCAGCGAGTCGGTGTTGCTCAGCAGCCGCCTGGCGCCGAAGGACCGCTGGCTCGGTGTCATCGACAGGTCGTAGGGGCCGAACAGCAGGTGGGCCGCGCGGAACGCGCCGGTGATGCCGTGCCGGTCGCGAAGGCGCAGCAGAGTCACGACGCTCAGATGGGCACCGGCCGACTCGCCCCCGATCAGCAGCCGTCGGGTGCCGAACTCGGCCGCGGCGTGGTCCACCAGCCACCGGGCGGCCGCTTCGCAGTCGTCGGGCCCGGCGGGGAACGGGTGTTCCGGCGCGAGGCGGTAGTCCACGCTGACCACGGCCAGCCGCGCCTGCTCGGCGAGCCGCCACAGTCTCTCGTCCTGCCCGTCCGCGGAGCCGAACACCCACCCGCCCCCGTGGAGGTGCAGATACACGCCCTCGACGCGGTCGGGTACGAACGTCCGGACCCGCACCCCTCCGGCAATGACGCGGTCCCGGCCCTGCGGCAGTCGCTCCGGGGGCGTGTCGCCGCCGAGCCGGTTGCGCCGCAGGGCGGCCAGCGTGGTCGCGTCCGGCGTCTCGTCGCGCGCCGGGCGGCTCGCGGCAGTGGCCTCGAATTCCTTGTTGAACGCCAGGGTCTCGGCGAGGCAGTCCTCATCGGTGATCGTCATGCCGCCGACCCTCGCAGCCGTCCGCGACAACACCCTGTCACCGTTTCCCGGTGAGCTGGGTCACACTCGGCCGGTAAGGCGACTCGCCGCCTACGCCGAGCCCACGGACCGGGGCGGCTGCCCCTCATCCCGGCGCGGACACCCGTGCCGGGCAGGCCCTAAAGCGCCAGCGTCACGGCCAGCCCGATGGCCCCCGCCACGATCGGCGCGATGACCGGGTACGCCCAGCGCACCGTCGGCTCGCCCTTGGCGCTCTCGCGCTCCCCGGCGCGTTCCTTGATCTCGCGCAGTTCGTCGAGGGCCTGGTCGGCCATCGCGCGCGGCGCCGGGCCGTCGTCGGCGGCGCCGCCGAGGCGGGTCCTGGAGGCGCCGCGGGCGGCTTGCCTGCTGGCCTTTTTGCGCTGTCGCAGGGAGACGGGGATCGCCCACATCTGGTACTTGGCGCCGCTGGTGAACACCTCGGCGGAGAACGCGGCCCGCAGGTTCTCCACGGCGCCCCAGGGCAGCGTGATCGTGCGGAACGGGTTGCGGACCGTAAGGAGGTCCGCGCTCGCCCGTACCGCCGGCCGCAGCGTGAACGCGAACACCAGCGGCACCACCAGCAACAGCGCGAACAGCGCCATGAGCTTGGTGTGCGCGCCGCCCCGTAGCAGCGCGTCGCCGCCGAGCCAGAGTGCGAGGGCGATGAGCAGCCCGCCGCCCGCCATGGCCGCGGGTGAGCGGTAACTGCGGTCCGCGTACTGCTGCTGCGGCGGGGTGGACCGGTGCGGGCTCGTCATGCTGCCGATTCTGCCTGACCGTCCGGATGCCGGACATTGCGTTACGGCATCATTCGCGGCCCTCCCCGGCGGGCCCCGCCCCCGGGCCCCGCCTGCCGCCCTCCTCCCTGCGTGGCGCGTTTCTCTCCTCCCCGGGGGGATGACATGTTGCTACGCGCGTAGATATGCTCCCCTCGTGACCATGCCCATCACTGTTCCCGCATACGGCAAGGAAGCCGCGGGGCGTCTGGCGTCAATGGCGGATGTCACCGCCGACGACGGTGCGCTGCGCCGCTTCCTCCACGGCCTCCCGGGGGTCGACGCGGTCGGCCTGCAGGCTCGCGCCGCCACCCTCGGCACCCGCTCGATCAAGACGACGGCGAAGGCGTATGCCATCGATCTCGCCATCTCCATGATCGACCTGACGACCCTGGAGGGCGCGGACACCCCGGGCAAGGTCCGGGCGCTGTGCGCCAAGGGCGTCAGCCCCGACCCCACCGACCGCACCGCCCCCAAGGTCGCGGCGATCTGCGTCTATCCCGACATGGTCGCCACGGCCAAGGCGGCGCTCGGCGACTCCGGTATCCACGTCGCGTCCGTCGCCACCGCCTTCCCGGCGGGCCGCGCCGCCCTGCCCGTCAAGCTCGCCGACACCCGTGACGCGGTCGCCGCCGGCGCCGACGAGATCGACATGGTGATCGACCGGGGTGCCTTCCTCTCCGGCCGGTACCTGGCGGTCTTCGAGGAGATCAAGGCGGTCAAGGAGGCGTGCGCACGGCCGGACGGCAGCGCCGCGCACCTCAAGGTCATCTTCGAGACCGGCGAGCTCGAGACGTACGACAACGTCCGCCGGGTCTCCTGGCTGGCGATGCTCGCGGGCGCCGACTTCATCAAGACCTCGACCGGCAAGGTGGCCGTCAACGCCACCCCGCCCGTCACGCTGCTGATGCTGGAGGCCGTCCGCGACTTCCACGCGGCGACCGGCGTCCAGGTGGGCGTGAAGCCCGCCGGCGGCATCCGTACGACCAAGGACGCGATCAAGTACCTGGTGATGGTCAACGAGACGCTGGGCGAGCCCTGGCTGACCGCCGACTGGTTCCGCTTCGGTGCCTCCAGCCTCCTGAACGATCTGCTGATGCAGCGCCAGAAGCTCAGCACCGGCCGCTACTCCGGCCCCGACTACGTAACGGTGGACTGACCGCTATGAACTCCGCTATGCACTCAGCATTCGAGTACGCACCGGCCCCGGAGTCCCGCGCGGTCGTCGACATCGCGCCGAGCTACGGGCTGTTCATCGACGGCGAGTTCACCGAGGGCTCCGGCGGCGGGCTGGCCAAGACCGTCTCGCCCGCCACGGAGGAGGTGCTGGCCGAGTACACCCAGGCCAACGCCGAGGACGTGGACCGGGCCGTGAAGGCGGCCCGTAAGGCCTTCGAGAAGTGGTCCGAGCTGCCCGGTGCCGAGCGCGCCAAGTACCTCTTCCGGATCGCCCGGATCATCCAGGAGCGCTCGCGCGAGCTGGCCGTCCTGGAGTCGCTGGACAACGGCAAGCCGATCCGGGAGTCGCGGGACGCGGACCTGCCGCTGGTGGCCGCGCACTTCTTCTACTACGCGGGCTGGGCGGACAAGCTCGACCACGCCGGTTACGGCCCGAACCCGCGCCCCCTCGGCGTCGCGGGCCAGGTCATCCCGTGGAACTTCCCCCTCCTCATGCTGGCCTGGAAGATCGCCCCGGCGCTGGCGACCGGCAACACCGTCGTCCTCAAGCCCGCCGAGACGACCCCGCTCTCCGCGCTGTTCTTCGCGGACATCTGCCGCCAGGCGGGCCTGCCCAAGGGCGTCGTCAACATCGTCACGGGTGACGGCTCCACGGGCGCCGCGCTGGTGGCCCACCCCGACGTCAACAAGGTGGCCTTCACCGGCTCCACCGACGTCGGCAAGGCCATCGCCCGTACGGTGGCCGGCACGGACAAGAAGGTGACCCTGGAGCTGGGCGGCAAGGCGGCGAACATCGTCTTCGACGACGCCCCCATCGACCAGGCCGTCGAGGGCATCGTCAACGGCATCTTCTTCAACCAGGGGCACGTCTGCTGCGCGGGCTCCCGCCTCCTCGTCCAGGAGTCCGTCCAGGACGAGCTGCTGGACGCCCTCAAGCGCCGGATGGGGACCCTGCGCGTGGGCGACCCGCTGGACAAGAACACCGACATCGGCGCCATCAACTCCGCCGAGCAGCTGGCCCGGATCACGGCGCTGGCCGACGCGGGCGAGGCCGAGGGCGCCGAGCGCTGGGCCCCCGCCTGCGATCTGCCCGCCGCCGGCTACTGGTTCGCGCCGACCCTCTTCACGGGCGTCACCCAGGCGCACCGCATCGCCCGCGAGGAGATCTTCGGCCCGGTGCTGTCCGTCCTGACCTTCCGCACTCCGGAAGAGGCCGTGGCGAAGGCCAACAACACCCCCTACGGCCTCTCCGCCGGTATCTGGACGGAGAAGGGCTCGCGGATGCTGTGGATGGCGAGCAAGCTGCGCGCCGGCGTCATCTGGTCCAACACGTTCAACAAGTTCGACCCCACCTCGCCCTTCGGCGGCTACAAGGAGTCGGGCTACGGCCGCGAGGGCGGCCGCCACGGCCTGGAGGCGTACCTCAATGTCTGATCGCTTGAGCGTGCTCAAGACCTACAAGCTGTACGTCGGGGGGAAGTTCCCCCGGTCCGAGAGCGGGCGGGTGTACGAGGTGACGGCAGGGACGAAGGCCGCCGGCGCGGCGGGGAAGGGCGAATGGCTGGCCAATGCGCCGCTGGCCTCCCGTAAGGACGCCCGGGACGCGGTGGTCGCCGCCCGTAAGGCGTTCGGCGGCTGGTCGGGCGCCACGGCCTACAACCGCGGCCAGATCCTCTACCGCGTCGCCGAGATGCTGGAGGGCCGCCGGGAGCAGTTCATCGCCGAGGTCGCGGACGCCCAGGGGCTGTCCAAGGCCAAGGCCACCGCCCAGGTGGACGCGGCGATCGACCGCTGGGTCTGGTACGCGGGCTGGTCCGACAAGGTCGGGCAGGTCGTCGGCGGGGCCAACCCGGTGGCGGGCCCGTACTTCAACCTCTCGGCCCCCGAGCCGACCGGTGTGGTCGCCGTCCTGGCGCCCCAGGAGTCGTCCTTCCTCGGCCTGGTCTCGGTCATCGCCCCGGCGATCGTCACCGGCAACACCGTGGTCGTGGCGGCCGCCCAGGATTCCCCGCTGCCCGCGCTGTCCCTGGGTGAGGTGCTCGCCACCTCCGACCTGCCCGGCGGCGTCGTCAACATCCTCTCCGGCCGTACGGCGGAGATCGCCGCCCCGCTCGCCGCCCACCAGGACGTCAACGCCCTCGATCTCGCGGGCGCGGATGCCGGGTTGGCCAAGGACCTGGAGACGGCCGCGGCCGACAACCTGAAGCGGGTACTGCGCCCCGGTACGGCCGACTGGGCCGCCGACCCGGGCACCGAGCGCCTGTTCGCCTTCCTGGAGACGAAGACGGTGTGGCACCCGATGGGAGTCTGAGACCGGCGTCCGCCTCCCCCTGAACACGGGCCCCTTCCCCGCACGGAAGGGGCCCGTCGCCGTTGTGCGCCATCGCCGGACACCGCCGGCCCCCCGGGGACACCCCCGGCAACCGCCGGTCGCGGCCGATACGATCATGACATCGACAGGGGCACGACAATCGGCCGGCGATCGGACACGACCGGACGGCGATCGCCGGGGGGCGGCAACGGATGAAGCAGCACTACCGGGACGGCTTCCGCGGCCTTCTCCAGCCCGGCGAAACGCTGGTCGAGGCCTGCGACTTCGCCCCCAACCCGGCGCTGCCGGCGGTCCCCGCCGAGCTGCGGATGCCCGCCCGGCCCTCGCAGTGGGAGCAGCGGGTGAGCGGCGTCTTCGACAGCGTCGCGAGCGTGATCGCCCGGCCCGTCGTCGCGGTCTCCCACAGCCGGCTGGCCAACAACCGGCTCACCCGTGCCCTCGGACGCGCCGCCGAGGCCGTCTCGGAGGCCCGGGAGAACGCCGAGGACGCCCTGGACTCCGCCGCCGAGCGCGCGCTGTGGGGCCAGGTCATCGAGGGCGGCTGGCAGAGCATGGCCGGGCGCTTCCGCATCCACCTCGCCCACGCGGGCGACCCCACCGGCCTCCAGGCGATCACCGACCGGCGCCTCATCGTGGCGCTCAACAGGAACGAGGACCGGCCGAACAGCGCACCTCAGTGGGTCGTCGCCGTGGACGTGCCGCGCAGGAACATCGCCCGCTTCCAGGCCAACCCAGGTGCCGTCGCCGCCCGCGGCCGCTTCGACCTCGTCTTCGCCGACGGCTCCTGGATCGCGCTGGGCAGCGCGCTGCGCCGGCAGATGGAGCAGTTCGTGGCCGCCTGCAACGGCCACTGAACGCGCCGGCGCGGCGTCACTTCGGCAGCACGCGCGTCATACGGCCCACCAGCGGCAGGTCCTTGAGGGCGGCGCCGGACGACAGGGGGCCGGTCGCCGACGTGGTGCTCAGCGGCTTGAAGTCGGCGACCTTGGTCTCCAAGGCGTTGTTCAGCGGGTCGACAGGAGTGTTGGCCAGCGGGTTGAGCTGGAGGTTCTTGACCGCGCCGGGGGCACCGGTGACGGAGTTCCGCACGGCGCGGGTCACGGTGTGCAGAGGGGTGCCGGAGCCCTGGTCGGGGTGGGCGGCCGGCGCGGGCGAGGGGGTCGCGCTCGCCGATGCCGAGCCGCCCGCCGCGAGCGCGGCGCCGGCCGCGGAGAACGCGAGCGCGGTGCGCAGCAGCGTACGGGGGATGCGGCTGGGCTGGGGACGTGCGTGTGAGGCCATCTGCTGTGCCACCTGACTGCGGAATCCGCTTGAACGGGTAATCGATCGACTGCGTAGAGTAGTTGACGGCTCGTCGTGGGATCCACCTCACGGTCCGTCTCGTACGCCGGGGTACTCCCAACGGCCCAATGGGCCGACAATGGGTACCCGTGAGCCTCCAGTCCTCCTCCCCCGAGTTCGCCACTCCTCTCGAACAGGGTGGTACCTCCGTCCGAGTCGTCCTGCTGACCGGCCCCTCGGGTTCGGGCAAGACGTCCCTCGCCGCGCTGACCGGCCTGCCCGTCCTCAATCTCGACGACTTCTACAAGGAGGGCACGGACCCGACGCTGCCGCAGCTGCCCGGCGGCGGCGCCGACTGGGACTCGCCGCTGTCCTGGGACGCCGATGTCGCGGTCGCCGCGATCGAGGCGCTGTGCCGTACGGGGCGAACGTCCGTCCCCGTGTACGACATCGCCACCAGCTCCCGGGCCGGGGTCTCGCGGCTCGATCTCGGCGATGCCCCGCTGTTCATCGCGGAGGGCATCTTCGCGGCCGATGTCATAGCGGGGTGCCGGGAAGCGGGGCTGCTCGCCGATGCGCTGTGCCTGCGCGGCCGTCCCACGACCACGTTCCGCCGGCGGCTGGCCCGGGACCTGCGGGAGGGCCGTAAGTCGGCGCCCTATCTGGTGCGTCGCGGCCTGCGGCTGCTGCGCAACGAACGCGCGGTCGTCGCCCGGCACTGTGCCCTGGGTGCCCATCCGTGCGCCAAGCCCGAGGCGCTGGCGCGGATTTCCGCGGCGCGGGTGGGCGGCGCGATCGGCGAGGCCGTACGTCCCTGATCCTGCGCCTGCGGCAGCCCGGCGCACCGGGAAGCACAACGGCAGAAGCGGGTTCGGGCAGACCCCCCGGCCGCCCGAACCCGCTTCCTTCCCCCGTGTCCCCCGTATCCCCCGATACGTCCGGCCTCGGCGGATCGCTCCCCCGCGGCCGGTTTCCCCCGTATCCCCCGTACCCCGTTCCCCTCGGGCACGTCCCCCGCTTTTCCCCGTTTCCCCCTGGTCCCCCCGGTTTTCCCCCGGTTCCCCCCCGTCCTCAGGCCACCAGCTCGCCGAAGGACTCCTCCTCGTCACGGCCGAAGCTGAGGACCTCGTCCTCGCGCAGCCGGCGCAGGGAGCGCCAGATGCTCGACTTCACCGTGCCGACACTGATGCCCAGAATGTCCGCGATCTCGGGGTCCGTACGGCCCTCGTAGTAGCGCAGCACCAGCATGGTGCGCTGCGCCTCGGGCAGCCGGACCAGGGCCTGCCACAGGACGGCGCGCAGCTCGGTGCCGCGCATCGCGTCCACGTCACCGGCCGTCTCGGGCAGTTCCTCGGTCGGGTATTCGTTGAGCTTGCGGCGGCGCCAGGCGCTGATGTGCAGGTTGGTCATGGTGCGCCGCAGATAGCCGCCGAGCGCCGCCTTGTCGCTGATCCGGTCCCACGCCCGGTAGGTCGAGAACAGCGCGCTCTGCAGCAGGTCCTCGGCCTCGTAGCGGTCGCCGGTCAGGTGGTAGGCGGTGGCGTACAGGGAGGCGCGGCGCTCCTGGACGTAGGCGGTGAAGGCCGCTTCGGCCTCGGCCGCCTCCGACGCGGAGCGCCGTTCCCCCGTCTCCTCCCCGTACTGCGTTCCCCCGTTGTTTCCCCCGTCGGCATCCCCGCGGCCCGTGTTTCCCCCGTTGGGCCTGGGGATTTCCACCGAGGTCGCGTCAATGGCCACGGCGTACATGGCCCCCGACCTCTGACGCCCGGTGCCGCGAGCGCACCCCCGCCCGCTCACGGCACCGGACTTCTCCCCGGCCCGTACGACGTCATGGAGCCGCGTGATAACTGCGCTGGAAGTCGTGCCGTGCAGTGTGTTCATCTCGCGCCCCCCGTCGTTGAGCCAGCTCGTTCGGTGTGTCCCGGGTTGTTGATCTCTCCCGGTGCCCAAAAGACTGCCAAGCCAGTTTCATCGCGGTGTCCGCCGACTGTCACAGCCCTGTCACAGGGGCCGGTGGGGTGCGGCGCGGGGCCACCACGCGCCGGGGGCGCATATGAGAGGGGGCACCGGTCGATCTCCCGGCGTCTCATGGGCCAGAATGGCGGGGTGCCTTTTCTGTTGCTGATCGAGGACGACGACGCCATCCGCACGGCCCTCGAACTCTCGCTGTCGCGCCAGGGTCACCGTGTGGTGACCGCGGCGACGGGCGAGGACGGCCTGAAGCTGCTGCGCGAGCAGCGCCCGGACCTGATCGTGCTGGATGTGATGCTGCCGGGCATCGACGGTTTCGAGGTGTGCCGGCGGATCAGGCGCACGGACCAGCTGCCCATCATCCTGCTCACCGCGCGCAACGACGACATCGACGTCGTGGTGGGGCTGGAGTCCGGCGCGGACGACTATGTCGTCAAGCCGGTGCAGGGTCGGGTGCTGGACGCCCGTATCCGTGCCGTACTGCGCCGCGGGGAACGGGAGTCCAGCGACTCGGCGACGTTCGGCTCGCTGGTGATCGACCGCTCGGCGATGACCGTCACCAAGAACGGCGAGGATCTGCAACTGACGCCGACCGAGCTGCGGTTGCTGCTGGAGCTGAGCCGCCGGCCCGGACAGGCGCTGTCGCGGCAGCAGTTGCTGCGGCTGGTGTGGGAGCACGACTATCTGGGCGATTCGCGCCTGGTGGACGCGTGTGTCCAGCGGCTGCGCGCGAAGGTGGAGGACGTGCCGTCCTCGCCGACGCTGATCCGTACGGTCCGCGGTGTGGGATACCGGCTGGACTCCCCGCAGTGACGGGACGCCCCACGGAGAGCGACAGCGACGACACGATCGAGGACACCCCGGTTGCCGGGCCCGGCAACCGCTCCACGCGGCTGCTGCGGCGCGCCTCCGGGCTGTTGCGCTGGACGAGCCTGCGGCTGCGGCTGGTCGTCGTCTTCGCGCTGGTGGCGCTGACCGCCGCGGTCTCCGCGTCCGGCATCGCGTACTGGCTCAACCGCAATACGGTGCTGGACCGCACGCAGAATGCCGTGCTCAAGGATTTCCGCAAGTCACTGGAGGACAGTACGCGGTCGCTGGCGCCGCGCCCGCGCTGCTCCGAACTCCAGGACGCGGCGCGGCAGATGGCGGGCGGGCCGCAGAACTACACGGTGCTGCTGATCGGCAAGGACCGGGCGGGCAAGGCCTGCGCGGCGACCACCGACAAGGATCTGCTGACGCTGAAGAGCGTGCCGACGGCGCTGCGCAAGGCCGTCGCCCAGGTGCGTCCGGTCGACGAGTCCAACCGCTATGCGCACCATCTGTACTGGCAGCGCCGGCAGGTCGGGGACGTCCCCTATCTGGTCGCCGGGGCGGAGGTGATCGGCGGCGGTCCGACCGGCTACATGATGAAGTCGCTGGCCACCGAGCGGCAGGACCTCAACTCGCTGGCCTGGTCGCTGGGGATCGCCACCGCGCTGGCGCTGGTCGGGTCGGCGCTGCTGGCGCAGGCCGCCGCGACGACGGTGCTGCGGCCCGTACAGCGGCTGGGGTACGCGGCGCGGCAGCTCGGTGAGGGGCGGCTGGACACCCGGCTGCGGGTGACCGGCACCGACGAACTCGCGGACTTGTCCCGGACGTTCAACCGTACGGCGGAGCGGCTGGAGCAGCGGGTCGAGGAGCTGAGCGCGCGGGAGGCGTCCTCGCGGCGCTTCGTCGCCGATATGTCGCACGAGCTCCGTACGCCCCTGACTGCGATCACCGCGGTATCGGAGGTGCTGGAGGAGGAGGCCGACTCCCTCGACCCGATGATCGCGCCCGCGGTGCAGCTGGTGGTCAGCGAGACCCGGCGGCTGAACGACCTGGTGGAGAACCTGATGGAGGTCACCCGCTTCGACGCGGGCACGGCCCGGCTGGTGCTGGACGATGTCGATGTCGCGGACCAGGTGACCGCGTGCATCGACGCGCGGGCCTGGCTGGACGCGGTCGATCTGGACGCGGACCGGGGCATCGTGGCGCGGCTGGACCCGCGGCGCCTCGATGTGATCCTGGCGAATCTGATCGGTAACGCCCTCAAGCACGGCGGGTCGCCGGTACGGGTCTCCGTGCACACCGAACATGCCGCGGGGATCGAAGACGCCGCGGGCACCGAAGACGCCGAGCGCGCCGAGGATGCGGCGGAAGAGGGAGCCGGGGGCGGGGAGTTGGTCATCCGCGTACGGGATCACGGTCCCGGGATCCCGGAAGAGGTTCTGCCGCACGTCTTCGACCGCTTCTACAAGGCGAGCGCGTCCCGGCCGCGGTCGGAGGGCAGCGGTCTGGGCCTGTCCATCGCGATGGAGAACGCGCACATCCACGGCGGTGAGATCACCGCCGCCAATCTGCCCGAGGGCGGCGCGGTCTTCACGCTGCGGCTGCCGATGGACGCGTCCCGGCTGACGGACGGCGGGCAGGGCGAGGGCCGCAAGGACGGCGGGCCGGCCGGCGGCGGCACGGAGGGGGACCGATGAGGCGGGCCGGGTGGTTCTCGCGCAGCGGGCGCACCGCCGCGGTGGCGGTCGTGGCGCTGGCCGCCGCGGGCTGCGGCATCCGGGGGACGTCCGTGCCGGTGGACGCGGGGGGCGCGCCCTCGCGGGTGAGCTGCAAGGCCCCCGGCAGGGACGCGGAGTCGGCGGCCCCCGGTCGTTCGGCGGTCGCCGTGTATCTGGTGTGCAGTTCCACGCTGGCCCAGGTGGAACGGTCGGTGCCGGCGCCGAAGGGGAAGACCGCGGCCGCCGTGCGGCTGGCGGTGGCGCGGGCGCTGCTGGGCGAGCTGCGCCACCGGCCCTCGTCGGCGGAGGAGGAGGCCGGGTTCAGCAGCGCGGTGCCCGAGGACCTGAAGGTGAACGGTCCGCGCGCGGGCGATCCCACGGACGCGCTGCGGCTGAGCATCCGGCCGGACGATCTGCCGTCCTTCGCGCTGGCGCAGCTGGTGTGCACCTACGGCGCGTCCCCGGCGCTGGGCCGTTCGCACGCGGCGGTGCTGGGCGGGCCCGGCAAGGACGTGCCGCACCGCTACGACTGCTCCGCCGATGTGCTCTCCAACCCGGACATCGCACAGAACGCGGGCTGGGGCGACCCGCTGTCCGAAGACGGCTGAGCCGGCGTCCCCGGCCGCGTACGGGGTCTCCCTGGGGCGCCGCGGCCGCCGGGCCATCCGGCCAAGACGGGCGCAACAGGGCGGAACCGAGGCCCCCGCTACCGGCGTCCTGGCCTGTGTGCAGCGTCATGGTTCCGGCGACACCGCCGCCCTCCGTATGCGCGCCACCGGACTTCTGCTCCTGGTGGCGCATCTGCTGATTGTCGGCTGGCTGACGCTGCGGCCCCGTACGGTGCCATGGGTGCCCGCGCCCAATGTCGAGCCGCTCGCGTCGATCAACGCCGAGCTGGCCCACGGCACCTGGCACGCGGTGCAGAGCCTGGGCGGCCAGGTACTGCTGCTGGCGCCGCTGGGGGTGCTGCTTCCGATGGCGGCCGGGCGGCTCCATGTGTCCCCACTGGTGTCCCTGACACGTACCGTCTTCGCCGGCGCGATGATCGCGCTGGCCATCGAGCTGTTGCAGGCCGGGGTGCCGGGGCAGGTCGCGGACGTCGACTCGGTGCTGCTGAACACGCTCGGGGTGGCGGTGGCCCATCTGGTGGTCGTCCCTGGGGCCCGGTACCGGCTCCGTCGCCGGGAGGAGCGTCTGAGGGGCGCGACCCCGAAGATCTCCAGGGTTGACGTAGCCCCGCAGGCTGACGTGCTCTTCGGCAGCCGGACCTACCTTTGAGACATCGGGGCAAACGCCCTACCGAGTCGCAAAGGAGCCGCCGTCATGGCCGCCGCACTTGTCCGCCCCCGCAACAACCGAATGATCGCCGGAGTGTGTGCGGGGCTGGCCCGTCGCTTCGGCACCACCCCGACGACGATGCGCGTGATCTTTCTGCTGTCGTGCCTGCTGCCGGGCCCGCAGTTCCTCGTCTACCTGGCGCTGTGGATATTCCTCCCCGCGGAGGACGAGGCCACCGGCGCCGCCGCCTGGTAACCAGGCACGCCCGCCACGGCCGCGGCGGACACCGGGCCGTGGACATGGCGGTGCCCCGGTGCCTACGCACTGCGGCGTACGCACCGGGGCACGGCCCGGGGGCCTTCCGACCGCTCAGCCGTTGGTGATCAGCCGGCGTTCTTGGCCAGCTTGCCGGCGATGCCGGTGACGGTGCGGATCGGCAGACCGCCCAGCGAGTTGCCCTGGGTCTTGATGGGGTTGTTGATGTCGTTGCCGGCCGGCTTGACGCCGTGGGTGGCCCCCGACGCGGTCTCGGTGACCTGCTTGACCGGCAGCTTGTTCAGCAGACCGGCGGCGTCGGCCGCGTTCACCGACGGGGCGGCGGAGGCGGTGCCCGCGGCGGCGACGGCGAAGGCGGCACCGAGCGCGGCGGCACCGAGAGTCTTGATGGTTCCCTGCTTCATCGAATTACGTCCTCGTGATGGGGGTTTGTGATGGGGGCTTGACCGGCCAATCAACCTAGTGACGCGGTCGCCGCCGCCGCAAACACCAACGGCCCACGAAAAACGGCCGGTGGACAACCACCGGCCGTTCCGCTAAATCGCGCGCCACACCGCCCGATTCGCCTTACTCAGCGTGAGAACCCCTGCTCGAGCCGGTGGTTGTGCCCACCTGACGGAAGAGCCATTCGGCCCGCAGTTCCGCATATCCGGGCTTGATGACGTCGTTGATCATGGCTAGACGTTCATCGAAAGGAATGAATGCTGATTTCATCGCATTGACTGTAAACCACTGCATGTCATCGAGCGTGTATCGGAATGTCTTGACCAGGTGCTCGAATTCGCGGGACATGGTCGTACCGCTCATCAGCCGGTTGTCGGTGTTGACGGTGAGCCGGAACTGCAGGCGCCGCAGCAGCCCGATGGGGTGCTCGGCGTAGGAGGTGGCGGCGCCGGTCTGGAGGTTGGAGCTGGGGCACATCTCCAGCGGGATGCGCTTGTCGCGTACGTACGAGGCGAGGCGGCCGAGCTTGACCGAGCCGTCGTCGTCGACCTCGATGTCGTCGATGATGCGGACACCGTGGCCGAGGCGGTCGGCGCCGCACCACTGGAGCGCCTGCCAGATGGAGGGCAGGCCGAAGGCCTCGCCGGCGTGGATGGTGAAGTGGTTGTTCTCCCGCTTGAGGTACTCGAACGCGTCGAGGTGGCGGGTGGGCGGGAAGCCGGCCTCGGCGCCCGCGATGTCGAAGCCGATGACGCCCGAGTCGCGGTAGCGGTTGGCGAGTTCGGCGATCTCCAGGGCGCGGGCGGCGTGCCGCATGGCGGTCAGCAGGGCACCGACGCGGATGCGGTGGCCGTTCTCGCGGGCCCGGCGCTCGCCCTCGCGGAAGCCCTCGTTGACGGCCTCGACGACCTCTTCGAGGCTCAGCCCCTTGTCCAGGTGCTGCTCGGGCGCGTACCGGACCTCGGCGTAGACCACGCCGTCCGCGGCCAGGTCCTCGGCGCACTCGGCAGCCACCCGGAAGAGCGCGTCGCGGGTCTGCATGACGGCGCAGGTGTGCGCGAAGGTCTCCAGGTAGCGCTCCAGCGAGCCGGAGTCGGCCGCCTCGCGGAACCAGATCCCCAGCTTCTCGGGGTCGGCTTCGGGCAGGCCGTCATAGCCACTCTCGCGGGCGAGGTCGACGATGGTGCCGGGACGCAGCCCGCCGTCGAGGTGATCGTGGAGCAGCACCTTGGGCGCGCGGCGGATCTGTTCACTGTTCGGGAGGTTGGTGGTCTCGCTCGTCATTTTCGCACTCTAGCCCCTACGCGCGTAGATCTCACCGAACGATACGTAACAGTGACCCGTCCACAGGGTGGCCTGTGCGTCACCTTCTGCCATCGTTCTGGTCATGGCTCAGCAAGCGCTGCCGGTGCGCGAGGCCCGGCTGGGAAGACCGCGCGGAACGGCCGGGGACGGAGGGGCGCGCGCGGCGCTCCGGTGGAAGGGCGGTGGACGAGGGGCCGGCCCGGTGAACGGCGTCGCCCTTTTACTGCCTGAAGGCGGCCCGGCCGGGGTGCGGCGGCCGTCGCCGCTCTCGGCGCTGGCGGTCCGCCGGCTCGCGGTCCGGCTGGCGAAGGCCGGCCGCCCCGAAGGCCTGACCGCCCATGTACTGCGCTATCGCGGCGGGGGCGGGAGTGACCCGTCGGACCACCCCGCGCGGGACGCCACTTGGGCCCTGGACGAGATCGTCCGCCGGTACGGCGATGTCCCGGTCTGCCTGGTCGGTACGGGCATGGGGGCCCGCGCCGCGCTGCACGCCGCGGGCCATCCGGCCGTCCACTCCGTACTCGCCATCGCCCCCTGGTTCCCCGACCCCGCCCCGCAGGACACCGCACCCGATCCGGTGAAACAGCTCATCGGCCGCCAGGTCCTGCTCGTCCACGGCACCAACGACGAACACACCGACCCCGACCTCTCCTACCGCTACGCCGAGCGCGCCAAGAAGGTCAACCGCGACACCTGCCGCTTCGAGGTCCACTCCGACGGCCACTCCCTCCACCAGCACCGCGCCGAAGTCCTCGCCCTCGCCGCCGACTTCATGCTCGGCTCCCTCTTCTCCCGCGACTACGCCCGCCCGGTCAAGGACGCCCTGGCCGCACCCCCGCCCCTGGGTCTGCGGATGCCGCTGGCATCGGGGTTCGGGGCGTCGCTGCGGCACTGAGGACGGGGACGGCACGGCGGCGCCGGGCGCCCCGTACCGCCCGCGTCCAGCACTCACCACGGAGGCAGACATCGCCGTTCCCGCGGCGGACCACGGCCCGAGCGCACTGCGGATCCATACGGTGGAATCCGCGGTGGAATCCGTGAACGGCGGAACGGCGAGGTGCGTCGTCCGCTGCATCGGCGGCACGGCACGCCTCGGCCTGATCTTCGTCGGCCCGGTGACACGAGCAGGGGCGGACCCGGGCGGCACAGCCCCCGCCCGGCTCGAACTGACGGGCATCA
This sequence comes from Streptomyces sp. NPDC101227, assembly GCF_044767545.1. Lineage (NCBI taxonomy): Bacteria > Bacillati > Actinomycetota > Actinomycetes > Kitasatosporales > Streptomycetaceae > Streptomyces > Streptomyces sp. NPDC101227. The sequence goes on along the minus strand of NZ_JBIWOD010000006.1, from coordinate 424,966 downwards.
CGTGGTACGGCAAGCGGGTGGACTCGCTCGACCCTTCGCACTCCGCGCTGGTCGACCTGAGCGGAGCCGGAACCCGGACCCTGGCCCGGGGAACGGTCCTCACCGCGGCCCCGCGGCCGGCCCCGGCGCCCGTCGTCACCGAGGCAGCAGCACCCCCCGCCGGCTCAGCAGGAACTTCTTGAACGCGGCCACCGGCGGGGTGTCCGGGTGCCCGTCCAGCCAGGCCACGCCGATCTCGCGCACCGCGCGCGGTGCCGTCACCGTCAGTTCGGCGACGCCGGGCCGGGGCACCGCGGGCGGCGGCAGCAGGGCCACGCCGAGCCCCGCCGCCACCAGGCCGCGCAGTGTTTCCGCCTCCTCGCCCTCGAAGGCGACCCGCGGTGTGAACCCCGCCTCGGCGCACAGTGCGTCGGTGATCCGGCGCAGCCCGTATCCCGGTTCGAGGGTGACGAACAGCTCGCCCGCCGCCTCCGCCAGCCGGATCCGCTTGCGCCCGGCGAGCGGATGGTCGTCCGGGACGACGAGGCGGAGCTTTTGCTCGTCGAGGCGGCGGGCGACCAGGTCCGGGTAGTCGGGCACCGGCGAGGTCAGGCAGAGGTCGAGATCGCCGGCCCGCAGCCGTTCGATCATCGCCTCGCCGTAGTTCTGGACGAGCTGGAAGCGGACCCGCGGATGGTCGGCGCGGAAGGTGCGGATGAGGCCGGGGACCGTCTCGGGGCCGAGGGTGTGCAGAAAGCCGAAGGCGACCTTGCCGGCGGTGGGGTCGGCGTCGGCGCGTACGGAGTCGGTGGCGCGCTCCAGCTCCGTCAACGCCCGCTCGGCGGAGGCGAGAAAGGCCCGTCCGGCCGGGGTGAGCGAGAGGGTACGGCCGTGCCGGGCGAAGAGGGCGACGCCGAGTTCCTCCTCCAGCCGGACGATGGCGCGGCTGAGGGTCGGCTGGGGCATGCCCAGCTCCTGCGCGGCGCGGGTGACGTGCTCGTGCCGGGCCACCGCGGTGAACTGGGCGAGGCGCGGCGCGAGCGCATACGCCCAGGAGCCCCCTCCAAGATCAGTGGCCTTCGCCACTTCCGACATGTCTTTTCTGTTGCGAGGTTGCGACAGAGCGGGCCGTGAACTGGGATCATGCGTCACAGCATCGATTATGCCGTTTCTATGCATTGGACGCATGAAGCGCGGAGTCCTACCTTCGAAGCATGCCTCCCGCTGATACCGGGGCGTCCGTCACCACCCGTACGGCCGCCTCTCCCCAGTCGTCCACCGACACTTCTTCCCCCGCAGCAGACGCCGTCGACCCCGAGTCCGGCAAGCTGCGTCCGGGCGGCCCCGGCTACCGCCGGATGAGCTTCGCCCTCTTCGCCGTCGGAGTCGCCACCTTCGCGCTCCTGTACTCCACGCAGGCGCTGCTGCCGGCGATCTCCAGCGACCTCAACGTCTCGCCGGACCAGGCGAGTTGGACCGTATCGGCGGCCACGTTCGGCCTGGCTCTCGGCGTGATCCCGCTCAGCGCCGTCTCCGAACGCTTCGGCCGCCGGGCGCTGATGACCGCCTCCCTCTCCGTCGCGGCCCTGATCGCGATGCTGGTCCCGTTCGCCCCCTCCCTCGGCGTACTGATCGCGCTGCGCGCAGTGCAGGGTGTCGCGCTGGCCGGTCTGCCTGCCTCGGCGATGGCCTTCCTGGCCGAGGAGGTACGCGCCAAGGCGCTGGTGGCGGCCATCGGACTGTTCGTGGCGGGCAACAGCATCGGCGGGATGTCCGGCCGGATCGTGACCGGCTGGGTCGCCCAGGCCTGGGGCTGGCGGGCCGGGCTCGCAGCGGTCGGCGTGATGGCGGTGGTGTGCGCGGTGACCTTCCGGCTGCTGGTGCCCAAGGCCCGGCATTTCGCGCCCCGTTCGGTCGGCCCGCGGGCGCTGGCCCGCACGCTCGGCGGCCACCTGGCCAACCCCCTGCTGCGTCGCCTGTACGCCATCGGCGCGCTCTTCATGATGGTCTTCGGCGCGGTCTACACCGTGATCGGCTACCGCCTGACCTCGGAGCCGTTCAACCTCCCGCAGGGCATCGTCGGCTCGATCTTCATCGTCTACCTGGTCGGCACGGTCTCCTCGGCCGCGGCGGGCGGGCTGGTCGCCCGGCTGGGCCGGCGCGGCGCGCTGTACCTGGCGGTGGGCGCGACCTCCACCGGCCTGCTGCTGTCCCTCGCCGACTCGGTCGCCGCGGTCCTGGCGGGCCTGATCCTGATCACCGCGGGCTTCTTCGCGGGCCACGCGGTGGCCTCCTCCTCGGTCAGCCGCACCGCCAAGACGGCCCGCGCCCAGGCCTCGGCGCTGTACCAGTGCTCGTACTACGTCGGCAGCAGCCTGGGTGGCGCGCTGGGCGCCGCGGCCTTCCACGCGGCGGGCTGGGAGGGCACCGTCGTCCTGGGCCTGGTGGCGATGGTCGGCGCGGCGTCGATCACGCTGTACGCGACGCGGAAGGCGGTCGTCGAGCGGCGGCTGCTGCACCGCACGCACCTGGAGAAGGCGGCGTAGCCGCCCGCACGAACCCGAAGGGCCCGCCTCACCACCTGTCCTGGTGGGGCGGGCCCTTCGTCTTTGTGCGCCGTCAGTCGACGGGGAACATCCCCGTGTCGAGGGTGAGCCCGAAGGGCTCCGGGAGATCCACCTGGTCGCCGAACTTGCCGCTCCACAGCACGCGGTAGACGTCGTCGGCCGGTTCACCGTAGAGGGTGATCGCAGGCCCGGCGGGGGCCCAGCGGTCGACGAGCAGATAGAGCGGGACACCGGCTCGCGCGTATCCCGCGGCCTTCGGGATCCGGTCATTGCTCGCGTTGGACTGCGACGTGACCTCGACGATCAGCGTGGCGGCGGATGCCGGCACATAGGTGTCAGGGGCCGCGCCGAGGACGACGTCGTCAGGCACCACGGCGAGGTCCGGGACGTAGCAGCCCTTCCGCGAGGGAATGGCTGTTCCGAGTGTCTGGTAGATGCCCCATTCCTCCGGGAGTACGGAGTACAGACGGCGCTGGATCTTCTGGGCGATGAAGTTGTGGTGGTGGCCGGGCGGCGGTGACACGGTGACGATCCCCTCGATGATCTCCACCTTCCAGCCCTCGTGTACGTCCGCCTGCTCCCAGATGCGGACGAGGTCGTCCCACTCCCGGTCATTGCCCGAGGTGTGGTCGACGGTGAGTGCGCTCATGGCGGTCTCCTCTGTCGGTACGTCACCGATCCCAGCATGCCGAACAGGACCCGAACCGGTCCACAGCTCCCGTTCACCCGAACGGGAAACCCCAGGTCAGCCGATACGTTCCCGCACCACCGGCGAGGCGGTGAAGCCCTCGGCCGCCGCCCCGATCGCCACTCCCCCGTCCAGCGCCTCCAGCGCGTACGGGAACTTCTCCGGCGTGTCCGTGTGCAGCGTGAGCAGCGGCTGCCCCTCCCGCACCACATCCCCCGGCTTGGCGTGGAGCTCGACGCCCGCGCCCGCCTGGACCGGGTCCTCCTTGCGGGCGCGGCCGGCGCCCAGGCGCCAGGCGGCGAGGCCGACGGCGTAGGCATCGAGGGTGCGCAGGACGCCGGAGGCGGGGGCGGGGACGATGTGGGTTTCGCGGGCGACGGGGAGGGGGGCGTCGGGGTCGCCGCCCTGAGCGGTGATCATGCGGCGCCAGTGGTCCATGGCGGAGCCGTCGGCGAGGGCCTTGGCGGGGTCGGCGTCCTTCAGGCCCGCCGCGTCGAGCATTTCGCGGGCGAGGGCCAGGGTCAGTTCCACCACATCGGCGGGGCCGCCGCCGGCCAGGACCTCGACGGATTCGCGGACTTCGAGGGCGTTGCCGGCGGTGCGGCCGAGCGGGGTGGACATGTCGGTGAGCAGGGCCGTGGTCCGTACGCCGTGGTCGGTGCCCAGCTCGACCATGGTGGCGGCGAGTTCGCGGGCGTCGTCGAGGTGCTTCATGAACGCGCCGGAGCCGACCTTGACGTCCAGGACGAGGGAGCCGGTGCCCTCGGCGATCTTCTTGGACATGATGGAGGAGGCGATGAGGGGGATGGATTCGACGGTGCCGGTGACGTCGCGGAGCGCGTAGAGCTTCTTGTCGGCGGGGGCGAGGCCGTCGCCCGCGGCACAGATGACGGAGCCGGCGGAGCGCAGGACGTCCAGCATCTCGGCGTTGGAGAGGTGGGCGCGCCAGCCGGGGATCGCTTCGAGCTTGTCGAGGGTGCCGCCGGTGTGGCCGAGGCCGCGTCCGGAGAGCTGGGGGACGGCCGCGCCGCAGGCGGCGACGAGGGGGGCGAGGGGGAGGGTGATCTTGTCGCCGACGCCGCCGGTGGAGTGCTTGTCGGCGGTGGGGCGGGCCAGGGAGGAGAAGTCCATGCGCTCGCCGGAGGCGATCATGGCGGCGGTCCAGCGGGCGATCTCCGTGCGGTTCATGCCGTTGAGGAAGATGGCCATGGCCAGGGACGACATCTGTTCGTGGGCGACCTCGCCGCGGGTGTAGGCGTCGATGACCCAGTCGATCTGATCGGGGGTCAGCTCACCGCGGTCGCGCTTGGTGCGGATGACGGAGATGACGTCCATGGACGGTTCCTTTCGAACGGGTGGCTCTCGTTCTACACGCATAGACACGAGGGTGGCCAGACCGGACGGGATCCGGCCACCCTCGTGCGTCAGGGGGCCAGGTGGCCCGGCCCGAAGGCGTCCGGGAGGAGATCGGAGAGCGGCTGGATCCCGGCGGCCGTATCGACCAGGAGTTCCGGGCCGCCGTGCTCGTACAGCAGCTGGCGGCAGCGGCCGCAGGGGACCAGGAGTTCGCCGGCGCCGTCCACACAGGTGAAGGCGGTCAGCCGGCCGCCGCCCCCGGCGAACAGCGCGGATACCAGGCCGCATTCGGCGCACAGCGCGAGGCCGTACGAGGCGTTCTCGACATTGCAGCCGGTGACCGTACGGCCGTCGTCCACCAGGGCGGCGGCGCCTACGGGATAGCCGGAGTACGGGGCGTAGGCCCGGGACATCGCGTCCCGGGCCTGTCCCCGCAGCCACTCCCAGTCGGGAGCTGTGCTCATGCCGATACCTCGCTCCGCTCGGCCTCGCACTCGCTCGGCGCGCACCTCTCAACGGTTCTCTCGCTGCGCTCGCTCACTTGCCCTGGCCCCTTCGGTAGATCTTGCCGATGGCCTTGGGCGGCCGCAGCCGCTGGGAGGCCAGCGCGAGCACCAGCAGCGTGGTGATGTACGGGGCGACGCTGACGATCTCCAGCGCGACGGTGTCGGTGGTGGCGTACCAGACGGCGAGCAGCACGGCGCAGACCAGGCTGAGCGCGGCCTGGGTGCGGTAACCGGTGCGCAGCTTCCACACCGCGAGGCCGACCAGCAGGACGGCGAGCAGAAGCAGCAGCGCGTGGACGGTGGGGCCGCCACCGCGCAGCTGCAGCGCGTCCATGAAGCCGAACAGTCCGGCGCCCATGGCGACGCCGCCCGGCCGCCAGTTGCCGAAGATCATGGTGGCGAGGCCGATGTAGCCGCGCCCGCCGGTCTGGCCGTCCTGGTAGATGTGCACGTAGATCGCGAGGAATGCGCCGCCGAGTCCGGCCAGCGCGCCGGAGGCGACCACCGCCGCGTACTTGTAGCGGTAGACGTTGACGCCGAGCGATTCGGCCGCGATCGGGCCCTCACCGCAGGAGCGCAGCCGCAGTCCGAAGGAGGTGCGCCACAGGACGAAGAAGGTGAGCACGAAGAGGACGGCGGTCAGCACCGTCAGCCAGGAGACATTGCTGACCAGGGAGCCGCAGATGCCGGCCGCGTCGGAGACGAGGAACCAGTGGTGCTGCTCGATGGAGTAGAGCCAGTCGGACAGGCCGGGGACGGTGAACGTCGGCATGTCGGGCATCGGCGGGGACTGCTTGTCGTTGCCGCCGGCCGCCGCGGCGGCGCTGCCGTCCGCGCCGAACCACAGCTTGGCGAGGAACTGGGTCATGCCGAGCGCCATGATGTTGATGGCGACGCCGGAGATGATGTGGTCGACGCCGAAGGTGACGGTGGCGACGGCGTGCAGCAGCCCGCCGAGCGCGCCGCCGAGGACGCCGGCCAGCGCCGCGGCCCACGGCCCGTGCTGCCAGCCCACGGCGCCGGCGGAGAAGGCGCCGAGCATCATCATGCCTTCGAGGCCGATGTTGATGACGCCGGAGCGCTCGGCCCACAGGCCACCGAGTCCGGCCAGGCCGATCGGCACGGCGGCGCTGAGCGCCGCGGTGTACTGGCCGGATTCGGTCAGGTTGGTGGCGCCGGTGACAACCCGCAGCAGGGACAGCAGGATCAGGCTGCCGGCGACGATCAGCAGAACCTTGGGGTAGGTCAGCTTGATCCTGGGGGCCTTGGGCTTGTGCTTGTGGCCGGTGCTCTCTGCGACCGGGGTCGTGAGGTTTGTGCTCACGAGGACACCTCCGCCTTGTCGGTCTTGCGGGCCTGGGCGGCGAGCTGCTCGCCGACCTGCCGCTGCTGGAGTCTGAGGCCGTAGCGGCGCACGAGCTCGTAGGCGATGACGACGCAGAGGACGATGACGCCCTGCATCACGCCGACGATCTCCTGCTGGTAGTCCTCGAATTCGAGCTGGGTGCCGGTGCGCTCCAGGAAGCCCCACAGCAGCGCGCCGACGGCCATCCCGACCGGGTGGTTGCGGCCGAGGAGCGCGATGGCGATTCCGGTGAAGCCGATGCCGACGGGGAAGTCGGTGCCGTAGTTGTACGACTCGCCGAGCAGGGTCGGCATGCCGATCAGACCGGCCGCGGCGCCGGACAGCACCATGGACGTGACGACCATGCGCTTGACGTGGACGCCGCTGGCCTCGGCCGCCGGCTCGGACTGGCCGACGGTCCGCAGGTCGAAACCGAAGCGGGTGCGGTTGAGGACGAACCAGTACACGAAGCCGACGATGACTGCGACGACGAGGAAGCCGTCGAGGGGCTTGGGCTGGGTGGGGATGGTGAAGAAGTGGCTGGAGGCCGGCAGGTTGGGGGTGTGGAAGAGGTTGCCGTCCTTCCTGGCGAGGCGGCCTTCCTGAAGGAAGTAGCCGATGACCGCGGCCGCGATGGCGTTCAGCATGATCGTGGTGATCACTTCGCTGACGCCGCGGGTGGTCTTCAGCAGACCCGCGATGCTCGCCCAGACCGCGCCGACCAGCATCGCGACGATGATGATCAGCGGAATCTGCAGAAAGCCGGGCAGCGTCAGCGCGCCGCCGACCACCGCGGCGAAGAACGCCGCGATGCGGTACTGGCCGTCGACGCCGATGTTGAAGAGGTTCATCCGGAAGCCGATGGCGACGGCCAGCGCGGACAGGTAGTACGGGATCGCCTTGTTGATGATCCAGACCTGGCTGTCGCTCTTCGAACCGAAGTCGGCCATCACCATGTAGGCGTGGACGGGGTCCTTGCCGGTGGCGAGGATGATCACCGAAGTGATCAGCAGGGCGGCCACGATGGCGAGGACGGGGGCGGCGATCCCGAGGATCACCTTGTTCTTGTCGAACCTGGCGAACTTCTTCACTCGGACTCACCTTCCTCCGTCGACGGGCCCTCGGCGGAGCCGTTGTCGGATGCGGCGAGGTGTCCGCTGGCGGCGCCGGTCATGGCCGAGCCCAACTCCTCCGGGGTGATGGTGGCGGGGTCCGCGTCCGCGACCAGGCGGCCGCGGTACATGACCCGCAGGGTGTCGGACAGCCCGATCAGCTCGTCCAGGTCGGCGGAGATCAGCAGCACCGCCAGGCCCTCGCGGCGCGCCTCACGGATCTGGTCCCAGATCTGCGCCTGGGCGCCGACGTCCACGCCCCGGGTGGGGTGCGCCGCGATCAGCAGCTTGGGGTGGTGACTCATCTCGCGGCCGAAGATCAGCTTCTGCTGGTTGCCGCCGGAGAGCGAGGCGGCGGTGACCTCGATGCCGGGGGTACGGACGTCGTACTCGGCGACGATCCGCTCGGTGTCGGCCCGTGCGGCCTTCAGGTCCAGCAGCTGGCCCTTGACGTTGGGCTTCTGGGTGACATGGCCCAGGATGCGGTTCTCCCACAGCGGGGCCTCCAGCAGCAGGCCGTGCCGGTGGCGGTCCTCGGGGATGTAGCCGATGCCGTCCTCGCGCCGGGTGCGGGTCGTGGCATGGCTGATGTCGATGCCGTCCAGGGTGACGACGCCGCTGTCGGGGTCGCGCATGCCCATGATGGCCTCGACGAGTTCGGCCTGGCCGTTGCCCTCCACCCCAGCGATGCCCAGCACTTCACCCTTGCGGATGGTCAGCGAGGCGTCGTCCAGGACGGTCCGCGCCACCCCCTCGGCGTCGGTGGTGGTCAGCCGCAGCCCCTCGACCTTCAGCATCTCCACGTCCGTGACGGTGGACTCGCGGGTCTGCGGCGACGGCAGCTCGCTGCCGACCATCAGCTCGGCGAGCTGCTTGGGCGTGGTCTCGCTGGGGACGACGGAGCCGACGGTGGTGCCGCGCCGGATGACGGTGATGTCGTCGGCGACCGAGAGCACCTCGCCCAGCTTGTGGGAGATGAAGATGACGGTCAGGCCCTCGGCCTTGAGCTCGCGCAGGTTGTCGAAGAGCGCGTCGACCTCCTGCGGGACCAGGACGGCGGTCGGCTCGTCGAGGATGAGGGTGCGGGCGCCGCGGTAGAGGACCTTGAGGATCTCCACGCGCTGGCGGTCGGCGACGCCGAGGTCCTCGACGAGGACGTCGGGGCGGACGCCGAGGCCGTAGCGGTCGGAGATCTTGAGTATCTCGGCGCGGGCCTTGCCGCTGATGCCGTGCAGTTTCTCGCCGCCGAGAACCACGTTCTCCAGGACGGTGAGGTTGTCGGCGAGCATGAAGTGCTGGTGCACCATGCCGATGCCGCGGGCGATGGCGTCGGCCGGGCTGTGGAAGCTGACTTGTTCGCCGTCGATGCCGATGGTGCCCTCGTCCGGCTTCTGCATGCCGTAGAGGATCTTCATCAGCGTGGACTTGCCCGCGCCGTTCTCGCCGACGAGCGCATGCACGGTGCCGCGGTGGATGGTGATGTCGATGTCGTGGTTGGCGACGACGCCCGGGAACCGCTTGGTGATCCCGCGGAGTTCCACCGCGGGTGCTGCGGCGGGGGCGCTGTCTGCCTGGGGGCTGCTGGACGCTTTGATGGCGCACTCTCCTCGGGGGACAGGGAGTGGTAAGGAGGAGCGGGGAGGCGACGATATCGCGCCAACTCCCGCGCTACGCGCGTAGTGTCGGCGCCGAAAAAAGGCCGGTACGGCTGCCGGGTCGCTCCGGCAGACGGGCCGGGCGCGGCGGTTCGGTGACCGCCGCGCCGGGACCGGACGGACCTGCTACTTGGCGGGGGTCTCGCTGACCTTCACCTCGCCCGACGCGATCTTCTTCTTCGCCGCGTCGATCTTGCTCTGGATGTCATCGATGAAGCCGCCCGAGGTGGACAGGCGCACGCCGTCGTCCTTGAGCGCGTAGCTCTTGGTGCCGGTCAGCGGCTTCTTGTCCTTGACGCTCTTGACCAGGTCGTAGACCGCAACGTCGACGTTCTTCATCACCGAGGTGAGGATCGAGCTCTTGTACTTGGCCAGACCCGGCTGCAGGTACTGGTCGGAGTCGACGCCGATCGCCCAGGTGCCCTTCTTGCCGGCGACCGTCTCGATCGAGCCGTTACCGGACTGGCCGGCCGCGGTGTAGATGACGTCGATGCCGGAGTCGAGCATGCCCTTGGCCTTGCCCTTGGCGGCGGCCGGGTCGTTGAAGCCCTTGTCGTCGTTGGCGTAGAGGTACTCGGAGGTGATCTTCGCCTTGGGGTCGGTGTCCTTGACGCCCTGCTCGAAGCCCGCCTGGAACTTCTGGATCAGCGCGTTGTTCACGCCACCGATGAAGCCGACCTTGTGGGTCTTGCTCTTCAGCGCGGCGGCGACACCGGCGAGGTAGGAGGCCTCGTTCTCGGCGAAGACCATGCCGTAGACGTTCTTGGCCTCGGCGGGCGAGTCGACTACGCCGAAGGTGGTCTTCGGGAAGTCCTTGGCGACCTTGTTGACGGATTTGCCGTAGTTGAAGCCGACCCCGATGACGGGGTTGTAGCCCGCCTCGGCGAGCGAGGACAGCCGCTGCTCGCGGTCCGCCTCGGTCTCGCCGTTCTTGGCGGTCATCATCTTGGCCTTGACGCCGAGGTCCTTCTCGGCCTTGTCCACACCGCGGGCCGCGGCTTCGTTGAACGAGTGGTCGTCCCGGCCGCCGACGTCGAAGGCGAGTCCGACGCCCTTGTTCTGGCCTCCGGACTCGGTGGACGACTCGCCGCAGGCGGTCAGCGAACAGGCGAGGGCCGCGGTGGCGATGCCCGCGGCGACGATCTTGGATACCCGGCGCACGAGGGGTCCCTTCGGCTCGTAGCGCCTCCGTCGGCGCTGATTCCGCGGCATCGTAACGCGCGTAGATGCCAGAAAAAGGGGCAGTGCGCAGCCGTTATCGGATCGTCGCGAACGGGAGCCGACGCCCGGGGTTCGACGGGGTTACGGCCGGTCACCGTCCAGAAGCGCCGCGGCGGTGAAGAGCTCCACCCCCACCTTGATCGCCTGCTCGTCGACGTCGAAGTCACCACGGTGAAGATCGTGGCGGCTCAGCTCGCCGGGGACGCGCACCCCCAGGCGGGCCATGGCGCCCGGGACGTGTTCGAGGTACCAGGAGAAGTCCTCGCCGCCGAGGGATTGTTCGGTGTCCTCGACGCTGTGGAGGCCGCGGCGGGCGGTCATGGCGTCCTGGAGGAGCTGGGCGCTGTCGGGCTCGTTCACCACGGGCGGGACGCCGCGGACGTAGTTGATCTGGGACTTGGCGCCGTGCAGGGCGGCGGTCTCGTCGATGGCGGCGTGGATCAGGTCGGGGGCCTGGTGCCAGGCGTCGAGGTCGAGGCAGCGGACGGTGCCGGAGAGCTCGGCGTGCTGGGGGATGACGTTGCAGGCGTGGCCGGATTCGAGGCGGCCCCAGGTGATGGCGAGGCCGGCGCGGGCGTCCACGCGGCGGGAGATCAGGGCCGGTACGTCGAGGGCGACGCGGGCGGCGGCGGTGACCATGTCGGTGGTCAGGTGGGGGCGGGCGGTGTGGCCGCCGGGGCCGTCCAGTTCGACCTCCAGGCGGTCGCAGGCCGAGGTGATCGCTCCCGTACGGAGTCCGATCCGGCCGGCGTCGACGCGCGGGTCGCAGTGGACGGCGAGGATGCGGCCGACGCCGTCCAGGGCGCCGGACTCGAGGGCGTCGGTGGCGCCTCCCGGGAGGACCTCTTCCGCGGGCTGGAAGAGGAGGCGCACGGGGCGGGGCAGTCGATGCCGGCGTGCCAGCTCGGCCAGGACGAGGCCCGCGCCGAGGACGACGGTGGTGTGCACGTCGTGGCCGCAGGCGTGGGCGCGGCCGGGGACCGTGGAGGCGTAGCCGACGGTCTTGGTGTCGGGGATGGGGAGCGCGTCGATGTCGGCGCGGAGGGCGAGCAGGTCTCCCGCCGTCTCCTCCCCCGCGGCCGGTTCCCTGCCGATGTCGCAGATCAGGCCCGTGCCGGTATCCAGGACGCGGGGGTGCAGCCCGGCCCGTTCGAGGCGTTCCTTGATCGCCGCGGTGGTGCGGAGCTCCTGGTTGCCGAGCTCGGGGTGCCGGTGCAGATCACGGCGGAAGGCGATGAGTTCGGTGAACAGGGCGTCGGGGAGCGTACCGGGGAGCAGGGTCGGGGCGGCGGCATCGGGGGACATCAGTTGGTTCACCCGTGGAAGGTTACGGGCCCCGGTGGGACAACTGTCCCTGGATCAACAAAAGTTCAGCCCGTCAGGGGAAGAAAATCAGCCTCGCTGGTGCATGGATGATAGGTGGGAGGGGTATGAAGCCTGGTTTCGTCCGGCGTCCGTTCTCACCCGGTGGCCATCGTGCGGGTGAACTGGAGGCGCTGCACATCGCGGGCGGTGCCGGTCACACCGTCCAGGAATCCCTGGGCGCGGGGTGAGGCGCCGGCCGTGAGCCAGGCGGGGTCGATGTCACAGACCGCGACCTTCACCTCGGTGCCCTGGAGGGCGAGCGGCAGGGTGTGGACGACGGTCGAGGGGAAGCTGAGGATGAGGCGGCCGATGGGGCCGCGGCGGGCGATCAGTTCGAGGGGGAGGTCGGGGCGTACGACCTCCAGGCCGGTCTCGGTGGTGAGGCGGCGGAGTTTGTCGGTGCTCTCGCGGCGGTGGGCGAAGTACCGGGTGGCGCCGTGGGTGCGGGCGAGGACCTGTACGGCCTCGAGATAGCGGTCGGTGTCGACCACGCCGGTCTCGACGAGGGAGGTGCCGACGATGTCGGTGCCGCGGGTGAGGCGGGGCGGGCCGAAGCGGGCGCGGGTCCAGGCGAAGTCGTTGGCGGTGACCTGGACACCGGGCGGTACCTCTACGGGCATGGAGCTGAAGAGGCCGATGGCGCGGCGCCGGCGGCCGCCCTCGGGTGCCGGGGTGAGGCGGCGGCGGGCGGTGGCCGAGAAGGGGGCGAAGATCAGGTCGCGGGCGCCGCGGCCGGTGCCGTGGCGGTGCCAGCGCACCAGCCGTTCGCCGCGGGCGAGTTGGCCGATGAACTCCATGGTGGCGGTGCCGTCGTCGACCACGACGAGGTCGCGCGCCTTGGTGAGGGTGAGGAGGAGTTGCACGTACCGGGAGAAGGGGTCGCCGAGGACGATGCGGCGGGCGCGGCGCAGGAGCGGGGTGAGGCCGCCGATGGTGCGCATCGGGGCGGTCGGGCCGCCTCGGGCCTCTTCCCAGCGGACGGTGTGGCCCTCGTCGCGGGCGAGTTCGGCCATCCGGCGCAGCTGACCGCGGGTCATCGGGTCGTGCGGGGAGAGCACGACGACGGTGAGGGTGGTGGCCTCGGCGGCGTGCGCCCATTCCAGCACGTTCAGCAGCTGTACCGGGCTCTCCACGAAGGCGAGGGTGCCGGTGTCCACGGGTGCCCCACTCTCGTTGCATGCGTCGTCGCCACAGCGTGCGGTCCGGTTGCGCTGCCGGGGCACCCCGAGGAGACGACGGGCGGGAGCACCCGTCGTCTCCTCGGGCGGGACCCCGGCGCCGGGCGTGGCGGGCGCGGCGTGGGTCCCTTCAGGTGAGCTCACGATCGGAACTCCTGTCTGCCAGGCGGTCAGACGGAGGCCGGCTCGCGGTCGGCGTCCGCGCCCTCGGTTTCGGCGACGACGCCGGCGACGCGGCGCAGCTTCTTCATCGGGCCGAGCTCCGACTCGTAGACCTTCTTGACGCCGTCACCGAGGGACTCCTCGATGGTGCGGATGTCGCGGACCAGGCGGGTCAGGCCGCCGGGCTCGACGGAGGCGGCCTGGTCGGAGCCCCACATGGCGCGGTCGAGGGTGATGTGGCGCTCGATGAAGGTGGCGCCGAGGGCGACCGCGGCGAGGGTGGTCTGCAGGCCGGTCTCGTGGCCGCTGTAGCCGATCGGGACGTTGGGGTACTCCTCCTGCAGGGTGTTGATCATGCGCAGGTTGAGCTCCTCGGCCTTGGCCGGGTAGGTGCTGGTGGCGTGGCAGAGCAGGATGTTGTCGCTGCCCAGGACCTCGACCGCGTGGCGGATCTGCTTGGGGGTCGACATGCCGGTGGAGAGGATCACCGTGCGGCCGGTGGCGCGCATCGCGCGCAGCAGGTCGTCGTCGGTGAGCGAGGCGGAGGCGACCTTGTAGCAGGGCACGTCGAACTTCTCGAGGAAGGCGACGGACTCCACGTCCCAGGGGGAGGCGAACCAGGCGATGCCGCGCTTCTTGCAGTACTCGTCGATGGCGCGGTAGCCGTCCTCGTCGAACTCCACGCGGTGGCGGTAGTCGATGTAGGTCATCCGGCCCCAGGGGGTGTCGCGCTCGATCTCCCACTGGTCGCGCGGGGTGCAGATCTCCGGGGTCCGCTTCTGGAACTTGACGGCGTCACAGCCGGCGTCGGCGGCGGCGTCGATCAGCGCGAACGCGTTCTCCAGGTCGCCGTTGTGGTTGATGCCGATCTCGCCGGTGACGTAGACGGGGCGGCCGGGGCCGGCCTCGCGGTTGCCGAGGTTGCGGAGGCGGGAGTTGCTGCTCATGGGGAGGATTCCTTCGTGTTGATAAGGGGTGTGGAGATGGCGTAAGGGGGTGTGCTGGGGTCGGGGTGGGTTACAGGGAGGGGCCCAGGAGCCAGCCGGCGATCTCTCGGATCGCGCCGCTGCCTCCGGGGGTCGCGGTGACCGCGCGGGCCGCGCCGCGCACCACGTCGTGCGCCCCGGCGACCGCGACCGGCCAGCCGACGAGGTCGAAGCACGGCAGGTCGTTGACGTCGTTGCCGACGTAGAGGACCCGCTGGGGGTCGGTGCCCGTCTCCTCGCACCACTGCTTGAGGGCGAGGTCCTTGCGGTCGATGCCGTGCAGGACGGGCACCTGGAGCTTGCGGGCCCGCGCGGCGACGACCGGGTTCTGCTCGCTGGAGAGGATCAGCAGCTTCAGTTCGGCCTTGCGCAGCGCGGCGATGCCGAGGCCGTCGCCGCGGTGTACGGCGACGATCTCCCGGCCGTCGGCGTCGATCAGCACCCGGTCGTCGGTCTGGGTGCCGTCGAAGTCGAGGACGACGGCGTCGATGTCGTCGATGGCCGGCAGAGCGTCGGGGCTCGGGGCGTCGAGCAGCGGCGCGAGCGCGCGGGCCCGGGCGAGGTCGTGGGGATCGTCGATCTCCAGCACCCGGGCGGGGTCGGTGCGGACGAGTTCCGTGCGGCCGAAGAAGCGGTGGCCGCTGGTGCGGAAGCCGGCCGCGTCCATGGCGTAGGCGGCGCCGGTCTCCAGCAGGTCCTGGGGGCGGTCCTGGCGGCGCGGCCGGAAGGTCTTGTCGTGGTTGACGCCGTAGCCGCCGGCGGCGGTGACGGTGGCCGGGGCGGCGGTGCCCGGCCGGGCGTCGGGGGCGGAGTGGGCGCCGGCGGCGGACTGGGTGGGCAGCGTGCCCCCCACGCCCGCGTCGTCGGCCGTGTACTCGTCGGCTCGCCACACGAAGCCGTGGAAGGGCGCCACGGTCAGCGCGCTGTCCGCGCCGTCCTCGACGACCGCCGCGGCCACTCCGTCGATGTCCTCGCGGACGATGAAGGGGCTGGTGCACTGGACCAGGAGCACCGCGTCGACCTTGGTGCCGCGCTCGGCCTCGTAGGCGTCCATGGCGTGCAGCACCGCGGCCTCGCTGGTGGCGGTGTCGCCCGCGATGTCGCCGGGGCGGCGTACGACGACCGCTCCGGCGCCGCGTGCGGCGGCCGCGATCCCGGCGTCGTCGGTGGAGACCACGACGTCGGTCACCAGCCGGGCCGCCCGGCAGGCGCGGACCGCGCGGGCCACCAGGGGCACGCCCCCGACGGCGGCGAGGTTTTTGGCGGGTACGCCCTTGGATCCGCCGCGGGCTGGGATGACGGCCACAACAGTGGGTGGCATTGCGGGCTCCTTGGTCGGGCGGGTGGCGACGGGGGTGGGCCGGGGGTGTCGCCCAGCGGTCGCCGGGGGGCGGGCGGTCACAGCTGCCCCCAGCGGCGGATGGCGGGTGCGACGCGCTGCACGCCGTGGCGGTAGGCGCCGCGGGCGGCCTCGCGGACGGTTTCGCGGGCGACCCGGCGCAGTCCGCCGGTCTCCTCGGGGGCGTCCGCGTGGCCGGCGATCGGCTCGCCGTGCGGGTCCAGGCCGTGCCGGGCGAGGATGCCGGGGAGATAGCCGGGGGCGGTGCGGGGTGTGTAGTACGGGGTGAGGGGCGGCAGGTGGCCGGCCTCGCGCAGTTCGGTGACCCGGGCGCGGGCCGCGTCGAAGGCCTTCTCGTACTCCCCCAGACTTCGTCCGGGAGGTGCCCCCAACACCGGGGCGACGCCCTGCCGGGCGAGCCAGTCCGCGTCGGGCTCCGGACGGTGGCCCGCGTCCAGCTCGTCCCAGGAGGCCAGGCAGCCGGAGCCGAGGAAGGAGTGGTTGCCGAGCGCCTCGCGGATGCCGAGGTCGGTGAGGACGGCGGTGGGGATGCCGCGGTGCAGCGACTCCAGGGCGGCCGTCGAGCTGACGGTGACCATCAGGTCGGTGCGGTCCAGGACTTCGCCCATGTTCCCGTACACCAGGCGGCAGTTGGCGGGCAGTCCGCCGGGCGCCTTGGCGGCGAGCTTCTGGTACGGGAGTTCCTCGATGTGCGTGGTGTGCTCGCCCGGCTTGCTGCGCAGCTTGATCAGCACCTCGCGGTCGGGGTGCTTGCGGGCGTGCTCCACCGCCCTGCGCAGCAGGTAGGTGCGGTCGTTCCGGCTCTCCGGTACGGAGGGCTGGGCGGCGAACACCACGGTGTAGGGGCTGTGTTGGCCGGTGTACGGCTCGCCGCCGAGGAAGGGGAGGGCGCATTCGACGACGCTGCCGTCGTCGGCGCCGACGCCCCGGTAGACCTCGCGGAAGCGGTCGGCGTCGTGCCGGGAGTTGGCGAGGACGACGTCCGCGCCGTGCCGCAGCAGCAGTCCGTCGGCGAGCTTCTCGTAGACCACGCCGACGTAGCCGGTGACGACCACGGGGCGCGTGGCGGCGGTCCGCCAGGCGCGGGCGAGGCCGTGCAGCATGGCTTGCACCGCGCCGCCTACGCAGGCCAGCACCACGACGTCGTATCCACTACCGTCGTCGGCACCACGCGCGATGGTGCGGACGAAGTCGATGCCCCTGATTTCGCGCAGCGAGTCCGCACGGGCGCCGACCTCATCGAGCTGGCGGACCGTGGGAGTGGCGCGGCCGCGGAGCAGGTACCCGTCGAGGTGGATGTCCGGTTGGATTCGGTACGCTGTCAAAGCGCCCCATTTCCACCGGGTGTCCGAGTCGGCGAGTACGGCGACGCGCGGCGTAGAAGTGGTACGTGATGGCACGTCGAAGACGCTAGGAAGGCATTCCGTTTAACGGGCCAACTGGGCCGCAACAAAGGGTTAACAGCGGGTCGACGAATGGCGAACCGGGTCGATTGTCGGCCTGGTTAACCATCCCGACATTCTTCGTTCACCCTGAGGTCCGGAACGCGTAAAGACGAATGCCGGCTCCGCACCTAACGTCACCCGGGTGGTTAAGCTCTCCGTCATCGTGCCGTTCTACAACGTGCAGACATACGCGCCCGACACCCTGAAAAGCCTCGCGGCCAATGCCCGCGAGGACTTCGAATTCCTGCTCGTCGACGACTGTTCACGCGACGAGACCCCGGAGATCCTTGCGCGCGCCGAGCGCGAGCTCCCGGGCGCCAGACTGCTGCGGCACGAACAGAACGGCGGCCTGGCCACCGCCCGCAACACCGGCCTGGACGAGGCCCGCGGCGAGTACGTCACCTTCCTGGACGGCGACGACTGGCTCGCGCCCGGCTACTTCGGCGAACTCCTGGGCGCCATAGAAGAGTTGGGGTGCGACTTCGTCCGCACCGACCACGTCCAGTGCACCAACCGCGCCCGCACCGTCCATCGCGTCCCGCACGGCCGGCGCGGGGTGGTCATGGACCCGCGCGAGCTGATCCTGCCCGCCGACCGCTCCACCTCCGTCGACTACGCCTTCGCCTGGGCCGGCATCTATCACCGCAGGCTGCTGGACGACGGGGTGCTGCATTTCAAGGACGGACTGCGCACCGCGGAGGACCGCCCCTGGATCTGGCGGCTGCACCGCGAGGCCAGGTCAATGGCCGTGGTCGGCCTCCTCGGCGTCTTCTACCGGCGCGGGGTGGCGTCGTCCCTGACCCAGATCGGCGACGTACGGCAATTGGACTTCATCCGCGCCTTCGACCAGGTGATCGAAGAAACCGCACAGGACCGCGATGCGGATCTTCTTCTCCCGAAGGCGGTGCGCACATATTGCGCGATCATTTCTCACCACCTCGGCTCGATCGAACGATTCGAACCGCAGGTCGCCCGTAAATTGCGTTCGATGAGTTCCGCGGCCATGAAACGCATGCCGCAGGACGTACTGAAGGAAGCCCTGGATTCGATGGATGTGCAGCGTGCGTCCCGGCTGCGGCGGCTGCGTCGCCGCCCCGTGACGGCGGAGGTCGCCGCCTGATGCCCAACCGGCCCCGTACCCAGATCTTCATGGCGTCCACGCTCTACGGCGCGGCGACCCTCGCCGCCGCCCTGGACGCCGACCGCTTCGAGCCGGCCGACCGCCGTCTGCTGCTGCTCAGCAACAACGCCACGACCCCGGAGACCACCGCGTCCCTGGACACCATGCCCGGCTTCGACCGGCTGCGCGGCCGGTTCGACCGCGTACTGTCCTGGAACGAGACGATCAGCCCGTTCCACCCCGGCGGCTGGTCCCCGCGCGCGGACGACGCCCCGCTGTGGGAGCGGTATCTGCGGCTGCTGTGGGGCCTGGGCGACTCGGAGATCGAGCTGGTCGTCGAGTCCATCCAGGTCAACCCGGCGATGGCGCTGGCACAGGTGTTCCCGGGCGCGCCGCTCGACGTCTATGCCGACGGCCTGATGAGCTACGGCCCCACCCGGAACAAGCTCGACCCGCTGATCGGCACCCGCATCGGCCGGCTGCTCCACCTGGACCTGGTGCCGGGCCTGACGCCGCTCCTGCTCACCGAGTTCGATGTCCCGGCGGAGACCGTACCGACCGACGCCTTCTTGAAGGTGCTGTCCGAACTGGCGGATCACAGCGCGGAGTTGGCGGTTCCGCAGGGGGCAGCCCTGCTGCTGGGCCAGTACCTCTCCGCGCTCGGCATCCTCACCCCCGAAGAGGAGGAGGAGCTGCATCTGCGGATGGTGCGCGGCGCCGTCGAGCGCGGCCACCGGGAGATCGTCTTCAAGCCGCATCCTTCCGCGCCGGCCCGCTGGTCGCGGCTGCTGGAGCGGGAGGCCGAGAAGCTGGACATCGAGCTGACCGTGCTGGACAGCCCGGTCCTCGCCGAGGTCCTCTACCAGCGGATGCGGCCCGCGCTCGTCGTCGGCTGCTTCTCCACCGCGCTGCTGACCGCGGCCACCTTCTACGACCTGCCGACCGCGCGTACCGGCACCGGACTGCTGCTGGAGCGGCTCACGCCGTACCAGAACAGCAACCGCGTCCCGGTCACGATCGCGGACGCGCTGGTGCCCGACCTCGGGGAGCCGAACGGCCGGCCGTACGCCACGCCCAGGGAGATCGCCGACCTGGTCGCCGCCGTCGGCTACGCCATGCAGCACCAGATCTACCCGAATCTGCGCCCGGCCGCCGAGCGCTATCTCGCGACCCGTCTCGACCAGCACACCTGGCGCTACTTCAAGCGCCGCCGGCTCACCGCGCTGGCGCTGCCCGGCGCGATCCCGTCCCAGCTGGCGTTCATCCCGCGCAATGCCACCGTACGCAAGGTCGCGCGCCGGGCGCGGGCCGTGCAGCGGCGGCTGAAGAAGCGGGCCGCGTTCGGATGACCGCCACCGAGTTGACGACCGGCGCGCGCTCCGCGGCGCCGGCCCCCCGCACCCCGCCTTCCATACGCACGCGCAGCCGGGAGGGCGGCTCCTCCCGGCTGCGCGCACTGGACGGGCTGCGGCTGCTGGCCGCGCTGATGGTCGCGGCCTATCACTACGGGGGCCGCGGCGGCGACATATCCGGGGCCTGGGGCGGTACACCGGCCCATCAGTTCCCCACCCTGGCGCCCTACTTCGCGTACGGCTGCCTGGGCGTGCAGATCTTCTTCATCATCAGCGGCTTCGTCATCTGCCTCAGTGGCTGGGGCAGGACCCTGCGGGCCTTCATCGCCTCGCGCGTCTCCCGCCTCTATCCGGCGTACTGGGCCGCGATCCTGCTCGTCACGCTCGTCTTCGCCCTCCCCTGGGTCGCCTACAAGGCGCTCGCCCCCAGCGAGGTGCTGACGAACCTGACGATGCTTCAGCAACCGCTCGGGGTGAAGCGGGTGCTCGGCGTCTGCTGGACCCTGTGGGCCGAGATGCGCTTCTACGCCCTCTTCGCGCTCTGCGTGGTCCTCCCCGGCGCCACCCGCCGCCGGGTCGTCCTCTTCTGCGCGGGCTGGACCCTGGCGGCGGCGCTGGCCCAGGCCGCCCACCAGCCGTTCCTGAACGTCGTCCTGATGCCCGAGTACGCCCCCTTCTTCATCGGCGGCGTGGGCCTGTACCTGCTGCACCGCTACGGGGCCCGCGATCCCATAGCCTGGGCGATAGTCCTGGTCAGCTGGCTGATCGGGCAGCATTACGCGGTCGCCGGCCTCTGGCACGCCCCGTCCGTCCACGCCTTCTCCTACCGCTCCACGGCCGGCATCATCGCCGTCGTCACCCTCGGCTTCGTCCTGGTCGCGGCAGTCGCGCTGGGGGGCCTGCGCCGGATGGACTGGCGCTGGCTGACGGTGGCGGGCGCGCTGACGTACCCCTTCTACCTGGTGCACGAGCACCTGGGCTGGGTCGTGGTCCGCGTCCTCCACCGGAACCTCGGCCTGCCCTCGTACGCCACGCTGGCGCTGACCGTGGCGCTGATGCTGATGCTGGCGTGGGTGCTGCACCGGTGGGTGGAGCGGCCGCTGACGCCGGTGCTGAAGCGGTCGATCGATCCCAAGCGGCGGTGACCGGGCGGCGGTTGGCGGGAGCGGCCCTCGCGGGCGGTGATCAGCCCTCCGCCGCGTCGCCGGCCGTCGCCTCGATCCCCGCGATGATGATGCGCAGCCCGGCCTCGAACCCCGCCTCCATATCGCCGAACATCTCGTATCCCGCCAAGGCCGCGAGCGGATAGCGCTCGCCGAGCCGCCGGTTGCGGTCGCCGAGGTCATAGGCCGGGTCGCGGCCGTCCGGCTCGCCGGGGTCGGGGTGGACCGACTGCTCCTCTATCACCAGGCCGATGGTGAAGTTGTACGCCGTCCACCAGGCGCGCACCGCCTGGTGGGGCGTGAAGCCCGCCGCGGTGAGCCGGCGCAGGAAGGTCTCCGTCGGCGGCGCATAGCTCTCGTCCGTCATCCGCGTGCCGCTGAAGACCTTGCCGCCGTCGCGGTAGGTGAGCAGCCCGCGGCGGAGTCCCCGGCAACTGTCGAGCAGGGCGTCCCGCCAGGTGTGGCCGGGACCGTCCCGCTCCGGGCCGGTCTCCAGCAGCCGCGGCCAGACCATCCGCCGGAACATCTCGGTGGCCATCTCGTCGAGCAGTTCCTGCTTGTTCTTGAAGTGCCAGTAGAGCGCCGGGGCCTGGACGTTCAGGTCCTTGGCGATGCGGCGCAGGGTGAGCCCCTCCAGGCCCGTTTCGTTCAGCAGGCACAGGGCGGTCTCCACCACCTTTTTCCGGTCGATGCGAGAAACCATGTTGACAACTTAACACCGTTAAGCGGATCCTCGAGGCATGGAACTTAACAACGTTAAGGACGTTCGGGATGGATCTGCTGTTACGTCCGTCGACGTCCTGATAGCCGGCGCCGGCCCCACCGGGCTCGCCCTCGCCATCGACCTCGCCCGGCGCGGCGTATCCGCCCTGGTCGTCGAGCGTCAGGACCACCTCTCCCGCGGCGCCCGCGGCAACGGCCTCCAGCCGCGCACCCAGGAGGTCTACGAGGACCTCGGAGTCCTGCCCGCGATCCAGGCGGCCGGCGGGGCCTACCCGCCGGTGGCGCTGTGGGAGGACGGCCGGATCACCGACACCCACGTGATGATCGAACGGGTCGACCCCACCCCCGCAGCGCCGCACTCTAACGCGCTGATGGTGCCCCAGTGGCGCAACATCGAAGTGCTCCACGAACGGCTGTGGGAGCTGGACGGCAGCGTGCTCTTCGGCACCGAACTCACCGCCTTCGAGCAGGACGCGGACGCCGTACGGTCGCGCCTGGCCCTCTCCGACGGCACGGTACGGACCGTGACCTCCCGCTATCTGGTCGCCGCGGACGGCGGGCGCAGCACGGTCCGCAGGGCGCTCGGCATCGGCATGAGCGGCCCGGCGCTGGCGGCGGGCGCCGCGGTCCTCGCCGACATCCGGGTGGACGGCCTCGACCGGGACCACTGGCACCGCTGGACGCGCCCCGACGGCGGCTTCGCCATGATGCTCCCGCTGCCCCACACCGACCTGTTCCAGACGATGACCTCGGTGTCCGAGGACGCTCCGGACACCTCACCCGAGGCGGTCCGCGCCCTGATCGCGGCCCGCACCCATATCGCTCCCGAGCAGATCCGCGACATCGTGTGGACCTCCCTCTTCCGCCCCCGCGCGGGGATGGCCGAGCGCTTCCGCGCCGGCCGGGTCTTCCTGGCGGGCGACGCGGCCCATATCCACTCCCCGGCCGGCGGCCAGGGCCTCAACACCAGCGTCCAGGACACCTACAACCTCGGCTGGAAGCTCGGCCAGGTGCTGCGGCACGGCGCCCCCGACGCCCTCCTCGACACCTACGAAACCGAGCGCCGCCCGATCGCCGCCCGCATCCTGGACACCAGCACCCGGCTGCACGAGTCCCGTTCGATGCGCCGCGGCCGCGATCTGCACCAGCTCGACATCGGCTACCCGGACAGCCCGCTGACCAGCGAACTGCGCACGGACGTCCCCGAGGACGCCCTCCGGGCCGGTGACCGCGCCCCGGACGCCCCCTGCCACACGGCCGGCGGCAAGCCGTTCCGCCTCTTCGAGGCCCTGCGCGGCCCGCAGTTCACCGTCCTCGTGCTGGGCGACGCCGAACTCCCGCCCCTGGACGGCGAGTTGGTCCACACGTACCGCGTCGGCGGGCAGGCCCCCGATCTGGTCGACACGGACGGCCACATCCGGGACGCGTACGGGGACGGACCGGCCGTCTTCCTCATCCGGCCCGACGGATATCTGACCCTGGCCGCTCCGGCCGAGGAGGCCGCGGCGCACCTCGACGCCGCCCTGGCGCCGTACGTCGGCGGCGCGTTGGGCCGGGTCGCCGGCTGACGCATGACGGAGGGGGCCCCGGCCCGTCGCGATGACACGGGCCGGGCTCACGCCCCGGAGGTCCCCACCACCGCCCGCAACTCCCGTGCGCCGTCCCCGGCCTGGCCGATGGAGTCCGGCACCAGACGCTCGGTGAAGTCCCCGAACAGGCCCAGCATCCAGGCCTTCTGAGCGGTGATGATCCCGTACGCCGGATGGTCCGGTTCGCTGATCTCCGCATGCGCGTTGAGCGGCCGAAAGCCACCGGCGGTCCGCTACACCACCAGCGACAGCAGCAGCACGCACCCCATCCCGACCACCGAGATCAGCGTCTCCATGACCGACCAGGTCTTGAGGGTCTGGCCGACGCTCATCCCGAAGTACTCCTTGACCATCCAGAACCCGGCGTCGTTGACATGGCTGAAGAACAGCGAGCCACAGCCGATGGCCAGGACCAGCAGGGCACCGTGGGCGGTGCTCAGGTCGGCCGCCAGCGGGGCGACCAGGCCGGCGGCGGAGATGGTGGCCACCGTCGCGGAGCCGGTCGCGAGGCGGATGATGACGGCGATCAGCCAGGCGAGCAGCAGGGCGGAGATGTTCCAGTTCTTGGAGATCTCCAGGATCATCTGACCGACGCCCGAGTCGATCAGCGTCTGCTTGAAGCCGCCGCCCGCACCGACGATCAGCAGCACGCCGGCGATCGGGCCGAGCGACTTCTCGACGGTCGTGGCGATCCGGCCCTTGGTGAAGCCGGCCGCGCGGCCCAACGTGAACATCGCGACGATGACGGCGGTGAGCAGGGCGATCAGCGGGGAGCCGACGACGTCGAAGACCCGCTGGGTGGCGTTCTCGGGATCGTCGACGGCGATGTCCACCAGCGCCTTGGCCAGCATCATCGCGACCGGCAGCAGCACGGTGGCGACGGTGACGGCGAAGCCGGGGCGCCGCTCGAGGTCGTCCGTCGTCCGCTCGGGGGTCATCTTCTCCGGCGGGCGGATGTCGACCCACCGGGCCGCGTAACGGGAGAACACCGGGCCCGCGATGATCGCGGTGGGGACGGCGACGACGACGCCGAGCGCCAGCGTGACGCCGAGGTTCGCGCCGACCGCGTCGATGGCGGCCAGCGGGCCGGGGTGCGGCGGAATCAGACCGTGCATGACGGACAGGCCGGCCAGGGCCGGAATGCCGATCCGCATCAGCGAGAAGTTGCCGCGCTTGGCGACCAGCAGCACGACGGGGATGAGGAGAACGATCCCCACCTCGAAGAAGATCGGCAGGCCGATGATGCCCGCGATCAGCACCATCGCCCAGGGCATCGCCCTGCCCGCCCGTCGCCCGCCGCCGCCCTTCGCAGGAAGGGCCTGCGGCCCTGCCCCTCCAAATTTGGCCAGGATCGTGTCGACGATCTGGTCGGCGCCCCCGGAATCGGCGAGCAGCTTGCCGAGTACGGCGCCGAGCGCGATCAGCACGCCCGTGCCCGCGACCGTCGTCCCCAGTCCCGTCGAGAAGCTGGCGATGACCTTGTCGAGCGGCGCACCGGCCACCGCGCCGAGCACCAGCGAGCCGACGATCAGCGACAGAAAGGCATGCAGCTTGAACTTGGTGATGAGCAGGACGATGACGGCTATGCCGGCCAGGACGGCGATGCCCAGCTGTGCGTGACCGGCCGAGGTGATGGGCTCGGTCACGTCCGCTGCGAGCATCTCGGCGCTGAGATGTGTCACGGCGATTCCCTTGGTTGGGGGGACTGAAGGGGTGTGGGGGCTGGAGGGGTGCGGGTCAGGCCGCCGGGGCGAGGTGGTGCAGGGCGGCCACGGCGCGGTCGGCGATCTGCTCCGGCGTACCGGAGACATCGACCGCGACGCCGGCCTCGTCCGCGCCGAGCGGTTCGAGCGTGGCGAACTGGGAGTCCAGCAGCGCGGTCGGCATGAAGTGGCCCTGGCGCTCGGCCATCCGCGCCTCGATCAGCGCGCGGTCCCCGGTGAGGTGCAGGAAGACGACCCCGGGGGCGGCGGCGCGCAGCCGGTCGCGGTAGGCGCGCTTGAGGGCGGAGCTGCTGACGACGCCGCCGTGCCCGGCGCGGCCGTGCGCCCAGGCGCCGATGGCATCCAGCCACGGCCAGCGGTCGTCGTCGTCCAGCGGGGTGCCGGCCGACATCTTGGCGATGTTGGCCGGCGGGTGGAAGTCGTCGCCCTCGGCGTACGGGACGCCCAGTGCGGCGGCCACCAGCGGCCCGATCGTCGTCTTGCCGGTGCCGGCAACGCCCATCACGACGATCACGTGGGGGGTGCTCATGCCGCTTACCTCGCTGTCTCCGTCGACCTCGTGCGTCGCCCACTGAAACCCATTGGGTACGACGTATTCAAGAGTCTGTGATGTAAAAGTCATACTTAATTGGCCGGGAGCCGGGAACGTAGGCTTGGCCCATGGAAAACGAGGGGTCGGGGAAGGGGCTGCACGCCCGCGTGCTGGAGTCCCTCGGGCCCGCGATCACCGCGGGCGACTACCCTCCGGGCACGGTGCTGCGCACGGACGAGCTGGAGCAGCGCTTCGACGTCTCGCGCACGGTCATCCGCGAGGCGATCCGGGTACTGGAATCGATGCGGCTGGTCGCCTCCCGGCGGCGGGTCGGCGTGACCGTCCGCCCCATGGAGGAGTGGAACGTCTACGACCCGCGGGTCATCGGCTGGCGGCTGGCCGGCCGCGACCGCCCCCGGCAGCTGCGCTCGCTGACCGTACTGCGCTCCGCCGTCGAACCGGCCGCCGCGGGCCTGGCCGCCGCCCACGCCACCCCCGCGCAGTGCGCCGAGCTCACCGAACACGCGATGGGCATGGTCGCCACCTCACGCGGCCAGCAGCTGGACGCCTACCTCGTGCACGACATGGCGTTTCACCGCGTGATCCTGACCGCTTCCGGCAACGAGATGTTCGCCCGGCTCGCCGATGTCGTCGCCGCGGTCCTGACCGGCCGCACCCAGCACCACGTCATGTTCACCGACCCCGACCCGGCGGCCGTGACCCTGCACGTCCAGGTGGCGGAGGCGGTACGCGTCGGCGACGCGGCGCGGGCGGAGTCGCTGACGCGGGAGATCACGGCCGGCGCGATGGCCGAACTGGACGTGCTGGCCCCGTAGCCGGGCGGCCGGGGCGGTCGGACGGGCTCAGAACAGCGGCTGCTGACCCGGCATCGGCGGCTCCTCCGGGTCGAACAGCTTCTCCGCCGGCGCCATCATCGGTGCCGTCCGCCGCGACCCCGGACACGAGATCAGCTCGATGCCCGTGCGGCGCCCCGGCGGGTCATGACGGGCGTAGCGGCCGCCGACAACGGCGATCTCTCGGGTGCACACGGGGCACGTGCGGCGGGGTGACGACATGCCACCAGTTTGACGGACCGCCGCCCGTGCCCGCCCCCCGGCCTGCGAGGCACGGCACTCAAGGCCCGGGAGACGCGACGCTCAAGGCCCGGGAGACGCGACGCTCAAGGCCCGGCGCCGCCCGCGGCCGGTTCGCACCGCACCCACTCCCGCGGCGTCGCCGCCCGTATCTCCAGGTCCAGCCGCCGGAACAGCGGAGGGTCGCGGAAGAAGTACGTCAGCAGACGGCGGTCCGGGGCGTGGTGGAAGTCCGGGTCGTTGCGGGCCGTCAGGAGCGGGTGGCTCCCGGCGAGATGGTCCCCGACGCCCGCCACGATCCCCGCGAACCGCTCGCCGGGCACGGTCCACCGCAGGTCGACGCCGCTGTAGCGGTCGTGGGTCGCGGTGGCGAGCGAGCCGCGCAGTTCGAGCCGGCCCTCGGGACAGTACGTGCGCAGGGCGGCGACGATGCCGCGCAGGGTCTGGGCGAGGGGATGGCACTCGGCCTCGTCGCCGATCATCTCGTAATTGAACTCGACCGGCACGAAGGGGAGTTGGGGCGTCTCGAGCTCGACGGCATCGAGCCGCCAAGTGCCGGCCGGCCAGTCGTCCTCCGGGTCGTACATCCGCGCCCGCCCCACCCTGCCGTCCGGTGTGGCCATCCAGTACGCGCTGGGGCGGGCCAGTGGCGCCGAGTACAGCACGACCCGGCCGGCCCACCGCGCGAGCCGCAGTCCCAGGGTCCGGCTGTCGGGCACCTCGGCGAGGCCGTGGGCGTACACCTCCAGGAGCCAGGAGCAGTCGCCCCGTACGGGCCCGGCGCTGCACAGCACGCGCGCGCCCCAGTTGCGGTCCTCGGCGTCGGCGCCCGCCTCGTCGTACGCGATGTCGATCTCGTCCGGCCGCACCCGAAAGCCGTCGGCGAGCATCGGCAGCAGTTCGTGTGCCGCCCACTTCCCCGCCAGGAAGAAGTCATACCCGCGCCCGCTCACCCTCGCCCCTCCGTCGTCTGCGCCCGCTCCGCCCCGTCCCCTCAGAACGCGTCGGTGGGGACATACGTCCCCCACACCCCCCGCAACGCGTCGCACACCTCCCCCACCGTGGCCTTGGCGCGCAGGGCGTCCCGCATCGGATGGAGGACATTGCCGGTCCCCTCGGCCGCCTTGCACAGGTCGTCGAGGGCCGCCGACACCGCGCGGGAGTTACGGCGCGCCCGCAGCACCGCCAGCCGTTCCGCCTGCTGCGCCTCGATCGCCGGATCGAGGCGCAGTGGCTCGTACGGTTCCTCCTCGTCCAGCTGGAAGCGGTTGACGCCGACCACGACCCGGTCGCCCGCCTCGGTCTCCCGCGTGATCCGGTACGCGTTCCGCTCGATCTCGGTCTTCTGGAAGCCCCGCTCGATGGCGGCCACCGCGCCGCCCATGTCCTCGACCCGCCGCATGAGCGCGACCGTCGCGGCCTCCACCTCGTCGGTCATCGACTCGATGGCGTAGGACCCGGCGAACGGATCGACGGTGGCGGTGACATCGGTCTCGTGGGCCAGGACCTGCTGCGTCCGCAGGGCGAGCCGGGCGGCCTTGTCGGTGGGCAGGGCGATGGCCTCGTCGAAGGAGTTGGTGTGCAGGGACTGGGTGCCGCCGAGCACCGCGGCCAGGCCCTGGAGGGTGACCCGGGCGAGGTTCACCTCCGGCTGCTGGGCGGTGAGCTGCACCCCGGCGGTCTGGGTGTGGAAGCGCAGCATGAGCGACTTGGGGTTGCGCGCGCCGAATTCCTCGCGCATGACGCGGGCCCAGATCCGGCGCGCGGCACGGAACTTGGCGACCTCCTCGAGCAGCGTCGTACGGGAGACGAAGAAAAAGGACAGGCGCGGGGCGAAGTCGTCGATGTCCATGCCGGCGTCGAGGGCGGTACGGACGTAGGCGATGCCGTTGGCGAGGGTGAAGGCGATCTCCTGCGCGGGCGAGGCGCCGGCCTCGGCCATGTGGTAGCCGGAGATGGAGATGGTGTTCCACTTGGGGATCTCGGCCCGGCAGTAGCGGAAGGTATCCGCGACCAGCCGGAGGGAGGGCCCCGGCGGGAAGATGTACGTTCCCCGCGCGATGTATTCCTTCAGGATGTCGTTCTGGATGGTGCCGGTGAGGTGATGGGGCGCCACCCCTTCTTCCTCGCCGACCAATTGGTAGAGGAGCAGGAGCAGCGCGGCGGGGGCGTTGATGGTCATCGACGTCGAGACCCTGCCGAGCGGGATGCCGCCGAACAGCACCCGCATGTCCTCGACGGAGTCGATGGCCACCCCGACCTTGCCGACCTCGCCGGAGGCGATGGGCGTGTCGGAGTCGTGGCCCATCTGGGTGGGCAGGTCGAAGGCGACCGACAGGCCGGTGGTGCCGTGGGCGATCAGCTGCCGGTAGCGGGCGTTGGACTCGCGGGCGGTGCCGAAGCCGGCGTACTGACGCATCGTCCAGGGGCGGCCGGTGTACATCGACGGATAGACGCCGCGGGTGTACGGATACTCGCCGGGCTCGCCCAGCTGCCGTTCCGCATCCCAGCCGGCGAGCGCCTGCGGCCCGTAGACGGGCTCGATGGGCAGGCCGCTCTCGTTGTATCGGACACTGCCCGAGTCGCGCGCCATGGCTGTACGCCTCCCACTGGGTGATCGGCATCCGTTTTACGGCTTGTGCACAGCATGCCCCAGGTTCGCCGCGTCGCAGCATGGGCAACATGAACCGTGGCTGGTGCGGCCGGTGGCATCCGGGAGTGGGCATGCGGCGGAAGAGCAAGGGCGCGAGACCCCTGGCGGGTGCGGCGCTGCTGGTGGCTTTGGTGGTCATGGCCGGGGTGGGCTGCCGGCCGGTGACGGTGACGGGCGCGGGCGTGGGCGCTTCGCCCGGCGGGCGGTATCTGCCCACGACGCCCGTCGCCCCGTCCCGTACGCACGGCAGACCCCCCTCCCCCGGACACCACAGCCGACCCCACCGGCCGGTGGCGGCTCCGGGCTACCAGGGCGCCCGGGTCCGTGAACTGCAGGCGCGGCTGACCCAGCTGGGGTTCTTCGGGCGGTCCCCGACGGGCTACTACGGCCCGGTCACCGCCACCGCGGTCCGCGCCTTCCAGAAGCGGCAGAAGCTGCCCCGTACGGGAACGGTGCCGTCCGCCACATGGCGCGCGCTGCGCGCCCGTACCCATGCGCCGTCGCGCGATGAGCTCCGCCCGCCGACCAGCCTGCCGATCGGCAGGCCCGACCGGCGCTGTCTGACGGGGCGGGTGATCTGCATCAGCAAGAAGAGCCGCACCCTGGCGTGGATGGTCAACGGCACGGTGGTCTCGGCGATGGACGTCCGCTTCGGATCACAGTTCACCCCGACGCGGGAAGGCACCTTTCACGTCACGTTCAAGAGCCGCCATCACGTCTCGACGATCTATCACACGGCGATGCCCTACGCGATGTTCTTCAGCGGGGGCCAGGCGGTGCACTATTCGGCGGACTTCGCGGCGCGGGGATACCGGGGTGCCTCGCACGGCTGCGTCAACGTACGCGACGGGCGGCGGCTCGCCGCGCTGTTCGGCCAGGTGAGGAGCGGTACGCGGGTGGTCGTCCATCGCTAGCCGGGGCCGCTCGGAGAATGAAGGGCGCGGGCAGGGCCGGGGGAACGTGCCCCGCCCGCGCCATGGCGCGGAGCCGTAGGTACGGGGGGGACCCCGGCTCGCGCGCAGCCGATGACCAGTCGGCTTCACTCACTACTGCGTCACTGGCTCAAAAAACGTCACACCTGGCCGGTGTCCGCCGTACTCGGGGTGCCGGCGGTGGGCGCGGGTGTGGTGCTGGGCGCGGGAGTGGCAGGCGTGGAAGGGGTGGGCGCGGGGGTGGTTGGGGTGGGGCTCGGGGTGGCGGGCGGGTGTTCGTCGTCCTCCTCGTCGCCGCTCTGGCCACCGCTGTTCTGGCCGCCGTCGTCCTGGCCGCCCGTGGCCGCGCCGCCGACGAGGCCGTCGTCGCCCTTGCCGCCGCCCTGACCGGCCAGGTACTTACGGCAGAAGGCGTGCACCTTTTCGGCGCCGCCGGCCGCGCGCTCCAGGCGGCGCCGGGTGAGCGGGTCCATACCGCCCTTGCCGGATTCGTATTCGCGGCACAGCGTCAGGATGAGCCGCTTGCGGCTTTCCTTGCCCGGCTTGTTCTTGCCGTCGTCACCCTGACCGCTGCCGTCCTCGCCGCCGTTGCCGCGGCCGGGGCCGGTGGTGGCCGGGGGGCTGCCGCCGTGCGAGCCGCCCGGTGCCGGGGTTTCGGGCCGGCGGCTCTTGCCGGAACCTGGACTGCCGCTGGGCAGCCTGGAGGCCGGGCCGTCGGTCTCCGTGCCGGAAGGCGGGGACTCGAGGGTGCCCGGGGTTTCGGCGGCGGAGACGCTGGCGGCGGGCTCGGGATCGCCGCCGCCCCGGAAAGGGGTCGGCAGGACGCCCGTACCGGCCGCGACCGCGACGCCGCCGATCGCGCAGACCGCGAGGGCGACGGCGAAGCCGCGCCGGAAGGGGCGCGCGAGGCGGGTGCGTTCGGCGACGCCGCCGGGGCGGGTGGTGCGGCTGTCGGGGACCCGGCCGGCCGTGACGCGACGGCGGGGCCGGGCGCCGGAGCCGTGCTGGGCCCGGCGGAACGCCGCCATCGCGGCCGCCTCGCCGGGCAGCTCGGCACTCTGGGCCGGGCCCGCGGCGGCCGCCGCGGCGGCGTCGAGGAGCTGCTGGAGTTCGCGTGCGCCGTCGCCGTCGGGGGCACTGACCGCGTCGCCACGCAGCAATCGCTCCGCGGCATCGTTGTCGAGCCACTCGTACCGGTCGTCGGCCATCACATGTCCTTCTGCGTTCGTGCGGCCGTTTCCGTCACACCTGGTATGGACGATTCCGCCGCGTCGTCGCGGCGTCTTCGGCCCTGGGAGGGCACCCCGTCCACCGTGCCACCGCCCTGGTCGGCACCCTGATCGGCGTCCGGACCGGCGTCCTGCTCGGCACCGTCGTCGCGGCCGCCACCAGGCCCGTCACCTCGTTCGTCACCGCGTTCGTCACCGCGTTCGTCACCCGGTCCGTCGCCGGGTTCGTCGCCGAGCAGCTCTGCGAGCTTGCGCAGTCCCCGGTGGGCGGCGGTGCGCACCGCGCCGGACCGCTTGCCGAGCACCTGGGCCGCGCTCTTGGCGTCGAGCCCGACCACCACGCGCAGCACCACGGCCTCGGCCTGATCCTGCGGCAGCCGGGCTATCAGCTTCAGGGTGCGGCCGGTGCCCAGGGCCTCGAGCGCCTCGCCCGCGGTGTCGGACAGCGCGGGGGTGTCGGCCAGATCGCTCTCGTCGCCGCCGATGACCGGCCGGCGGCCGCGCATCCGGATGTGATCCAGGGCGCGGTTACGGGCGATCCGGGCGGCCCAGCCGCGGAAGCGGTCCGCGTCGCCCTTGAAGCGGGCGAGGTCACGGGTGATCTGGAGCCAGGCCTCGGAGGCGACATCCTCGGCGTCCATTTCGCCCACCAAGGTCCGCACATATCCGACAAGTCGGGGATGCACGGCCCGGTAGACGGTACGGAACGCCGCTTCGTCGCCGCCCTGTGCCGCCTGCACGGCAACCGTCAGCCGACTGTCGTCCGGCTGAATGTCGTCCCCTCGCACGGGTCCATCCTGTCGCACGCGGAATGTCCGCCGCCCGGTCCTTGCTGCTTTGTCGGTTCGTTCAGCTGGTTCGCCGACCCCGGGTAACCCGGCTGTTCCTGGAGACCGTAACGCGTGCGATCACACGCTCCGAACCCGGGCCACCGCATGGAGCGACGAAAGCGGAGGCGACCGGACGGGCACCTCGATGCCCGGAGCGACCGGCATCCGTCGCCGCGGCCGCCGTCCGATGCGCGCACCGACCCATCTGCTGCTCCCCGGAAAACGGCTGGTTCCTGGCCGCGCCGGCGGGGCCCTGGCCGGTGCACCTTCCGACGCGAACCCGCAGGCTACGGGCCCGCCCCGGCCCGCGTCCAGACCGCTAGTCCTCGCTGCCCGCAGCCGCGCGCTCACGCTCGTGTGACGCTTTCGCGCCGTCTGGCGCTGTATCGATTAGAGACCCGGTAAGGGCCTCTCGAGAACGACGGCCGGGGCCTCTCCTGTGGGGGGTGGCGGCCCCGGCCGTCCCTCGTGAGCTGGTGGCGGCCCCGACCGTCCCCTCGATTCACACCGGAATCACACCGGTTTCATAACCTGGTTCGCGAGCGACTTGAAGCTCTGCCAGGACATCGTCGGCGTCCCCGGGTTCCAGGTCTTCTGCGCCAGCGCGGCCAGCGGCAGCCGGATACCGGCCGCGACCTGCTGCGGCGTCTGGGCCTGGGAGAGATCGGCCCAGATCGCGAAGCGGGCGCCGGGAATCCGGTCGGGGCCCGTCTGGCTACTGGGCACCCCCACCGAGGTGGTGCCGCGGATCACCCGCGGGGTCCAGCTGCGGTAGATGCGCTCGCCGGTCGGATAGGTGAATTCGTTCGGCTCGCCGAGCACGTAATAGAGGTACTCGTCGTTGAAGTTCATGACGGTGCGGCCCTCGCGCAGGAAGACCGCCGGATCGCGCTTGCCGATCTCCTTGCCGGTCCAGTAGTCGACCGTCCGGTCCTTGTCCGCGGCGACCTTCCCGTCGGAGAAGAATCCGTCGTTCCAGGCCTCGATGCGGTTCTTGCCCGCGGCCTTCACGGTCTTCTCGCGGTCGTTGAGCCAGCCGGTCGCCAGGTCCTCGATGGTGGCGCCGGACCCGTACTTCTCCTGCGCGGCCCGCGCCAGCTGCGGATAGCTCGCCTCGGGGTTGCCGGCCATCAGCGCCTGGTACTCGTCGCCGCCCAGGTGCCAGTACGCGTCGGCGCCCTTGGGGTTGGAGAACAGGGCCGCGTACTCGCGCAGCAGGGAATCGACGAGCCGGGCGGACTTGGGGTTGGAGATGTCGATGGCGCCCTTGACCGCACGGCCCTGGGCGTTGCGCAGCACGAGGTCGGGATAGTGGTCGAGGACGGCGCCCAGGTGGCCCGGCGAGTCGATCTCCGGGATGACGGAGATATGGCGGCTCTGCGCGACCTTGATCAGATGCCGTACCTGGTCCTTGGTCAGATGGTCCTGGGAGACGATCTCGGGGTGGGTATCGCTTTGGATACGGAATCCCTGGTCGTCGGAGAAGTGCAGCTGGAACTGGTTCAGCTTGAGGTCGCCGATCTCCTTGATGCGGGCCTCGATCCACTCCGCGCTGAACGGTTTGCGGGCGTTGTCCAGCGACATGCCGCGCTGCGGGCGGTCCGGCCGGTCCTTGATGGTGCCCTCGGGCAGGCCCCCGGCGGCACGTACGGCCTGCTTGACGGTGCGGGTCCCGTAAAAGATTCCGGCGTCCGTAGGGGCCGTCAGAGTGAGGCGGGTGCCGCGGGCGGTGAGGGTGTAGGCCTCGTCGGCGGTGCTGCGGGCGGCCGCGTTGTTCGGCCGGCCCGTCTCCTGCTTGCCCGTCAGCTTCAGCTCAATATCACCTGGCCGTACCGTCTGGTTACCCCACACGACCGGCAGCCCGCCCAAATCTTGGGCCATGAGTTGCGCCTCGTCGGCGATGGTGCTTTGCCGCCCGGCCGACACCACGATCCGGGCCCCCTTCGTGGGGCGCCAGCCGCGTCCGTCGGCCGGCGAGAAGTTGCGTACGGACGGGATGACGCGCGGCTTGCCGGTGACCACGGCCCAGGTGGGCGTGGGTGCGGGTGTCGCCTGGGTGCCCGTACTGCCCGTACTGCCCGTACTGCCCGGTGGCTGGGAGTCCGAGGCGCCGGAGCAGCCGGTGAGCGCCAGCGCCGAGAAGAGCGCCGGGGCCAGCAGCCCGGCCGACCAGGCCACCGGGGCCTTGCGTGACCTCGGGTGGGTCGGGTTCGACATCGTGCAATCCTCACTTTTCGGGGCGAAGGCATTGCCAGGTGTGCGGGTTCGCGGTCCACTAAGTGCGCGAAAGCTCTCTCATCCGGGTGAAATTCGCGCATCCTTCGGACAGCGGTCGACAAGCGTCGTTAGCGTGGCGTCTCCGTCCGTCATCCCCGTCCGGGGGTCCCGGATCGGGGGTCGTGCCGGGGTGACCGTGGTGTCTGGGGTGTCTGGGGTGTCGTGTCACACACAGCGCCGCCACCACACCCCTCTCCACTTCCGCCGTACGCGTCCGGCGTCCGGTGTCCGTCCGGTTCTCCTCCAGCTTCCGTCAGCCGTCCGTCCCGCACCCGTCGAAAGATCCGTTCGCGCCTCTCGAAAGATCCTTCCGGACCGTCCGCACATCTCAGCCGTCCGGCCGCCCGCCGTCCAGCCCCCGTCCACAGTCGTCCGTCCGCCATCCGTCCGAGGAGCCCACGCTGTCCGGTGACACATCGGCCGCCCGGCCGTCGACGCTGCCCCCGTTCATCGCCCCGTGCGGCATACCCCCGTACGGCCGGGCCGTGGTGCCGCAGGGCCGGACGGCCGGGGCCGGGCTCGCCCGTTTCAACACCGTGCCGCGGGAGGACGTCGAGGCCGCGCTGCTGACCTGCTGCGGCTGCGGCCGCTGGGCCCAGCGGATCGCCGCGCACCGCCCGTACCCGGATCTGGGATCGCTGCTGGCCGCCTCCGACGAGGCCTGTTACGACCTGACCCCGGCGGAGGTGAACGAGGCGCTCGCCCGGGAATCGGTCTCCCCGCGCCCGCTGGCCGGCGCCCGCGGTCCGGGCACGCTCGCCGCCCACACCGCCCTGCGGGCCGCACACGCCGAGTACGAACGACGCTTCCGTCATGTCTTCGTCATCTGCCTGGACGACTACCGCGAGGACGAACAGCTGGACCAGGTGCTGTGCGCCCTCCGCTCCCGGCTGGCCAACGACGTGGACGAGGAGCGGGTCGTCACGGCCGAGGAGCTGCGCCGGCTGATCCGCGGCAGGCTGACGCGGCTCGCGGCGCCCGCACATCCGTGATTCGCGGCTTGTGTCCGGTAACGCGCCGGTTGGTACTTGTGTGATAGCCCGTTGGTGGCTGTTTGATCACACCTAAGGACCCGGTCGCGAGGAACCGACAATGCGTCGCTACGATGTCGAAGGCCGGTGGACCGTACCCGGCCGGGCCCGACCGACAGAGAAGCCGGCGCGGCCCCAATCCCCGCTCCCGGAGGGTTTTTCCGTGCCGGCTGGAACGCTGTACCGCGGCCGGGAAGGCATGTGGTCCTGGGTGGCTCATCGAGTCACTGGCGTCCTCATCTTCTTCTTCCTGTTCGTACACGTCCTCGACACCGCTCTCGTCCGGGTCTCTCCCGAGGCCTATGACGACGTCGTCGCGACCTACAAGACGCCCATCGTCAACGTGATGGAGTACGGCCTGGTGGCCGCCATCCTCTTCCACGCGCTCAATGGCCTGCGGGTCATCGCTGTGGACTTCTGGGCCAAGGGCCCGAAGTACCAGAAGCAGATGCTGTGGACCGTTATGGGCGTCTGGGTCGTGCTGATGGCCGGTGCCTTCTACCCCGTGCTGCAGCACACCCTGCGCACGCTGTTCGGGAGCTGATGAGGCGAGATGTCTGCTGAGACGACTCCCGCGAACGACGCGGTGTCCCTGTACGACGTGGACCACCCGGCCCCGGTGATCGAGCCGCCGCGCAAGCGCACCGGCAAGACCCCGAAGTCGACCCGTACCAACTTCGAGCTGTACGGCTGGCTGTTCATGCGGCTGTCCGGCATCGTCCTGGTCGTCCTGGTCCTGGGTCACCTGCTGATCCAGCTGATGCTGGACGGCGGCGTCTCCAAGATCGGCTTCGCCTTCGTGGCCGGCCGCTGGGCCTCGCCGTTCTGGCAGGCGTGGGACCTGATCATGCTGTGGCTGGCCATGCTGCACGGCGCCAACGGCCTGCGTACCGTCATCAACGACTACGCGCAGCGGGACAACACCCGCTTCTGGCTGAAGATGCTGCTGTACACCGCCACGGTGTTCACCGTCCTTCTGGGCACGCTGGTGATCTTCACCTTCGACCCGAACATCCGCTAGGCCCCGGGGCTGAGGTAACGACCATGCAGATCCACAAGTACGACACCGTCATCGTCGGCGCCGGCGGCGCGGGCATGCGCGCGGCCATCGAGTCGACCAAGCGCAGCCGCACCGCGGTCCTGACGAAGCTCTACCCGACCCGCTCCCACACCGGCGCCGCCCAGGGCGGCATGGCCGCCGCCCTCGCGAACGTCGAGGAGGACAACTGGGAGTGGCACACCTTCGACACGATCAAGGGCGGCGACTACCTGGTCGACCAGGACGCCGCCGAGATCCTCGCGAAGGAGGCCATCGACTCGGTCCTCGACCTCGAGAAGATGGGCCTGCCGTTCAACCGCACCCCGGACGGCACGATCGACCAGCGCCGCTTCGGCGGTCACTCCCGTAACCACGGTGAGGCCCCGGTCCGCCGGTCCTGCTACGCCTCGGACCGCACCGGCCACATGATCCTCCAGACGCTGTACCAAAACTGCGTCAAGGAGGGCGTGGAGTTCTTCAACGAGTTCTACGTGCTGGACCTGCTGCTCCAGGACGTCGACGGGGTGAAGAAGTCCGCGGGCGTCGTCGCCTACGAGCTGGCGACCGGCGAGATCCACGTCTTCCAGGCGAAGGCGATCATCTTCGCCTCCGGCGGCACCGGCAAGTTCTTCAAGGTGACCTCCAACGCGCACACCCTGACCGGTGACGGCCAGGCGGCCGCCTACCGTCGCGGGCTGCCGCTGGAGGACATGGAGTTCTTCCAGTTCCACCCGACCGGCATCTGGCGCATGGGCATCCTCCTGACCGAGGGTGCGCGCGGCGAGGGCGGCATCCTTCGCAACAAGGACGGCGAGCGCTTCATGGAGAAGTACGCGCCCGTCATGAAGGACCTCGCCTCGCGTGACGTCGTCTCCCGCTCCATCTACACGGAGATCCGCGAGGGCCGCGGCTGCGGTCCCGAGGGCGACCACGTCTACCTGGACCTGACCCACCTGCCGCCGGAGCAGCTGGACGCCAAGCTCCCGGACATCACCGAGTTCGCGCGGACCTACCTCGGTATCGAGCCCTACACGGACCCGATCCCGATCCAGCCGACCGCGCACTACGCCATGGGCGGCATCCCGACCAACGTCGAGGGCGAGGTGCTGGCCGACAACACCACCGTCGTGCCGGGCCTGTACGCCGCCGGCGAGGTCGCCTGTGTCTCCGTGCACGGCGCCAACCGCCTGGGCACCAACTCGCTCCTGGACATCAACGTCTTCGGGCGCCGGGCCGGCATCGCCGCCGCCGAGTACTCCGCGGACGCCGACTTCGTCGAGCTGCCCGAGGACCCGGCGCAGCAGGTCATCGACCAGGTCGAGCGGCTGCGCAGCTCCACCGGCACCGAGCGGGTCACCGAGATCCGCAAGGAGCTCCAGGAGTGCATGGACGCCAATGTGATGGTGTTCCGCACCGAGCAGACGATCAAGACCGCGGTCGAGAAGATCGGTGAGCTGCGCGAGCGCTACCTGAACGTGTCCATCCAGGACAAGGGCAAGCGGTTCAACACGGACCTGCTGGAGGCCATCGAGCTGGGCAACCTGCTCGACCTGGCCGAGGTCATGGCCGTGTCCGCGCTGGCCCGCAAGGAGTCCCGCGGCGGTCACTACCGCGAGGACTACCCCAACCGCGACGACGTCAACT
Source organism: Streptomyces sp. NPDC101227 (assembly GCF_044767545.1). NCBI lineage: Bacteria > Bacillati > Actinomycetota > Actinomycetes > Kitasatosporales > Streptomycetaceae > Streptomyces > Streptomyces sp. NPDC101227. The sequence continues at coordinate 387,109 of NZ_JBIWOD010000006.1, read as the reverse complement.
TCATGCGGCACACCATGGCGTACCGCGAGGTGGGCGCAGACGGCCAGGAGTCGATCCGCCTCGACTACAAGCCGGTCGTGCAGACCCGCTACCAGCCGATGGAGCGTAAGTACTGATGAGCACCCCGACTCTCGACAAGCACTCCGCGGCGCTGGATGCGGCCGAGGACGGCGCGTCCCACCTGATCACGGTCACCTTCCGGATCCGCCGGTTCAACCCGGAGATCTCGGAGGACGCCAGCTGGCAGGACTTCCAGCTGGAGATCGACCCCAAGGAGCGCGTCCTGGACGCCCTCCACAAGATCAAGTGGGACATGGACGGTTCGCTGACCTTCCGGCGTTCCTGCGCCCACGGCATCTGCGGCTCCGACGCCATGCGCATCAACGGCAAGAACCGCCTCGCCTGCAAGACGCTGATCAAGGACATCAACCCCGAGAAGCCGATCACCGTCGAGGCCATCAAGGGCCTGACGGTGCTGAAGGACCTTGTCGTCGACATGGACCCCTTCTTCCAGGCGTACCGGGACGTGATGCCGTTCCTGATCACGACCGGCAACGAGCCGACCCGTGAGCGCCGGCAGACCGCCGAGGACCGCGAGCGCTTCGACGACACGACCAAGTGCATCCTGTGCGCCGCGTGCACGTCCTCGTGCCCGGTGTTCTGGAACGACGGCCAGTACTTCGGCCCGGCGGCGATCGTCAACGCGCACCGCTTCATCTTCGACAGCCGTGACGAGGGTGGCGAGCAGCGGCTCGAAATCCTCAACGACAAGGACGGCGTGTGGCGCTGCCGCACGACCTTCAACTGCACGGACGCCTGCCCGCGCGGTATCGAGGTCACCAAGGCCATCCAGGAGGTGAAGCGAGCGCTGATCACGCGCCGCTTCTAGGCCCCTTTTTGCGGCTAAACCGCCGCCGCTTTCGCGGAGGTGGTCGCTCGCCGTACGGGCTCCTCAATTGACGGTTGCTGTACGAGTGGGCGAGGGCCTCGTCTCCATAAACGGAGGCGGGGCCCTTCCGCATTCGCGGCCAACGGCGTCCTTGTCCCCGCCGCCGGATAGACCAGCACCGGCGGCAGCGCGTCGTCCGCCAGCGCCACCGGATCCTCGCGGCAGAAGTACGACGGGACGAAGACCAGCCCCCGCCCCTCAAGGTGCAGTTCCCGCTCCAGCGGATAGTCGACCTCCAGCACCGGCGGCCGCCACCGCATCACCGGCCCGAACGTCCGCAGCATCGCCTCCGCGCCCGCCTCGCCCAGCGCATGCCGCCGCAACGCCCGGTCCCTGCCGACCCGCTCGGCGATCGCCGGCCAGCCCGGTGCGATGGCGCGGTGGTGGTACGTGCGCACGCTGCGGGCCAGATGGCGCAGGGCGGCCGGCTCCCCCGCCGCGATGTCCCGGGTCCAGCCCGGCAGCGCCCGCCCCTCCGCCAGTACGGCCAGCTCGGCGCGCAGGCGCGTGCGCGGGGTGCTCATCACGGCCTCCAGGCCCGGCTCGACGCCGTCCGAGGCGGCGGGCGGGGTGAGGAAGTCCGGGAAGTAGCCGTGCTGCGGGACCAGCGGGAAGAGGGTACGCAGCGGTCCAGGGCCGTGCCGCACCGCGTGCCGGCGCCAGGCGGACAGCGCGGGATCGGCCCGGCTCTCGCGCAGGGCATGCAGGCTCAGCATGGTCTCCCACAGCGGATCGGCGCCCTCGGCCACTCTCGTGCGGGCCAGATCCTGCGCGGTGAAGTGCACTTGGAGCACATCATCCCCCGGTGTTCGGGATCCCTGAGGTCCAGGGCCCGCCGCTCTCCCCCGAGCGGCGTGCACACGAGGATCCGTCCGCCGGTCGCCTGCCGCAAGCCAGACACGCGGGCGCGGCGGCGGAGGTTCGCCGGGTTTTTGGGCGGCCTCTCAGGCCGAGCGCAGCGCCAGCGCGGCCAGCGCCTCGTCCTGGGCCCGCCGCTCCCGCATGACCTGCGCATACGCCCCGAGCGCCACCCGGCGCCGCGTCAACTCGGCTATTTCCGCGTCCAGTTGGCCCATCTGCCGCTCCATGGTGCTACAGGACAGCGCGCAGGGGTTCAGGCCCGGACCGCCCTGCGCGCAGGGCAGCAGATCGCGGATGTCGTCCGTGGAGAGGCCGGTGGCGAGGAGCTCGCGTATCCGGGCGACGGTGTCGACCGACTCGGCGTCATAGCGCCGGTAGCCGTTGGTATCGCGGTGGGCTTGCAGCAGGCCCCGCTGCTCGTAGTAGCGCAGCGAGCGGGTGCTGACTCCGGCGCGCCGCGCCAGCTCCCCGATCCGCATCCGGTCCCGTTCGCCTCTCCGCATCCGGTCTCCCTCCCCCATGACCGTCCCCCGCCCTCCCTGTGACGCAGGTCCCTTCCGGTCCGCTTGACCTTCACACCGGCGTCAAGCGGCAGCCTCTTCGCCATGACGAACACTGCCGCAGACACCCGAATTCCCGCCACGGCCCCTGTCGGCCCCCGGATTTCCGCCGCGCCTTCCGCCGCCTTCCCGCCGCTGTCCACCACCGTCGCCGGGGCGCCCGGCGGTCGTGGCCTGCTCCTGGCGCACGGCGCGACCGGCAGCGTCCTGAGCAACTACGGGGAGCTGATCCCCGTACTGGCGGCCTCCGGCCACCGCGTGGTGGCCCCGGACTACCCGGGGTCGGGCGACACCCCGCGCGCCACCGCGCCCCTGACGCTGGACGCACTCGCCGACGCCCTGGTGGCCGAGGCCATCGCCGCCGGGCTGGAGACCTTCACGCTGATCGGCTTCTCCATGGGGACGGCCGTCTCCGTACGGGCCGCCGCGCGCCACCCCGAGCGGGTCACCGGCCTCGTCCTGGCCGCGGGACTCGCCCGTGCCGACGCCCACATCACCCTCTGGATGGACCTCTGGCTGCGCCTCCTGGAGCGCGGCGACTACGCGGCCTTCGCCCAGGCGCGGGCCGTCAGCGGGTTCTCCCGGGAGTACCTCAACGGGCTGTCACCGCAGGCGCTGAGCACCGTACTGGACCCGGACCCGTCCCTGCCGCCCCGGGGGTCCGCCGAACAGGCCGCGCTGGTCAAGGAGTTGGACACCACCGCCGACCTCCCCGGTATCCGCGTCCCCACCCTGGTCATCGCCACGACGCGGGACCCGCTGGTCCCCCCGTCGCACTCCCGCTACCTGGCCGACCGCATTCCCGGCGCCGAGTACGCCGAGATCGCCACCGGGCATCTGCCGATGGTCGAGGGCCCGCGGAAGTGGCAGGAGCTGGTCGAAGGGTTCCTCGCCCGGCACCGGCTGTGACGCCCGCCGCGGCCCCCGATTAGGGTCGTCGGCGTGGACGACGCGACGACGAGCAGCGGGAAGACGCCGAGGACGGGGGGCACCGGGAGGCCGGGAGGCGGCCCCGGCGCCAAGAGTGAGCAGACCCGGCGGCTGATCCTCGAGACCGCGCTGCGCCTCTTCCGGGAGCGCGGTTACGACAAGACCACCATGCGGGCCATCGCCCAGGAGGCCGGGGTCTCCGTCGGCAACGCGTACTACTACTTCGCCTCCAAGGAGCATCTGGTCCAGGGCTTCTACGACCAGATGGCCGAGGAGCACGCGGCCGCCGTCCAGGACGTTCTCGCGCGGGAGAGCGGGCTGGCGCGGCGGCTGCGCGGGGTGCTGCTGGCGTGGCTGGACATCGCCGAGCCGTATCACGAGTTCGCCGCCCAGTTCTTCAAGAACGCCGCGGACCCGGCCAGCCCGCTCAGCCCGTTCTCCGACGAGTCCGAGGGTCCCCGCGAGGCCGTCATCGACCTGCACCGCCGCCTCCTGGCCGGCGCCGACATCAAGGCGGACCCCGAACTCGCCGAGCAGCTGCCCAGGTTGCTGTGGCTGCAGCAGATGGGCCTGGTCCTCTACTGGGTCCACGACCGCTCCGAGCACCGCGCCCGCAGCCGCGCCCTGGTCGAACGCACCTCGCCCCTGGTCGCCCGCGCCATCGCCGCCTCGCGCTTTCGCGTACTGCGCCCGCTGGTGCGGGAAGTGACGGACGTCCTGAGCGAGTTCCTGCTGCCGGCCGGGAGCCGCGCCGTGCCCGGCCGCCCCTCGTCGGCCAACCCTGAGACTGTCACCGAGAACTCATGACTTTCGTCGGTACCGGGCGTGATCACCCGCCCGTACGCTCGAATCATGAAGCGAATTCACCGTAGTGCAGCCGTTTTAGCCGCTCTTGCTCTCGCGCTGCCGCTGCCGATCGCCGCGGCGGGCACGGCCTTTGCGGCGCCGCCGTCCGCCGTGACGGCTTCGGCCCCGGCCCCTTCCTCCGTACAACTCGAGCTCCCCCGCCCCACCGGTCCGTACGCCATCGGGCGCGACACCCTGCACCTGGTCGACACCTCGCGCCGGGATCCATGGGTTCCGTCCGCCGGTGCACGCGAGCTGATGGTGTCGATGTACTACCCGGCGCACGCCGGCAGCGGCGGGGCGACCGCGCAGTACATGACCACCGAAGAGGCCCGGCTCCTCCTCGAAAAGCAGAAGCTGGGCAAGACGTTCCCGCCCGAGCTCCTCTCCGGTACGCACACCAACGCCCGCACGGCCGCCCGCCCCCTGGCGGGCAGACACCCCTTGGTGGTCCTCTCGCCGGGCTTCTCCCTCAACCGCGCCACCCTCACCCTCCTCGCGGAGGATCTGTCCTCCCGCGGCTATGTGGTGGCAGTCGTGGACCACGCCTACGAATCCTTCGGGACGGCCTTTCCCGGCGGCCGCACCCTGACCTGCGTCGCCTGCGACACGGTGAAGAACGCCCCGACCCAGGAGGATTCCAGGAAGCTGCTGGCGAAGGTGGCGGATGGCCGGGCGACCGATATCTCCTTCGTCATCGACCAGCTGACGGGCCGCCACGGCGCCCATGACGCCGCTCCCGCCCGTAGGTTCTCCCGCCTCATCGATGCCCGGCGGATCGGCGCGGCCGGGCACTCCATCGGGGGCAACGCCGCGGCCACCGCCATGGCCGGTGACCGGCGGATCCGTGCCGGTGTGAACATGGACGGCACCTTCTTCTCCGCCCCCGCCCTGGGCGGACGTCCGTTCCTGATGCTCGGTACCAAGGCGGGACATTCGCCCGATTCCGAGGACACCAGCTGGCCGAAGTACTGGCAGTCGCTGGACGGCTGGAAGCGCTGGCTGACCGTCGCCGACGCCGGCCACTTCACCTTTATCGACCTGCCGGTCCTGGGCGCCCAGCTCGGGGTGAGCGACCCCTCGGCCCCGCTCTCCGGCAAGCGGTCCGGCGAGATAACCCGCGATTATGTGGGCGCCTTCTTCGACCAGCAGCTGCGCGGCATCCACCAGCCGCTGCTGGACGGGCCGTCGGCGGCCAACCCCGAGGTCACCTTCCAGTCTCCCTGATCCCGGCCCGGCCGGGGCGCCGCCCGGGAGGAGTTCCCGGGCGGCGGCGTCCCTCGGCGCTTATGCGCCCGGCCGCATCATCACGGCGTTCTTCGTCCTGTCGGTGAGGCGAGCCCGCTGCGCGAGTGCGGTGCGCTCGGCGTCGGCCTGTTCACGCCGCGCGGCGGTCTTCTCCCAGTGCGCGGGCTTCATGAACAGCATCGCCTTGCTTCCGGGCAACACCATCACACCACCGAAGGGCAGGTCACCCGCGACCCATACCCCCTCTTCCGTACCTCCCGGCCAGCGACGGCGTCCGGCCGCAGGGACAGCCAGCATCAGCGGCGCCCCGTGCTGCCCGCGTGTGGTCACGCGGACCTCGAAGACGTCGCCGTACGTCGTCCACCGCTCGCCCTTCCTGACCACCCGGGGGCGGAATTCCAGCGGATAGTGGCGGAGCACTCTCGCGCACTGGACGACACGGATCCCGTAAAGGGCACGGTAAACCGTGAAGATCAATACGCCCATTCCCGCAACGGCCAGCACCCAGGGAAAGGGCGAGTCGACAATGCCGAGGCGTCCCAGCGTCACCGGGATCGCCGCCAGGAAAACAGCGAGAAGCAGACGCGAAGCGAGAAGCCGGGCCAGCATGAGGTAGTTGACCTTGAGCACCTGCGCCACATCCGGGGCCTCGGCCGGGGCCGGGTTCTCCACGGGCTCAGCCCCAGGCCTGCCCGCCGGCGTTCTTACGGCGACGGGACGAGGCGACGACCGCGACGACGATGCCCACGACGACCAGCACGCCCACACCGATGCCGCCGTAGAGCAGCAGCGTGCCGTTGCCGCCCGTCGACTCCCCGGCGTCCTGGCTCTTGTCCGCACCCTGGGCAGCCCCGGCCTGCGCCGGCTTGCCCTTCGGCATCGGCAGCGGGCCCTCCTTCGGACCGGCCGCGATGTCCTTCCGCAGGGCGGGGCCGGGCTGGATGTAGCCGTATCCGTAGTGCGCGTCGGGGAGCTTGAGGCCCTTCTGGTCCTTGGGCAGGCCGGCCGTCTTCACCAGGCGGTTGGCGATCTGCCCCGGGGTGAGGTCGGGGAACTTCTCCTTGAGGAGGGCGGCCGTGGCGGAGACGTAGGCGGTGGCTTGCGAGCTGCCTTGCGTGCCCCCGTCGTAGCCCGAGTCGCTCTTGCCCGACGCGACCGGAAGCTTCACACCGGGGGCGAGCAGATCCGTGTCGGCGTTGTGGTTGTTGAATTCCGCAGGCATGCCGTACTGGTCGACCGCTCCGACACCGATCACCCCGGGGCAACCCACCGGATACGTCCGCTTGGTCACGGCGTCGTTGCCCACTCCGGCCACGACCACAACGCCCTTCGAGAGGGCGTAGGCGACGGAATCGCACTCATCGCCGCTCTGCCCGCCGCCGTAGGACATGTTGATGACGTCGGCACCGTGGTCCACGGCCCAGCGGGTGGCCTGGCCGCCGACGCCGTACTCCGGGACCGGGAGAATCTTGGCACCGGGCGCCAGCCCCTTGACTCCTTCGGAGCCGCCCGGACCGTGCCCGTGTGCCGCAATGATCGAGGCCATGGCGGTGCCGTGGTCGCGGACATCGTCTTCACCCGGACCGAGGTTCTTCGCGGCTTCGGCCTCGGCCTTCTTGCCGAAGCCCGGTTCGGCCAGGAACTGCCCCTTCAGGTCCTGGTGGGTCTCCCGGAAGCCACTGTCGAGCACGGCCACCGTCACGCCCTTGCCGGTGGCGTCCTTCCACAGCTGCTGGGACCCGAACGCCTCCAGCGGCCACAGATCCTTACGTGTTTGATCTGCGGCGGCGGGACCGCTCGCGGTGATGAGCAGCGCTCCGGTCAGCGCAGCACCCACTGTCGCGCGCAGTGTTCGGGTGACCCTCATTCTTGGCTCCTTCTCGCTGTGCTGTCCGGGCGGCAGTGTTCCATCCGAAGAAAGGCCCCGCACCCTCGGGTGTGGGGCCACTCCTTACCTGCCGCCGTACGACCGTGACGTCGGCCTACTCGATGACACGCGGCGCCACATTACGTTGCGAGGTCCACGTCTCTTCGTCCTCGACCAAGTAGTCGGGGCGCTGCTTGCTGTTGCGCTCCTTCTCCCGGCCGTCCTTGCCCTTGGCTCCGGCGGCGCCCATGCCGGCGTTCTTGCCGCCACGGCTGCGGTGCAGCCCCGAGCCGCCCTGCTTGGCGCCGCCCGCGGGGCCGCCCGGCTTGCCGGCCAGACCACCACGCGTACGGGCCTGCGCACCGCTGCGCCCGGCCGCGCCCGCGGCACCCGCCGAGCCGCCCTTGGCGCCGCCCACGCCCGGCATGCCGCCGCGCATCCCGCCGGCACCGGCCGGCGGGCGTACGCCGCCGGGGCGCATGCCGCCGGGCACGCCGATGACTCCCGGCGGCATCGCGCCGCCGGGGAAGCCGCCGGTCCCGCCGGACGAGCCGTGTCCACCGCCCGGCGCTCCGCCGCCGTATCCGCCGGCGGTCGGCGGCGGGGACATGAGGCCGCCCTGCACGCTGTCCAGTCCCGTGTTCACGGGCAGTTCCGGCCGGTGGACCTTGGGACCGTCGAAGCCCGCCGGGACGGCGCCGCCGGCCACACCGTTGGGCCTGGTCGGTTCGACGGAGGACGGGTCCGGGTGCGTGCCACCGGTGACCGGCATCCGCACCGGAGGCGGCGACGGGTTGTGCGAGGGCTCCGTCGGCCAGTCGCCGTGCGGGCCGTCGCCGGTGTCCTCGATCCACCCTTTGGAGCGGTTGGTGTAGTGGTGCGCCAGCTCATCCATCACGATGACCGCCTCGACCTGGCGCTCCTTGCTCAGGGACAGACTGTCCCGGTTGAGCTCCAGCGCCTGACGGGCGTCCATCTTCGGGTTGGCCATGTCCAGTTTGAACTGGCTGTCGTCACCGCTCGAGTCCATCGCGCTGTCGACCTTGCCCGGGTCATGGATCTTCGACATGGCCGTCATGGCCTCGCGGACGTTGTGCGCAAGGCCCACATGCGAGCCCAACTCACGCGTGCCGATCAGCGACGACTCCATCTTCCGGGCATGCCGGTAGGTCCTGTCGATCTTGCTGAGCACCTTCATGGCTTCCCTGCGGAACGCGTCGGCCGCCGAGCCCTCCCAGTGCGCGGATGCGTGATCGACCGCGTCCATGAACTTCTTCCGGACGCCGCCGTTCCCGTCCTCGCCCCCGAGCACGTCGGCGGAGGAACGCCAGTGGTTCCCGGCGGTCTCCATCGTCCCGGGATTGGCGTGCGCGATCATGGCGCGGAGCGCGTCGATGCCGTGGTGGTGGAAGTCGGAAGGAGAGTGCGGGGTCAGGCGCTCGTCCTTGAACGACTTCAGCCGGTCTGCCCGCTCCTGATCCTTGCGCTGCTTCTCCATCGCCGCAGCGGATTCGCGCTCCTGCCTGGCGTCAACCACGCCGGCCCCCCTTCATCGTCGTCCCTTTCATCCTCGCCCGTGCGTCATCCTGGAAGCTCAGCCGTTCATCGAGACCTTGGTCCCGTGCTCCTGGTCCTCGTAGGCACCGCGGCTGGCCTCGGTCTTCTCACCGAATTTGTGGATGAGGTCCTGAAGTGCCGAGACGACGTCCGACAGATATCCCTGCATCTGGTCATGGGCGCCGGAAATTTCGCCCGCCTCGAGGAAGTTGATGCCGAATGCCGACTTCGGAATATTCGTGCTGTACTTCACCTTCTGGCTTGTTTGATCCATATCGCCCTGAAGGCGCCTGAGCTGGCGTACGACGCCGTCCAGCTCGTCGATATTGACCTTGAAGCTTTTCCCCATGACTGCTCCCCGTAACTCGCGCACCCTGCTCGCCCGCGCCGCGCCGCCCACCCTCACCGGGCGCCACCACGGCAGGAGGGTTATGGGCAGCGTAAAGTCAATAAAGATTACGGAGTTGGCGGCCGAAATGGCAAGATCGTAAGTCGTGATCTGTCCGATTCGCGGTGTAATGCAACCGCACTTCGTCGGCAGTCCGTTACCAACGTACCCGCGCGGTGCGCCGTTAACCGTTCACGGGCCGCGCCACGGCCGGCCCCGTGCCGTCACGACTGCCGTCCCGGGCGGCGGAACTACGCCCGCAGCGAGGCAAGTTCGACAACGGTGACATCCGGCGGAGCCCCCACCCTCACCGGCGGCCCCCAGGCGCCCGCGCCGCGGGTGACGTACAGCTGGGTGTCGCCGTAGCGCGCCAGGCCCGCGACGGTGGGATTGGTGGCCGCGGCGAGGTAGGTGACGGGCCACATCTGGCCGCCGTGGGTGTGGCCGGAGAGCTGCAGATCCACGCCGTGCCGGGCGGTGTCGTGGATGGTGACGGGCTGATGCGCCAGCAGAACGACGGCGCGGGCCGTGTCCCGTCCGCCGAGGGCCCGTCCGTAGTCCGGTCCCGCGTGCTCGCTTTCCCCTGCCAGGTCATTGATCCCGGCGAGATCGAAACCGGGAAGTTCGGTGCGCGCATTCTCCAGCGGATGGACGCCCAATTCCCGTACATGATCGACCCATTGCGCCGCACCCGAGTAATACTCGTGATTTCCGGTGACGAAGTACGACCCGTAACGGGATTCCAGCGCGCGCAGCGGCTCGGCGGCCGGTCCCAGGTCGGGGACGCTGCCGTCCACCAGGTCGCCGACGATGGCCACCAGGTCCGGGCGGGTCCGGTTGATCGTGTCGACGATGCGCCGGGTGTGGGCGCGGCCGAGGACCGGGCCCAGGTGGATGTCGCTGACGACGGCGATGCGGAAGCCGTGCGCGGCGCGCGGCAGTTTGGCCAGCGGGACGGTGACGCGCTTCACGCGGGGGCCGCGCAGCGTCGTCGCGGTGCCGTACCCGACGGTGGCGACCGCGGCGAGGGACGCACCGGCCGCGACCGCCCGCGCGACGAAGAGCCGGCGGGGCGGGGCGGGGAGCGGCGGCAGGGCGGGGGTGTGCGGCGGGAGGAGGGTAGGGGTAGGGGGCGAGGAGGGGGAGGAGGGGGAGGAGGGGGAGGAGGGGGAGGAGGTAGAGGTGGCAGGCGGCGCGGGATCGGGGGCGCCGATGGCCGCCGGCTCCGGACGCCGCGCCGGGGCCACCCGCGGCCACACCGCCAGCCACACCGCCCGTACGGCCTCCCCCGCCAGCAGCGCCAACACCAGGTAGAGCACCAGCGCCAGCCACAGGTATCCCGGCCAGGCCAGCACCTGCTGAAGCACGAACGGCGCGCCGAGCCGCCCGGCGAGCAGCGCGGCGAGGGCGAGCAGCGGGAGGGCGAGGGCCGCGACGGTGCCCGCGCGCCGCGCCCGGCCGCCGGGCGCGGTGGTATCGCGGATCAGCCGGCACCACAGATAGCGGTGTACGCCGAAGAACAGCCCGAGGACCGGGACCACGATCAAAGCGAAGATCACGCCGACTCCCCGGAATTGCCGAATGCCTGCCGGTCCCGCACGCTATAGGACCACTTCGGGGGCGATCGACACCCGGCCAACCGCGCGGGGCGGCGGCGGAGTTGAGCACCCCGGGCGGTTCCGCCACTGCCATGATTGACGCCATGACGACTTTCGACGGTGCCCGGATCGAGTTCTGCGAGGACGGGTGGGCCGGGGACGGCAAGGTGGCGCTCACCCTCGCGGTCCGGGGGCGGACCGCCCAGGGACGGTGGCTCACCGAAGCGGACGCGCGGTGCTCGCTGGCCGGCCTCGAGGACGTCGAACTGCTCGCGGAGAACTGCGGCTGTCTGTTCGTCAGCGAGGACGGCCGGCAGGAGGCGACCGACCTGCTGGCCGCGGCATTTCCGGGCGCCGGCATCCACTGCTACGAACTGGGCGAGGAAGCCGGGCGCGCGCTGGAGGCGACGGGCGCGTCCCCCTTCTGGGAGTGCGACGTCACCTGGGAGCCGTGCGAGAACTGCCCGTAGACGTGACCCCGGTCACCCGTCCGTCGGGGACGACGGTTCAGCCCGGGCCGCCTCCCGCCGCAGCGCCCGCACTCCCCGGAACCCGATGACCCCGATCACCGTCCCCAAGAGAAAGGACGTCACCGCGAGCAGTAGGTGCACCCAGAAGTACGCGGTCGGGTCGCCTGCCGCATTGAAGGCGAGGCCGCTGCCGTCCTGCCACAGATTCTTGACGAAAGTGATCCAGATGAACCAGCTCCAGACCCCGAAGGCGAGCAGGAACCAGGACACGGGGCGAGAGAGCTTCATGGCTTCCAGTATGGGCAGGGGCTCCATCCGGCGGTCGGGTGGGGCACTCTTCCGTGGGGTGATGTCTGGGGTGGGCGACCGGCCGGGTACGTTCTGCGACGTGCCGACGACCTTTGCTGATCCCACGGCCTCCACTCCTTCGACCCCTTCGGCCCGTAACCGGCCTTCGGGCCCTTCGGACGCGCCCGCCGCGCCGCCCCGCCGCCCCGCGCGCGCCGTGGCCGGTCTGGCCGCCGCCGCGCTGCTGGCGTCCCCGCTGCTGGCCGGTACCGCGTACGCCGTCCCCGCGGACGGCAAGCAGCCGAAGGCCCCGGCGCCGCCCGCCAAGATGTCGGCGGTCGGCGGGGCCCGGCTGGGGCAGCCCGGCGTCCAGGTGGGGCAGCTGGCGGCGGGGGCACCGAAGCTGCCGGGGGCGGCCGCGCTGACCGCCCGTTCGTGGATCGTCTCGGACGCCGCGACCGGTGAGGTGCTGGCCGCCAAGAATCCGCACTGGCGGCTCGCGCCGGCCAGCACGCTGAAGATGCTGTTCGCCGACACGGTGCTGCCGAAGTTCCCCAAGGACGAGAAGCGCACGGTCAAGCCCGCCGACCTGGAGGGGATGGGCGCGGGCAGCAGCCTCGTGGGGATAAAGGAGAACCTCTCCTACTCGGTGCACGACCTGTGGCTCGGGGTGTTCCTGCGCTCCGGCAACGACGCCGTGCACGCGCTGTCGGCGATGAACGGCGGCACGGAGGCCACCGTCGCCGAGATGCAAAAGCGCGCGAAGGAGCTGAACGCCACCGACACGCATGTCGTCACGCCGGACGGCTATGACGCGCCGGGGCAGGTCTCCAGCGCGTACGACCTGAGCCTGTTCGCCCGCGCGGGGCTGAAGAACGCCGACTTCCGCGAGTACTGCTCGACGGCGAGCGCGCAGTTCCCGGGTGAGCCGGCGAAGGGCGGCAAGCGGAAGACGTTCGGGATCCAGAACACCAACCGGCTGCTGAGCGGCGACTACGACATCAAGCCGTACCCGGGCATCGCGGGGGTGAAGAACGGCTCCACCACGAACGCCGGGTCGACGTTCACCGGGGTCGCCGAGCGCGGCGGCCGCAAGCTGCTCGTCACGGTCATGAATCCGCAGAAGAAGGAGCACAACGAGGCCTACCGGGAGGCCGCCCGGCTCCTGGACTGGGGATTCAAGGCGTTCGGGAAGGTGGAGCCGGTCGGGCGGCTGGTCGGGCCCAAGGACGAGGAGGACCGGGCGGCCCGCGGAAAGCGGCACAGCGACGGCGGCAACGCGTTGGATCCCCAGATGGCCAGGCAGAGCGCCGACGACTCGAGCGGTGTCTGGACGACGGTGGGGATCGCCGGGGGCGGGCTGGTGCTGGCGGGGCTGGTGGCGCTGGGGGTGCTTCGGCGGCGGTCCCGTGCGGGAGGCGAGTAACGGTCAGGCACGGGGGCGGGGCCCGGCGGGGTCCGGCTTCGCCCCCTCCGCCGGCTCCCCCTCGGGCCGGGCACCCGGTGTGGCCGTCCACGCCGCGCAGAACACCAGCAGCTTCGCCGTGAAGTTGATCCACAGCAGCAGGGCGATCGGGGTGCCGAAGGCCCCGTACATGCTCCGCGCGGCGACGCCCCGCAGATAGCCGCTGAGCAGCAGCTTCAGCAGTTCGAAGCCGATCGCGCCGATGAGGCCCGCGACCACGACGGCGCGGCGGGGCGGGTGGGCGCCGGCCAGTTTGGTCAGGACGAAGACCAGCATCAGGAAGTCCGCGAGGACGGCGATGCAGAAGCCGGCGGCGGAGAGCAGTACGGAGCCGATGCCACCCTCCGGCAGGCCGATGGCCTCGGCGACCTTGCCCACCGCGGCGGTCGCGAAGGTCGAGCAGGCGACGGAGAGCAGCGCCACGCCGCCGAGGCCGACCAGCAGCACACCGTCGCGGAGCTTGCCGACGAAGAAGTTGACGTCGTCCTTCTCCTTCTCCCACACCGCGCCCAGGCAGTCGCGCAGCGACTCGACCCAGCCGATGCCGGTGAACAGCAGCAGCGCACCGGCGATCAGGCCGACCGTGGTGGCGTTGTTGACCAGACCCACCAGGTCGAGCTGTGCGGAGATACCGGGGACCTGCTCGGCGAGCTTGGCCTGGAGCTGGTGCAGCTGGCTGTCGCTCAGCACGGCGGCGCCGATCGCGGCGCCGACGGTCAGCAGCGGGAAGAGCGCGATGAAGCTGGTGAAGGTGATCGCGGCGGCGAGCCGGGTCCAGTGCACCCGCTGCATGCGCTCGTAGGCGCGCCACGGGTGGCTGGCCATCAGCCAGGTCACGCCGGGCCGGATCGCCGGGCCGATCACCGGCAGTCTGGTCAGCCAGTCCATGGGTCCCCCTCATTCGCCAGAGCCGCCGGCCGACAGCGTCAGCCGCCAGCCGCCAGCCGTCCGGAACATCAACTTCCGCATACCCCGGAGCGGCGGCGGCCCATACATGCGTACCGGGCCATGCCCTTGGGCTGTGGGCGCGGCGGCTCAAAGGTCGGCGACCGCCACCGCGTACAGCGCGATCCACACCAGGCCGATCGCGGCCAGTGGCCGGTCCCGCAGCAGTACGTCCTCCGGCGCGCCGGCCGTACCGCGGTCGGCGAAGACGGCGTAGCGCAGTACGGCAAGTATGAACGGCACCATCGACAGCTGGCGCCAGGGCAGCGCGCCCGCGCTCGTGCCGCCGCTCTCCAGCGCCCACAGGCAGTACGCGAGGACCGCGCCGCCGGCCGCCAGCTGCCAGACGAAGCGCAGATAGCCCTCGGTGTACTCGCGCAGCAGCGCCCGCGTCTCGCCGCGCCTCGCGGCCATCTGGAGCGCCTCGGAGTACCGCTTGGCGGCGACGACGAACAGGGCGCCGAAGCCCGCAGTGATCAGGAACCAGCGGGAGAGCGGGATGCCCAGCGCCAGTCCGCCGACCATCGAGCGCATCAGGAATCCGGTGGTCACCACGACGAGATCGACGACCAGGACGTGCTTGAGGCTGATGCAGTAGGCGAGTTGCATCAGGAGGTACGCGGCGATCAACGCGGCTGTAGCGGTGTTACAGAGCGCCGCGGTGGCCAGCGGCGTCAGCACCGCGAGCAGCCCGCCGGTCCCGTACGCGAGGGGTACGGGGACCTCGCCGGCGGCCACCGGACGGCGGCACTTGTCGGGGTGGGCCCGGTCGGCGGCCGCGTCGCGGGCGTCGTTGATGAGGTAGACGGCGGCCGCCGCGGCCGTGAACAGCACGAATATCAGGGCGAGTTGGGAGAGGGCGCGATGGCGGAAGAGGTCGCCCGCGGCGGCCGGAGCGGCCAGAACCAGGACGTTCTTGATCCATTGACGCGGGCGCGCGGTACGCAGCAGCCCTCTCGCCACGCCACTCCCCCGCGGCCCGCCGACCGCCATACCGGCCGGGACGACCCGGGGCGTGGGCCGCGGCGGCGGCTCCTCCAGGAGTGCGGTGCGCTCAGCCATGGGCACCGCCCGGGGCGGGCCCGGCGGATATGCCGAGCGGGTGCATCCAGCGGACGCCCATCCATGCCATGAGGGCGCCCGGCACCGCGGCGGCCGCGGCCGAGCCGGCACGGGAGCCGGGGAAGGAGCGGCGGCCCCTGACGGGGACGAAGGGCGCGCGGTCCCGGAGGCCGGCCCGGGGGCGACGTATCAGCCGCTTGCGGCCCGTGCTCGCCAGGGGCGCGCCGGATATCAGGGCCGTACCGCGCAGCGCCACGAGCAGACGATGGTCGATCTCCAGCGGGGTCAGTGGACTCATCTCCATCCGATCCGATCCGAGCGGCGACGGCGGGTACGTCGTCCTCTCGACTCTCACTGCCCGTTGGCCGAATTTCCTTACAATTAGCCCATCCACACCATTAATCACCCTTTTCGGCGAGCGACGGGCGGCCGAGGGGCCGGTAGCGGCCAATCACCCGATATCCGGCACTACCGTCGCTGACATGCCGTCCGACACCGCCGTCACGCCCCTGACGGGCTGGGGCCGCACCGCCCCCACCGCCGCCCGCCTCGTCCGCCCCGGCTCACCGGCCGAGGCGGTCGCCGCGCTGGCCGCCGTACGCGAGGGCGGACCACGCGGCGGCATCCCGCGCGGCCTCGGCCGGGCGTACGGCGACGCCGCGCAGAACGCCGGCGGCACCGTCTGGGACATGACCCGAATGGAGCGCATCCGCGCCGTCGACGCCAAGGCGGGCATCGTCGTGTGCGAGGCGGGGGTGAGCCTGCACCGGCTGATGCGGACGCTGCTGCCGCTGGGCTGGTTCGTACCGGTCACCCCCGGCACCCGCTATGTGACGGTCGGCGGCGCGATCGGCGCCGACATCCACGGCAAGAACCATCACGGCGCCGGCTCCTTCGCCCGCCACGTACGGTCCCTCGACCTCCTCACCGCTGGCGGCGAGATCCGCACCGTACGGCCCGGAACCGACCTCTTCGACGCCACGGCCGGCGGCCTGGGCCTGACCGGCATCATCCTCACCGCCACCCTCCAACTCCTGCCCGTGAAGACGTCGTTGGTCTTCGTCGACACCGAACGCACCACGGACCTCGACGACGCGCTGGCCCGTATGACGGCCACCGACCGCCTCTACCGCTACTCCGTCGCCTGGATCGACCTGCTGGCCCGCGGCCGCGCAACGGGCCGCTCGGTGCTCACCCGCGCCGACCACGCACCCCTCGACGCGCTGCCGCCCCGCGCGCGCCGCGACCCGCTCGCCTTCCGCCCCGTACGGCTGCCCCCCGCGCCCCCGCTGCCCCGGGGAATGCTGAGCCGCCCGGCCGTCGCCGCCTTCAACGCGCTCTGGTACCGCACGGCCCCCCGTCACCGCACGGGCGATCTGCGGAAGCTCTCCGCGTTCTGCCACCCCCTGGACGGCGTACCGCACTGGAACCGGGTCTACGGCCAAGGCGGCCTGGTGCAGTACCAGTTCGTGGTCGGGCACGGCCAGGAGGAGACGTTACGGCGCATCGTGCGGCGCATCGCGGACCGCCGCTGCCCGTCCTTCCTCGCCGTCCTCAAACGCTTCGGACCCGCCGGTCCCGGCTGGCTGTCCTTCCCCACCGAGGGCTGGACGCTGGCCCTGGACGTCCCCGCCCGGCTGCCCGGCCTCGACGCGTTCCTGGACGGGCTGGACGAGGAGGTCGCGGCGGCGGGTGGGCGGGTGTACCTGGCGAAGGACGCCCGGCTGCGGCCCGAGCTGCTGGCCGCGATGTATCCGCGACTGCCCGACTTCCGCGCGCTGCGGGCGGAGCTGGATCCGGGCGGGGTACTCATGTCGGACCTGGCGCGGCGGCTTGGCCTCTAGGGGGCGCCCCCTAAGGGTTGCCCGGGCCCCCTGTGGGCCGTCAACGCCGGGGCGGGGGTGGGAAATTCCTCCGCCCCTCCACCCCTCACCCAAGGAACCCCATGAAAGACGCCTTCGGAACCCCCCAGTCCCTGCTGGTGCTCGGCGGGACCTCCGAGATCGCGCTCGCCGGCGCCGCCCGCCTGGCCGTCCGGCGTGCCCGTACCGTCTGGCTGGCCGGGCGGCCCTCGCCGGCGCTGGAGGAATCCGCGCAGCGGCTGCGTGCCCTCGGCGCCCGGGTGCGTACGGTCGCGTTCGACGCGCTGGACACCGACCGCCACGAGGAGATCCTCGGCAAGATCTTCGCCGAGGGAGACATCGACATGGTGCTGCTGGCCTTCGGCGTGCTCGGCGACCAGCCGCGCGACGAGAACGACCCGGCAGCGGCCGTCCGGATCGCCCGGACCAACTACACCGGCGCGCTCTCCGCCGCCCTGATCTGCGGCCTGGCCCTGCGCCGCCAGGGCCATGGATCGCTGGTCGTGCTGTCCTCGGTGGCCGCCGAGCGGGCCCGGCGCTCGAATTTCCTCTACGGATCGAGCAAGGCGGGGCTGGACACCTTCGCCCAGGGCCTGGGCGACTCCCTCCGCGGGAGCGGCGTGCACGTGATGGTCGTACGGCCCGGCTTCGTCCACACCAAGATGACCGCCGGCCGCGACGCCGCCCCCCTGGCCACGACGCCGGAGGCGGTCGCCGAGGCGATCGAGGACGGGCTGCGCCGGCGCGCCGACATCGTCTGGGTGCCGGGCACCCTGCGCTATGTGATGTCGGCGCTGCGCCACGTACCGCGCGCGGTGTTCCGCCGGCTGCCCCTGTAGGACCGGCCGAGACCCGCGACGTCCGGCGAGGCCCGGCCCGCTACGAAGCGGGCGCCGACGGCCGCGAGAGGTCCGCCTGCCGCGGCACCCCTGCCGTCTGCGGGCCGAACGGATACTCCCGCTCCAGCCGCCACACCGCATCCGCGCCCTGCTGGTAGAGCGCGAAGGCGCCGATCGTCCAGGTGGCGGAGAAGTCCTTCAGGTCGGCGTGGGCCCGGTCCATCGCCTCCTCGGCGATGCCGTGCGCGACCGTGACATGCGGGTGGTACGGGAAGGCCAGCTCGCGGGCGCACGGGCCGGAGGCGGCACGGACCCGGGCCTGGAGGGCGGTGCAGCCCACCTCGCCCTCGGCGACCTTCACGAAGACGACCGGGGACAGCGGGCGGAAGGTGTCCGTGCCCTCCAGCCGCAGCGGGAAGGGGCGGAAGGAGGCGGCGACCTCGGCGAGGTGCGCGTCGATGGCGGGCAGGGCCTCCGCGCCGACCTCCGTCGGGGGAAGGAGGGTGATGTGGGTGGGGATGCCGTGCGCGGCGGGGTCCCCGAAGCTCTCGCGCTTCCTTTGGAGGAAGCTTCCGTAAGGCTCCGGGACCGCGATCGAAACGCCCAGTGTGACGGGCCCCACGGCATTCTCCCTCCTGAAGTCCAAAGCTCTCTGACGTCCCCGGTCGGCGCGCTCGCGCGCACCGGCCGACGGGACGTTTTCACGCGCCGGCTATCAGTGTGCCGGGTGCGCGCCCGCGGCGGGCGGCGTCCGCGGCCCTGTTACCGGCGGGCACCTCCGCCCCCGGAGGGGGAAGGGGAGCCCTCGGCCGCCCGCGAAGCCGGCCGTGGCCGGCCCCGCGGGCGCTCCGCTCAGTGCTTGGCCGGCAGGAATCCGAGCCGGTCATACGTGGTGGCGAGGGTCTCGGCCGCCACCGAACGGGCCTTCTCCGCACCCTTTGCCAAGATCGCGTCCAGCGTCTCGGCGTCGTCCAGATATTCCTGCGTACGGTCCCGGAACGGTGTGACGAAATCGACCATCACCTCGGCGAGGTCGGTCTTGAGAGCGCCGTACATCTTGCCCTCGTACTGCCGCTCCAGGTCCGCGACGGACGTGCCCGTGAGGGTGGAGTAGATCGTGAGGAGGTTGGAGACGCCCGGCTTGTTCTCGGCGTCGTAGCGGATCACCGTGTCGGTGTCCGTCACCGCGCTCTTGACCTTCTTGGCGGTCGCCTTGGGCTCGTCGAGGAGGTTGATCAGGCCCTTGGGGGTGGACGCCGACTTGCTCATCTTGATCGACGGGTCCTGCAGGTCGTAGATCTTCGCCGTCTCCTTGAGGATGTACGGCGCCGGGAGCGTGAAGGTCTCGCCGAAGCGGCCGTTGAAGCGCTCGGCGAGGTCGCGGGTGAGCTCGATGTGCTGCCGCTGGTCCTCACCGACGGGTACGGCATTGGCCTGGTACAGGAGGATGTCGGCGACCTGGAGGATCGGGTACGTGAAGAGGCCGACGGTGGCGCGGTCGGCGCCCTGCTTGGCCGACTTGTCCTTGAACTGCGTCATCCGGCCGGCCTCGCCGAAGCCGGTGAGGCAGTTCATGACCCAGGCCAGCTGGGCGTGCTCGGGGACATGGCTCTGGACGAAGAGGGTGCAGCGCTCCGGGTCGAGTCCGGCCGCCAGCAGCTGGGCGGCGGCCAGCCGGGTGTTGGCGCGCAGCTCGGCCGGGTCCTGCGGGACGGTGATCGCATGCAGGTCGACGACCATGTAGAAGGCGTCGTGGGACTCCTGCAGCGCCACCCACTGGCGGACTGCGCCGAGGTAGTTGCCGAGGTGGAAGGAGCCGGCGGTGGGCTGGATTCCGGAGAGGACACGCGGACGGTCGAGAGCCATGGCACCGATTGTCTCAGGTCGGCGGGCGCTCCCGGGCGCGTGGTCGGGGAGTGGACGGCGGGGCGGTGGCCGGGCCTTGGGGGGACCGGCCGCCGGCTGCCGGAGCGGCCGGCGGCCCGTCCGTCCGTCCGCGGTCAGTCGCCGGTCGGCAGCCCGGGGGCCGGATACGCGGCCATCAGCTCCGCGACCTCCCCCCGGATCGCGGCCAGGGCGGCCTCGTCGCCGGTCCCCGCGGCCGCCACGCCGCGCTCGATCCACTCCGCGACCTGCGGCATCCGGTCCGTGCCCAGGCCCCGGGAGGTCAGCGACGGGGTGCCGATACGGATGCCGGAGGGGTCGAAGGGCTTGCGGGGGTCGAAGGGGACGGTGTTGTAGTTGACGACGATCCCGGCACGGTCCAGGGCCTTGGCGGCGACCTTGCCCGGTACGTCCTTGGACGTCAGGTCGATCAGCACCAGGTGGTTGTCCGTGCCGCCGGAGACCAGGTCGAAGCCGCGGGCCAGCAGCGCCTCGGCGAGCGCCTTGGCGTTGGCGACGACGGCGTGCGCGTACTGCGCGAAGGCGGGCGTGGCGGCCTCGCGCAGGGCGACGGCGATGGCGGCGGTGGTGTGGTTGTGCGGGCCGCCCTGGAGGCCGGGGAAGACGGCCTTGTCGATGGCCTTGGCGTGCGTGGCGCGCGACATCAGCATCGCGCCGCGCGGCCCGCGCAGGGTCTTGTGGGTAGTCGTGGAGATGACGTCCGCGTGCGGTGCGGCGGACGGGTGCGCGCCGCCCGCGATCAGACCGGCGATGTGCGCGATGTCGGCGACGAGCACGGCGCCGACCTCGCGGGCGATCTCGCCGAAGGCGGCGAAGTCGATGGTGCGCGGGACGGCCGTACCGCCACAGAAAATGATCTTCGGGCGTTCCTTGCGGGCCAGGTCGCGTACCTCGTCGAAGTCGATCAGCCCGTTGTCCGCACGAACGCCGTACTGCACCCCGTTGAACCACTTCCCGGTGGCCGAGACGCCCCAGCCGTGGGTGAGGTGGCCGCCCATCGGCAGCGCCATGCCGAGCACCGTGTCGCCGGGCTCGGCGAAGGCGAGGTAGGCGGCGAGGTTGGCGGGCGAGCCGGAGTACGGCTGGACGTTGGCGTGCTCCACGCCGAAGACGGCCTTGGCGCGCTCGACGGCCAGGGTCTCGACGCGGTCGATGTTCTGCTGGCCTTCGTAGTAGCGACGGCCGGCGTAGCCCTCGCTGTACTTGTTCTGGAGGACCGTTCCGGTGGCTTCCAGGACGGCGGCCGAGACGTAGTTCTCGCTGGGGATCAGCCGCAGCGTGTCGGCCTGGAGCCGTTCCTCGGCGCCGACGAGCTCGGCCAGTTCGGGGTCCGCGGCGCTGAGCGCGGGGTGCGAGAGGGGACGGGGAAGCGTCATGAGGTTTTCCTCCGGGGCGGGCGATCGGTGGTCCGGTCGTGGTCCCGGGGTGCCCAGGCGGGGCGACACCTCGTGAGGGCCGCCGAGGCGGCCGCGCACCGCTCCCTCGGGGTCATTTCCCCGTACGCCAGTCGCGGTGTGCACCGCACAGCCTATCGAGAGTCACACTGGAAAGGGGCGCCGAGTGCGGCGCAGCACGCGCACCGCCACCCGCACAGGCGCCCACGCCGGCATCCGCCGACCGAACGGAGCCTCCGGTGACGTCCACGGAAACGGCCCGCGCCATCGCCGCCGCCGATGCCCACAGCGCGCACAACTACCACCCGCTGCCGGTCGTGGTGGCCACCGCCGAGGGTTCCTGGATGACGGATGTGGAGGGGCGGCGCTATCTGGATCTGCTCGCCGGATATTCCGCGCTGAATTTCGGCCATGGCAACCGCAGGCTGCTGGATGCGGCCGCCGCCCAGCTGGAACGGGTCACGCTGACCTCCCGCGCCTTCCATCACGACCGGTTCGGTGCCTTCTGTACGCAGCTGGCCGAGCTGTGCGCGATGGAGCTGGTGCTGCCGATGAACACCGGCGCCGAGGCGGTCGAGACGGCGGTGAAGGCGGCCCGTAAGTGGGGCTACCAGGTCAAGGGTGTCCCGGACGGCCGGGCGAAGATCATCGTCGCGGACAACAACTTCCACGGCCGGACGACGACCATCGTCTCCTTCTCCACGGACGAGGAGGCCCGCGCGGGCTTCGGCCCGTACACCCCCGGCTTCGCGATCGTCCCGTACGGCGATCTCGCGGCGTTGGAGGCGGTCGTCGACGAGGACACGGTCGCCGTCCTGCTGGAGCCGATCCAGGGCGAGGCGGGCGTGCTGGTCCCGCCGCCGGGCTATCTGGCGGGCGTGCGGGAGCTGACCCGTGACCGGAAGGTGCTGTTCATCGCCGACGAGATCCAGTCGGGGCTGGGCCGTACGGGCCGGACCTTCGCCTGTGAGCACGAGGGCGTGGTCCCGGACATGTACGTCCTGGGCAAGGCGCTGGGCGGCGGGGTGGTGCCGGTGTCGGCGGTGGTGTCCTCGCGGGAGGTGCTGGGCGTCTTCGCGCCGGGTGAGCACGGGTCGACGTTCGGCGGGAATCCGCTGGCGTGCGCGGTGGCGCTGGAGGTCATGGCGATGCTGCGGACCGGTGAATTCCAGGCGTGGGCAACGGAGTTGGGCGAGCATCTGCACGGCGAGCTGGCGCCGCTGGTGGGCGGCGGCGCGGTGGACGCGGTGCGCGGGCGCGGGCTGTGGGCGGGCGTGGACATCCACCCGTCGCGCGGCACCGGGCGGGAGGTCGCGGAGCGGCTGCTGGCGCACGGGGTGCTGGTCAAGGACACCCACGGCGCCACGATCCGGATAGCGCCGCCGCTGACGATCAGCAAGGCGGACCTGGACTGGGGCCTCGACCGGCTGCGGGGCGTGCTGGGCGGTTAGGGCCTGTCCGATGGGTCATGCCCGGGGCTACGGGCCGGGCCTCCGGCCCCCGGGGCCGCTCAAGGAATCACATGCGGCAGGAACCGCGCGTACTCGTCCGTCACCGGTCCCGCCGACTCCCGGATGCCCAGCCCCGCCGCCTCGTCCTCGACGACCCAGGCGCCGAGCACCACCCGGTTGCCGTCGAAGTCCGGCAGCGGCGCCAGCTCCTGGTAGCAGCAGGGGTCTTCGGGACCGCGCGGGACCGCCTGCCCGCCCGGCTCGTGCAGCGTGACGCCCTCGCCCTCCCGGCCGAGCAGCGGCTTGGCCACGTACCCCGTCGTCTCCGCCAGCTCCCGCGGCCCGTCCAGATAGGCGGGCAGCAGATTCGGATGCCCGGGGAACAGCTCCCAGAGGACGGCCAGCAGCGCCTTGTTGGACAGCAGCATCTTCCAGGCGGGCTCGATCCAGAGGGTGGAGCCGGTGCCGCCGCCGTTGTCGAGGGTGTCCAGGACGTGCGGGCCGAAGTCGTCGGTGGCCAGCCATTCCCAGGGGTAGAGCTTGAAACAGGCCCGGATGAACCGCAGCCGCTGGTCGACGAAGCGGCCGGAGAGCCCGTCCCAGCCGATCTCTTCCATGGGGATCGCGACGGTCTCCAGGCCGGCCTGCTGCGCCGTCTCCTCCAGATAGGCGACGGTCATCAGGTCCTCGCCGAGCTCATCGCCCGCGGGGTGCGCGAAGTGCAGCGGCGCGCCGGGCGGCAGCAGCGCCGCCTGCCGCTTCCAGGCGTCCACCAGCCGCTCGTGCAGCGAGTTCCACTGGTCGGCGCCGGGGAAGCGGTCCTCCATCCAGAACCACTGGGGGCTGGCCGCCTCGACCAGCGAGGTCGGCGTATCGGCGTTGTACTCCAGCATCTTGGCCGGTCCGCTGCCGTCGTACCGGAGGTCGAACCGCCCGTATACGGACGGCAGTTCCGCGCGTCGCCGCCAGGACTCGGCGATGAGCGAGGCCAGCCGGGGATCGTCGATCCCGAGATCGCCGAAACGGTCCCGCTCCACGATGTGTGCGGCGGCGGCCAGACACATCCCGTGCAGCTCCTCGACGACCTCTTCCAGCGCCTCGACCTCGGGCAGCGAGAACTCGTAGTACGCGCTCTCGTCCCAGTACGGGCGCAGCGAGTCGTCCGGATAGCGGGTGAGCGGGTAGATCAGGCCCTGCGCCTCGACGGTCTGCTGCCAGCCGGGGCGGGGTGCGATGGTGTGCCGTTTCATGCCTGTTCCCGCTCCCGCTCAGCCGCCGTAGCGGCCGTGCGAATGCGAGCCCGAGCCCGAGCAGCCGAAGCCGCCGCGGTTGACGGCCGTGCTCTTGCTGAACGTCCCCTGGTCGGCGTACCGGCCGCTCGACCCGTCCGCCCCGTAGTACCACTGGGCGTCCACGGACTGCTTGCCCGTGGCGCCGCCGCGGCCGGTCTTGCCGTAGCCGCCGCTCGTACCGCTGCTGCTTCCGGAGGACGAGCCGCCGCCCGCCGAGCAGCTCTTGGCGTCGACGACGCGGTAGCCCGTGCCCGCGGCGTAGCTGTTGCGGTCGACGCAGCGCTTGTCCGGCTCCGAGCCGCAGGAGGTGAGGGCGGCGGCCAGCGCGCCCATGCTCCCCAGGATCACCGTGCTCGACCGCAATCGCCGGCGTGCCTTGTCGGCCATGTCGTGAACTCCCCCGTGGACGGACCTGATGTATCGGCCGGGCCAGCCTAGAGGGCGTCCCGGCGCCGGCCGGGAACGGCCCCGCCCGGTTTCCGACTCCGCCCCCTACAGTCGCTTCATGGTCCTTGGGATGATCTGTGCCCTTGCCTCGGCGGTGTGCTTCGGCACCGCGTCCGTCCTACAGGCCGTGGCCGCACGGGGCGCCGCCCCCGGCACCGGTTCGGGCGTCGACGCGCGGCTGTTGCTGCGGGTGCTGAAGGAGTGGCGGTATCTGCTCGGGCTGGCGCTGGACGGCCTGGGGTTCGTACTGGAGCTGAGCGCGCTGCGGGCGCTGCCGATCTATACGGTCGGTGCGGCGCTCGCGGCCACCCTCGCGGTGACGGCGGTGGTCGCGGCGCCGGTGCTGGGCACCCGCCTCAGCCGCGCCGAGTGGGGCGCGGTGGCGCTGGTCTGCGGCGGGCTCGCCCTCCTGGGGCTCTCCTCCGGCGAGGAGGGCCATCTACGGGGCACGACCGGGCTCCGTATCGCGGTACTGCTCTTCGCGCTCGCCGTCCTCGCGTCGGGCGCACTGGCCGGCCGCCTCCCGGACCGCGCCCGCCCGGCGGCCCTCGGCCTGGGGGCGGGCTTCGGCTTCGGCGTGGTGGAGGTCGCGGTCCGCCTCCTCGACGACTTCGCCCCGTCCGCCCTCCTGACCAACCCCGCCACCTACGCCCTCCTCATCGGCGGCGGCGCCGCCTTCCTCCTCCTGACCACCGCCTTCCAGCGCGGCTCGGTCACCGCCGCCACCGCCGGCATGGTGATCGGCGAAACCATCGGCCCCGCCCTGGTCGGCGTCGCCTGGCTCGGCGACCGCACCCGCGAAGGCCTGGCACCACTGGCCGTGACGGGCTTCGCCCTGGCGGTGGTGGGGGCGCTGGCGCTGGCTCGGTTCGGGGAGGCGCCACGGACGACGGAGACGAAGCCGGATGCTGTGGCCGCGGCGGCCGGGCGCCCAGCGCGAGAGCGGCGGGACCGCTGACCTGCGTCCCCGCAAGGCGAATTGGCAAGCGTCGCCATCACAGCCGGGTTCCGCCGGTACTCCTGCTCCAGTGCGGTCCGAGGGGAGTAGCTGATGCCCGTCCCTCCGGCAGAGGATGGCCGTCCAGGGGCAGTGCGGGCGGCGGAGCAGATGCCGGAGGAGGAACCCGGAGGCCGTGCACCCCGAGACGAGCCGGTGGAGAACCCCTTGGCCATCGCGGCGAACGGCCCCCTAGGGTGACGGCAACGGGAGACGTTGCATCGTGGGAGGGATCGGCCGTGAGCGCAGGCACCGAAGGCATACCCGAGTTCGGGGCGCTGCCCGCCGGTTTGGCGCTGCGGCATCCGGCGGGGTCGGACCACCCTCGGCTCCAGGTGGCGCTGGCCGATTGGTGGGGCGGTCAGGGGGGCGAAGCGGGGGCGCTCCAACGGCAGTTGCTGGTGCCCCGGTTGTTTCTCCAGCACTTCGCCGGGACGAGTTTCCTCGTCGAGCGCGCCGATGGCACCCTCCAGGCCTTCCTCATCGGCTTTCTCTCGCAGACGGAGCCGAAGACCGCCTATATCCACTTCGTGGGAGTCCACCCGGAGGGCCGGCGGAGCGGTCTCGGCGGCGCCCTGTACCGCCGGTTCTTCGGCCTGGCGCGCGACCGCGGCCGCAGCCAGGTCCGTTGCATCACCAGCCCCGGCAACCGCGACTCCATCGCGTACCACACCCGGATGGGCTTCCGTACGGAGCCGGGCGACCGGACCGACGGCGACGGGGTGCCGGTGCACGGGGATTACGACGGGCCGGGGCTGGACCGGGTGTCGTTCGTACGGGAGTTGTGACCGCCGTACGGAGGTATGGCGGGTAGCGGGTAGCGGCCGTACGGGAGTTGACCCGTGGCGGCCGCCCTCCCCCTCTGGGGGAGCAGTCGAGTTCGTAGTCCATAACGGGGAGAGTTCGTGTCATCAGTCTTTCGCGCCGATTCGCCGTCGCCCGGCGTCGATGCGCAGTCCTTCCGCGTCGATCTGCGCGGCATCGTCGATCTGCTCAGCCATCACCTCTACGCCAGCCCCCAGGTCTACGCCCGGGAACTGCTGCAGAACGCGGTGGACGCGATCACCGCCACGCGGCGCGCCGACGGCGGGGACCCGCGGGACACCGGCCGGATCGAGGTCACCTCCGGTGATGCCACCGACGACGGCTCGCTGACCATCAGCGACAACGGCATCGGGCTGACCGAGACGCAGGTGCACGAGCTGCTGGCGACCATCGGACGCAGCTCCAAGCGCGATGAACTCGGCTTTGTACGGCACGAGTTCCTCGGGCAGTTCGGTATCGGCCTGCTGTCCTGCTTCATGGTCTCCGACTCCATCGAGGTCACCACCCGGCGGGCCGGGGAGCCCACCGTGCTCTGGCACGGCAGCTCCGACGGCAGCTACACGGTCCGCCCGGCCCCCGACGACGGGCAGCGCCCCGAGCCGGGCACCACGGTCACGCTGCGCCCCCGCCCCGGCTGCGGGCAGTTGCTCTCCCGCGCCTCGGTCACCGAGCTGGTGGAACACTTCGGTGCGCATCTGCCGCATCCGGTCACCGTGGACGGCAGGCGCGTCACCGGTGGCCCGGCCCCCTGGGACCGGCCGGCGGACGAGACGGCTGCGCAGCGCCGGGACCGGCTGGCGGCGTACTGCGAGGAGGTCTTCGGCTTCGCCCCGTTCGACGTGGTGGATCTGGCCGTGGACGAGGCCGGGCTGCGCGGCGTCGCGTTCATCCTGCCGATGCCCGCGAACCCGGCGGTCCCGGCCGCGCACCGCGTCTATCTCAAGCAGATGCTGCTCTCCGAGGGCGCGGAGCGGCTGCTGCCGGAGTGGGCGTTCTTCGTCCGCTGTGTCGTGGACACCTCCGAGCTGCGGCCCACCGCCAGCCGGGAGGCCCTCTACGAGAACGACCTGCTGGACGACACCCGCGACAGGCTCGGCGAGGGCCTGCGCGGCTGGCTGGTCCGGCTGAGCCGGCAGGCCCCGGGGCGGCTCAAGGAGTTCCTGCGCGTGCACCACCTCGGAGTGAAGGCGCTGGCGCTGCACGACGACGAGATGCTGCGGCTGGTCACGGAGTTCTGGCCGATGGAGACCAATGCGGGCCCGCTCACGCTGCGCGAGTTCCACGCGCGGTACGGCGTGGTCCGGTTCACCCCGGCCCTGGACGAGTTCCGGCAGCTGGCGCCGGTCGCCGCGGCGCAGGGGCTCGCGGTGGTCAACGCCGGTTATGTGTACGACGCCGAGCTCATCGACCGGCTGGTCACCGTGGACGGCGGGATCGAGGCCGAGGCGCTGCGGGCGGCCGATCTGACCACCCACCTGGAGCGGCTGACGGCCGCCGAGGAGCGGGCCGTCGCGCCCGGCGTCGCGGCGGCGCAGGGCGTCCTCGCACGGCTCGGCTGCGATCTGCTGGTGCGGTCCTTCGAGCCGTCCGGGCTGCCCACCCTCTACCTCCTCGACGGGGACACCGCCTTCCAGGTGGACCTGCGGGAGGCGAGGGAGCAGGCGGACGAGGTGTGGACGGCGATCCTCGGCAGCTTCCAGACCGCCGGGGAGGCGCGGCCCCGTCTGGTGCTCAATCACCGCAACGCGCTCGCCCGGCAGGTGCTGGCGCTGACCGACCCCGAACTGCGGGCGACGTGCCTGGAGGGCCTGTACGTGCAGGCGCTGCTGCTCGGCCACCACCCGCTGCGCCCGGCCGACACCGCCGCGCTCAACCAGTCCTTCCTCGGCCTGATCGGCCGGGCCGTCGCCGGAGGCGCCCAGTGAGCCACACCGAGCAGGAACTGCGGGCGCTGTTCCGCAAGACGTACGGCATGCCGCCCGGCCCGGCCAAGTTCGCGGCCCTGGACGAGGTGGTCCGCCATGCCGATGCGCTCGGCCTGGTGGAGCTGGCGTTCGAGGTGCGGATGGAGGCCACCGAGGTCTTCACGCTCAGCTATGCGCCCACCAAGGCGCTGCTGTCCTTCTCCTGGTGCCTGGCGGCGTACGACCGGGAGCCGGACCGCTTCGGCGGCCATGTCGAGCACACGCTGCTGTGGCAGTACAAGTGGATGGTCTGGATCATCGGCCTGTTCCCGGAGATCCCGCTGGAGCGGGCCCACGGCATGCTGGACGACATGGAGCGCCGCTACCGGCGCGGCGGCCACAGCCTGCACGCCGTGCTCCAGCACCGCGGCATGTTCGCGGAGAACCTCGGCGAGCTGGATCGGGCGCAGGAGCTCTACGAGCGGATGGCCCGCACCCGGCGGGACGGGCTGTCGGACTGCTCCGGCTGCGTCCCGACCAGTCAGGTGCGGACCCTGGTGGCGCTGGGCCGGGACGAGGAGGCGATCGCGGTCGGCGAGCCGGCCCGGAATGCGCCGTGCCGGGAACAGCCGCAGGTCATCGACTCCGAGCTGCTGCTGCCCTATGTCCGCACCGGCCGTACGGACGACGCGATCGCCGCTCACCAGCGCGCGTACCGGCGGATGCGGGACAACCCGCACCACCTCGAGCACCTCCCGCACCACCTGCTCTTCTGCGTCCACACCGGCAATGCGGGGTATGGCCTGGATCTGATCGAGCGGCACTTCTCGTGGCTGGAGCGGTTCACCAGCCCGCTGACGGAGATGGACTTCACCGCGGCGTCGGTCGCCGTACTCGACGGGCTGGCGGCGCAGGGCGAGGGCGCGCTGCCGGTGCGCTTCCCGGCGTCGGAAGGCCGGCGCCGTCCGGACACCACCGTCGCGGCGCTGGCCGCGGAGCTGCGGGCGCGGTCCCTGGCGATCGCCGAGCGCTTCGACGCGCGCGGCGGCAACGGCTTCCACAGCGATCGCATCCGGCGGTGGATGGCCGCCACCGTGATCGGCGCCCCGGTGGCGCTGCCCGGCCGCAAGGCCGCCGCGAGGTCCGTCACTCCCCCGGAGGCAGCGCTCTGACCAGCGCCTCCAACGCGCTCGTGAACGCATGGTCCGGCGGCGTCCCGTACGCGACGACCAGGCCGTCGCGCGGCGCTCCGGGGGCCGAGGGGTCGCGGAAGAAACTGAGGCCCGCCAGGGCCAGGCCCTGCCAGCGGGCCGCCTGGACGATCGACTGCTCGGTGCCCGGGGGAAGTTCGAGTACGGCGTGCAGGCCGGCGGCGATGCCGGAGACACGGATGTGCGGGGCGCGGTCGGCCAGGGCGGCCACCAGCTGGTCGCGGCGGCGGCGGTAGCGCAGGCGCATGCCGCGGAGGTGGCGGTCGTAGGCGCCGGAGGCGAGGAACTCGGCGAGGGTGAGCTGTTCCAGGGAGCCGGACTGCCATTCGCCGGTGCGTTTCAGGGCCAGCACCGGGTCGACGAGGCGGTCCGGGAGGACCATCCAGGCCAGTCGCAGGGCGGGCGCGAGGCTTTTGCTGGCGGTGCCCAGATAGACGACGTGGTCGGGGTCCAGGCCCTGGAGGGCGCCCACCGGCTGGCGGTCGTAGCGGAACTCGCCGTCGTAGTCGTCCTCCAGGACGTAACTCCCGGCGGACCGCGCCCAGTTGACGGCAGCGGCGCGCCGGTCGGGGTGGAGGGGGACGCCGGTGGGGAACTGGTGGGCGGGGGTGAGCAGCGCCGCCCGGATGTCGCCCGCGTCGTCGAGGGCGGGCAGCTCCTGCGTACCGGCGCCGTGTTCGTCGACGAGCAGGGGGACGGTGCCCAGGCCCGCGCGGGTGATGACGTCGCGGTGGAAGTGGAGCCCGTACGACTCGACGGCGATCCGCCCGGCGCCGCCGCTGTCGGCCGCGCCCAGCGCCCGGCTCAGCAGCCCCAGCCCCTGCATGAACCCGGCGCAGACGACGATCCGTTCCGGGTCGGCGCGTACGCCGCGGGCGCGGGCCAGGTAGTCGGCGAGGACGGTGCGGAGTTCGGGGCGGCCGTTCGGGGTGCCGTAGTCGAAGGCCTCGCTGGGGGCGGCGGTCAGGGCGCGGCGGGCGGCGGCCAGCCAGGCGGTGCGGGGGAAGGAGGAGACGTCGGGGGAGCCGGGGCTGAGGTCGAAGTGCGGCCGGTCGGCGGGGCGGGCCGGGCCGGTGGTGCGCCGGGCGGGGCCGGGGGCGTCGCGGGCCGGCGCCCTCTCGGCGACGCGGGTGCCGGAGCCCTGCCGGGCGCTGAGCCAGCCCTCGGCGACGAGTTCGGCGTAGGCGTCGGCGACGGTGTTACGGGCGATGCCCAGGTCGGCGGCGAGCGAACGGGAGGACGGCAGACGGGTGCCGGTGGCCAGCCGCCCGGACCGTACGGCGTCCCGCAGCGCCCGCAGCAGGGCGGCCCGTACGCCGCCGGGGCCCGTGAGGTCCAGATGCAGATCGCGCCCGAAGGCGGCCCCGGAAGTGGCCCAGGAATTCTCCATGGAAGTGGACCATACAGGGGTGCCATTGGGCCCGTAGCGTCGTAGTCATGACGACACAGACGACGCCTCAGACCCCCACGACGCCCCACGCACACGGCCCCCGCCTCCAGTGGGCCAAGCTCGCCCCCGAGGTCTACAAGGCCATGATCGCCCTCGACGTGGCGGCCAAGAAGGGGCTCAACCCCGCGCTGGTCGAGCTGGTGAAGATCCGTGCCTCGCAGATCAACCACTGTGCACTCTGCATCGATATGCACATCAAGGACGCGCGCAAGGCCGGCGAGACCGAGGAGCGCATCTACCTGCTCAACGCCTGGGAGGAGGCCACCTCGTTCTACTCCCCCAAGGAGCAGGCGGCCCTCGCCCTCACCGAAGCCATCACCGTCCTGACGGAGGGGTTCGTCCCCGACGCCGTCCACGCCCGTGCCGCGGCCGTCTTCGACGAGGCCGAGCTCGCCCAGCTGATCGCCCTGATCACCACCATCAACGCCTGGAACCGCTTCGGTGTGTCGACCCGCATGGCCCCGGGCCAGGCATGACCACAATGAGCGGCGTGAGCACCACGGCACCCAGGCTCCCCCTGGGCAAACTGGCGCCCGGCATCTTCGCCCCGCTGATGGCACTGACCGCCGCCGCGAAACAGGACCTCGATCCGACCCTGGTCGAACTGGTCCTGCTGCGCGGCTCCCAGCTCAACCACTGCGCGTTCTGCATCGATATGCACGCCCGGGACGCCAGGAAGGCGGGGGAGAGCGAGCAGCGGATCCATCTCCTCGGCGCCTGGGAAGAGGCGACCGGTCACTACACCGAGCAGGAACGGGCCGCCCTCGCCCTGACCGAGGCGGTGACGCGGATGGCGGACGGCGGTGTCCCGGACGACGTTTACGACCGTGCCGCCGCGCACTTCGACGAGGCGGCGCTGGCACGGCTGCTGGCCCTGATCGTCGCGATCAACATCTGGAACCGCATCAACGTCGCGGTCCGGACGCCCGTCGGCGCACACCCTTAGCCACCGGACGGCCCCCGCATACCCGTCACACCAGTTGGAGGCACCACATGACCGCAGCCGCCCTCCGCGCCCTGCACCACGGCCCCGACCTGCCCCTGGTCCTGCCCGGGCCCTGGGACGCGGGCAGCGCCAAGGTCTTCGCCGACGCCGGGTTCCCGGCGCTCGCCACGCCCAGCGCGGGCATCGCGGCCTCCCTCGGCTACGAGGACGGCAGCACGCCGGCCGAGGAGATGTTCGCGGCCATCGCACGGATCGTACGGGCCGTGGAAGTGCCCGTGTCGGCGGACGTGGAGGCCGGATACGGGCTGTCCCCCAAGGAGTTGGTGGGCCGCCTGGCGGACGCCGGGGCGGTGGGCTGCAACCTGGAGGACAGCGATCATGCCTCCGGGCTCCTGCGCGAGCCCGAGGCACAGGCGGACTGGCTGGCCCGGGTGCGGGCCGAGGCGGGTGACGCGCTGGTCATCAATGCCCGGATCGATACGTTCCTGCGGGGCGTCGAGGGCGCGGAGGAGGCGATCCTGCGCGGCCGGCTGTACGCGGAGGCGGGCGCCGACTGCGTCTACCCGATCCTCGCCCCGCCCTCGCTGCTGGCCGAGATCGCCGGTGCCGTCGGCGTACCGGTCAACGCCGTGGTCACCCCGGACGGCCCCGCCCCCCGTGAGCTGGGCGCCCTGGGCGCGTCCCGCGTCACCTTCGGCCCCGGGCTCCAGCGGCGGGCGATGGCGGCCGTGGGGCAGATGGCCGAGCGGCTGCAGGAGGAACTGCGGGTGCGGAGCTGACCCGTACGGCCGGGGCGGGGCGGCAGGGGACGCCCGCCCCGGCCGCCGCCTCCGGCTCACCGGCCGTCGGTCCCCGCCACCTTCGCCGTGCTGAGGGCGAGCCGGTTCCAGGTGTTGATCGTGAAGATCAGGGCCAGCAGCCGCGCCAGCTCCACCTCGTCGAAGTGCCGCGCGGCCCGCTCGTACACCGCGTCCGGCACCCCGCCGTCCGCGACCAGCGTCACCGCCTCGGTGAGCGCCAGCGCCGCCTGCTCCTTCTCGGTGAAGAAGTGCGCGGCCTCCCGCCATACGGCGACCATGTGCAGCCGCTCCTCGCTCTCGCCCGCCTTCCGGGCGTCGGTGGTGTGCATATGGAGGCAGTACGCGCACTTGTTGATCGCCGAGGCGCGTATCTTGACCAGTTCCACGAGGGCGGGGTCCAGGCCCTCCCGGGCGGCGGCGTCGAGGCCGATGAGCGCCTTGAAGGCCCGGGGCGCGGACTTGGCGAAGTCGAGCCGCCCGGCCTTGGTGCGGTGCGCCACGGACGCGGTGTTGTTCTCTTCGTTGTTCGTCATGGCTCCAACTTAGAAGCGCAGGCGACCGCCGGTAGGGTGCATTTCCATGCCGGATTCACTGGTCAATCTTGCCGAGAGCCTGGGCGCCGATCTCCACCTGGAGCTCACCGGCACCGGCAGCCGCCGCGCCGTCCTCATCCGTGCGCTGCGGGACGCCGTACGGACCGGCCGTCTCGCGCCCGGCACCCGCCTGCCGCCCTACCGTTCGCTCGCCGCCGACCTGGGCATCGCCCGTAACACCGTCGCCGACGCCTACGCCGAACTCGTCGCCGAGGGCTGGCTCAGCGCCCGGCAGGGCTCCGGCACCCGCGTCGCGCACCGCGCCGAGCCGCTCAAGCCCCTCCGCTCCCCCACCCACCGCGCCCCGTCGGGCCGCCCCGCCCACAACCTGCTCCAGGGGCAGCCGGACGCCACGTCCTTCCCCCGCGCCGCCTGGCTCGCCGCCGCCCGCCGCGCGCTGTCCGCCGCGCCGCACGACGCCTTCGGCCCCGGCGACCCCCGCGGCCGCCCCGAACTGCGCCGCGCCCTCACCGACTACCTGGCCCGCACGCGCGGCGTGCGCACCGACCCAGGCCGCATCGTCATCTGCTCCGGCTTCGCCCACGCCCTGCGCCTCCTCTTCCCCGCCGTGCTGCCCGGCCCGCTCGCCGTGGAGTCGTACGGCCTCGCCTTCCACCACGGCCTGCTCGCCGCCGCCGGCGTCCACACCCACGCCCTCTCCCTCGACCAAAACGGCGCGGCTGCCGACGAGTTGACCGGCCTCAAAGGCATCGGCGCCGCCCTCCTCACCCCCGCCCACCAATTCCCCACCGGTGTTCCCCTGCACCCCGACCGCCGGGCGACCCTCATCAACTGGGCGCGCTCCAGCGGGAGTTACGTCCTGGAGGACGACTACGACGGGGAATTCCGCTACGACCGCAAGCCGGTGGGCGCGCTCCAGGGCCTGGACCCGGAACACGTCATCCACCTCGGCTCCGTCAGCAAGAGCCTGTCCCCGGCCCTGCGCCTGGGCTGGATGGTTCTCCCGGAGCGCCTGGTAGCTCCCGTCCTGGAGGCCAAGGGCGAGCGCGAGGCGTGGGCGAGCGCCACCGATCAGCTGACCCTCGCCGACTTCATCACCTCCGGCTCCTACGACCGCCATATCCGCCGTATGCGCCAGCGCTACCGGCGGCGCCGCGACCAGCTGCTCGAGGCGATCGCCGGGCACGCCCCGCATCTCACCGTCACCGGCATCGCGGCCGGTCTGCACGCCGTCGTCCAACTCCCCTCTGGAGCAACGCACTCCGACGAGAGCACCGCTCTGCGCGCCGCACAGTGGCAGGGACTGGCCCTGGACGGCCTCTCCGACTACCGCCACCCGGCCGCCACGATGCCGCCCCGCCACGGCCTGGTCGTCGGCTATGCGACACCCTCCGACCACGCCTTTCCGGGCGCGCTGGAGGCGCTGTGCCGGGCGCTGCCACCGGAGGCATAGGCCCGGCCTCCGGCCGTCAGCCGGGACCGGCGGACCGGATCCCGTGAGGCGGTGCGGGTTGCGGTGGCAAGCGCCACCGCAACCCGCACCCCCCTCGGCACCTCCTTGGCGGGAGGCGCCGTCGCCTACGCCTTACTGCTGGGCGAACTTCCGGCTGATCCCGTCGAAGACGCGCTTGGCTTCCGGGCCCAGGTGCGGGCCCGCCAGCCAGGTGTGGGCGTTGGAGCTGATCGAGGTGTTGGAGACCAGCGCCAGCTTGCCGTCACGACCGGCGAACCAGCCGCCGCCCGAGGAACCGCCGGTCATCGTGCAGCCGATGCGGTCCATGGCGGGCGTGCCCTGCTGCATGGTGAGGCGGTTGGGGCGGTCCTGGCAGCTCATCATCCGCGCGCCGTCGTAGGGCGGGCCCGCCGGGTAGCCGACGGCCTTCATGCCGCCGATGCCGTCGGCGGAGGGGGCGTTGAACCAGACCGGGACGGCC
Source organism: Streptomyces sp. NPDC101227 (assembly GCF_044767545.1). NCBI lineage: Bacteria > Bacillati > Actinomycetota > Actinomycetes > Kitasatosporales > Streptomycetaceae > Streptomyces > Streptomyces sp. NPDC101227. Next base: position 352,264 of record NZ_JBIWOD010000006.1, on the reverse strand, counting down.
GCTCCCACGGTCTCCTCCAGCGACTTGCCGCCGCCGTTCTCCGGCCTCACATGCAGCACGGCGAAGTCGTAGGCGGAACCGCCGTTGCCGACCTCCTGGCTCCCCATGTCGATCCACTCACCGGAGGTGGTGATCCAGTCGGCCCAGAAGCGGCCGTACGGCGTGATCTGCTGCGCCGGCGTATTGCCGACCTGGTTCATCGGCACGCCGTAGTCGTTGTAGGACGGCACGAACGCGATGTTGCGCATCCAGCCGCCGTTCTTGCCGGCGTGCACGCAGTGGCCCGCCGTCCACACCAGGTTGGACTTCCCCGGGTGCGCCGGGTCCGCGACGATCGTGCCGGAGCAGACCCGCGGACCGTCGGGGCTGTCGAAGAAGACCTTTCCGACCGGTGCCATGTTGGCGTGGTACGGCCGTCCGACCTGCTGGGCGGTGACCGGCCGCGGCTCGGGGTCGGTCCCCTCGGACGCGCTGCCCGCGCCGGTGGCCTTCACACTGAGATCAGGCGCGGCCTTCGCCTTCGCCAGGCGTTCGGTCTTCCAGTGGTCCTTGATGATCGGGTTGGCGAAGTCCTGCGCCTTGCGGGCCCACTTGTCCCAGTCCTGCCAGCCGCCGTCCTTCCACTTCTTCAGGTCGTCGATGCTGGTCGGCACGCCCTTGGGGAGCTTGAGGCCGCCGGCGCCCTTCTGGTCTGCGGCCGCCGAACCTCCGGACCCGTCAGCCTTGTCGTCGCCCGGGCCGCAGGCGGTGGCGGTGAGCGCGAGCAGCGAGGCCAGCGCCATGGCCGCGAGGGTGGTGCGGCGGGTGGATGGCCTGGTCGGCGTGGATGGCACGGTGCGGAGTCCCCCTGGTACGAGCCGGCGCGCCGCCCATCGCGGCGCGCCGTATTGTCATGCCCCCGGCGTCGGGGTACGCCCTACTATGCCGCCACACCGCGCCGCGGTCACGGCCAGGGGCCGTACGCCCGAGGCTCCCTCTCTTCCCCTCCCGCAGACCGGCGCTGACCGGCGCAGAGCGGTCAGTTGGTCACCGCCGGGGCACCCTCGGATCCGGGTTGTAGGACGAAGGACCCCGCGACGTCCCATGGGAGGAGCCTTGGGAAGAGCCGTAGGACGCGCCACGGGGCGAGCCGGGCGACGCGCCGGATGACGAGCCGTGACGGAACTCGCCGAGCTGCTTCGCCGTCGGGTACCACTTCTTGTTGCAGCGGTGGCACCACCACCGCCAGTTGTCCCAGTCCTTGTCGGTGGTCGTGGTGTCCTTCCACAACCAGTCGTCGCAGTCCGGGGTGGGGCACTTCAGCGGCGGCGGCAGTGGCATGGCGGTTCGGCCCTTCTTCGGCGGCAGGCGGCCCCAGACTGCTGCGCCTGCCGCCGCGCCGTGCGGTGGTTCACCGTCCGCCATCCGGATGGGTGACGGCGGCGGTGGGCCGTTCGGCGGTTCGCTACCAGGGCGCCGATATCCGGCCCGTGGTGGCGAGCCAGAGGGCGGTGAACAGGGCCTGCGGGCGGTTGTCGTAGTCGGTGGTTTCGGGGAGCCGGCCGAGCAGGTCGATCACCGCGGCCAGGTGCCCGCAGCGCGCCGCGTGGCGGATGAGCCGGCGGGTGGGCTCCGCCCGGTGACTGCGGGGGATTTTCTGCAACTCGTCGTATTCGGCGGTGAGTTCGGCGAGGTCGGAGGTGGTCGGGGAGAGCGGGGTGAGGTACGGGGTGGCGTCGCCGGACGCTGCGATCGCCTTACGGGCGTAGCGGGTGAGGGGGCGCGCGACACCGGGATCGGCCTGCCGGCGCCCGGCGGCCGCCTCCCACGCGGCAAGGAACGCGTCGTACAGGCCGTAGCGGCGCGTACCCAGCAGATACGCCAGCCAGGGCTCGGCGACGGAGGGGTCCGGCTCCGGCGCGGCGTCCCAGGCGTCGGGGCCCCACAGCGCGCGTGCCTCCTCCTCCCGTCCGCATTCGGTCAGGGCCCAGATGACCGCGAGACGGTTGTGCCAGGGGGCGTCCTCCGGGTCGATCGCGCCGCGCGCGCGGGCGAACCAGGCGTCCGCCGCCGAGGGATCGCCCAGCGCCTCGTACGCCCCGCCCACCGCGGCCGCCACGAACGCGGTCTCATGGCTCTCCCAGGGATGTACCTCGGCATGCGGCGCGATGTGCCGTCTTCTGGGCACGGCGAAGGCGCCGCGGGCCTCGTCCGGCCGGCCCGCCCGCGCGAGGATCATCGCCACTTCCGCGGCCGCCGCCACCTTCTCGCCCGGGCCTTCGATCTGCTTGAGCACGTCGGTGGCCAGGCCGGCCGCACCGCGCCGCGCGCACAGCCGGGCGGCGTAGCGCAGGTCCCTGCTGACGCGGGGGTCCTGTGGGCTCCCCATGCCCCAGGACGTCCGGGAGGTGGCCGTCGGGACCAGGTGCTCGACCGTCGCCGTACGGCGCGGCGGCCAGGAGGTGTCCTGCCGGAGCTCCTTCTCGATCTCCCCCACGTAGCTGTGCAGCCACGGGCCGTCGCCCCGGTCCCCGAGCAGATGGCCCGCGGTCCGTGCGTCCGAGGCAACCCTGAGCCCGCCCCAGCGCACCGGCCAGGCCACCCGCTCGCGCACCGGCCAGGCGAGGACGTCGTCCAGCGACTCCACCCCCCGCCCGTCCGGGGCGATCACCACCCCCTCTTCGAAGGCCGCGCACCATGTCGTGTCGTCGGGCGCGAAGTACCTCCGCTCGAACCACCACCAGGCCTCGCCCAGCGGCCTGGGGCCCGGCGGCGTGCGGAGGAAGGTGAAGTCGCCGAGGACGTCGCCGGATCCGGCCCGCAGGAACCGCAGGGTGGTGGGGCTCAACGCGACCAGGACATCGTCGGCGCCCCACAGCAGCACACCGGTCTCGGGCGGTACGTCCAGGGTGCGCAGCCGTCGCGGCTGGTCGCCGTCCAGCGACCACACCTCGACGCAACCGTCGGCGGTGAGCCAGGCGCCCGCATCGCCGGACGGGGACCAGGCCCAGGAGTCGGCGAAGACCAGGTCGTCTTCCACCGGTGTGACATCGAGGCGGAAGCGGAAGCGATCCTCGTCGTAGATGAGGACGCCGGGCCGCGCGCCGTCGGCGTTGCCCTCGCCCACCAGGGCCGCCAGCCGCGGCACCGCGCCGCGCATGCCCCACTGCAGCGCCGACACCCCCTTGCCCCCGGCCGCGTTGCCGACCTCCTTGCCGTCCGGCTTTCCGGCCGGCTTGCCGGTCGCCGCGTCGAGGAAGCGCAGCCCGTCGCGGTAGTGCGCCAGCAGCCGGTCGTCCGGGCTCCACGCGGCCAACTCGCCCACGACGGCCACCCAGTTCACCTGCCCGGAGGCGGCATCGACGACGAACGCCTCGCGGCGGCCCCGGCCGTCGCCCTGCGCCTGCACCCGCGTGCCGTCCCGCGACCAGCGGACCTGGTCGGCCCGGAGCACGACGTCGTCGCGCTCGTCCATCTCCGCGGTCCGCAGCTCCTCCGGCAGCCGTTCGGCCAGCAGAAACGACTTCGAGGGCGACGCCTCACCGGGCGTCCAGCTCAGCTTGCCGCGCTCCAGGGGGATGACACAGCCGCTCACCTCGCACGGCGACTCGGACGCCACGAAGGCCCGTTTGCCGTCCGGGGCGAGCGCCCAGACCGGCGGCCGTGGTGCGTCGTCCGCCACCGCGGCATAGGCGAGGAGATCGACGGCACCGGTGGCAAAAAAGCGGCCGGGGTCGAACGGGTCGAAGACACCGATCCGGTTGGTGCGGTACACGAGGCCGATGCGGCGCCCGTCGGCCGACCACTGGATGCTGCGCTCATGGCCCGGCCAGCCGACGCCGCCCATGGCGTGCCGATAGCCGACGCAGCGCCCGGATGCCAGCTCCCAGATCTGCAGCGTGCCGCCTGGCGCGTGGTCGCCGAGCCAGGTGCCGGTGGCCAGATAGCGGCCGCAGGGGCTGAGCGCGTAGTCGTTGACCTCCACCTGGTGGCCGTACGGATGGAGCAGGCGCACGCCGTCCATGGCGAGGATCTCGCGGGTGGCGGCGCGGTGCTCCTCGGTGATGCCCTGCTCGCGCTCGAGTTTCAGCAGCCGCGCCCGCAGTGCCACCAGGTCCGATGCCGCTCGGCCGTCGCCTTCAGCGTCGTCGGGGGCGTCGGGGGCGTCAGGGGCGTCGGAATCGCCCGCATCGGCGAGCAGGTGTCGCAGCGCGTCGTCGTTGAATATCGGGAGGCCGCGGCTCCGCGCCTCCGCCATGTTCCTTCCCTCGGCGTAGGGAGCGGCGAACACCAGATCCGTCCGGCTGGTGACCGACCCCGTCACCCGGGCGCCCAGCTCCTCCAGCCGCCGCTTCATCTCGCCCTGCCGCTCCCCCAGGTCGTAGAAGCGGCCGGCGAGCACGATCGTCTTTCCCCGTACGTTCATGATTCCGACCGTAGCCCCGGCCACTGACAACGGCGGCGCCAGAGGGGCGAGTTGGCGACCCGACCGGCCCGACCGGCCCGGGGACGCGGGCGCCCGCGGAAAACGGAGCGGGCGGCCGTACGCCTGCGCGTACGACCGCCCGCTCCCGGAACTCAGGTCCCGGAACTCAGGTCCCGGAATCCGCTACCGCTTGGGCAGCCACTTCTTCCAGACGTCCGGGTGCTTGTCCACCCACCGCTTGGCCGCCTCGTCCGCGGACAGGCCGCCCGAGGCGATCGATTCGGACACCTCGTTCTGGTCGTCCTTGGTCCACCGGAAGTTCTTCAGGAACGCCGCGGCGCTGCCGCCGCTCTTGGCGAAATCGGTGTTGAAGAACTTCTGGAGGGGGGTGGTGGGGTAGGCGCAGTCGATGGACGTGGGGTCCTTCGTGCCCTTGGCCGCGCAGGCGTCCGTGTACTTGGGGAGTTTGACCTCCTCCATCGGCACCTGGTTGAAGAGCCACTGCGGCTCGTACCAATAGGTGAGGAAGGGCTTCTTCTGCTTGGCGAACTGCTGGATCTGGGTGATCTGCGCCGCCTCGGAGCCCGCGAAGACGACCTCGTAGTCGAGGCCGAGATTCTTCACCAGCGCCTTGTCGTTGGTGACGTAGGACGGGGAACCGTCCATCAGCTGGCCCTTGTTGCCGCTCTCCGAGGTGCGGAGCTGCTTGGCGAACTTGTTGAGGTTCTTCCAGTTCGTGACCTCGGGGTGCTTGTCGGCCCAGTACTTGGGGACGAACCAGCCGATGTGGCCGGTGACGCCGTTGCCGCCGCCCGCCGTGATCGTCTTCTTGTCCTTGACGTAGCGCTGTTCCTGGTCGGGGTGGCCCCAGTCCTCCAGGATGGCGTCGACCCGGCCCTGGCTGAGGGCGTCCCAGGCGGGAATCTCGTCCACCTGGACGGTGTCGACGTGGTAGCCCATCTCGTGTTCGAGGAGGTACTTGGCGACCGCGACATTGGACTGGGCGCCGACCCAGGTCTGCACGGAAAGGGTGACGGACTTGGAGCCCTTGGCCGCCGCGAACGGCGAGGCCTGCTTGGTCATATCGGCCTTGCCGCAGGCGGAGAGCGAGACGAGCAGCGCTCCCGCCAGCACGGACGTGCCGGTGATCTTTGCGAGGGTGCGGGTACGGGACATGGTCAGGCTCCCTTCCCCGTGGTGCGGCGTTCCGTCGGCTGGGTGACCCGGTCGAGCATCAGGCCCAGGCAGACGATGGCGACGCCCGCGACCAGGCCGAGGCCCAGGTCGCCGGTGGCGAGGCCGGTGACGACGTCGTAGCCGAGGGCACCGCCGCCCACCAGGCCGCCGATGATGACGACGGCGAGGACGAGGACCACTCCCTGGTTGACGGCCAGCAGCAACGCGGGCCGGGCGAGCGGGAGCTGGACCTGGCGGAGGATCTGCCAGCGGGTGGCGCCGAGGGACCGGGCCGATTCCATGGCGGCGGGATCCACCTGGCGCAGGCCCTGGGTGGTGATGCGGATGACCGCGGGCAGGGCGTAGACCACGGCAGCGGCGGCGGCCGGGGCGCGGCCGACGGCGAAGAGGGCCACGACCGGAATCAGGTACACGAACTGCGGCATGGTCTGCATGACGTCCAGGACCGGGCGCAGGATCGTCTCGAAGCGCTTGTTGCCGGCCGCCAGGATGCCGATGCCGAAGCCCAGCACCAGGGTCACCACGAGGGCGGCGAGGACCTGGGACAGGGTGTTCATCGACGGCTTCCACACGCCCAGCACGCCGATGGCGGCCATCGCGAGGACGGCGGTCAGGGCGGTGCGCCAGGTGCCGATGAGCCAGGCCAGCGCGGCGACGATGAGCAGCGTGCCGTACCAGGGCAGTGCGGTCAGGCCGTCACGCAGCGGGTTGAGGACCCAGTCGGTGAAGTGGGCGGCCCAGTCGGCGGTGCCGCCGATGACGGGGACGCCGGAGTAGAGGTGGCCGACCATCCACTCCTTGAAGTCGTTGACCGGGCGGGCGATGGCGACGACCCAGCCGGTGGGCCAGACCAGCGTTCCCGCCAGGCGGCCGATGACGGCGAGGACGACGGTGATCGCGGCGATGCCCGCCCAGGCGGGCCAGCCGCGCAGCAGCTTCGGGCCGGTGGGTTCCGTCCCGGCGCCGAGACGTTCGCCGGCCGCCGCGGTGGTGCGGTCCATGACGATGGCGAGCAGCACGATCGGGATCGCGGCGGCGAGCGCGGCGCCGACGTCGACCGAGGCGAGGGCCTGGTAGACGCGGTCACCGAGACCGGCGGCGCCGATCATCGAGGCGATCACGACCATGCCCAGCGCCATCATGATCGTCTGGTTGACGCCGAGGAGGAGGTCCTTGCGGGCCAGCGGGAGGCGGGCGGTCAGCAGCCGCTGCCGTCCGGTGGCGCCGAGCGAGGAGGCGGCCTCCAGGACGCCCGGGTCGGCGGCGCGCAGGCCGAGCGCGGTCAGGCGGGCCATCGGCGGAGCGGCGTAGATGACGGTGGCCAGGAGGGCGGCCGGCACGCCGATGCCGAAGACCAGCACCACGGGCAGGAGGTAGGCGAAGGCCGGGAGGACCTGCATGGTGTCCAGGACCGGGCGCAGGATCTTGAACAGGCGCTCGGAGAGACCGGCGGCGAGGCCCAGCAGGGCGCCGACGACGACCGAGACGAGGACCGCCACGACCATCAGGGCGAGCGTCTGCATGGTGGGGACCCACATGCCGAGCAGGCCGCTGACCAGGAAGGAGATCAGGGCGGTGGCGGCGATGCGGGGGCCCGCGACGCGCCAGGCGAGGAGCGTGACGCCGGCCGTGACGCCGGTCCAGCCCAGGGCGAGCAGCACCAGGTAGACGCCGCGTACGGAGATCACCACGGCGTTGCTGAGGTGGCCGAGGAAGTAGACGAACAGCCAGTGGCTGTCGCGGTTGTCGATGATCCAGTCGCTGGTCTTGCCGAGCGGGCCGGAGACGTCGACGGTCAGCGAGGACGGCCAGGTGGCGCCGTACTTGGCGGCCAGCAGCGGAACGAGCACGGCCGCGGCGACGGCGAGCAGCAGGAGCTTGGCTATGCCGCGGCGGTTCAGCAGGGCCTCGGCCGGGCGCCACTTGGGGCTGTCGGAGCCGAGGCCGCGCTGCGCGACCGGGGGTGTGGAGAGAGTCATGCGCGGCCCCGCTTCACGGTGCCGACGGAGACGTTCATCGCGGCGGCGCGCTGGGCCTCGCGCCAGCGGCGCAGCAGGGCGGCGCGCAGGCGCGAACGGCGGTTCGCGACGGGGGCTCTGGGGCCGACGGCGCGCAGGGCGGCGCCGCGGTGGGGGGCGGCGGCGTACATCAGGCAGCCACCTCTTCGTGCCCGTCGTCGACCCGGGCGACCACATTGAGCAGGCAGGCGTGGTCGACGATGCCCAGGCAGCGGCCGTCGTCGACGACGCGGGCGGCGCCGCCGGAGCGGGCGACCGCCTCGATGGCGTCGGAGATCAGGGTGTCGGGCGTGAGGGCGGGACCCTGGTCGGCCTCGCCGTCCTCGGCCGGGCGCATCGCGCGGCGGACGGTCAGGACCTGCTCGCGCGGGACGTCCCGGACGAAGTCGCGGACGTAGTCGTCGGCCGGGGAACCGACGATCTCCTCGGGGGTGCCGAGCTGGACGATCTTGCCGTCGCGCATCAGGGCGATCCGGTCGCCGATCCGCAGCGCCTCGGCGAGGTCGTGGGTGATGAAGACCATGGTGCGGCCCTCTTCGCGGTGCAGGCGGACGACCTCTTCCTGCATATCGCGGCGGATGAGGGGGTCCAGGGCGCTGAACGGCTCGTCGAAGAGGAGGACCTCGGGGTCGACGGCGAGGGCGCGGGCCAGGCCGACGCGCTGCTGCTGGCCGCCGGAGAGCTGGCCGGGGCGGCGCTTCTCCAGGCCGGCCAGGCCGACCTTCTCGACCATCTCCAGGGCCCGCTTGCGGCGTTCGGTCTTGCCCATGCCCTGGATCTCCAGGCCGTAGGCGACGTTGTCGACGACGGTGCGGTGCGGCAGCAGGCCGAAGTGCTGGAAGACCATCGAGGCGCGGCGCCGGCGCAGTTCGCGCAGCGTGCCGCGGTCCATGGCGCGCACGTCCTCGCCGTCCATCTCCAGGCCGCCGCTGGTCGGCTCGATCAGCCGGGTCAGACACCGTACGAGGGTGGACTTGCCGGAGCCGGACAGGCCCATGACGACGAAGACCTCGCCCTTGTGGACGTCGAAGGAGACGTCACGGACGGCGGCGGTGCAGCCGGTCTGCTCGCGCAGCTCCTGCGCGGAGAGGCCGGCGACGGAGGCGTCGTCGGGGATGCGCTCGGCCTTGGGGCCGAAGACCTTCCACAGGTGGCGGACGGAGAAGACGACGTCGCGGACCGCGGTCGAGGCCTTCTTGGGCGTGGGTATTGCGGATGCGCCGGCGGCGGTGGCAGCCATCACGCATCACCTCCCTGGGTAGGTGCTTCCTTGAGCAGTTCGGCGCACTTCTCCCCCACCATGAGCACGCCCAGCATCGGGTTGACGGCCGGCATCGTCGGGAAGACGGAGGCGTCGGCGATTCGGATGCCGGCCAGGCCGCGGATCTTCAACTGCGGGTCGACCACGGCCAGTTGGTCGTCGGCGGCACCCATCTTGCAGGTGCCGGCCGGGTGGTAGACGGTGTGCGCGGCCTTGCGTACGAGCTCGCTGATCTGCTCGTCGTCGGTGACGTCGGGGCCGGGGAAGACCTCGCGCTTGAGCCACTTGGCGAACGGTTCGGCCTGGGCGACCTTGCGGGCCAGCTTGATGCCGTCGACGAGGGTCTGCCCGTCGTAGTCGCCCTCGTCCTCGAAGTACTTGAAGTCGAGCGCGGGCTTCACCTCCGGGTCCGCCGAGGTGAGGTAGAGGCGGCCGCGGGAGCGGGACTTGGGGATGTTGGGGGTCATCGACACGCCGTGCTCGGGGCGCTCGTAGCCCAGCCGCTCGGGGTTGTCGGTGAACGGGATCTGGTAGAAGTGGAACATCAGGTCGGGGCCCTTGTGCTCCGGGTCCCGCTTGACGAACAGGCCCGCGTCGGAGTCCATCGCGGAGTTGCCCGGGATCGGCCCGTTGGTCTCCCAGACGATGACCGACTCGGGGTGGTCGATCAGGTTCTCGCCGACGCCCGGCAGGTCCACCGCGCAGGGCAGGCCCAGCGCCTCGAGGTCCTTCTTCGGGCCGATGCCGGAGTGCATCAGCAGCCGGGGGGTGTCCACCGCTCCGGCGCACACCAGCACCTCGCGGGCCGCCTCGACGAGGACCTCCGCGCCGTCCTTCGTGCGGACGTGCACGCCCTTGGCCCGGGTGCCGTCCAGCTCCAGCTTGTACGCCCAGGTCTCCAGCATCAGCGTGAGGTTCGGCCGGTCGCCGGCCTCCATGTGCGGGTGCAGGTAGGCGACGGACGCCGAGGAGCGCTTGTTGTTCTCCGGGTGGTAGGAGAGGTCGAAGAAGCCGACGCCCTCGTCGAACGGCTTGTCGTTGAAGCCGACGACCTCGGGGACGCCGAGCGCGCTCTTGGTGGCCTCGATCCAGTCCGTGGCGATCTGGTTCTGGTCCTTCTTCGCGACCCGCACGATGTTGTTGCGCAGCTTGCCGAAGTAGGGGTCCATCTCCTTGGCGCCCCAGCCGGCCGCGCCCGCCGCCGCCCACTCGTCCCAGTCGGACGGCAGCGGCTTGAAGGAGATCAGGGTGTTGTGCGAGGAGCAGCCGCCGAGGACCTTGGCGCGGCTGTGCAGGATGTGCGAGTTGCCGCGCGGCTGCTCGGTGGTCGTGTACTCGTAGTCCAGGTCGCCGCCGAGGAGGCCGAGCCACTTGCGCAGCGTCAGCACGTCCTCGCGGTCGACGTCGGACGGGCCGCCCTCGATGACGGCGACGGTGACGTCCGGGTCCTCGGTGAGGCGGGAGGCGATGACGGAACCGGCGGTGCCGCCGCCGACAACGACATAGTCGTACACGGGCATGAGGGGTGCTCCTTTACTGCAAAGTGCGTGAGTGGTTCGGGAGTTGCGGGGTCAGCCCGCGAACCACCGCACCGGCTGCGGCCGCAGGTTCTCGTAAACGTGCTTGCTCTCGCGGTACTCGTCCAGACCCGTGGGGCCCAGTTCCCGGCCGATGCCCGACTTGCCGAAGCCGCCCCACTCCGCCTGCGGCAGGTAGGGGTGGAAGTCGTTGATCCAGACCGTGCCGTGCCGCAGCCGGGCGGCGACCCGGCGGGCGCGGGCGGTGTCGGCGGAGAAGACGGCGCCGGCCAGGCCGTACTCGGTGTCGTTGGCGAGCGCGACCGCCTCGTCCTCGGTCGCGAACGTCTCCACGGTCAGGATCGGGCCGAAGGTCTCCTCACGGACGACCTTCATCTCGCGGTGGCAGCCGTCCAGCACGGTCGGCGCGTAGAAGTAGCCGGTGGCGGGCCGTACGTCCGACGGCTTGGGGCGGGTGCCGCCGCAGCGCAGCTGGGCGCCCTCGGCGAGCGCGGAGGCGACGTAGGCCTCGACCTTGTCGAGCTGCTGCTGGGAGACCAGCGGGCCGCACTCCACGCCGTCCTCGGTGCCGCGGCCCAGCTTGATCTTCTCGGCGCGGCGGGCGAGCTCGGCGACGAAGCGGTCGCGCACCGACTCCTCGATGATCAGGCGGGCGCCGGCGGAGCAGACCTGCCCGCTGTGGATGAACGCGGCGTTGAGGGCCTGGTCGACGGCGGTGTCGAAGCCGTCCTCCGTGGCGCAGGCGTCGGCGAACACCACGTTCGGGTTCTTGCCGCCCAGCTCCAGCGCGATCTTCTTGGCGCCGGAGACCGCCGCCGCGCCCGCCTTCGTACCGCTGGCGAGGCCGCCGGTGAAGGAGAAGAGGTCCACGTCGGGGTGCTCGGCGAGCCGCTGGCCGACCGGCAGGCCCGCGCCGGTGACGATGTTGGCGACGCCGGCCGGCAGCCCGGCCTCGACCAGCAGCTTGATGAGGTGGACGGTGGAGAGCGGGGTGACCTCGCTGGGCTTGATGACGAAGGTGTTGCCGGCCGCGAGCGCCGGCGCGATCTTCCAGCTCGCCTGGAGCAGCGGGTAGTTCCAGGGCGTGATCATCGCGCAGACGCCCACCGGCTCGTGCACGACGACGCTGTGGATGTCGGGAGATCCTGCGTCGACGACCCGCCCGCCGCTCTCGTTCATCACCAGGTCGGCGAAGTAGCAGAAGGCGTCGGTCACGCAGTCGACGTCGACCCGGCCCTCTTCCAGCGTCTTGCCGGTGTCGCGGCTCTCGATGAGCGCGATCTCCTCGCGGTCGCGCCGGAGCAGATCGGCGACCCGGCGCAGCAGGGCGGCCCGGTCGGCCACGGCCGTACGGGGCCAGGCGCCGGCGGAGCCGTCGAAGGCCCGCTTGGCCGCCGCGACCGCCGCGTCCGCGTCCGCGGCGCCGCCCTCGGACACCACCTGGAGCACGCTCGCGTCGGCGGGGTCGAGGACCTCCCGCGTGGCGCCGGATGCGGCCGGGAGCCACACCCCGTCTACGTGAATGGTCTCGATTGCCGACACGTGTGTTCTGCCTTCCGCCTACGGATTTGTTCCCACTGGTGCAACCACTCGCGCACTCAGCAACGGGAACCCCTCCCCGAAAGCCCCCCACCTATGCCCAAACCTTTATGGAAAGTGAGGCGAGTCACTCGAAACGCATCCGTTTGCCCGATTCATACCGATACGCACCCCATGTGCATGCCACGCACTTCCCCTCCGCGCCCGATACCCATCCAATGTGCGCCCGAAAATTCCGGAACGTACCCTGAATAGCCGTATGCCCTAGCCGGACGTCCCACGCACCGGAGGTGCCGCGATGGCCCGCAAACGCCGCCCCACGACCGCGATCACGGCCCTGACCTGCGGCGCAGCCCTGGTCGCCGGGCCCGCCTGGATGGGCGCCGCGGCCGCGGCCTCCCCGGCGGACGGCGAGGGAGATCTCGCCGGCAAGACCCCGCAGCAGGTGTCCGACGCGTCTCTCCACGCGCTCGTCGGCGCAAAATCCCTGCGCATACGCACCCAGTCCACCGTCGACCCGGGCAGGCTCGACCTCACCCTCGACCGGGCCGGCAACTGCACCGGCACCGTCAGCAAGGGCTCCTACGGCCACGTCGACCTCGTCAAGCGCGGCAAACAGGTGTGGATGAAGCCGGACACCGCCTTCTGGAAGACCCAGCTCCCCGGCAAGGAGGGCGACGCCGCCGCCCGGAAGTACCAGGGCCGGTACCTGCACGGCACCACCGACGACCCCTTCCTCCAGAGCCTCTCCACCGCCTGCGACCTGACCGCCTTCCAGAAGGCCGCCGCCAACCCCACCAGCCCTCCCTCCTCCGGCCACCCCACGACCCACCTGTCCAAGGGCAAGCCGACCGTCCAGGAAGGCACCCGCGTCCTGCCCGTCATCAAAAAGACCGGCGGCGTCATCCAGACCCTCTACGTGACCATCGACGGCAAGCACTACCCCCGCAAACTCACCGCCGAGGCCAACCACGAGACCGGCACCGTCCTGCTGAGCAACTACGACAAGCCGGTCTCCGCCAAGACGCCGCCGCCCGGAAAGACGGTGGACATCTCGGTGCTGGAGGAGCGGCTGCAGGGGACCCAGGGCTCGCAGGCCGCGTGACCGTACGTACCCGCGTGACCGCTCGTACATACGTATCGTTGAACCGTGCGGCTGCCCGCATGCGCGCGGCAGCGGGGAGGAGCGGCACGATGCTCCTCAGCCTTGAGCGGACCGAGACGATCGAGACCGGCGGGACCGAGATGGACGAGGCCACTGAGCAGCCCTTCAAGTCGAGCTCTGACGAGCTGGATGAGCTGTTCGAACAGATGCCTGCCCCCGAGGGCTACAAGGTCGAGATCGTCGAGGGGACCGTCGTCATGTCACCGCAGCGGGACATCCACTGGCAGACCATCCGTCGGATCGTGCGGGCGCTGGAAGACCGGTTCGGGATGGATGTCCTCGTGACATCGGACGTCCGCATCGATTTTCCCGGTGAGCTGAACGGCTTCGCGCCGGACGTCGCCAAATTCGCCGACGGCTCCACAAAGGACAAGGCGGGCCGCCGGCGCTACCAGGACATCGAGTTCGTCGCCGAAGTCATCTCCAAGGGAACCGCAACGAACGACTACGGGCCGAAGAAGGAGGCCTACGCCACCGCCGAAGTCCCGGTCTACGTCATTGCCGACCCGTACATCGGCCGCTGTCGCGTCTTCACCGACCCGCAGGACGGCGAGTACAAGAGCGACCTCACGCTCGCGTACGGGAAGCCGATCGACCTCACCGGCACGGTCGTCGGCATCAGCTTCCCCACCGACGAGTTCCCCAAAGACTGACCCGCCGTCCCCCTTTGGACAGTTGACTGACGGCACACCACACGTGCCACACCAAGGGGGACCCTCCGATGTACGACTCCATCCGCACCGCGGCCCTGATCGCCGCCACGCTCACCACGGGCCTCAGCGCCGGTCTTTTCTACGCCTTCGCCTGCGCGGTGATGCCCGGTCTGCGGCGGTCGGACGACCACACGTTCGTGACCGCGATGCGGCGGATCAATGTGGCCATCCTCAACGGGTGGTTCGGGCTCGGCTTCTTCGGGGCGCTGGTGTTCACCACGGTGGCCGCCGGGCTGCATCTGCGGGCGGACGGGCATGCCGTACTGCCCTGGCTGATCGCGGCGCTCGCGCTGTATCTGGTCCTGATCGTGACGACCTTCGCGGTGAATGTGCCGCTGAACGACCAGTTGGAGGCGGCCGGGACGGCGGACGGGCAGCCGGGCCCGGCCGCCGTACGGGAGCGCTTCGAGGCGCGATGGGTGCGCTGGAACGTGCTGCGCGCGGTCTCCGGTACGGCGGCCCTGGGGTGCCTGGTGTGGGCGCTCGTCCTGCACGGGCGGATGGGCGGCGGCGCCGCGTAGGGCCCGTCCGGGGGTTCAGGGGCGGACGCCGCCCGGCGGGACGGCGCAGGCGTCGGAGAAGCCCTGGCTGTGCAGGCCCATCGCGCTGTTCACCCGGGAGCGGAAGTTCTCCACCGCCACCATCGCGGTCAGCTCGACGAGGGCGGCGTCGCTCAGGTGGCGGCGCAGGCTCTCGGTCAGCTCGTCGGTGACCGTCGGCGGGGTCGCGGTCATGGCCTCGGCGTACTCCATGACCAGCCGTTCCACCTCGGTGAAGGAGTCCTCGTGGGCCCGCCAGTCCGGCACCTTGCTGATCTTCTCCAGCGGCAGCCCGAGCTTGTCGGCGTGCCAGTAGCCGAAGTCCATGCACCACGAGCAGCCGATCACCGCCGCCGGAACCATCTCCGCCAGCTGCCTGAGGGTGGGGTCCAGCGCCCGCCACCGGCCCACCTTCGCCTCGAAGCCGAGGTACGACCGAAGGATCCTGGGGTGGTGCCCGAACACCAGGGCGGGCTCCATGACCTTGCCGTATGCGCGCCGCGAGTACCACTTGGCCAGCCGCAGCGAGAGCGAACGGGGCGGGTTGAGCGAGATCCGTGCCATGACGGTTGCCTCCTCGTACGAGGTCGGAGTCGATGAGCGGGGGCGGCGTCCCTGGACGGAGCGCATGCCCTCACTTCGTACGACGAGTGGGCGCCGACGGATGTGACACGGGGCCGCGGAGAGCGCGGGGCGAGCCGTACGAGGGACAGCCCGTCACCCTCCATCGGCGAGCCGCTCCCCCCTGCCACCACCCCCCGGGAAGACAATTCGGGCATGGCTCATGACACGGATGACGCGACCGCAACGGCGAGCAAGGCGGTGCTGGAGGGCGGCCCCGATGAGTTCCCGGGACGCATCGTGGCGATCGATCCCCCGGGGACGTCCGAGCTGAAGATCCCTTTTCTGGCCGGGTACGAGCACTTCCGTGCCACGTCGCGGACGAAGCAGACGGCCGAGGGCACGCTGCCGGTCTACGAGTGGTGGGAGCGCACGGAGCTGCCCGGCTAGCTTCGCGACCGCAGAAACAGCCGAGCCCGCACGGCCGTTGAGGGCCGTGCGGGCTCGAAGTGGCAGGGTGCGCCGGATCAGATGAGACCGAGGCCGCGGACCGCCTCGCGCTCCTCCGCCAGCTCCTTGACCGAGGCGTCGATGCGCTCGCGGGAGAAGTCGTTGATCTCCAGGCCCTGGACGATCTCGTACTTGCCGTCCTTGGTGGTGACGGGGAAGGAGGAGATCAGGCCCTCCGGGACGCCGTAGGAGCCGTCCGAGGGGATACCCATGGAGGTCCAGTCGCCGTCGGCGGTGCCGTTGACCCAGGTGTGGACGTGGTCGATGGCGGCGTTGGCGGCCGAGGCGGCGGAGGACGCGCCACGGGCCTCGATGATCGCCGCGCCGCGCTTGGCGACGGTCGGGATGAAGGTGTCGGCCAGCCAGGCCTGGTCGTTGACGACCTCGGCGGCGTTCTTGCCGGCGACCTCGGCGTGGAAGATGTCCGGGTACTGGGTCGCGGAGTGGTTGCCCCAGATCGTCAGCTTGCGGATCTCGGAGACCGGGGTGCCGGTCTTCTGCGCGAGCTGGGAGATGGCGCGGTTGTGGTCCAGGCGGGTCATCGCGGTGAAGCGGTCGGCCGGTACGTCCGGGGCGGCGGCCTGGGCGATCAGCGCGTTGGTGTTGGCGGGGTTGCCGACGACCAGGACCTTGATGTCGTCCGCGGCGTGGTCGTTGATGGCCTTGCCCTGCGGCTTGAAGATGCCGCCGTTGGCCTCGAGCAGGTCGCCGCGCTCCATGCCCTTGGTACGGGGGCGGGCGCCGACCAGCAGCGCGACGTTCGCGCCGTCGAAGGCCACGTTCGGGTCGTCGGAAATCTCGATGCCCCGGAGCAGCGGGAAGGCGCAGTCGTCGAGCTCCATGGCGGTGCCCTCGGCGGCCTTCAGACCCTGCGGGATCTCCAGAAGGCGCAGCTTGACCGGAACATCCGCACCGAGGAGGTGACCGGAAGCGATGCGGAAGAGGAGGGCGTAACCGATCTGGCCGGCGGCGCCGGTCACGGTGACATTGACGGGAGTGCGGGTCATGGCGATCTCCTGCGCGACGTTTTCTGGGGGCAAGCCCCCGGACCACCATGGGTGGCGGTGGGTGTCCCTGCCCGGTTATCGAGTCTCATCGAGGTCTCTTGGTATCGAGAGACCCAGCCGTCAGGCTATCGGACCCCCGGCCGGCGCAAGCGACGGGCCGCTGTGGGACACCTCACCGGGTGTCGCGGACCCGGTACAGGGGCGGCGGTCGCCCGCTCAGGGAGGGGGGAAGCGGGCGACCGCCAGGTTGTGCCGCACCCGTGGGGGGTATTCGTTCGCCTGCCCCGGATTCGCAGGGGCATTCCCCCCTCGTTTCGGCCATCCGGAGGGCGGGGCACATCCCGGCCACGCGACGGAGCCACGGGGCAGAGCCATGTGACGGAGCTTCCGGACGGCCCCGGGTCCTAGTGGGCCGCGGCCCGCGCGCAGCCCGTCAGGCCGCCGGCCGTCGTCCCGCAGGCCGCCACCCGTGCCGGGTCCCCGGCCACCGCGACCATCGCCGTGTAGGCGGCGCCGTTCCGCTCGGCCCTGGCCGTGGCGCTGCGGTCGCCCGCGCTGACGGTGGCCCGGTCGCCCTGCGCGGCGCCGCTGATCCGCGCCCATGCCGCATGGCACACCTTGCTGTAGCGGACCTCGATCAGGGCGCCGCCCGCCATGCCCCGGGACGGGCTGACCGCATGCTGCCCGCCACACCCCATTTCCTCCGGGTCGCGCCCCGAGCAGCCGGCGCCGGTGCACTTCACTCCGGCGGGCAGTACGGGCTTCGGGCTCGGGCCCGGGTTCGGCGTCGCCGACGGTCCGGGCGCCGCCTTCTTGGGCCCGTCACCGGCCGGATGCAGCAGCAGCACGGCGGCGGCCATCAGCAGCGCCCCCAGCACACCGGTGAGGATCATGAGCACCCGGCGACGGCGGCCGCTGGGGCCGTCGGGCGGGGCGGGAGCGGGCGCCGCCGTCGGTCCGGGAGGGACCGCGTCGGACGCCGCCCCTTCCAGCTCCTCGAGCGCGGCCCGCGCCTGCGCCACCCGTATCGCCTCCATGGTGACGTCGTGCCGCATCTCCGACCGGCTCCAGGCCCGCTCGGCCAGCTCCCACAGCGTGGTCAGGTGCCCGGCGTCCGTGCCGGTGGCCTCGGCGAGCTTGACCACGGCCCGCTGCGGGGGCAGCAGGCGGCCGTTGAGGAAGCGCTCCCACGACGTTCTGCTGTAGCCCGTGCAGTCCGCGACGGCCGACACGCTCAGTCCGCTGCGCTCCACGAGTCTGCGCAGCCAACCGGCGAACTCCCTTACCTGCGGATCGAGTTCGTCCGGTAAGGCCCTCCAGCGAGGCATGCTCGTTTCCCCTATCCCCCCCGCGTACCCAACTGCCGTACCGCAGGATGCCAGTTCTCCAGCGCCGCGGCGCACGGAAGCACGGGGCCCCGCGGCGCCTGGTGCGTGCGCCGGTCACGCCTCGGGGGCGGCCGGGGCCGGTCGTTCACCGTGGCGCGAATTCACTCCACCGGGCAGCCCGGCCGGCGCGAGGAGGGGGTGCGGCCGTGCCGGGATATCAGCCCATAGCCGGAAATCGGCCGGTCACGGAGGTTCAACCGCTCGCGGGACATCCGGCGGCGACGGCCGATACACAGTCCGAAAACGTCGCTCCGGCCCCTCTGACCGCTCTGGCGACCGTACGGGCCCGGCGGCCGTCGGAAGTCAGCTCCCGTCACCCCATCACCCCTACGACGTAACGGATTTACCGCCGGGCGGCGCCCGCGCCCTAGGGTGCCGCGCTATGAGCCGAGTGCTGACCATCGACGTACCGACCGGCGTCCGCGCCTACCAACTGGACACCGACCGCGGGTCGTTCGCCGTGCTGGACGCGTCGCCGTCCGCCGGGGCCCGTCGCGGCACCGCTCTGCTCCTCCCCGGGTTCACCGGCAGCAAGGAGGACTTTCTGCCGCTGCTCGCCCCCTTGGCGGGGGCCGGGTTCCGTGCCGTGGCGATCGACGGGCGCGGGCAGTACGAGTCGGCCGGGCCGCGCGAGGAATCGGCGTACGCCCAACGGGAGTTGGCGCGCGATGCGGTCGCCCAGAGCGCCGCCCTCACGGACGGCGGCGGACCGCTGCATCTGCTGGGCCACTCGCTCGGCGGCCTGATCGCCCGCGCCGCGGTGCTCGATGCGGCCCCGGCGCCGCTCCCCTGGGCCTCGCTGACGCTGATGAGCTGCGGCCCTGCCGCGGTCGGGGCGGCGCAGCGGGTGCGTACGCGCATGCTGGTCGACGCGCTGGGCGGGATGGACATGGACGACATCTGGCAGGTGATGCGGGCCGTGGAGGCGGAGGGGGCAACGGCGGCGGCCGCCGAGGTCGAGGCCTTTCGTCACCGGCGGTGGATGAGCACGGTGCCGGAGCAACTGATCGCCACCGGACGGCAGTTGATCGACGAGCCGGACCGGGTCGCGGAGCTGGCGGCGGTCCCGCTGCGCAAGCTGGTGGTGTCCGGGACGGACGATGAGACCTGGCCGGTGCCAGGGCTGGACGAGATGGCCCGGCGCCTGGGCGCGGAGCGGGTCGTGGTCGACGGCGGCGGGCACTCCCCCGGCGTCCACCGGCCGGCGGAGACGGCCCGTGCGCTGACGGCGTTCTGGTCGCCCGCGCGGGACCGGTAGCCGTTACGGCGGCCCGGCGCCCCGCTCCCGGCGTCCTCCGCCGGAACGGCCCGCCGCGCCGAGCCGCCTCACACCTCCACCGCCGCCCGCAGGTTGACGTCCAGCGCGTCCAGGAACTGCTCCGTGGTCAGCCATGGCTGGTCGGGGCCGATCAGCAGGGCCAGATCCTTGGTCATCTGGCCGCCCTCCACCGTCTCCACGCACACCCGCTCCAGCGTCTCCGCGAAACGGATGACCTCCGGCGTGCCGTCCAGCCGTCCCCGGTGCGCGAGCCCCCGGCTCCAGGCGAAGACCGAGGCGATCGGGTTGCTCGAGGTGGCCTTGCCCTGCTGGTGCCGGCGGTAGTGACGGGTGACGGTGCCATGGGCGGCCTCGGCCTCGATGGTGCGGCCGTCGGGGGACATCAGGACGGAGGTCATCAGGCCGAGCGAGCCGAAGCCCTGGGCGACGACGTCGGACTGGACGTCGCCGTCGTAGTTCTTGCAGGCCCACACGTAGCCGCCGGGCGACTTGAGGGCCATGGCGACCATGTCGTCGATCAGCCGGTGCTCGTACGTCAGCCCCTGGGCCCGGAAGTCCTCGGCGAACTCGGCGTCGAAGACCTCCTGGAAGAGTTCCTTGAAGCGGCCGTCGTACTTCTTCAGGACGGTGTTCTTCGTGGACAGGTGCACGGGGTAGCCGCGGGCCAGGCCGTAGCGGAACGCGGCGCGGGCGAAGTCGGTGATCGACGCGTCGTGGTTGTACATCGCCAGCGCCACGCCGGGACCGGGGAACGCGTGGACCTCCAGCTCGACGGGCTCGGAACCGTCGTCCGGGGTGAAGGTCATCGTGAGGGTGCCGGGGCCGGGGACCCGCAGCTCGGTGGCGCGGTACTGGTCGCCGAAGGCGTGGCGGCCGACGACGATCGGCCGGGTCCAGCCCGGGACCAGCCGCGGCACATTGGCGATGATGACCGGCTCGCGGAAGACCACGCCGCCCAGGACGCTGCGGAGGGTGGCGTTCGGCGACGGGTACATCGCCTTGAGGTTGAACTCCTCGACCCGCGCCTCGTCCGGGGTGATCGTGGCGCATTTCACGCCGACGCCGTACCGCTGGATGGCGCGGGCGGCATCGAGGGTCACCTGGTCGTGGGTCGCGTCGCGGTTCTCGATGCCGAGGTCGAAGTACTTCAGGTCGATATCGAGGTAGGGGAGGATCAGCTTGTCCCTGATGAAGGACCAGATGATGCGGGTCATCTCGTCGCCGTCCAGCTCGACGACGGGGTTGGCTACCTGGATCTTGGCCATGAGGCGGACGCCCCTCTCGCGCTTCGGCCGGTTCGGCGAAATCGACGGACCGTGACGACTTCACGACATTGCGTCATCAAGTTACTCGACGCCGCCGCCGAAGCGCGGAACCCGCCTACCGCACGGTGAAGTGCACGATGTCGTCCAGGAACGGGATGTGGATCCACGGCTTGGGCTGCACCATCATCGACAG
Organism: Streptomyces sp. NPDC101227; assembly: GCF_044767545.1. Classification (NCBI taxonomy): domain Bacteria; kingdom Bacillati; phylum Actinomycetota; class Actinomycetes; order Kitasatosporales; family Streptomycetaceae; genus Streptomyces; species Streptomyces sp. NPDC101227. The sequence continues at coordinate 331,686 of NZ_JBIWOD010000006.1, read as the reverse complement.
CATCACGATCACGAAGCCGAGCACCCCGTAGGTCAGCAGGTCGGTGAAGCGGGAGCGTACGGCCAGCATCCCCACCGACGGGAGCGCCCAGCGCAGCGCCGCCCCCGCCAGCAGGGACAGGCCGATCACCAGCGCCCCGATGCGGAACGCGTCGAGGGCCACCAGCAGCAATCCGGCCGCGACACCGCCCATGACGGTCAGCAGCGGCCACTGCCGGGCGGGCGCGGGATGGCCGCCCGAGGCGGCCCGGCCGCCGCCCTCCGGCCGGGCGGTGTCCCGGGTCAGCTGCGGAAAGCGGCGCGAGGAGCGCTGCGGCTCGGACGCCTGTTCCGAATGCGCTTCGGCGGCCATGGCGGGCGGTCCCTTCGGGTCGGGTACGGGTCAGCCGGCCGCGCGCTCGGCGGCCTCGACGACATTGACCAGCAGCTGGGCGCGGGTCATCGGGCCGACGCCGCCCGGGTTGGGGGCGACCCAGCCGGCCACCTCGGCCACGCCGGGGTGCACATCGCCGACGATCTTGCCCGCCTCGTCGCGGCTGACGCCGACGTCCAGGACGGCGGCGCCCGGCTTGACGTCCTCCGGCTTGATGATGTGCGGCACACCGGCGGCGGCGACGATGATGTCGGCCTGCTTGAGGTGCGCGGACAGGTCGCGGGTGCCGGTGTGGCACTGGGTCACCGTGGCGTTCTCGGACTTGCGGGTGAGCACCAGCGGCATCGGGCGGCCGATGGTGATGCCGCGGCCGACGACCACCACGTCCGCGCCCTTGATCTCGACGCCGTGCCGGCGCAGCAGCGTGACGATGCCGTACGGGGTGCACGGCAGCGGGCCCTCGATGCCGAGCACGAGGTTGCCCAGGCTCACCGGGTGCAGACCGTCGGCGTCCTTGGCCGGGTCCATCAGCGACAGGACGCGGTTGGCGTCGATGCCCTTGGGGAGCGGGAGTTGGACGATGTAGCCGGTGCAGGCCGGGTCCTCGTTGAGCTCCCGGACGACCGCCTCGATCTCTTCCTGGGTGGCCGTCTCCGGCAGCTCACGCTGGATGGAGGCGATGCCGACCTGGGCGCAGTCGCGGTGCTTGCCGTTCACGTACCAGCGGCTGCCGGGGTCGTCGCCGACCAGGAGCGTGCCCAGGCCGGGCTGCACGCCCTTGGCCTGCAGCGCCTCAACGCGGACGGCGAGTTCGGACTTGATCGCTGCGGCGGTGGCCTTGCCATCGAGAATCTGGGCAGTCATGACCCCTATCCTCCCGGATGAGGGTGGCCGCATTCCAATCAGGGCACGCGGGACGTCACTGGCCGGAATTGATCATTGCACTTGCACAACGCCTATGGGTCTTGACTGGACAGAGCCAAGCTGCAACTAGAAGGATTGTCGCTCAGTGCCGCAGGCATTGTCGGGGGTGGGCCAGTAAAACCTGTTTTTCCTCCGAGTCACGCCGCGTCGTCCCCCACTGACCCACACGGAGGAAAACACCAGATGAGCTTCGGCGACCCGAACAACCCCTACGGCCAGCAGCCGCCGCAGGCTCCGTACGGTGCCCCGCAGCAGCCCCCGGGCGTGCCCCCGCAGGGCGGCCAGCCCGGCTACGGCTACCCGCAGCAGCCGGCGCCTCCGCAGCAGCCCTACGGCGCTCCCCAGCAGCCCGCCCAGTACGGCTACCCGCAGCAGCAGGCCGCGCCGGGCTACGGCTACCCGGGCCAGCCCGGGATGCCGGGTATGCCGATGGCGTACGCGAGCTGGGGTGCACGTCTGGGAGCGCGCCTCCTCGACGGACTGATCATCATGGTGATCCCGGGGATTCTGTACGGCATCGCCTTCGCCGTCGCGATGTCGAACGTCAAGACGTGCGCCTACGACGACTACTCGTGCCGTGCGGACGCCGGCCCGCCGGTCTTCGCGTTCCTGCTCATGGGGTTGGCCGGTCTGCTGGTCCTGGCCGGCGGCATCTTCCTCATCGCCAAGGAAGGCAGCACGGGCCAGACGCCCGGCAAGAAGGCCCTGGGCATCCGGGTCGTCCGCGACGGAACGGGCGCCGTGCCCGGCTTCGGTACCTCCTTCGGGCGCCAGGCGTGCCACTACTTCCTGGGCGGCATGTGCGGTCTGAACTTCCTGTGGCCCCTGTGGGACGAGAAGAGCCAGACCTGGTCCGACAAGATCTGCGGCACCATCGTCGTCCGCGCTCAGTAGTCGACACCGCCATCCGGCCCTCCGTGGGCCGGACATGACGTCCCCAAACACCCCGAAGGCCCCCTCGCACCGCCGCGACCGGGGCCTTCGCGGCGCTGTACGGGACATCTCCGGGGCATCGCCGTCCGACCGCCCCCATACTCGCCGGTACCGGCGAAGCCGGCATTCGCTCGAGACGCCTGAAGGACATCGCTCGTGAGCTATCCGAATCAGAATCCCTACGGTCCGCCGCCGGGCCAGCAGCCCGGATACGGCTACCCGCAGCAGCAGCCGCAGCCGTCGCCGTACGGTCCCTACCCCGGCGGGGTGCCGGGCGGGATACCGGGCGCGCCGGTCCTGACCGGGATGCCGGGCGGGGTGAAGGCGGCGCGCGTCATGCTGTACGTGCTCGCCGGCCTGAACTTCATCGGCCTCGCCTTCGCCGTGTGGGGCCTGGGGGCCGTGAGCAAGGCGTCGAAGCAGGCCACCTACGCCACCGAGGACGACCTGGCCGCGTTCAACGTCGGCAAGGGCCTGCTGATCTTCCTGATCGTGGTGATCGTGGCCATCACGGTGTTCGCGATCACGGTGGCCGCGCAGTTCGGCAAGGGCGGCAAGGGCGTCCGCGTCTGCGCCATCATCTTCGGCTGCGCCACCGCCGTGGGGAGCTTCTTCCTCTTCCCCTTCGGCCTGATCCACACCGCCCTCGGGATCATGATCATCGTCTTCACCTCCAAGGAAGACGGCGCCGCCTGGTTCAACCGGCCGCGTTACTGACGCCCCGGCAAATGGAAGGGCCGCACCCCGCGCTCGGGGTGCGGCCCTTTCGTATGGCGCCGCTCAGTGGAAGAAGTGCCGCGTTCCGGTGAAGTACATCGTCACGCCCGCCTTCTTGGCGGCCTCGACGACGAGTTCGTCGCGGATCGAACCGCCGGGCTGGGCAACGGCCTTGACCCCGGCCTCGGCGAGCACCTCGAAGCCGTCGGGGAAGGGGAAGAAGGCGTCCGAGGAGGCGTAGGCGCCGCGCGCCCGCTCCTCGCCCGCGCGCTGCACGGCCAGCTTCGCCGAGTCCACGCGGTTGACCTGCCCCATGCCGACGCCGACCGTGGCACCGTGCTTGGCGAGCAGGATCGCGTTGGACTTCACCGCGCGGCCCGCCCGCCAGGCGAAGGCCAGCTCGGCCAGTTCCTCGGCGGACAGCGCCTCGCCCGCGGCCAGCGTCCAGGTGGCCGGGTCGTCGCCCTCGGCCTGGAGGCGGTCGGTGACCTGGAGGAGGGCACCGCCGTCGATCGGCTTGACCTCGACGGGGTTCGACGGGGCGTCAGGGCAGCGCAGCACCCGGATGTTCTTCTTACGGGAGAGCGCCTCGACCGCGCCGTCCTCGTAGCCGGGCGCCACGATGACCTCGGTGAAGATCTCCGCGACCTGCTCGGCCATCGCCAGCGAGACCGGGCGGTTGACTGCGATCACACCGCCGTAGGCGGACACCGGGTCGCACTCATGGGCCTTGCGGTGCGCCTCGGCGACATCCGCCCCGACCGCGATGCCGCAGGGGTTGGCGTGCTTGATGATCGCCACACACGGCTCGGACTGGTCGTAGGCGGCCCGGCGGGCGGCCTCGGTGTCCGTGAAGTTGTTGTACGACATCTCCTTGCCGTGCAACTGCTCGGCGTCGGCGAGGCCGCCGGTGCCGGTCACGTACAGCGCGGCGGCCTGGTGCGGGTTCTCGCCGTAGCGCAGGACGTTCTTGCGCGCGTAGGTGGCGCCGAGGAACTCGGGGAAGCCGGAGTCGTCGGCGGCGGCGTAGTCGTCCGCGAACCAGGAGGCGACGGCCACGTCGTACGCCGCCGTGTGCTGGAAGGCCTCGGCGGCCAGCCGCTTGCGGGCGGCGAGGTCGAAGCCGCCGCCGGCGACGGCCGCGAGGACGTCCTCGTACCGCTGCGGATTGACGACGACGGCGACCGACGGGTGGTTCTTGGCGGCGGCGCGGACCATCGAGGGGCCGCCGATGTCGATCTGCTCCACGCACTCGTCGGGGGTGGCGCCGGAGGCGACCGTCTCCCGGAACGGGTAGAGGTTGACGATCACCAGGTCGAACGGCTCGACGCCGAGGTCGGCCAGCTGCTGCTGGTGCGCGGGCAGGCGCAGGTCGGCGAGGATGCCGGCGTGCACCTTGGGGTGCAGGGTCTTGACCCGGCCGTCGAGGCACTCCGGGAAGCCCGTCAGCTCCTCGACCTTGGTGACCGGCACCCCGGCAGCGGCGATCTTCCCGGCCGTCGAACCGGTCGAGACGAGCTGGACGCCCGCCGCGTGCAGCCCCTGCGCCAGCTCCTCCAGCCCGGACTTGTCATAGACGCTGACCAGTGCGCGGCGGATGGGCCGCTGCGAACCTTCGGTGGCGGTCACGAGATACGTACCTTTCGTCCCTCAATGCGGTAGCCGTGCCGGGCCAGACGCCCCACGACCTCGACGAGCAGCGATCGCTCGACTTCCTTGATGCGCTCATGGAGCGCGGATTCGTCGTCCTCGTTCCGGACCTCGACCACGCCCTGCGCGATGATCGGGCCGGTGTCGACGCCGTCGTCGACGAAGTGGACGGTGCATCCGGTGACCTTCGCGCCGTACGCGAGCGCATCGCGTACGCCGTGGGCACCGGGAAAACTCGGCAGCAGCGCCGGATGGGTATTGAGGATCCGGCCGCCGAAGCGGGCGAGGAATTCCTTCCCGAGGATCTTCATGAAGCCGGCCGAGACGATGAAGTCGGGCGCGTGGGCGGCGGTCGCCTCGGTGAGCGCCGCGTCCCAGTCGTCCCGGCTGCCGTAGTCCTTGACGCGGCAGATGTACGTCGGCAGGCCGGCCCGCTCGGCGCGCTCCAGCCCGGCGATCGCGCCCCGGTCGGCGCCGACGGCCACGATCTCGGCCCCGTAGGCGTCCGGGCCCTGCTCGGCGATGGCATCCAGCAGCGCCTGGAGGTTCGTACCCGAGCCGGAGACGAGGACGACCAGGCGGGCGGGGCGGGTGGGCGGAGTGGGCGGAGTGGGGGCTGGGGAGGAAGCCACGGCGGGGCTCTTTCTCGTTTCGCGTGGTTTGTGTGGTCGTACAAAGCCGTGGGTACCGCACATACGGGGAACCCTACGAAGGCGCCGACCGTCAGCAACGATACCGGCACACCGAGCGGCCCCCGCGGGACGGGGGCGGGCACGGGAGGTAGCGTCAGGCCTAAGACTGCATGCAGTTCGTGGTATCGGGCGCCGCGGCCGGCTGGCCCGCGTACGGACGAGACAAGGGGAAGACGCACTCCAGATGACGGACCGACGCCGCAGCGCGGCCCTCCTGCTCCCTCCCCCGGCTACCGCTGGGGGGTGCCCCCGGCCCGCCGCCACCCCGGGGGCGATCCTGCTGCGTGAGCGCGAGTCGTCGTCCTCCCCGGCGGGCAGCCCTCTCCCCGAGTCTTCGGCTTCGCGGGACTCCGCGGACGCCTCCGGCCCTTCCGGTGCGACCGGCGACTCCGGCGCTGCGGGCGGCTCGGGCGGTTCCGACGGACCCGGCGGTTCCGACGGGCCAGGCGGCTCCGGCAGGTCCGGCGGCTCCGGTGACGAGGGCGGTTCCGGCGGCAAGCGCCGTCGTGCGCACACCCCGGACAACGACAACCCCTTCGCCGCCCCGCCGGCCGACGCCCCCGACCAGGAATGGCGCCCGCGCCATCCGCAGGGCCAGGGGAACGACGGCGACCAGGAGCGGGCGCCGCAGGACGAGCCGACGCCGACCTGGGGCAGCCAGTGGAGCAGCCGGCAGCCGGGGCGGGGCAGCGGCGGCTTCGGCTCCCGGCAGGGCGGCCGCGGTCAGCAGGGTGGCGGCCAGGGCGGGCCCGCCGGCGGTCAGGGCGGGCTGCGCTGGGATCCGACGGACCCGGCCCAGCGTCGCGCGCGCTACGCCCTGCTCTCCGGCATGTGGGCCTTCTTCTTCGTGCTCTTCAGCCTGCCGGAGGTCTCGCTGCTGCTGGGCGCGCTGGCGCTCTACTGGGGCATCAGCTCGCTGCGCGCCAAGCCGGGCGCCGCGAAGCAGGCGGCGGAGGCGACCACCGCGGCGATGGAGGGCCGGCCGACGCCCCCCGCGCCCGGCCAGCCGCTCGCCGGCCCGGCCTCCACCCGGCCGCAGACCACCGCGGCCATCGCCGGTCTCGTCACCGCCAGTCTGGCCCTGATGATGGTGGCCGCCACCTTCACCGTCCAGATCGTCTACCGCGACTACTTCACCTGCGTCGACGACGCACTGACCCAGAAGGCGGGCAAGTCCTGCGAGCGCCTGCTGCCCAAGGAGCTGCGCCCGCTGCTGAGCACCCAGCAGTAACCGAGGGCGTGGCTACGAACGGCGCCGAGGCCGGCCGCGCGGTCTCCGCGCCGGCCGCCCCCTCAGCCGCCAGGCCCGCAGCCCCAGCGCCCCCGGTACCCCGACCACCAGCATCCAGCCCGCCGCGGCCGGCCCCATGAGCCACCAGCGGGGCCCGAATTCGACCAGTACGCCGCTGCCCACGGCGCCGCCCGACACCCCCGCGAGCAGCGCGGTCGCCACGCCGCAGAGGCCGGAGCCCAGGGCGGCCACGGAGGCGGTCGACCGCCAGGTCCAGTGGCCGCCGCGCGCGGTGCCGGCGACTGCGTCCGGGGCCGTCGCGGGCCCGGCCGCGTAACGGGCGAGCAGCACCCCGGCGGCCACCGGGGCCACCACGACCGCCCAGGTCAGCGGGCCGCCCGCGCCCGCCTCCGGCAGGCCGCTGAGCAGCGGGAAGCGCGGCAGTGCCGGACGGCCCGAGGCGCCCAGCGGCCCGACGGCGGCGCCCGCCCCGACCGCGAAGCCCGGCCCCAGCGCGTATGCCGCGCCCCAGACGGCCGCGTTCGGCAGCAGCATCAGGCACAGCAGCAGCACCGTGCAGCGGCCGGCCCAGTCCCGGGCGAGCCGGAAGAGGTCCTGCTGGGCGGCGCCGGCGTGCAGGGCGAGGCCGACGAGGGTGAGCAGGATGCCGGAGACGAGCAGGGCGAGGGTGGCGGCGGTGGCGGCCCGGAACGCGGCGGCGAGCCGGGGCCCCGCGACGGCCTCCCGTACGCGGTCCGGCAGGCCGGCCGGCGCCCGGCGGACGGCGGCGGGCAGCAGGTCGGCGGCGCCGCGGCCGAGGATGCGCCAGGCGGTGCCGGCCAGGACGGCGACCGCGGCGGCCGGTACGCAGAGCAGGGCGCTGAGCGGGGCGGCACTCAGCGGACCGGCCGAGGCGTAGAGCACCGCGCCGGCCGCGACCGTCAGATAGCCGGTCAGCAGCGCGCCGAGCAGGCGCCGCGTCGGCCCGGGTGTGGTGGTGACCGCGGTCGCCAGGGTGTGCCGGGCGGCCCGGTGCAGCAGCCAGGCGGGGAGGGCGGCGAGCAGCAGCGGGGTCACGGCGAGCGGCGCGGGGGTGCCGGACGGGGTGGCGCCTCGTACGAGATCGCTGCCGTGCGCGAGCAGCCACAGATCGGCGGACAGATGCAGGGCGCGGGAGAGGTCGCCGCCGGGGTGCGGGTAGGCGACCCAGAGCAGCAGAACGGCGACGGTGAGCGCCCCGAGGCCGAGGCCGGCGGCCAGCGCGCCGCCGACGAAGGCGGCACCGGGGGCGGCACGGGAGGCGCCGCGAGAAGCGCTACCGGAGGCGGCGGTGCGGGAGGCGGCGTCCGAGGTGGCGTCGCATGTGGCCTCGGAAGCGGCACCGGAGACGGCGTCGGCGAGGGCGCCTGATGTGGTCGTGATGTGGAAGGTGGCGTCGAGGCTGGGGTCGGGGGCGGCGTCGAAGGGGGCGGGGGAGCGTTGCGCGGTCTGCCGGCTCACGGGGTCATGCTGCCAACAACACCCGTTTCATTTGAGTAGTGACGGAATGCCCGACGTGTCGCACTTTGTGTGGTTATGCGCGTTTCCCACACTGCAGACATGAGCAAGCGCAAGCGAAAGCGAAAGCCGACCCCCGAGCCGGCGACGCCGGAGCCGGTGACGCCTGAGCCGGTGGCCCCCGAGCCGGCAGCCCCCGAGCCGGCGACGCCCGACCCCGAGCCCGTCGCGCCCGAGCCCGAGCCCACCCCCGCCGCCACCTTCGACCACCTCTGCTCCCGGCACGCCGACACCCTGATCCGGCAGGCCTATCTGCTCACCGGGCGGCCCCGGCTCGCGCGGCGGGCCGTCGAGCGGGCGTTCCAGCAGGCGTGGCAGAAGTGGCCGGAGGTGGCGGTGGACGCGGATCCGGCGGGGTGGGTGCGGGCGGCGGCGTACGAGTACGCGCTGTCGCCGTGGCGCGGGCTCCGGCCCCGGCGCCGGGTCGCCGTGAAGAAGGCCGGGCCGCCGGAGGACCGGGCGCTGCTGCGCGCGTTCCTGGAGCTGCCCGTCGCATACCGCCGGACGCTGCTGCTGCACGACGGGGTCGGGCTCGGGCTGTACGAGACGGCGGCCGAGGTGGAGGCGAGCACGGCCGCGGCGGCCGGGCGGCTGATGCACGCGCGGGAGCGGCTCGCCGAACGGCTGCCGGAACTGGGGCTGGCCGGCCGGTCGCCGGTACTGCAGGGCGAGATGCTGCGCGTCCGGCTCGGGAAGCTGGCGGCCGCGCAGAAGGTCACGCTGCCCGCCCCGCGGGCCGTGCGCACCGGGAGCGCGCGCACCGTCCGGTGGACCACCGGCGCGGCACTCGGGCTGACCGGGCTGGTCGCGACGGCGACCGTGGTGACGGTGTTCACCGCCCCGGCCCGTTACACGCCGCCCTCGCAACGGCCCACGGCGAAGCCGGCGACGAAGGCGGCCACGCAGCCGGCCACGAAGGCGAGTGCGCCCGCCGTGGAGGCCGGGCACGAGGGCGGACGCAAGCCGCCGGCCGTACGCAAGGCCCCCGGCGGCCACGGCTACCTCCCCGCCGAGGCCCGCCTGAGTCCCGGACTGCGTTAGCCAGTTGGCAGTCGGACAGTTGGGCAGTCGGACAGTTGGCCGGACCGGGCGGCGCCGCAACGGACGCGGGCCCGCACCCACCAGGGGTACGGGCCCGCGTCCGTTGCCGTAAGCACTGCGCCGCAGGACGGGTCCGGCGGTGCCGGGAGGCGCAATCAGCCGACGAGGATCTCGCGGGCCAGGCGCGCGGTCTCCGACGGGGTCTTGCCGACCTTGACGCCGGCGGCCTCGAGGGCCTCCTTCTTCGCCTGGGCGGTGCCGGAAGAGCCGGAGACGATGGCGCCGGCGTGGCCCATGGTCTTGCCCTCGGGCGCGGTGAAGCCCGCGACGTAGCCGACGACCGGCTTGGTGACGTTGGCCTTGATGAAGTCGGCCGCACGCTCCTCGGCGTCGCCGCCGATCTCGCCGATCATCACGATCAGGTCGGTGTCGGGGTCGGCCTCGAACGCCGCGAGGGCGTCGATGTGCGTCGTGCCGATGACCGGGTCGCCACCGATGCCGACGGCCGAGGAGAAGCCGATGTCACGGAGCTCGTACATCATCTGGTAGGTCAGCGTGCCGGACTTCGACACCAGACCGATGCGGCCGGGCTTGGTGATGTCGCCCGGGATGATGCCGGCGTTGGACTGGCCCGGCGTGATCAGACCGGGGCAGTTCGGGCCGATGATGCGGGTCTTGTTGCCCTTGGACTTCGCGTACGCCCAGAAGGCGGCGGAGTCGTGGACGGCGATGCCCTCGGTGATGACGACGGCGAGCGGGATCTCGGCGTCGATGGCCTCGACGACGGCGGCCTTGGCGAAGGCCGGCGGCACGAAGAGGACGGAGACGTTGGCGCCCGTCTTCTCCATCGCCTCGGCGACGGAGCCGAAGACCGGGACCTCGGTGCCGTCGAAGTCGACGGACGTGCCGGCCTTGCGGGGGTTCACGCCGCCGACGATGTTGGTGCCGTCACCGAGCATCAGCTTGGTGTGCTTCATACCGGTGGCGCCGGTCATCCCCTGGACGATGACCTTGCTGTCCTTGGTGAGGAAGATAGCCATGGTGTTGGTGTCCCTCGTCCCTTACTTGGCCGCGGCCAGCTCGGCGGCCTTGTCGGCCGCACCGTCCATCGTGTCCACGCGCTGGACCAGCGGGTGGTTCGCGTCCGACAGGATCTTGCGACCCAGCTCGGCGTTGTTGCCGTCGAGGCGCACGACCAGCGGCTTGCTGACGTCCTCGCCCTTGGACTTGAGCAGCTCCAGCGCCTGGACGATGCCCTTGGCGACCTCGTCACAGGCGGTGATGCCACCGAAGACGTTGACGAACACGGACTTGACGTCCGGGTCGCCGAGGATGATCTCCAGGCCGTTCGCCATGACCTCGGCGGAGGCGCCGCCGCCGATGTCGAGGAAGTTGGCGGGCTTGACGCCGCTGTGGTTCTCACCGGCGTAGGCGACGACGTCCAGGGTGCTCATGACGAGCCCCGCGCCGTTGCCGATGATGCCGACCTGGCCCTCGAGCTTGACGTAGTTGAGGCCCTTGGCCTTGGCCGCAGCCTCGAGCGGGTTGGCTGCGTCCTTGTCCTCGAGAGCCGCGTGGTCCGCCTGGCGGAACTCGGCGTTCTCGTCGAGGGACACCTTGCCATCGAGGGCGATGACGCGGCCGTCGGCGACCTTGGCCAGCGGGTTGACCTCGACGAGGAGGGCGTCCTCCTTGATGAAGGTCTCCCACAGGGTCACCATGATCTCGGCGACCTGCTCGGCGACGTCGGCCGGGAACTGCGCCTGCGCCACGATCTCGCGGGCCTTCTCGATCGAAACGCCCTCGTTGGCGTCGACCGGGACCTTCGCGAGCTTCTCGGGGGTGTTCGCCGCGACTTCCTCGATCTCCACGCCGCCCTCGACCGAGGCCATGGCCAGGAAGGTGCGGTTGGTGCGGTCGAGGAGGTACGAGACGTAGTACTCGTCGGCGATCTCCGGAGCCGTCTCGGCGATCATCACCTTGTGGACCGTGTGGCCCTTGATGTCCATCCCGAGGATGTCGGTCGCACGGGCGACCGCCTCGTCCGGGGTGGCGGCCAGCTTCACGCCGCCGGCCTTGCCCCGGCCACCGACCTTGACCTGGGCCTTGACGACGGACTTGCCGCCAAGGCGCTCGGTCGCCGCACGCGCCCCCTCAGGCGTGTCGATGACTTCACCGGCCAGCACCGGTACACCGTGCTTGGCGAAGAGGTCCCTCGCCTGGTACTCGAACAGGTCCACGCGCGTCCGTCCCTTGTCTTCTCAGAATCGCCGTAGTGATCGCGGTTCGTTGTCTGCGATGGGCGTGCCGCGAAGGGCAACGTGACGGCGCTGTCACAGGGGAGGCGTACACGGTGTCCGAATACGCGGCATGTCCGTCTCGCAGGTTATCGCCGCAGGACCTGCGGCCCTAAATCGCAGATCACACTCTGCCGGTGATTACGGTCACAGATCTTTTGGCCGAGTTACGCCTCCGTGAGATTTCCGCATGTTGACGGCCGGTTTTCGGCGACCGCTCTGGTACGCCGCGGGCTCCGGTGTCACGCGTCGGACAGCTCCGCTTGGGAGGGCGTTCGGGATCTCCTCCTGGTACGTCCCCGGGCGCCCGATCTCATGTGATTCCGGTTCTGCCGATGCGGGAATCCGCTTGAGGAGAAGTCCGCGCGGTACCGTCACAATGCCTCCGCAGGCGGTGTCCGGAAAGGCCTCTTGACCCGTCAACTCCCCGCGGCAGAAACTGCGTTGAGCACTCACACATACATACGCATCAGGAGTCACAAGCTTCGGGCTTGGTCCCGTGCAGGTCGGTCTTCAGGCCGCTCCGCACCGGGTGCAGACGGGGGATCTTGATGGGTAGCGGGGGGATGCGTGACCGCGGGCAGGGGACGGCCGCGGGCTCTTCCGCACCCGCCGCGCCTCCCCCTTCTTCCCGCCACCCCTCCCAGCTTTCTCGATTTCTTGGTGTCGTCACACTCGGTGCCTAAGGGATTGGAGGGGGAATGCCGACACATGCCGCCTATCGGGGCTACCCCGGCGTTTATGTCGAAGAGCTTCCCAGCAGCGTCCGTAGCATCACCACCGTCACCACATCGGTGACCGCTTTCGTCGGCCACACCCGGCGCGGCCCGCTCAACCAGCCGGTGCGGATCACCAGCTTCGCCGACTTCGAGCGCCGCTTCGGGGGGCTGACCGCGCAGAGCCCGGTCGCGTACGCCGTCCACCAGTTCTTCGGCAACGGCGGCACGGTCGCCGTGATCGTACGGGTCGCGAAGGCGGGCAGCGGCAAGGAAGCCCACGTCACGCTGGAGTCCACCGAGGGCCACAGCCAGTGCCCGGTGCTGGAGGTGCACGCCAAGGAGCCCGGCGTCTGGGGCTCGGGCCTGCGGGTGGCCGTCGACTACGACACCCGCTGCCCGGAGGAAACCTTCAACCTCCAGGTCCTCGACGCCCACGGCACCGCCCGCGAGGCGTACTCCGGCCTGTCGATGGACCCCGGCAACGGCAAGTACGCCGAGACGGTGATCAACGCCGGCTCCGCGCTGATCCGCGTCGACGTCGTCGGCGAGGGCCGCCCCGACCCCTCCGGCACCGTCTCCAAGGCCTTCCACCACGAGCTTCCCGACCTGGCCGTCGACCTCACCGTCAAGATCGGCGAGGTGGAGCGCGAGTTCACGCTCTACGACCCGGACTGCGACGGCGAGGCGCCCTGCACCGTCACCGAGCTGGCGCTGCTGCTGGAGCACAAGCTGCGCGCGCTGCCGGACGCCCCCGGCAAGCACGCCTTCGCGGGCGCACAGGTCACCGCCTTCGGCCGCCGCATCCAGGTGGTGGCGGGCTCCACCGACCCCGACGACGTGGTGCGCTTCGTCGGCGAGTGCGCCAATGACCTGGGCCTGGAGGCCTCCGTCAACCCGCCGGTCTTCCCGCTGTGTGGCGGCGAGGACGGCGATCTGCCGGGTCCGCGCGACATCATCGGCAGCGAGGCCCGCAAGAGCGGCCTCCAGGCGCTGCGCGACGTCCACGACGTCAACCTGCTGGCGCTGCCCGAGCTGGCCGCGTACGAGAACACCGAGGACATCGTCACCGTCCTGTCCGCGGCCGAGCGCCTCTGCCGGGAGCGGAGGATCTTCCTCCTGGTCGACGCGCCCGCCGCCTGGGGCAGTGTGGACGCCGCCCGCGCCGGTATCGCCGCCTTCGATGCGGTCCGCGGCAACCACTCCGCGCTGTACTTCCCGCACCTCCAGCTCACCGACCCGCTCTCCGGCCGGCTGCGCTCCTTCCCGCCGTCCGGTGCGCTCGCCGGCGTCATCGCCCGTACGGACAGCGAGCGCGGGGTGTGGAAGGCCCCGGCGGGGACCGAGGCGCGTCTTGCGGGCGTCCATTCCCTCAGCGTGAAGCTGACGGACCGCGAGAACGGTCTGCTCAATCCCCTCGGCATCAACTGCCTGCGCACCTTCCCGGTGGTGGGCCCGCTGGTGTGGGGCGCCCGCACGCTGCAAGGCGCGGACGCGCTGGAAAGCGAGTGGAAGTACGTCCCCGTACGGCGGCTGGCCCTGCACATCGAGGAGAGCCTGCTGCGCGGCCTGCAGTGGGTGGTCTTCGAGCCCAACAACGAGCAGCTCTGGCAGCAGATCCGCCTCAACGCCTCCGCCTATCTGCACTCGCTCTTCGAGAAGGGCGCCTTCAAGGGCACCACGCCGCGCCAGGCGTACTTCGTCAAGTGCGACAAGGACACCACGACGGCGACGGACATCGAGAACGGCATCGTGAACGTCGTGGTCGGCATCGCGCCCGTGAAGCCCGCCGAGTTCGTGATCGTCAAGATCCAGCAGATGGCCGGGCAGTTCGACCTCTAGCGACGTACCGGCAGCAGGAAAGGAGAAGTGAAGGAATCCGATGGCTGAGTTCCAGATCAACGCCCATCGCTTCGACCCGTACAAGAACTTCAAGTTCCTGGTCCTGTGGGACGGCCGTACGGTCGCGGGTGTCAGCAAGATCAGCCCACTGAAGCGCACCACCGAGGTCGTCAAGCACCGCAACGGCGGCGACCCCAGCTCACCGCGCAAGTCCCCGGGGCGCTCGGAGTTCGAGGGCATCACCCTGGAGCGCGGGGTTACCCACGACCCGGAGTTCGACCGCTGGGCCAACAAGGTCTGGCAGGTGGGCGCCGGCCTCGGCTCCGAGGTGTCGCTGGCCGACTTCCGCAAGGACATCGTCATCCAGGTCCTCAACGAGGCCGGCCAGGTCGCCGTCTCGCACAAGGTCTACCGGGCCTGGCCGAGCGAGTACCAGGTCCTGGGCGAGCTGGACGCCAACGCCAACGCCGTCGCCATCCAGAGCCTGAAGCTGGAGTGCGAGGGCTGGGAGCGGGACTACGAGGTGCCGGAGCCGGAGGAGCCGTCGTTCACGAACCCGGCCTGAGCCGGAGTCCGTACGTACGGCACGCGCGCGTACCGCACGCGCTTTGGGCACCTTTGCACCGGACGAGGTGAGGAATGGCGGTCACCGGGCCCGCTGAACTGCTGGCCACCTGGGAGGCCGGGCTGGCCCAGCAGGGCGGCGGCCGGGCCCTGTTGCTGCACCGTGCGGCCCGCCCCGGGGCCGGCACCGACGCGTTGCTGTCGGTGCCGCTCGGGGAGCGGGCGGCGGATCTGTTCGCGCTGCGCCGGGCGCTGTTCGGCGACCGGATGCAGGTGAAGACCGACTGCGCGGACGCGGACTGCGGCGCGGCCATGGAGTTCGAACTCGACGCGGGCGAGCTGGGCGCCGCCCGGCCGCGGGTGCCGGAGGGCGGGCTGCGGGTCGAGGAGGGCGAGTGGGTGGTGCACTTCCGGCTGCCCGGCCCCGCCGATCTGGCCGCGGTCTCCGCCGCCGTGGACCCGGGGGACGCCCGGCGGATGCTGGGCAGCCGCTGTGCGCTGTCGGCCCTGCGGGCGGGGCGGGCGGCGTCCGACGGGGAGCTCGCCCGGCTGCCCGAGCCGGTGCTGAAGCGGTTCGCCGAGGTGGCCGAAGAAGCCGATCCGGCCGCCGAGATGACGCTGAACATCGCCTGCCCGGAGTGCGGCGCGGCCACCCCGGCCGAGCTCGACATCGCGGCCTACCTGTGGACCGAGCTCGACGCCTGGGCCCGGGACGTGCTCCTCGATGTCCATCTGCTCGCCTCGGCCTACGGCTGGAGCGAGCCGGAGATCCTGGCGCTGAGTCCGCTGCGGCGCCGTTACTACCTGGAGCTGTGCGCAGATGCCTGACGACTACTTCGGCCGGTTGCTGGCGCGGTATGCGCCGCCGGGCCGGGACGGCTCCGCGGAGGCGGGCGCGGGGCGACGCGTGCTCGTACGGCCTCGGCTGGCGGAGCCGTTCGAGCGGGTGGAGGCGTTAGGGACCGCGCCTGCCGCGCCGGAGGGGCCGGCACCGCTGTTTCCGGAGGCGCCCCGGGCGGGGGCGTCCGAGGGCGAGCGGGTGCGCCACGACCGAGAGATCAGGACCTTCGCGGAGCGGGAGACCGTGGTGCGCGGCGAGCCGCCGCGACGGGATGAGACGGAGCGCCTCGATGCTCCTCAACTGCTTTCCGCAGAAAGGCTGTTGCTGCCCGCGACGGCCCCTTTCCCCGGCCTGCGCGACGCCTCGTCCGCGGCCGTACGGCCGCGCGGGCGGGCGGAGGTCGCGCGCGAGGACGGGCCCGCACGCGGGGCGGCGCCCGCGCCCGGCCCGCGCGCCTCGGACGCCGCACCGCGCGCCGTCGCCCCCGCACTCCGGCCGCGTACGGACGAGGTGTCCCCGGCCCGTACGGCCGCGCGGGCCGCGGCGTCCGGCCGGCGCGGACAGCGTCCGGCCGAGCGGGTGGTGCATGTGCAGATCGGGCGGCTGGAGGTCAGTGCGGCGGGCCCGGAACGGCCCACGGCAGGCGGGCGGGCGGCGCGTACGGAGCGCCGCGGGCCTTCGCTGAGCCTCACGGACTACCTCTCCCGCGACGAGAAGAGGAACTGAGACACCATGAGCAACGCACTCGCCGTCGCGACGGTCACCCAGGCCCTTGCGCTGCTGATCGAGCACAATCTGCACCCCGAGATCGATATGGCCGTCTCGGTGGAGACCCGCAAGCCGCCGGCCGATCCGCCGACCGACCCGACGATCACGGTCTTCCTCTACCAGGTCACCCACAACCCCTCGATGCGCAACAACGACCTGGTCACCCGCGCCTCCGACGGGACGCTGCTGAAGCGGCCGGCGGCCGCGATCGACCTGCATTACGTGATCAGCGCATACGGCGAGGAGACCGAGCTGGTCGGGCAGCGGCTGATCGGGAGCGTCGTCCGCACGCTGCACGAAATCCCGGTCCTGTCCAAGGAGTTGATCGAGGAGGCGGCGCAACGGCCTTACCTGGAGGGCAGCGATCTCGCCGAATCCCTGCAGAGGGTCCGCTTCACGCCGACCCAGATGGACGTCGATGAGACGTCGAAGCTGTGGGGCATGCTCCACAACACCCCGTATTCGCTGTCGGTCGTGTACCAGGCGTCGCTGGTGCTGCTCGACGGCCACCAGAAGCCGAAGCCGGCGAAGCCGGTGGAGCGGCCGGAGGTGACGGTGTTGCCGTTCGGGGCGCCCGGGGCGCCGGAGCGGCCGGGGACGGTGGGCGCGTCGGTGCCGTCGGGGGTGTTGGCGGCCGGGGGTGCGGCGGCTGAGGGTACGGCGTCCGGAGTGGCCGCGGAGGCGACGGGCGGCGTGCCGGCCGATGACGTGCAGGGCGCGGGGGCCAAGACCGGTGGCACCGGGGCGGACCAGGCCGACGGGGCCAGGGCCGGGGGACGCGCGCGGGCCGGGCGTGCCGCCGGGGCGTTGACCCGGGCGGCGCGCAAAGCCGAGGCGAGTGCCGGGGGCGGCCGGCCGGCCAAGAAGGCGCAGCCGAAGCGAGAGGCGCCGGCAAAGCGGGGGGCGCCGGCGAGGCGGGACACGCCGGCCGAGCCGGGCTCGACGGCAAAGCCGGGCTCATCGGCCAAACCGGGCTCGTCGGCCAAGGCCCCTGACTCCGGCTCCGGCTCCGGCTCCGGCAAGGAGGGCTGAGCGGGGTGAACGATTTCACCGAGGGCGACCGGACGACGGACGGCCAGGCGCTGACCGCCGCCCTGGCGGCCGTCCTCGCACGTCTCGACACCCACGCCGCCCGTGCCCCCCGTACGCCCGCCGAGCCCACCGACCGGCCCACCGACCAACCGTCCACGCCCGCCGCCGCGCGCAAGGCGGCCACCCCGGCGGGGGCGCCCACCACGCCTCCCGCCGCGCTCGAGGCCCTCACCTCCTGCTTCGGCCTCAGTGACTTCGAGCGGGACATCGTGCTGCTCGCCGCCGCGGCGGAGCTGGACCCGACCACCGCGCCCCGGTGCGCCGCCGCGAGCGGCGCCCCGGACCGGGCGTACCCCACCTTCTCCCTCGCCCTGGCCGCCCTGGGTGCCCCGCACTGGAGCGCGCTGACCCCCGTCGCCCCGCTGCGCCGCTGGCGCCTGATCGAGCTGGACGACGAGACCCGCCTGACCACCACCCGGCTCCGCCTGGACGAACGCATCCTGCACTTCCTGGTCGGTTCGCCGTACCTGGACGCCAGGCTGCACGGCCTGCTGCGCCGCACCACCGCCCCCAACGCCCTGCCGCCCTCGTACGAAGCGGCCGCGCACCGGGTCGCCGCGGGCTGGGCGGGCGCCGGGCCGGACTCCGTGCTCCGCGTCGAGCTCGTCGGCGCCGACCTCCGCACCCGCGCCGATATCGCCGCGACGGCCGCCCGCCGTTCGGGCCTCGGCCTGTACTCCATGGCCGCCGACGACATACCCTCCGACGCCGCCGAACGCGACCGCCTGGCCCGCCTCTGGCAGCGCGAGGCGATCCTGCTGCCCGCCGCCCTCCTGGTCGAGGTCGGCGAGATGGACCGCGACCAGCACGCCGCGGCGGACGCCTTCATCGCGGGCGCGGCCGTACCCCTGATCGTCTCCAGCCCCGATCCGCGGCAGACCGGCCAGCCGCGCGGCCTGCGGGTGACCGTACCGAAGCTCTCCGACGAGGAGCAGCTCGGCCTGTGGACGGACGCCTTCGCCGACGTCCCCGAAGTGACGGACAGTCAGCTTCGGTCCCTGGTGGCGCAGTTCCAGCTCCCACCGCACGTCGTCCGCTCGGCCGCCGCCACCGTACGCCGCGATCTGCCGCACTCGGACGCACTCGACGCCACCGAACTGGCCTGGCAGGCCGGCCTCACCGAGGCCCGGATGGGCCTGGACGAACTGGGCCGCCGCATCGAACCGCGCGCCGGCTGGGACGACCTGGTCCTGGCCGACCGCCAGCTGCGCATCCTCCAGGAGATCGTCGCCCACGTACGCCGGCGCAGCACCGTCTACCAGGACTGGGGCTTCGCCAAGGCGCTGCGCAGCGGCCTCGGCGTCACCGCGCTCTTCGCGGGCGGCTCCGGCACCGGCAAAACCCTGGCCGCCGAAGTCATGGCGAAGGAACTGGGCCTGGACCTGTTCATCATCGACCTCTCCCAGGTGGTCAGCAAATACATCGGCGAGACGGAGAAGAACCTCAGCCGTGTCTTCGACGCCGCCGAACGCGGCGGCGCCCTGCTCCTCTTCGACGAGGCGGACGCGCTCTTCGGAAAGCGCAGCGAGGTCAAGGACAGCCACGACCGCTACGCCAACCTGGAGGTCAGCTACCTCCTGATGCGCATGGAGGCGTACCGCGGTCTGGCCGTCCTCACCACCAACATGAAGAAGGCCCTCGACTCCGCCTTCATGCGCCGCATCCGCTTCGTCGTGGACTTCCCCTTCCCGGGGGAGAAGGAGCGCGCGGAGATCTGGCGCCGGGTGCTTCCTGCTCAGGCTCCCCTGAAGGGCGTCGAGCCTTCGCTCCTCGCCCAGCTCACCGTCGCCGGCGGCTCGATCCGCAACATCGCCCTCTCCGGGGCCTTCCTCGCCGCCGAGGAGGGCGACCGCCTCCAGATGCGTCACATGCTGGCGGCCGCCCGTACCGAATACCTGAAGCTGGAACGCTCCCTGGCGCCGTCTGAGGTCCACGGATGGGTCTGAGCGAGGTCGGGAACGCAGCGTGGGAGCCGGCAGCCGAGCCGCCACCGCGCTCCTTCCGTATCGACATCGGCGAACTGGTCCTGGACGGCTTCGATGCGGCCCGGGTCGATCCGGACCGGGTGTCGGCGGCCTTCCAGAACGAGTTGACCCGGCTCGTACGCGAGCGCGGGGTGGCGCTGGCGGCGGACGGAGCGGGCGTGGCGCTGGACGGCCTCGCCGGGCTGCCGCCGCTGCCGGCGACCACCTCTCCCGTACGCCTGGGGGAGGCACTGGCCCGCGCGGTGCACGCGGGACTCGCGGGACGGGGGGATCCGCAATGAGTACGGCGCAGTCCTCGACGCAGGACACCCGGTCGGCCGCAGAGGTCAGGCGCCGCAAGCGCAGGGAGCGCTCCGCCAAGGCCCGCGCCCCGGAGCCGAAGGACATCGTCAGCGGCGCCGGCCAGCCCCTGGACCTGAGCGTCCGCCGGGAGCTGGAGGAGCAGCTCGGCCACGACTTCAGCCAGGTCCGCCTGCACACCGACCGCGACTCCGGGCAGTTGGCGGACATGATGGGCGCGGACGCCTTCGCCGTCGGCCAGGACATCTTCTTCCGGGAGGGGACCTACCGCCCGGGCACGGCCGACGGGCAGCGGCTGCTCGCCCATGAGCTGCTGCACACGGTCCAGAACCCGCACGGCCTGGGCGCGTTGCGGGCGGGCCGCGACCTGGGCTCGGTCAGTCTTCCGCAGGAGGCGATCGAACGGGAGGCGGAGTCGGCGGCACGGGCGTCGGTGCTGGGTGCGCTGCGGGGGTCCGTACGGCAGGAGGAGCCCGCCGCGGAGATCGAGCCGGGGCAGGCCACGCCCGGCTGGCTCCGCTACGCGACGGTCGACGCCGATCGCCGGCGCTTCGAGCAACTGGACCCGGCGACGCTGGTGGACCGGCTCGCCAATGGTGTGCTGCGCTCGCTGCGCGGTGACCCCGAGGACCTTTCGGGCCGGGCACGTCTGCAACTGGCGCGGCTGGCGCCGGAGGTGCAGGACAGCGTGCTGGACCGGCTGGAGGTACGGCTGTCGACGCCCGGCCTGGAGCGGCTGTATGCGCTGGTCGAGGAGTTGGAGCAGGCCGGGCAGCTGCCGTTGGATGCCGCCGCGGCTCCCGGGGCCGTGCCCGACGAGTCCGAGGCGATACGCCAGGAGCGGGCGCAGCGGACGGCCGACGCGCGCGCCGAGCGCGAGCGGACGGAGAAGGAAGGCGACGACCGGCGGCAGCGGCAGCAGCGGCGGAAGGACTCCGATCCGGCCGGCGACGGGGCTGCCGTGGAGCGGGACGGGCAGTCCGGGTCCGCCGGCGGCGGCCCGGCGAGGGCCCCCTCGCCGGAGAGCGCGTCGACGGCGTCCGGGCAGTCGGCGGACCGGCCCCGGGAAGCGGCCGGCGCGCAGCAGGAATCGCGGGCAGCGGAGAAGCAGCAGGACACCGAAGCGGCCCGGCAAGGCGCGCAGAAGGACGCGGCGAGCGCGGCCGGCGGCGTGGCGGAGGACCGCCAGGACGCCGACGAGCAGACGGAACAGGCTGCCGGCCACGGGGCGGAGGGCGCCGGGAGCGAACGTGCGGACCGGGCTGCCGACGAGCAGGCTGCCGGTCCCGAGGACCTGGACAGGAGCGCCGAGGAGCCCGGCGAGAAGGACCGGACCGACCGCGGCGTGGCGGGCGGTCGCCGCCCCGGCGACCCCGAGAACGAAGAGGACGCCGACGACGAGCCGCTCGGGCTCGAAGAGGAGTCGGCGGACCGCGACGAGGACGCCGAGGACGACGAGGACGCCGGCGCTGACGACGGCGACGAGGACGCCGCCCTGGATGCGGCGGACGACGAGGACGCAGAAGACAGCGACGACTCGCTGCCCGAAGGCGACCTCGACGACGCCACCGGTGCCGCCGCGAACGCGAAGAACGCGAAGAACGGCAAGGATTCTGCCGACGGCGGGAGGGACGGCGTTCCCGGGGTCATCGAATCCCCGGCCGGCGAGGGCCGGTCGGCGGCGGCCCTGCGGCAGGCGGAGAGCGAGTCCGACGGATCCGGTTCGGAGAACGCCTCGTCGGAGAGCGAGTCCGACGATCAGCTCTCCGAGGACCTCCAGACCGACAAGTCCATCGAGCAGGAGATCGGCCCCGAGCCGGAGGAGTCGGCGGACGACAGGACCGGCGAGGAGCCGGGCGAGAACAGCACCGGCCCGGTCGATGCCGAGGACGCCGAGCGGGAGAAGGAGCAGGCGGAGGAGCGCAAGGAGGACGCCGAGGCGAAGCGGCGGGACGAGGCGGCCCGTACGGCCACCGCCGGGTCGGGCGGGGTGGGTTCCGGATCCGGCGGCGACTCGGTCGCGCCAGGGCGGCTGGCGAAGTCCGACGAGGACGCGCGCAGCCAGGCCGTCAGTACGGCTTCGGGGTCCGCTGCCACCGCTGCCGGAGGCGGGAAGGGCGCGGGTGGCGGCTCGGACGGTGCCGGAGATCCGGGCGTCCAGGCGGCAAGTCGTACGAGTGGGGCGTCCGGTGCGGAGAGCGCCACACCCTCCGGTACGGAAACCGGCGCGGCCGCCACCCCCAAGGCCACGGCCACGGGCACGGCACACAGCGGCGCGGCCTCGGGGAGCTCCGCCTCCGACGGCGCGAGCCCGACCGCGGGCGAGCGTCCCAAGGACGACCCCGCGACGAAGGACGCCATCGAAGGCAGGGGCGTCACCGAAGGAAAGGGCGTCACCGAAGCGAAGGACGCCGCGGCGACGCAGGACGTCAGCCAGGGGAAGGGGCCCGCGACCACACCGGATTCGCCGGCCGGCCCCGACAACATCTCCGCGGCGGGCTCCACGCCCCCGGCGAAGCTCGCAGCGGGCGGCGGTCCCGTCGGGCTCATGTCCGCCGGCACGTCGGGGAAGGGCGGGGCCCCCGCAGCCGATGGCGCACCGAAGCCCCGGGCGGCGAAGCCCGCGGCGCGGCCGAACCTGACGGCGCCCAAGCGGCAGGCGGCCAGGCAGGCGGCGAAGGCCGCCGCCGGGCGGGGCGGAGGCGGTGGAGGGGGCCGTACGTCTCCGGCTCCGGCGCCGGCTCCGGCACGAGGTGGCGGCGGTGGCGGTGGCGGTCGAGGCGCCGCATCCGGCGCGACGAAGCCCAAGAAGGAAGCCGCGGCCCCCGATGTCTCCAAGGACACCCCCGAGGCGGGACTGGCCACGGCGGCCAGGCTCAAGCCGTACATCGCGCTGGAGACGCTGAAGGGTGTCGACGGTGCGGTGGGCACCTCGGTCGGCAAGGAGCGTACGGCGCTGCGCAAGTCGCCGCCGAAGGTGGAGCGGCCGGCCGGCTCGCCGAAGACCGTACCGGGTGGCCCGAAGGCCGCCGCTCCGGGGACGTACACCAACGCCAAGGTCTCCCGCACCGACGCCGCCCAGGGCAAGACGCCGGAGATCGACGGCGAGCAGCGGCCGGAGGGCGAGCCGCCGACCGCCGACATGCCGGAGCCGAGCTGGTGGGACATCGGCGTGACGATCGGCGCCAAGCTGCTGGGCAAGGTCCTCAAGAAGCTCCTGCCGCTGGACGATCTGATCGACTCGATCCTCGAACTCCCCAGCACGGACCCGGGGATGCAGGGCACCAAGGTGGGCGACGCCCCCGGCCTCCCGCTCCAGGACGACTCCGACCCGCAACGCACCGACGAGCAGGGCCAGAAGCTCGACGAGCGGAAGAACGAGCTGCATCAGTCCGGCCGTGAGGACGCCGCGCGGCCGATGGGCGAGGACCAGATCTATCCCGACGTTCCCCGCGAGACCCTGACCGGCAAGGTACCCGGCGGCAAGGGCAAGAAGGCCGGGCAGGCGGGCGGGCGCAAGGCACCCACCGGCGGCGTGCCGATCGAGTCCGCCTCCGCCCTGGCCGAACACGACCGCGGCCCGCAGATCCAGGCGGCGTTCGGCAACGGCCGGCAGCAGATGACGGACGAGCGCCGGACCAAGGACCAAAAGGCCAAGGACGACAAGCAGCGGCACGACCGGGATCTGAAGCGGGAAGTCGACGCCAACAGCAAGACCCAGGCCAACGAACGCGCGAAGGGCCGCTCCGAGATATCCCACCACCGCGACACGTGGCGGAAGGAACAGGACGACAAGGTCTCGGAGATCGACGGCAAGAAGGGCAAGCGGTACGACCACGTCCGCGGCAAGATCAAGGAGAAGGAAAAGGAAACCGACGACCACGTCAAGACCCGCACCAAGGAGGACAACGAAAAGATCAAAGGGCACCAGACCGGTGCGAAGGAAAAGGCGGAGCAGAAGAAGAAGGACAGCAAGGACAACGCCGACAACTGGCTCGACGGGGCGATCAGCGAGCTCAAGTCGTGGTTCAAAGAGATCAAGAAGGCGATCAAGGGGTTCTTCGATGCGGCGCGGAAGGCCGTCACGGGCCTCATCGACGCGTTCAAGAGCGAGGTCTTCAAGTTCATCGACAAGGCCCGCGGCTGGGTCGTCGATCGGATCAACGAGTTCGCCGACGGCCTGATCGCCCTCGGTGACGAACTTCTCGCCGATTACCCGGCGATGCGCAACAAGTGGCGCAACACCATCAACGGCGCCCGCAACTACGCCGTACGGAAGGTCAACGAGGCGGCCGACGCGCTCAAGAAGGTCGTCGGGGGACTGCTCGACGGACTGAGCGACGCGCTCGTCGCGGGGCTGGACCTCATGGAAGACGGTCTGCTCAAGGCCGTCGACGTCGTGGAGAACGTGACGGTCGGGACGCTGGAGTGGGCGAAGGGTGTCGTGGAGGCGCTCGGCGAATGGGCCGCCATCTTCAACGACATCGTCTCCGACCCCGGTGGCTGGATCAGCAAGGCCGGCGACGCCGCCCGGACGGGAGCGAGAGAGTACCTCTTCGAGGAGACGAAGTCCGCGGTCAAGAAATGGATCAACGAAAAGATCCAGGAGATCACCGGCCTGTCACCCGAAGACTTCCAGGCACTGATCGACGGTGATGTCACCGCCGACGAGATGGGGAAGATGGCCTGGGACGCGGCCCTCCCCAATCTCCCCCAGATCATCGGCGAACTGGTCGTCAAACAGGTCGTGGCCAGGCTGATCCCCGGGGCCGGCTGGGTCATGACCATCATCGACGCCCTCAAGACGGCCTGGGCATCACTGAGCAAGATCCTGGCTGCCTTCGGCCTCTTCATGGACTTCTTGAAGGCGGTCAAGAGCGGCAATGCGGCACGCCCCTTCGCCAAGGCGGTCGCGGCCGGTGTCGTCGCCCTCCTGGAGCTGATCTACCAGGCCCTGATCAACGGCATCCAGAAGTACATGGGCAAGGTCACCAGCAAGCTCGGCGGAATGCTCAAGAACATCCGCAGCAAGCGGCGGCCGGGCGGACACGACGGTCCGGACGAGCCCGGCTCACCCGGCGCACCCGGAAGGCCCGACCACCACGACAAGCCGGGCCAGGACGGCCGCCCCGCGAACACCAACCGGCCCAGCCCAACGGCCGACAAACCCGGCCCCACCGACAAGCCCAACCAACGCCCGGTCCCGCGCAAGCCCTCCCCGGACAAGACCTCCCGCCCGGACGACGGCCCCCGCCCGACCAAACGCCCCTCCCCCGAAAAGAAGCCCCGCCCGGAACACCAGCCCAAGCCGAAGCACAAGAAGAAGCCCGACGAACACGAACGCCGCGAGGACGGCCGCGAGGTCAACGCCGCCCGCCGCCGCGCCCGCGCCGCCCAGCGCAAACAACACGACGACGACAAGCCCAACCTCAACAAGCGCCGAGGCCCGGCCCGCGACACCCTCCGCAAGAAGAACCGCCCCGGCAACAAGCACGACGACGACCACAAGTCCAAGGACCCGCTCCGCAAGAACAACAAGAAACAGGACGACAAGGGCCACAAGAAGCCCGACCTGACAAAGCACAAGGACGGCAAGAAAAAGGTCAACACCAAGAAACACCCGCGCCGCAAGCCCGAGTCCCGCACCCGCCGCAAACTCCGCCGCGCCCGCCAAACCATCAAGTCCGCCCTCAACAGGGCCCGCCGCGCCGCCCGCCGCCTCCTCGGCAAGGGCCGCAAACTCAGCCACAAACTCAACAACCGCACGCATCGGTTGAGGGATAGGTGGAGGCGGCAGCGGGATCGCTTGCGGCGCAGGAACGAGCGACGGCGCCAACGCAAGGGGGACAGAAGGAACAAAGACGAGAAAACTCAGGCGCCTGAGTTGCCCAAAGTGCGGTTCCGTATGGCGAACGGTGAGGTTCACACCCTCTTCTTCAACGGTCGCACCAAGAGCGCAGATCTTCAGGTACACAGCGAGCAGAAGTCCATAATGACGTTCATCAAGGAATGGGGAAAGGAACTCGTCGAGATTACCGACGAGCGAGAAAAACAAAAACAGAACGACGCGCACACCAGCGCCGAAACCCTGCAAGAACTCGTCGAAAAAGAGCAAGATCAAGCATCGCCACGGTATCCAAAAAATAGCAAAAACCGGAGCCGAATAACCACCGATCCCGTTAATTATGAGAAATTGCGGGAGCTGATGAACGAGCTAGCCGGGTTCCTGGCGTTGCGGAATACAAAGACGGCCGACCTCCCACCCACGGTTTGGCCTCCGTTCGCGGACAATGTGCGCGCTTCAAGGGAAAACAAGGTCCACTATCTCCAGAAAGCAACACCTAAGGGAGAACTATCCACGGACAACGAAGATGATAATCCCCTGGGCTGGACCGAGGACCTGGCAAAGGGGCCCGATAAACTCGTCAAGATGCACCTCATCACGTATCAGATGGGCGGACTCGCGTCGGGATCCAACCTCGTACCTGCCCCTCATCGCGTGAACCGGCGATTCGACACGGGTATCGAGAAGAAGGCGGAAAAGGCCGCCAAGGCATCAGACAGGTCAATGGTCTGGTATCAGGTAAACGTCGACTTCCACCCCGCCCCCCATCAGAATTACCCCGAACACATCACCAGCATGTGGAACACGTACCACCAGAGCGGGGGAAAATGGGTCGAGGATAAACCCGACAAAAGCAACAAGGAGAAATTCTTTGACGAGGAGGTCCTTTTGCCGCGCAAGAACGACGGGAAGGGGGTAATTAGGGTGAACAATCCGAAGGAGTCCAAGACATATCTGGCGCGCGAGTTCGACGCACCTTCCCGATACGCTGCGGCGATCCAGAGGGAAGCCGTCAGGGATAAATTCGAAGACGCCCAGGACCTAATCGACAGGCTCAGGCTGTACGAAGAGCGCAGCAAGCCCTCCAAGCCCGAGGTTTTCGCGAAGGTACAGAAGGCGATCAAGGAAAAAGAGGGCAGGATTGAATTTTAGTAGTAGTTAACACCGTCCGAGCTCGCCCCCAGGAATGCGAGGTGCAGAAATGACCGCTCTCACCGATTGCGAGGCACGCCTCCGGAAAATGCATGGCGAACTTGTGGAGAATTCGAACGTGCAGATATTCTCCGCCAAGCCGGGCCGGGTCGCCGCAGAGTTTGGCGATGCCCAGGAGGTATTCGACAAGATTTCCGAATGGCGCGACATCACCTTGGACCCATCTCTCCAGAGGTGCTTCATTCGCTTCAGGTGGTTTTCCTGCCATTGGCGCATCAAGCACTCCGACATTCAGCTCACGGGTGAGTTCACTATTCGTCATTTGCTCACCTCAACTGCCATCGAAGCACCGGGTATCGATTGGGGTGATTCGCCGTCCGAAAGACAACTGTACTCCGAGCTCCGCGTCATAGACCATCACCCTGGATGTGGGACAGGAACATTTGCCGCACTACGCATACAGCCTGACGTCCCACTACCCGAAGTCTGGTATCACGACTTCCGCATTGGGGCGTTCAAGATGGACATCGACTACTGCGATTATCTGGAAGCCCTGATCATCACCAAGGGAATCTTTGGCTGGCAATACCTGTTCAGTGACGTTTCACTCGGAGACGATGACTTCGCCAGAACTGCGAACGATCTCCGGAATGCACTTACTGTATTCCCGGAATTATTTCCGGAGTATGACTACGCCCCCCTGCGTGCACGGCTGGAGGCACGACTGTGACCCGATACGCCGACATACCCAAGCCCATCCGTTCCGGGATCGTCATCGTCGATCCTGATCTCGGGACGCCGCAGCGCATCATCGTTCTTCAGTTCAACCCGGACACGCTGGAACGCTCGGTTGCGCCGCAAGCTGCCGGAGGGGAAGGGGACGGCGGTGGTGGTGGGAGTGGAGGCGACCGGAATGAGGCTCTGCGGCTGAAGGGGCCCGCGCAGGAGACGTGGAAGTTCACCGCGGAGATCGACGCCACCGATCAGCTGGACGTGGCCGCACCCGACGGCATCCACCCCCAACTCGCCGTGCTGGAAATGCTCGTGCAGCCCACCACCGCGCAGCTTCGTGCCGCCTCGCATCTGAGCAAAAAGGGGACGATCGAGATCAGTCCCATTGAGATGCCGTTGACGCTGTTCACCTGGGGGAGCAAGCGGGTCATGCCCGTGCGGCTGACGGAGTTGTCGGTCAATGAGTCGGCGTTTGATGTGAATCTGAATCCGATCAGGGCCTCGCTCAGTATCGGGATGAAGATTTTGACGGTGAGTGATCTGCCGGCCGGGCATCGGGGGGCGGAGTTGTATCTGGCGCACCTCGCGCAGAAGGAGCAGTTGGCGCGGGCGGCGCGCGGCGGGAGCTTTGCGGCGCTCGGGCTTGGTGGGAGGGGGATCTGAGGGTGATCGAGCCTTATGGGCGGGCCTTGGATGACGTTCCGGGGGCGCATCCGTATCCCAGGAGCAGTCGGTACGCCGAGGTGGAGATCGGAGTGCATCGCCTGCCCGACGGGACCGAGGTGAAGTACGCCAAGCGGCGGTTGCTGCCCAGGCTGGAGGGGGCCGCCGAGGAGACCGTGCCGCATACCGTCAGCGCCGGCGAGCGGGCCGATCAGCTCGGGCAGCGGTACTTCGGGGATTCGAGGCAGTGGTGGCAGATCGCTGATGCCAACCCTGTGTTGGATCCACGGGAGTTGACGGATGAGCCGGGTGAGGAGATAGCCGTGCCGCTGCCGGGTGGGTTCCCGGGCGGGATGGGCGGGCCGGGGGTCAGGAATGGCTGATGAGCCGGTCGGACGAGGGCCTATTCATGTGTCGTTGTACATGGGACCGAAGTCGGCCCGGCTCGTGCCGCAGGAAGTGACCGAGGCGTTGCTGTCGGCGCAGATCACGAGTACGGCGGGCGAGCGGTCCGGGTTTCAGATCGCATTCGATCTGACCAAGAAGGGCGCCATTATTCGGCGGTTGCTGCCGGAGGGGTTCTTTGATCCGAAGACGCGGGTGATTGTGGCGGTGAGCATCAAGGGGACACCCTTCGTGCTGCTGGACGGGCTGATTGTGCGGCAGGAGGTGGGAGCCAGTAATCAGCCGGGGCAGACGACGCTCACCGTCACCGGTGAGGATCTGACGCTGCTGATGGATCTGGAGGAGCGGGCCGACCGGTATCCGAATCTCGCGCCCTCGCAGCGGATTGAGCGGATCCTCGGGAAGTACGCGGATTACGGGATCGATGCCCGGATCATCAGGGAGCAGATTCCGCAGCCGCCCAGGGAACAGTTGAGGGTTGACTACCAGGTCGGGACGGATCTGCAGTACGTGAATGAGTTGGCCGGTGCGAACGGCTACACGTTCTATCTCGATCCCGGGCCCGTGCCGGGGAAGTCGACGGCGTTCTGGGGGCCCGAGCAGCGGCTGGGTCAGCGACAGCACGCGTTGAACGTGAATATGGATGTGAATTCGACCGTTGATCAGTTGACGTTTGCGTATGACGGGACCGCCAGGGAAGAGCCGCAGGCGCGGGTGCAGGATCCGGTGACGCGGCGGGCGCCCCTGCTGGCGCAGCCGGACATCAGTCCGCTGCGGCCGCCGCTGGGGCGGCGGGCTTCGCCGGCGTTGAAGAGGAAGTCGCTGAGCGGGACCGCGAAGCGGGATGAGGCGATCGCGAAGGCGGAGGCGTTGGGCAGGGCGGCGACGTCTGCCGAT
Organism: Streptomyces sp. NPDC101227; assembly: GCF_044767545.1. Lineage (NCBI taxonomy): Bacteria > Bacillati > Actinomycetota > Actinomycetes > Kitasatosporales > Streptomycetaceae > Streptomyces > Streptomyces sp. NPDC101227. The sequence continues at coordinate 302,470 of NZ_JBIWOD010000006.1, read as the reverse complement.
GCCATTTCGGGGTCGGGGTCGCTGGACGTCAATCGGCATGGATATGTGCTGCGGCCGCGGGAGTTGGTCGGGGTGCGGGGTGCCGGGGTGACGTACGACGGCGACTATTACGTGAAGAGCGTGACGACCAATCTTCGGCCGGGCTCGTACCAGCAGAACTTCACGCTGTCGCGGGAAGGGTTGATTGCCCGTAGCGGCACCGTTCGTCCCTAGCGCAGCAGTCGAGCAGCATTCGAATGCAGCGCGTATCGGATCCAGGAGACAAGAGAAATGGCTGGCGCACCTAACAACCGCTTTCTCGGTAAGTTCCGCGGCCGGGTGGTGGACAACAACGACCCGATGGGGCGGGGGCGGCTGATCGTCCAGGTTCCGGATGTGCTGGGCGATGAGCCGTCCACGTGGGCGCTGCCGTGTTTTCCGTTCACCGGGCCGGAGGCGGGGCAGGTGGTCGTGCCGTCGGTCGGGGCGGGTGTGTGGGTGGAGTTCGAGCAGGGCGAGCCCAGTTATCCGATTTGGGTGGGGTGTTGGTACGGGAGCCGGGAGGAGTTGCCGAAGGATGCGCAGATTGATCCGGCGATCTCGCACCCCGTGGTGATTCAGACGCCCGGGCGGCACAAACTCGTGATGTCCGACGTGCCCACCAACGGAATCTTGCTGGAAGCGCCCGGCGGCGCGTACGTGAAGATCGATGCGACGGGTGTGCATATCAATAACGGGCATGGCGCTTCGATTTCTTTGGTAGGGGACCAAGTCGACATCAATGAGGGCCGGTTGACCGTGCCCAAGAAGCGATAGCGCATACGGGGGGAGCGAGTTACGTGTTTACCGGAAATCTGGTCCACGGCGGGACCGCGATCCATTGTCCGCACGGTGGGAGCGTGGTGGCCACCGCTGCCGCCGGTGCGGGTGGCGGTCCCCGGATCGACGGTGCGCCCATGGCCACGGCCGCGGACCTTTTCGTGGTCAGCGGGTGTCCGCATTCCGTCGGCCACCGGCCACAGCCGTGCACCAGTCTCCGCTGGACGCCTGCCGGGGGCGACGACACCGTACGGGTCGACGGGGTGCCGGTGCTGCTGGACACCACCGCGGCGATGTGTTTCAGCGCCGGGCTGGTGCCGCAGGGCCCGCCGCTCGTGGCGTCCGTCCACCAAGGCCAGGGGGTGTCCAGCCGATGAGGGCTGTCAGGAAGGTACGTACCGAGGTCGCGTTTCCGTTCCGGATCGACCGGCGGGGGCGGACCGGCCATGCGGATCATGACGCTCATGTGCGGGATCTGATCGAGCAGTTGCTGTTCACCAGCCCCGGCGAGCGGGTGATGCGGCCGGATTTCGGGTGTGGGCTGCTGGAGCTCGTCTTCACGCCGAACAGTCCGGAGCTGGCGTCCGCCGTGGAGCTTTCGGTGCAGGCGTCGCTACAGCGCTGGCTGGGGGATCTGATCGAGGTCGAGTCCCTGGATGTGGTCAGCGAAGAGAACGTCGTACGGGTGTATCTGCGCTATGTGGTGCGTTCCACCGCGAACCGGCGCGACGAGGTGTTCGAGGGGCGGGGCGAGGCATGAGTGAACGGCACGTCACGACGGCCGGTTTGGGGTGTCGTACGGACAGCCGGCGGGGGCGGGTCAGGGCCGCGCGGCTCAACGGCGTTGATGCGGTGGAGGTTGCCGATGACGGCGTGACCCTGACCGTCACCTTTCTCGGGAAGGCGCCGCACGGGCTGTGCCCGGAGAACATACGGATCGACGGCGGGCGGCGGATCACCGGTCTCGAGGCGATGGAGGTCTCCGTCGAGCGGGAGGAGGATCCCGAGCTCGACGACCGGCTGCATGTCGTGCTCGACCGCACCGGGGACACGTCGCGGTACCGGCTGTCCGTGGTCGGCACGGATGCGTACGGGCGGCCCGGCACCGAGCCGTACGAAGGGTTCGACCAGCGGTATTTCGGCGCGGAGTTCTTCTTCCGGGCCGATTGTCCGAGCCCGTTCGACTGTGTGGACGAGGCGGGCGAGGCGGGCGACGGCTGCCCGGATACGTTCAAGCCCGCCCCGGTCATCGACTACACGGCGCGCGACTACGACACCCTGCGGCAGGTCGTCCTGGACCGGCTGCGGCTGACCACGCCCGACTGGGTCGAGCGGAATCCGGCGGATCTGGGGATGACGCTGGTCGAGCTGCTGGCGTACACCGCCGACCAGATCAGTTATCAGCAGGATGCGGTGGCGACGGAGGCGTATCTCGATACGGCCCGGCGCCGGGTGTCCGTACGGCGGCACGTCCGGCTGATCGACTATCCGATGCACGACGGGTGCAGCGCGCGGGCGTTCATGTCCGTGGAGGCGGTGGAAGAACTGACCCTGTTGCCCGGTGCGTTCCGTTTCGCCGCGATCGATACGAGGACGTACGGTCCGCGGGACCGGCCCGAGACCGGGACCGTCATCGACGACCGGGATCTGGCCGTGCTCGACGAGCGCGGCGCGGTGGAGGTGTTCGAGCCCGTCGCCGACGCGCCCCTGACCGTGCGCCCCGAGCACAACGCGATCCGGCTGTGGACCTGGGGCGGGGAGACCTGTTCCCTGCCCAAGGGGGCCACCGGCGCGACGCTGCGGGACGAGTGGACGGACGAGGCGTGCGAGAGCCGGGCGCTCCGGCTGTCTCCCGGTGATCTGCTGCTCTTCGAGGAGGTACGAGGGCCGCGCACCGGAACCCCCGGCGACCAGGACCCCGCCCACCGGCAGGCGGTCCGGCTCACCTCCGTCACCCCGGCCGTCGATCAGCTCGAAGGCCAGCCGGTGCTGGAGGTGACCTGGGCGCCGGAGGACGCGCTCGCCTTCCCGTTGTGCCTGTCCACGCGCGGCGGAACGCACTGCGCGCCGGTCGAGGACGTGAGCGTGGCGCGCGGCAATGTCGTGCTGGTGGATCACGGGCGGTCCTTGACCTTCGGGGCTTCCGTCACGGAGACCGAGAAGGAAACCGTCACCGTCCCGCCCGTCCCCGCCCAACTCGGCTCCTGCGATCCGCCCGTCTTCGGCTGCGGCGACCTCAAGGACGGCGGCAATGCGACGGCCCGGACCGTCAGCCGTCTGATGGAGAAGACCCGCTGCCACCAGGCGCTCACCCCCGACGACATCCGTGAGCTGTTCACCGTCGTCGGCGAGGAGGCGACCGTACGCGCCGGGCTCGGCCTGGAGTCGGCCGGGCAGCGGCGGGAGAAGGTCGTCCCCGGTACGGCGTATGCGCAGGCCGAGGCGCTGCGCACGCTGCTCGCGCAGTCCGTCTACCCGGGCATCGCGCCGCGCTTCCGGCCCGTGCTGCACCGCTCCCCCGTAGCCCAGACCGTCCCCTTCCCGCAGCCCGCTCAGGTGGCGGCCGGGCAGGCCGACCGGCTGGCGGGCATACGGGAGCGGGCGCGGGAGCGGCTCGTCGAACTGTGGCGGAGCGCCCGGGACCACGACGGGCTGTCGGAGGAAGAGATCGCCGAGCTGACCGTCGTCTTCGGGCTCAAGGCCCTCGAACGGCTGGAGCTGCGCCGCCACCCGGTACGGGCCCTGCGTGAGCTGCTGCACCGGGGCGACCGGCTGCTGGCGGCCAAGCTGCGCCGGCTGGCGGTGCTGACTGCGCGGGCACGCGCGGGCACGGTGCTGGACGGGCGCATCGCCTGGGAGATCGCGCACAGCTGGGGTCCGGCGTATGCGGCGGGGCTGCATCCGGACGAGCCGGTGCTGCACGGCCCGGCCGCCGGCCTGTTGCCCGATCCCCGGGCCGCGCTGCCCGCCGTACGCCTCAGCGATGGGGAACACACCTGGCTCCCCCGCCGCGACCTCCTCGGCAGCGGGCCCCGCGACCGGCACTTCGTGGGCGAGCTGGAGGACGATTCCCGGATCGCCCTGCGGTTCGGCGACGGGCGGTACGGGGCCCGGCCCGAGCCCGGCTGCCTTCTCACGCTCCACTACCGACTGGGCGGCGGCAAGGCCGGCAACGTCGGCGCCGAGGCGATCAACCATCTGGTCCTCAGCCGGGATCCGGAAGCCTCGGACGCCGGTGATCCGCTGCCCGTGGCCGGGGTCCGCAACCCCCTTCCCGCCACCGGTGGCGCCGAGCCCGAGCCCCTGGAGCAGGTGCGCCAGCTCGCGCCGCTCGACCTCAAGCGCACCCGGCTGCGGGCCGTGACGGCGGCGGACTACGCGGAGCTGGCGTCCGCGCTGCCGGGCGTCCAGCGTGCCGCGGCCGAGATCCGGTGGACCGGCAGCGTCCAGGAGGCGCATGTCGCCATCGACGCGGGACGCACCGGTGAGCCCACGCCGCAGCTGCTGGACTCCGTCGCGTACGCGCTGGAGAGCTACCGCCGGATCGGGCACGACCTGGTCGTCGGACCGGCCCGGACCGTGCCGCTCGACATCACGGTCGAGGTCTGTGCCACCCCCGGCCATCAACACGGCCAGATCCGCGCCGAGTTGGCCAGGGTGCTCGGCAACCGCCGCCTGCCGGGCGGCCGCCTCGGCTTCTTCCATCCGGACGCGCTGACCTTCGGCGAGCCGGTGCGGCTCAGCCGCCTCGTGGCGGTGGCCGCGGCCGTACCGGGCGTGGCGAGCGTACGGGTGACGCGGCTGCAACGGCTCTTCGCCCAGGAACACCTCGACAACAGAGCACTGGAGGACGGTGTGCTGCGGCTCGGCCCGCTGGAAATCGCCGTGTGCGACAACGACCCGGAGCGGCCCGAGAACGGCCGGCTGGTCATCGAACTGGGGGGTGCGCGATGAGCGCCGCCAACTGCGGCCGCGGCGACGAGCGCCGCGCCCCCGACGCCCTCTACAACCCCCCGGGCCGCACGGCCCTCGACTACCGCGTCGGCGACTACGGCACCTTCCTCGCCGGGATGCTGGACCGGCTGGCCTCCCCCGCCTACCCGGCGCTGCGCGGCCTGACCGTAAGGACGCCGGACGATCCGGCGATCGGCCTGCTGGACGCCTGGGCGGTGCTCGGCGACGTCCTGACGTTCCACAGCGAGCGGATCGCGGACGAGGGCTATCTGCGGACCGCCAATGAGCACCGGTCCCTCGCCCTCCTCGGGCGGCTGGTCGGGCACCGGCCGCGGCCCGGTGTCGCGGCCGACACCCATCTCGCCTACACCCTCGACAAGGACCCGCACGAGCCGCATGGGGGCACCTCCCTGCTCGAGCGGAGCCGAGAGCTTGGGGGACTGCCGGTCGTCATCCCGCAAGGCTCGCGCAGCCACAGCGTGCCCGCCGCGACCGGCGAGGAGTCGCAGACCTTCGAGACGGACGAGGACCTGACGGCGCGCTGGGACTGGAATCTGCTGAAGGTGCGCAGGCGCCGGCCGGGCCTGCTGGTGCCGGAGGATCTGCCGAAGCGCGCGGAGCTGTTCGTCGCCGGTACGTCCACTCAGCTCCAGACCGGTGACCAGCTGCTTTTCGACTTCGGCAGGGAGCAGTTGCTGCTGCCGGTGGCGAAGGTCCGGATCGACCGGGACGAGGACCTCACCGCGATCGGTCTGCCGAGTTCCGCGCCGCCCACGCTGCGCGAGCTGGTGGAGGAGCTGCGGCAGTGGATCACCGAGCCGGAGGACGCGGGTGACCCGGACGACCCGGACCACACCTCGCCGCCCACCCCTCAGACGCCCAACCCGCGGCCCGTCAGCAAGCTGATCGACACCTTCGACGAGCAGGTGCTGGCACCGCTGCGCAAGGATCTGGGCGCCCTCACCACGCCCGCCGCCTTCGCCGCCCGGCTGGCCGGGCCGCATGAGCGGCTGGCGGAGGCGCAGGTGCTCGCCGAGCCGTACGAGGAGGTGGCCGCCTGGTTCGAGGAACTGACGGCGGTGGTCGGCGAACTCCGCGAGCGGGCCGGGGACTTGGACCCGGCGCCCACGGACCCGATGCCTACGGCGCCCGGCAAGCCGAAGCCCGCAACGGGGCAGCACCGGCCGGACTCCCCCGCCCTCGCCGCCCTGGCCTCCCTCCTGCCCGCCCTGCGCACCAGCGTCGTCCGCCCGCCGTCCGGCACCGGCGCCTTCGCCACCCGCGCCGCCGGCCGGCTGTTCGGCCCCGGCTCGGACCTCACCGCGCGGCTGCTGTCCGCCCTGGACCCGCGGCTCGCGGACGGGATGTACCCGGCCTGGCGGCGGGCGGCATCCGGGACGCCGTCCGCGCTGCGCGAGCTGCTGGCGATGGGGGTGACGGCGGCGCCCTTCGGGGCGACCGCGCCGCTCAAGCCCGTACAGGACGAGAAGGGCCGGGTGATCCGGCAGGCGGACTGGCCGCTGACCGGTGGCGTGCTGACCAGCATGCGGATCGTGTTCGACACGGCGGGCAAGGTGCCGGTGAAGGCGGAGTTCGAGCACATCGAGACCGGCGAGACCGTGCAGCACACCGTGAATCTGCCGTCGGACGAGCCGTTCGCCCTGGGCCCCGGCCGGGTCGAGCTGTCCACCCGTCCGGGGCAGGACCACGATCTGAGCTGGCTGGGCCGCCGCCCGGCCGACTCGCAGGAGTCGGGGATCACGGCGCGGCTGCTTGCCGGGCTGCCGGAGCGCAGCCTGTTCGTGGCCCGCCCGGACGAGGCGGGCCGGATCGAGGTCGCGGTCAACAACGGCCACCCGAAGACCTGGCATCTCCAGCCGGGCGAGCAGGACCAGATCCGGCACGGCGAGTACGAGGTGACGGTGCGCCGCACCTCGGCCGGGGAGCCGCCCGCCGTGGAGATCGGCATCGCGACGGTCCCGGCGGCCGCCAACCGCCATGTGCTGCCGCTGGACTCCGTCCAGGGCGGCATCGCGGTCGGCAGCTGGGTCGCCGTCCAGCGGCCCCGCAAGGGCGCGGGCGGCAACGACGGCATTCCCGGCGACAAGAAGCTGGCGTTCGTCACGACCCGGGTGACGGCGGTGCGTACCGCCGCGTACACCAACTTCGGGATCACCGGGCGCGGTACGGAGCTGACGCTGGCCGACCCGTGGCTGGACGAGCACGATGTGCTCCTGTCCGCGATCCGTGACACGACCGTGCACGCGGGCGGCCGGCCGCTACGGATGGCGGACGAGCCGCTGGGCGAGGACGTGCACGGCAACGAGATCGAACTCGCGGAGCTGTACGACGGGTTGCGGCCGGGCCGGCACATCGTCGTCTCCGGTGAGCGCACGGACATTCCGGGGCTCCCGGATTCGGCGGGACTGCGGGCGACCGAGCTGGCCGTGATCGCCGCGGTGGACCAGCGGCTGGACCCCGATCTGCCCGGCGACCATGTGCACACCACGCTCACCCTCACCGCCGACCTCGCCTACCGCTACCGCCGCGACACCGTCCGCATCCAGGGCAATGTGGTGGCGGCCACGCAGGGCGAGAGCCGGGACGAGGCGATCGGGAGCGGGGACAGCGCGCGGGCCCATCAGACGTTCGCGCTGTGGCAGTCGCCGCTGACGTGGCTGCCGGACGACAATCCTCTGGGCGCCACGCCGGAGCTGGAGGTGCGGGTCGACGGTCTGCTGTGGCATGCGGTGGACAGCCTGGCCGGGCGGGGCCCGCGGGAGCGGGTGTATGTGCTGGGCGTCGCTGGCGAGGACGGCGGACGCACGACGGTGACCTTCGGCGACGGGGTGCACGGCGCCCGGCTGCCGACCGGCCACGACAACGTGCGGGCCCGCTACCGCTTCGGCACCGGCCGGGCCGCGAACGTGGCCGCGAACCGGATCACCCAGGTGATCACCCGGCCGCTGGGCGTCACGGGCGTCACCAACCCGCAGCCGGCGACCGGCGGCGCGGACGCCGACGGCCCCGGACTGACCCGCCGTACGGTGCCGCTGGCGGTCTCCGCGCTGGACCGGCTGGTTTCGCTGCCGGACTACGAGGACTTCGCCCGGTCGCGGGCGGGCATCGGGCGGGCCGCGGCGCGCGAGCTGTACGACGGGCGGCGCAAGGTGCTGCACCTGACGGTGGCCGGGGTGGACGACATCCCGCTCGCGCCGGACGCGGAGGTGCTGCGGACGCTGCGCTCCTCCCTCGCCGAGTACGGGGATTCCCGGCTGCCGGTGCGGGTGGACGTACGGGAGCCGGTCCTGCTGCTGATGATGGCGAAGGTGCAGGTGGCGCCGGACCATTCGTGGGCATGGGTCGAGCCGCGGTTGCGGGCGGCGCTGCTGCACGAACTCGGCTATGAAGGACGGGAGTTGGGGCAGCCGGCCCGGCTGTCGGAGGTGCTGGCGACGGCGCAGTCGGTGCCGGGGGTCGATTACGTGGACGTGGATGCGTTCACGGGCGTCCCGGCCTCGGTCACGGCGGCCGAACTGGCCCGGCTGGCGGAGCGGTTCGACGGGCCCCCGCCCGCCTCCGTCCCCTCCCGGCTCGCCCGCTACGACGAGCGCATCCATGAGGTGACGGACAAGGAAGGGGAGACCCTCACCGCCATCGCCGCCCAGCACGGCATCCCGCTCGCCGAGCTGCTGCGCCTCAACCCCGACATCACCGACACCCGGCCGTTGGCCAAGGGCCGCGCCGTCTGCGTCTTCCGCGGCATCCGGCCGGCCCAGCTGGCCCTGTTCTCGCCGGGGGTCGCGGACACGCTGATCCTCACGGAGGTGACCCCATGAGTGAACGGAGCGACCACATCATCGAGAGGTGCGTACCTCGCGCAGGCGGGGCCGAGCGAAGCGAGGGTCCGGCATGAGTACGACGAGGGAGCCGGACGGGCTCGCGGAGCTGCTGCCGCAGTGGGTCAGGCTGCGGGACTCCGAGGATCCGGCGGACGGTGAGCCGCTGCGCGCGCTGCTGGCCGTGATCGCCGAGCAGGTGGACCGGGTGCGCGACGGCGTCGCCCAGCAGTACGACGACTGGTTCGTGGAGAGCGCCGCCGAGTGGGTGCTGCCGTACCTCGGCGACCTGGTGGGCTACCGCCCGCTGCCGGGGTACGAGCGGGTGCTGGCCACCGGGCTGCGGGACGGCGGGCTGCCGGACTCCTCGCGGCGGCGGCTGGCCGAGGCGCTGGCGCCGCGCCGCGATGTGGCGGCGACGGTCGCCAACCGGCGGCGCAAGGGCACCCTGGCGCTGCTGGAGGAGCTGTCCGAGGGGGTGGCGGGCTGGCCGGCGCGGGCGGTGGAGTTCTCCCGGCTGGTGGCGCACCAGCAGCCGGTGAAGCTGTACGGCTCCGGCACCGAGGCCGTCAATGCGCGGCGCGGCGGACGCGGACGGCTGGTGGACGTACGGGACGGCGCGGCGCTCGACCTGGCCGGCGGCCCGTTCGGCGCGGCGGCCCGGACGGTGGACGTCCGGCGCGTCAACTCCCGTCGCGCACAAGGGGGTTACACCCCGGCCGGTGTCGGCCTCTTCGTGTGGCGGCTGAAGCCGTACTCGGTGACGCGGGCGCCGGCGTACTGCATCGACCGGGCCCGCAACCTCTACACCTTCTCCATCCTGGGCAATGACACGGCGCTGGTGACCCGCCCGGAGCCGGAGCCGTCCGCCACGCACCTCGCGACGCTCGACAACGTCCCGGCCGCGATCCGCCGCCGGCAGCTGCACGACCGGCTCGCCGACTACTACGGGCCGGGGAAGAGCTTCGTCATCCGGCGGGACGGCGAGGACAATCCGGTGCCGCCGGCCGACATCGTCGTCGCCGACCTGAGCGACTGGCGCTACCGGCCCAAGCGCGGGCAGGTGGCGGTGGACCCGGAACGGGGGCGGATCGCCTTCGGTCCGCGGTCGGCGCCCCGGCAGGGGGTATGGGTGGACTACCACTACGGGTTCGGGGACGAGCTGGGCGGCGGGGAGTACCGGCGGGAGCGCCAGGACCCGGTGGACGCCGCCGTCTACCGGGTCGGGCCCGGCCAGACCTACCAGCGGATCATGGACGCGTACGCGGCGTGGCGGCACGACCGGCGGGGCGGGCGGTGCGGCCCCGACGGCGTCATCGAGATCACCCACAGCGGCGCCTATCAGGAGCAGCTGGACTTCGACCTGGACCCCGGCGACCGGCTGGAGCTGCGCGCCGCCGAGGGCACCCGGCCGGTGATCCGGCTGCTGGACTGGTACAGCAACCGGCCCGACGCCCTCAACATCCGGGCTGGGGAGCCAGATTGCGCGCCCGGCGAGCGGCCGCGGATGGTGCTGGACGGTCTGCTGATCACCGGCCGGGGGCTGAACGTCACCGGGCCGATGGGCTCACTGGTCCTGCGGCACTGCACCCTCGTACCGGGCTGGTCGCTGGAGCCGGAGTGCGATCCCCACTCCCCGGAGGAGCCGAGCCTGGTCCTGGACCGCACGACCGCGTGTGTGGAGATCGACCGGACGATCCTGGGCACGATCGAGGTCATCGGGGACGAGGTGAGCGAGGACCCACTGCCGATCCACCTCCGCGACTCCGTCCTGGACGCCACCGGCTCGGACCGCGAGGCCCTGTCGGCGCCCGACTGCCGGCATGCGCACGCGGTGCTGTACGCGCACCGGACCACCGTCATCGGCGAGGTCCACACCCATGCCGTGCAGCTCGCGGAGAACAGCATCTTCACCGGGCGGATGCATGTCGCCCGCCGCGGCACCGGCTGTCTGCGCTTCAGTTACGTCCCGCCGGGCTCGCGCACCCCGCGCCGCTACCGCTGCCAGCCGGACCTGGCGGGGCCAGGGGACACCGCGCGGGTGCGGCCGCTGCTGCGCGGCGAGCGCTACGGGACGCCGTGGTACGGGCAGTTGGCGGCCGGCTGCGCCCCGGAGATCGGGCGCGGCGCGGAGGACGGCGCCGAGATGGGCGCGTACCACGACCTCTACCAGCCGCAGCGCGAGGACAGCCTGCGGGCCCGGCTCGCGGAGTACACCCCGGCGGGGACCGACGCGGGGATCGTGTTCGTGACGTGATCGCCGTGCCTCAGACGTGATGCGCGCATCAGACGTGACTGCCGTGAACCAAACACCGCCGTGAACCAGCCGCCCGCTCCCGACCATCGATCCGACTTTCCGTACGAGGGGGACCCCTTCCATGCACGCTGATCTCTCCCGCATCACCTACCGGCCGGAGCGGCACTACTCCGCGGTGATCGCCCAGCAGGGCCGCGTCCAGCTCGACGCCGACGCCAACGAACAGACCGCGATCCAGCTCTTCCAGGCCCGTACGCTCGCCGCCGATCTGATCGGGCAGCACGCCGGGCCGAGCGGCGCCACCGGCTTCAAGATCGACCTCCAGGCCCGCAGCCGCGAACTGGACGACCTGGTCATCGGCGGCGGCCGCTACTACGTGGACGGCATCCTGATCGACGCGACCCGGCCGGCGCCCGGCGTGCCGGTGTCCGCGGCGGGCGCCGGGGAAGGAGACGGGGCCGAGCAGGCGGCGGAGCACGAGGGCGAGGCCGCGGCCGAGCCGGAAGCACCGCCCACCGCCTGGTCGTACTGGGACCAGCCCGACGGCTTCCGCGACCCGGAGCGGCCCGGCGACCGGCTGCCCGGTCAGTTCCCGTACCTGGTGTATCTGAAGGTGTGGGAGCGCATCGTCACCGCCGCCGAGGACCCGGCGCTGCGCGAGGTCGCGCTGGGCTCGGCGCTGCCGGACACCGCGGCCCGCACGAAGGTGGTGTGGCAGGTGCTGCCGTTGCCCGGCACCGAGCTGGGCCTGGAGGGCGAGAACCCGCCGGTCGGTGACATCCGCAAGGCGTTCGACAAGTGGGCGCGGAAGCAGTCCGCCCCCGCCTCCCGGCTCGCGGCGCGCAGCGAGCGCCCGGACCATGCGGACGACGACCCGTGCCTGGTCAAGCCGGACGCGCGCTACCGCGGGCCGGAGAACCAGCTCTACCGGGTCGAGGTGCATGACGCGGGCGCCGCGAAGGACGCCACGTTCAAGTGGTCGCGGGAGAACGGCTCCGTCACCTTCCCGGTCGATGAACTGGACGGCACCTGGGTCGCGTTGGCGACCCTGGGCAGCGACGACAAGCTGGATCTGAACGTCGGCGACCTGGTCGAGTTCGTGGACACCGCCTATACGAGCCGGGGTGAGGCGCTGCCGCTGCTGCGGGTCGAGGAACTGGACCTGCCGGGGCGGCGGGTACGGCTCTCGGACGAGCCGGCGGCGGGCGTCGGCCGGCGGCCCGAGCTGCATCCGTACCTGCGCCGCTGGGACCACCACGAGAGCGGCGTCCGGCAGGCCTCCAAACGGGGCGCGAAGGGCGGGCGTCTCCAGCACGGTGCGCTGCCGGTGGAGGAGGGCGGCTGGCTGCCGCTGGAGGACGGCGTCGAGGTGTATTTCACGCCCGGCGGCACCTACCGCACCGGCGACTTCTGGCTGATTCCGGCCCGTACGGCCACCGGGGGCGTGGAGTGGCCGACGGACGCGGCGCGCCGCCCGCTCCTCGAGCCGCCGTCCGGGATCGCCGTGCACCACGCGCCGCTGGCGTGGATCCACGGCGAGCAGGCGGTACCCGATCTGCGGCTGTCGTTCCGGCCGCTGGGGGCGGACATCCAGGCGGCGGACGACGCGGCGCGGGCCGCGGAGGAGGCGGCGCGGGACGAGGAGAACGCCGCGGAGTCGGGCGCGGAGTCCGGCGGGCAGGGAGAGTCGGCGGGCGATGCGGAGGCGCCGCGCGTGAGCCGGTCGCAGACGACGGCCGCGGCCGAGGCGGCGGTCGACCAGGACTCCGGGGAGGTGGGCTGATGGCCACCCCGCTGACCGCGTCCCAGCTGCTCAAGGCGCTGCGCGACGAGGGCCTGGTCGTCCATGAGGTGCGTAGCTGGCGCACCCACAACCGCAACTCCAAGGGCCGGTGGGGCCCATTGCACGGGGTGATGATCCATCACACCGTCACCCAGGGCATCAAGAACTCCGTGGACCTGTGTTACGACGGCCATGCCGATCTGCCGGGACCGCTGTGCCACGGCGTGATCGACAAGCGGGGCGAGGTGCATCTCGTCGGCAACGGACGCGCCAATCACGCCGGTCTCGGCGACCGCGATGTACTGGAAGCGGTGATCAACGAGACGGAGCTGCCGCCGGACAACGCCGCCGACACCGACGGCAACCGCCACTTCTACGGCTTCGAGTGCATCAACCTCGGCAACGGCGGGGACCCGTGGCCGGAGGAGCAGAAGGTGGCGATCGAGAAGGTCTCCGCGGCGATCTGCCGGGCGCACAAGTGGAGCGAGCGGTCGGTGATCGGCCACAAGGAGTGGCAGCCGGGGAAGGTCGATCCGCGCGGCTTCACGATGGACGGCATGCGGGAGCGGATCAAGCGGCGGCTGGCGAAGGCGCCGGAGGGACCGTCGGGCGGCGGGGACGGCGACAAGGACGGCGGGGACGCCGGGCGTCCGGTGCCCCCGAAGCCGGAGTATCCGCCGTACGAACCCTTCCCCGGCAGTGGCTTCTTCCGCTCCGGGGAGCGCAGTGCGGTGCTCACGGCGATGGGCGAGCGCCTGGTGGCCGAGGGCTGTGGCCACTACAAGAACGGGCGGCCCGGCCCGGACTGGAACGAGGCCCACCGCAAGTCGTACGCGGCCTGGCAGCGCAAGCTCGGCTTCTCGGGCAAGGACGCGGACGGGGTGCCGGGGAAGGTCAGCTGGGAGCGGTTGCGGGTGCCCAACTCGTAGCCCGTTGGCGGTAGGTGATGTCGGCGGTCAAGGCTGTCGGTCATTGGCGGTGGCCGACACCGGAGGTCGGTGGCCGACACCGGAGGTCGGTGGCCGACACCGGAGGTCGGTGGCCGACACCGGAGGTCGGTGGCCGACACCGGCGGGCCCGGAAACGCCGAGGCCGGGCGGCTCTCCCCCACAGAGAACCGCCCGGCCGTTCAGGAGCACCGGAGATGATCCGGCGCGATCCGTGTCACCGGCGTGCGGTGACGTGGCCCGGTCCGACTGCCACCGCCGTGACGGAGGGACCGGGGCTACCTTCGGCCGGGGTCACCGGCCGAAGGGGTTCAGACGCCCTGGACGGGCAGGTTCGGCACGCCCGGCAGAACCGGGAGGGCCGGGATGTTGGCGGCGTTGGTCAGGTCGCCGAGGTTGGCGGGCACGGCCGGGACGGCGGGGACACCGGGGACGGCCGGGAGGGCGGTCACGTCGGTCAGGTTGGCCGGGACGGCGGGGACAGCCGGGACGCCAGGGACGGCCGGGAGCTGCACCGGGGCCGCGCCCTGCGCGCCCGCGGCGGCGTTGGCGGCGATGTTCCGGCCGTCGGCCGTCACCACGGTGACCACACCCTGCGCGAACGGGGTGGCGTCGGTGGCGACACCCTGCGCGAACGGGGTGGCCTGGGCGCCCACACCCTGCGCGAAGACCTGCGCACGGCCGCCGACGGAGGTCGCGAACGGGGTCGCCTGGGCGGCCGCGTCGCCGGCCAGCTGACCGGCGCCGCCCACCGCGTTCTGGGCGACCGGCACGACCTTGACGACGATCCGCCGGGCGACGGGCGGCAGCACGTCGGCGGCGGTGTTGTCGACGGTCGGGCGGACGGTGGCCAGGGCACCCTGGGCCTGGGTCGTCAGCTGCTCGGGGCGGACACCGGTGCCGGCGAGGGCGGCCAGCAGGTTGGTGGCCGAGCCGGGGGCCGAGGGCAGCGCGGGGGCCTTGGGCAGGCCCTTGGTCAGGCCGTCGAGGCCGACGGCGGGGACGCCCGGGGCGGTGGGCAGCGAGGGGGTGCCGGGCAGGTTCGGGACGGCGGGCAGCGCGACGTTGGGGAGCTGACCGGCCTTGTCCAGCTTGGCGGCCTTCTTCAGGGCCTTCTTGGCGGCCTTCTGGGCCTTCTTCACGTCGGCCGTCTTCTGCAGGTCACCGGCGTCGGCGTGCGGCAGACCGCCGCCCACCAGCTTCTGCACGCCGTCCGCGGCACCGGTCACGTCGCCGAGCTGGGGAAGCTTGCCGGTGGGCAGCTGGTCGGTGGACACACCGCCGCCGAGGACACCGGTCGCCTTGCCGGCCGCGCCGCCGACCGTCGTCTTGGCGGTCTTGGTGACGCCGTCGACCGTCTTGGTGGCCGTGCCGGCCACATCGCCGGTGGGCAGGCTCTTCGCGGCGTCGGTCACCGTACCGGCGACGGGCAGCTCCGGGGTGGCGGGCAGCTCGGCGGCGTTGGCGGCTACGGAGCCCAGGGCCCACAGGCCGGTGGCGGCAGCGGCAACGACGATGGAACGGCGAATGTTCGAGCGCATGGTGGTGAAGTCCTTCGAATTCAGGGGTGTTGGGCAGACCTGTCCCGCCCCCGCGCGGCAGGTCGGTGAAACAGACGCGGAGCGGTCTGCCCTAGCCGGGGAATTCGAGGATGTCTTCGGCCCTGCGGCGCGTCGGGGCGCCATCGGCCGTACGGACGCCACCGGGCAGCAGCCGGAAGCGTGCGGGATCCGCCGGGGCGGCGGCGTGCAGGTCCCCGCCACGGGGGCCGTGGCCGTCACCCGCGGAGTGCGAGGTGGGCGCCACCGGGCCCTGCGGGAACTGTCCCGGCAGGCCGTGGTGTCCCGGTCCCTGGTCCCGCTGCTGGTGCAGGGCGGGCCGGGGGTGCCGGACGGCCGTACGCGGGCCGTCGGAGCAGCGCGCCGGGTGCAGCGTGGCGGTGGCGGCATCGGCCGGGCCGACGGTCACCGAACCGGCCGGCTGCGCGCCCTGCGGCGCCTCGCCGTTCCCGGGCGTGGTGCCGTCGCCGGGCCGTCCCGCGTGCTCACCGGAGGGGAGCCGTACGGGCAGCGTGGCGCCGACGGTGGTGCCGATCTCCCGTACGACACCGGTGACCGGCCGGGTGACCGGGTCGGTGACCGGGGCGGTCCGCTCGGCGGCGGGCCGTACGGCCTGGACGACGGCCGCCGAAGCGGTGTCCGTGTCCCCGGTCAGCTTCGCGCCGGCCGCCTTGCCCTGCCGCTGGAAAGCGTCTCCCGAGCCGGACAGCCGGTCCGCCTGGGCGGCTCCGTCCCGGGTGGCGGCCCGGTCCGGGGCCCGCTCCGGGGACGACGCCCCGGTCAGGGCCGGTCTGCCCGTCCGGTCATCGGCGTGCGCGCCGGGACCGAAGGCGAAGCCGAGGGCGACGAACGCCACCAGGAAGAGCCCCGCCAGCAGCGCACGCCGCGCGGCCACCGTGCGCGTCAGGCGCACGGTGGCAGGCAGAGCGAACACAGCAGACAAGGAGGGGACCTTCCCATACGGACGGGGACACGCGTCCGCGCGGATGCGCAGTGGTGGTGTCACTCTCGTCGCGGGCGATCGAGCGATGGGCTGATCCTCGCATGACCAGCCAGGTCTCTGGCAAGTCCCCCCGGTGCTCCTGTCACCGTTGCTCCGCCATGTCCGGTATGGGCAGCGGCCGTTTCTCGATGGCGGCCGCCATCACGTCGGGGAAGAGGTCCGGAGTACACGCGAACGCCGGTGCGCCCAGGGCCGCGAGCGCCGCGGCGTGCTCGCGGTCGTAGGCGGGCGCGCCCTCGTCGGAGAGGGCGAGCAGCGTCACGAACTGCACCCCGGCCGCCTTCATCGCGGCGACCCGCTTGAGCATCTCGTCGCGGATGCCGCCCTCGTAGAGGTCGCTGATGAGGACGACGACGGTTTCGGCGGGGCGGGTGATGCGGGACTGGCAGTAGGCGAGCGCGCGGTTGATGTCCGTGCCGCCGCCGAGCTGGGTGCCGAAGAGGACGTCGACCGGATCGTCGATCTGGTCCGTCAGATCGACGACCGCGGTGTCGAAGACGACCAGCCGGGTGTCGATCGCCCGCATCGAGGCCAGCACCGCGCCGAAGACCGAGGCATAGACGACGGAGGCGGCCATCGAGCCGGACTGGTCGATGCAGAGCACCACTTCCTTCTTCACCGACTGGGCGGCCCGGCCGTAGCCGATCAGCCGCTCGGGGACGACCGTGCGGTACTCGGGGAGGTAGTTCTTGAGGTTCGCCCGGATCGTGCGGTCCCAGTCGATGTCGCGGTGCCGGGGGCGGTTGATGCGGGCGGAGCGGTCCAGCGCGCCGGTGAGGGTGGCGCGGGTGCGGGTCGCCAGCCGCTTCTCCAGCTGCTCGACGACCTTGCGGACGACGGCCCGGGCGGTCTCCTTGGTGGTCTCCGGCATCACCTTGTTCAGCGAGAGCAGGGTGCCCACCAGATGCACGTCCGCCTCCACGGCCTCGAGCATCTCCGGCTCCAGGAGGAGGGAGTTGAGGCCGAGCCGGTCGATGGCGTCGCGCTGCATCACCTGCACCACGGAGGACGGGAAGTACGTACGGATGTCGCCGAGCCAGCGCGCGACGGAGGGCGCCGAGGCGCCGAGCCCCGCCGAACGGCGGCCGCCGTCGGTCCCCTTGCCGCTCTTGCCCTGGCCGTAGAGCGAGGCGAGCGCCCGGTCCATGGCGGCATCCCGGCCCCGTAGCTCGCATCCGGTGCCGTCCGCGCCGTCGCCTCCGAGCGCCAGCCGCCAGCGGCGCAGGCGCTCGGCCTCGGCGGTCGCGGGGTCGGCGGCCGCGGCGTCGGGCGTCGCGGGGTCGGCGGTCGCGGGGTCGGTCGTCGTGGCGGTCATGTCCGTGCCCCCGTGAGGTCGGTTTCCGGTCGTCGGGTGGTGTGCCGGGGCCGGCCGCCGTCCGGGTCGATGCCCAGCAGGAGGCGCAGGGTGGGGAGTACGGCCGCGGCGCGGTCGCGGTCCAGCCCGGGGCCGAAGCCGGGGGCCGCGGCGTCGGTGGTGGCACCGGCCGGGTCGCGGCGGGGGCTGCCTCCCGCCCGGGAGGGGGCCGCGGGCCCGCGGCGGACCAGCTCGCCGAGGGTGCGCCGCACTCCGGACTCGTACTCGGCGAAGGTCCGGCGCAGCAGCGGCAGCACGTCCGTGAACGCGGCGGCCGGCACGCTCGTCAGCCAGCCGTCGACCAGCGCCAGCAGGCGTTCGTCGTGGACCAGCAACATGCCGCCGTCCCCGCCGCCGACGAAGCCCTCGATCCATCCGGCGGCGTCTGCGGGCGGTGTCCCCGGCGAGAGGGCGAGGCCCATCAGCCGCTCCGCGCCGTCGTCGCCGAGCTGTCCGTCGTCCAGGAGGAGCCGGGTCGCCCGCCCCCGGATCAGCCCGGGTACGGCGTCCCGTCCGCTGACCGACCGCAGTACCGCGGCCCACCGGGGCCGCAGGTCCGCAGGTCCGCCCTCCGGCCGGCCGTCGGCCTCGAGCTGGCCCAGGAGGCCGACCGCCTGATGGGTGGCATCGAGATGGCCGCGCATCTCGGCGGCGCCGTCGTCGTCCAGTCCGACGCAGGCCGGCGGCAGTCCGACGAAGACCCGCTCGGCCAGGCCCAGCGCCACCTCGCGCAGCGCCGCGCCGTCCGTGCCGCGCACATCGCCGTACCGCACGGACCGCACGAGGGCGGGCAGCGCCTGGGCGAGGTGGCCTACGTCCGCGTCCAGTGCCGCGCGGTCCGACAGCGCCTGCATCACCACGGGCAGGGCATCGGGGAGTTCGGCGAGCAGGCAGAGCTCGGCGAGCGCCGTCACCTCGGCGAGCGAGGCCGCGCCGACCGCCTCCGACGCGGCCTTGGCGGTGGCGGCGGACACCACGGTGGTGCCCCAGATGCCGGCCTCGGCGACCCGTACGGACAGTTCCGGCTCCCAGCGCAGCAGCCAGGTCTCCCGGAAGGTGCCGGTGCTGCCGCGGGAGCGGGTGGGTTCGCCCCAGGGGATGCCGAGCAGCCGCAGCCGGTGCAGCAGCCTGCTGCGCCCGGCGTCGGTGTCCTTGCGCAGATCCAGCTCCACCTCCCGCTCCAGGGCCTCCGGCTTGAGCCGCAGCGCCCGCTGGCTGCGGGCGAGGTCGCGCTGCAAGGGCACCGCGGGGGCGTCCTCGGGCACCTCGCCGAGCACGTCGCCGACCACCAGCCGGTCGTGGATCAGCGAGGACGGGGCGTCGGAGCCGTCGCCCATGACGGCCCGGATCGCGTCATCGGCCTCCGCGAGCCCGGCCAACGGGCGGCCGCGCACCGCGGCCAGTCCCTCGGCGAGCCGCACGGCCTCGATGACATGCGCCGACGAGACGGCGTAGTCCTCGTCCCGCAGCACCCCGGCGACCTTGGTCATCCAGCGGGTGAGGGGGCGGTCGGGGGAGCCGAAGAGATGGCCGTACCAGCCGGGCGAGGCGATGCCGGCGCCGTAGCCGCTGCGCCGGGAGAGCCGGCGGTGGGTCCAGGGCACCCAGGTCACCGCCGCCTTCGCCTTGGGCAGGCCCTTGAGCAGTTGGCGGTCGGCGGTCACGGTGCTGCGGCGGGCCAGCGCCGGGACGTGCCAGGCCCCGCACACCACGGCGACGTTGTCCCCGAACTCCCGCCGCGCCTCGCGCAGTCGGAGTCGCATGTGAGCCTCGCGCACCAGGTCGCGATCGGTCCCGCCGTCGCCGTCGCCGTCGCCATACACCTCGCGCAGCGCGCCCATCGCCTCGGCCAGCGCCGCGAACGGCGCCAGCGCGTCGCCGGCGGGCCCTCCCCCGGTCCCCTGCCCGCGGTGCTCGACGACGTCCTCCCACCAGCGCTCGGGGTCGTCGTAACCGGCGGTCTCGGCCAGGACGCCGATCGGGTCGATCCGGACGTCACCGGCGTCGGCTTCCGCCGATGCCCCGCCCCGCCCGCCCTCCGCCTCGGCTTCCTCTTCGGCTCCCGCTCCCGCCTTGGCCTCCGCTCCCGCCTTGGCCTTCTCCTCCGCCTTGGCCTTCTCCTCCGCCTTGGCCTCCGCCTCGGCCGTCATGGCCAGGGAGTGTGCCGCCGGCAGATCGATGAACCGGACCGGGAGGTCGCGCTCCAGCGCCCAGCGCAGCGCCACCCACTCCGGGGAGAACTCGGCCAGCGGCCAGAACGCCGCGCGGCCGGGATCGTCCAGTACGTGGGCGAGCAGCGCGACCGGCGGCCGCATGTCCTTGTGCAGGGCCAGCGGCAGCAGCTCGTCCGCCTCCGGCGGGCCCTCGATCAGCACCGCGCTGGGCGCTGCCTGCTCCAGGGCGGCCCGCACCGCCCGGGCCGACCCGGGGCCGTGGTGCCGCACCCCGAGCAGCACCGGCTCCGCCGCGCTTTTGGCGGTCATGCGCTCACCTCGCGGCAGGCGCGGTAGAAGTCCTTCCAGCCGTCGCGCTCGCGCACCACGGCCTCCAGGTACTCCTGCCATACGACGCGGTCAGCCGCCGGATCGCGGACGACCGCGCCCAGGATGCCGGCGGCCACGTCCCCGGGGCGCAGCACGCCGTCCCCGAAGTGCGTGGCCAGCGCCAGGCCGTTGGTCACCACCGAGATGGCCTCGGCCGTCGACAGCGTGCCGGAGGGCGACTTGACCTTTGTGCGGCCGTCGGCGGTGATGCCGGATCGCAGCTCGCGGAAGACCGTGACGACGCGGCGGATCTCGTCCATGCCCTCCGGGGCGGCCGGCAGATCCAGCGAACGCCCTATCTGCTCGACCCGCCGCGAGACGATGTCCACCTCTTCGTCCGGTGTCGCGGGCAGCGGCAGCACCACGGTGT
Organism: Streptomyces sp. NPDC101227; assembly: GCF_044767545.1. Lineage (NCBI taxonomy): Bacteria > Bacillati > Actinomycetota > Actinomycetes > Kitasatosporales > Streptomycetaceae > Streptomyces > Streptomyces sp. NPDC101227. Next base: position 282,063 of record NZ_JBIWOD010000006.1, on the reverse strand, counting down.
TGAAGCGGCGGCGCAGCGCGCTGGAGAGGTCGTTGACGCCGCGGTCGCGGTCATTGGCAGTGGCGATCAGGTTGAAGCCGCGGACGGCCTGCACTTCCTGCCCCAACTCCGGGATGGGCAGGGTCTTTTCGGACAGGACCGTGATGAGGGTGTCCTGGACGTCGGCCGGGATGCGGGTGAGCTCCTCGACCCGTGCGGTCATGCCCTGCGCCATCGCCCGCATCACCGGGCTGGGCACCAGGGCCTCGCGGCTGGGGCCGTTGGCGAGCAGCTGGGCGTAGTTCCAGCCGTAGCGGATCGCCTCTTCCGGGGTGCCGGCGGTGCCCTGCACCAGCAGGGTGGAGTCGCCGCTGACGGCGGCCGCCAGATGCTCGGACACCCAGGTCTTGGCCGTGCCGGGCACGCCCAGCAGCAGCAGCGCGCGGTCCGTGGCGAGGGTGGTCACGGCGACCTCGACGATCCGCCGCGGGCCGACGTATTTGGGTGTGATGACCGTGCCGTCCGCGAGCGTGCCGCCGAGCAGGTAGGTGGCGACCGCCCACGGCGAGAGCTTCCAGCGCTCCGGCCGCGGGCGGTCGTCGGCCGCGGCGAGGGCCTTCAGTTCGTCCGCGAAGGTGTCCTCCGCATGCGGCCGCAGCGCCTCTTCGTTCGCTGTCGTGGTGGTGTTCTCGGACCCGGCTGACTTGGCTGACATGGCTCCCCCTCGTCGCAGAAAAGACCGCAGAAAACTCGTCGCGGAAAACGCGTCGCACGCTACGCGGCCGGCGCCGCGAAACCCGCCGGCCGCTTGCTGGAATCAAGCCTGCACCACACCACTGACAACGACCCGGAAACTGCCCCTGACCTGCGGCTTCAACGCGGATCACAGACCGTTGTCAGTGGCGGGTCGTAGCGTCGGAGACATGAATCCGCAGGGGGAACGCTGGACGACGGATCAGGTGCTCGCGCTGGCGCCTGACGACGCCTCACGCAAGGCGGGCGGCAAGCTCGCCTCGCCCGGACCGTGGTCGGAGACGGGCACGGACCGCGGCGCGGTGTGGGGGCTGTGCAAGGGCAGCGGCAAGAAGCCGTACCAAGCCGTCATCGACATCGAGGGGCCCGCCTTCAAGTGCAGTTGCCCGAGCCGCAAGTTCCCGTGCAAACACGCGCTGGGGCTGCTGCTGCTCTGGGCGGGTGAGGCCGCCGCCGTTCCGGACGGGGAGCCCCCGCAGTGGGCGGGCGAGTGGCTGACCGGGCGCCGGGCCAAGGCGGAGCGGGCCGCGGGTGCGGCGGACGGGGGCGGTGCGGCGGCCCGGGCGCCGGCCGATCCCGAGGCCGCCAAGCGGCGGGCGGATCGCCGGTTGCAGCGGATCGGCGCCGGCGCCACGGAGCTGGAGCAGCGCCTGGAGGATTTGCTGCGCACCGGCCTGGCGGCGGCGGAAGGTGCCGGCGGGGGAGGCTCGTGGGACGAGACGGCCGCGCGCATGGTCGACGCTCAAGCGCCCGGACTCGCCTCGCGGGTACGGGAGTTGGCGTCGGCCGTGGCCTCCGGGGCGGACTGGCCGGCCCGGCTGCTGGAGGAGTGCGCCCTGCTCCATCTCCTCGACCAGGGCTTCCTGGGAAGGGAGCGGCTGCCGGCCCCGCTCGCCGCGACGGTGCGCTCGCGCGTCGGCCTCACCACCGATGCCGCGGACCTGCTGACCGGCCCCGATGCGACGACGGTCCGGGACCGCTGGCTGGTGCTCGCCCAACAGGACAGCGACGACGGCAAGCTGACCACCCGCCGGATCTTCCTCCGCGGCGAACGGACCGGCCGGATGGCGCTGCATCTCTCCTTCGGCGGCCAGGGCCGCCCCCTGGACCTGGCCCTGCCACCCGGTCTGATCCTCGACGCGGACCTGGCCTACTACCCGGGCGCCCGTCCGCTGCGCGTCGCCCTGGGCCGGCGGCACACCCCGGCGGCCCCCGGCCCGGTGCCGCCCGGCTGCGGCATCGATGCCGCCCTGGCCGCGTACGGCGATGCGCTGCGCGACGATCCCTGGCTGGATTCCTGGCCGGTGGTGCTCGCCGATGTCACCCCGGTCCCGGCCCGGGACGGCGTGGGCTGGCAACTCGCCGACGCGGACGGGGAGTCGGCGCTCCCCCTCGACCCGCGGTGTCTGGGCCGTACGGGCCTGTGGCAGCTGGCCGCCATATCGGGCGGCGCGCCGATCACGGTCTTCGGCGAATGCGGCCACCGCGGCTTTCTGCCGCTGACCGCCTGGGATCCCGCCCCGGTGTCCCTGTGACCCGCCGGCCGGCCGCGCCGCCGACGCCTCCCGTACACCGCCGCCCGACCCCCGGAGGGACCCCATGACGAACACACCCCCGAAGACCGCGACCACCACGACCACCACGGCCGCCACAACCACCGCGACCACCGCGACGCCCCCGGCCTGGGAGGCCCTGGTGAGCGCCGCCCTGCTCGGTACGGAGCGGCGCACGCCCCCGGTGCCGCTGCGGGCGGGGCAGAGCGCGGCGGCGGCGCTGCTCGCCGCCGCCGCCATGAGCACGGTCCGCCGCCGCGCGGCGCTGCGCCCGGCCCTGGCCGGCGAGCGGCCCGCCGTGGCCCCGGCCGACCCGCGGCCCCCGCTGCCGGACGCCGCGCGGCGCCGGCTGTCGCTGCTGCTCGCCGACCGTGGCGGCGCCGGTGGCGGCAGCCGCCGCGGCACGGCCCCCGACCTCACCGAGCTGCTGCCCCAATGGCTGGCCGCCGCCCAGGAGTACGGCTATCGCGCCCCCGGGGCGCTGCTGCCCGCGCTGCTGGACGCCGCCCGCGCCCGTACGGACCTGCGGCCCGCGGCGCTCACCCTGGCGGGCCCGCGGGCGCTGTGGCTGGCCCGGCTCAACGACGACTGGAAGTTCGCCCTGCGCGGCACCGGCGGCGGCCCGGCGGCCGTGCCCGACGACGACCCCGAGGGCGTACTGCGCCTGTGGGAAGAGGGCCTGTTCGCCGAACGGGTCGCGCTGTTGACGGCGCTGCGCCGCCGCGACCCGGCCACCGGTCTCGGACTGCTCGGCGCCACCTGGGGCACGGAGCGCGCCGAGGACCGCCTGATGTTCCTCGATGCGCTGCGCGAGGGCCTGTCCACGGCCGACGAGCCCTTCCTGGAACAGGCGCTGTCCGACCGCAGCCGCAATGTCCGCGCCACGGCGGCCGAGCTGCTCTCCGCGCTGCCCGGCTCCGCGCTCGCCGGCCGGATGGCGGAGCGGGCCCGCGCCCTTGTCTTCCTGGACCCGGCGGCCGGACCGGTGATCACCGTCGAGCCGCCCCGGGAGTGCGATGCGGGGATGCAGCGGGACGGCGTGGCGCTCAAGGCGCCGTCCGGGCGGGGCCAGGGCGCCTGGTGGCTGGGCCAGTTGCTGGAGGCGGCCCCCCTGGACGGCTGGCGCGAGCAGTTCGACGGCCGCGGCCCGGCGGAGATCGTCGCGCTGCCGGTGGCCGACAACTGGCGGACGGAGCTGCACGACGCCTGGTGCCGCGCCGCTGTGCGTCAGCGCAACGCCGACTGGGCGCGGGCGCTGCTGGGCACGCCCGCCGCCCCGGACCGGGCCACCGAGGTGGCACCGGCCGGCTCCTCCCGGGACCTGGCCAAGCTGCTGGCCATACTGCCCGAGGACGAACGTGCCGCGTGGGTGGCGGAGTTCATCGCCGCGCACGGCCTCTCGGACGCCTTCCGGATGCTGGGCGTGTGCGCCGTGCCCTGGGCCGAGCCGCTGGGCCGGTCGGTCGTGGACGCGCTGGACATCGCCCGGGACGCGGGCAGCTATCCCTGGAGCTTCAGCGGGGTGATGGGGCTGGCCGAGCGCTGTCTGGACCCGGCCGCCGCGGACCGTCTCGACATGCTCACCGCCGTGACGGACGAACCCGAGGGCGCCTCCCCGGGCTCCGGCGGATACTGGTCCGAGGCCTTCCAGCGCCTGGTCGGCACGCTGCGCCTGCGCGCCACCATGCACGCCGAACTCACCGGGTCCGCCGCCCCGCCGGCCGCGGCCGGCGAGCCCGTCCCGGCCGCGTCATGACCACCCGCCGCCCCCGGGGCCCACACCATCGCGCGGGCCCCGTACGCCGGCCACCCGCCACCGGGTCAGGAGCCGGCTCAGACCGCCGACGACCGCACGTTCGCGTTGACCCACTCGACGATGGAGGTGGTCGTGGCGCCCGGCGTGAAGATCTCCGCGACGCCCTGCGCCTTGAGCGGCGCGATGTCCGCCTCCGGGATGATGCCGCCGCCGAAGACCTTGATGTCCGCCGCGTCGCGCTCCTCCAGGAGGGCGATCACCTTGGCGAAGAGCGTGTTGTGCGCGCCGGAGAGGATCGACAGCCCGATCGCGTCGGCGTCCTCCTGGATGGCGGTGTCGACGATCTGCTCCGGGGTCTGGTGCAGCCCGGTGTAGATGACCTCCATACCGGCGTCGCGCAGCGCCCGTGCGATCACCTTGGCGCCCCGGTCATGACCGTCCAGCCCCGGCTTGGCCACCACGACCCGGATCGGCCCCGGCCTACCCGCCGCGGCCTGGCTCTCCGCTTGCGCACCCTCATGCCGAGCCACACTCATCACTGCCTCCAAGCCAAGTACGGCACGCGCCGGGCGGTGCCGCCGAGCCGACAATCGATCGCGCGGCCACGATCGGCGGCCACGAGCGTGAACGAACGTTATCTCCAGCATCCCGTACCCAGCCGTTTCGTGACATCCGGCGAGGGGGAAATCACACATGGGACACGTTCGCCACGCGCCGCGTCCCGTGTGTCGCACAGCCACGGGACGGCGCAGCGCACACGGCGACGGACGCACGGGAAGCCGCAGCCGGGCCACCATCACGCCGTTGAGCGCGCCTCCCGCATGCCCTCCGGGAGGTCGACCATGCAGCCTGCGCTCCCCGCGCCTCCCCCCACGCCCCTCCCCCTCCCCACCCATCCCCCCTCCCTCACCCTCTTGCTCCGCAGCACCGTCGTGGACCTGGTGGTCCTCGCCGGCCATCTGCTCCTCTACCCCACCGGCATTTCCCAGGAGCAGCCCATCGCTCTTCCCACGCCCGCCACGCCCGGCGACGGGAGTGCCCCCCTCTCGAGAGAAGTCGAGAGCGGGGGAACCCCATCGCTGCTGCCGACGGAAGGACGCGCCCATCCGCCGGTCCTCCTTCTCCATGGCTTCATCGACAACCGCTCGGTCTTCGTCCTGTTGCGCCGCGCGCTGCGCCGGCACGGCTGGCGCCACCTCGAGGCGCTCAACTACTCCCCGCTGACCTGCGATCTCCGCAAGACCGCCGAGCTGCTCGGCCGCCATGTGGAGGCCGTGTGCGCCCGGACCGGTCACCGCCGGGTGGACATCGTGGGCCATAGCCTCGGCGGGCTCATCGCCCGTTATTACGTCCAGCGCCTCGGCGGCGACGCCCGCGTCCGCACCCTGATCACGCTCGGCACCCCGCACTCCGGCACCCGCATCGCGCCCCTGATGTCGGCGCACCCGATCGTCCGCCAGATGCGGCCCAATTCGGAGGTGATAGCGGAGTTGTCGCTGCCGGCACCGAATTGCCGGACGCGGTTCATCGCTTTCTGGAGCGATGCGGACCAGGTGATGGTGCCGGCCCGGACGGCCCGAATCGATCACCCGGATTTGCTCGCGCAGAACGTCCATGTCTCCGGTATCGGACATCTCGCGCTACCGGTCAGCGGCACCGTAGCGGCCGGAATACGCCAGGCGCTGACCTCGAAGCGGGGCACGGAGGGCAGAGAAAACGCCATTTCGGTGGCCTGAATGCATCGCACGCAACGCCGCGGCACCCCCCGCGCGCGACTGGATCTTGGCGTTTCTTCGAACAAGCATCGAACGACGCGCCAAGAACTCGCATACGCGCTCCCGAAAGGCGGCCAAATGCCCCTTCTCGTCGAGTCGGAAACCTGTTGAAGATTGTCGCCGTTGCGTACCGCCGGGTACAGTCGCCGCTAATTCTCCTGCTGCCGAGGCGAAAGAGAAGTTGGTGAACGACCGTCACCCATCGGGCTACCCGGCCTATGACTCCTACGGGCAGCAGCACTCCGCGTCCGGATACCCCGAGTACGACGACGGCGACCCTCTCTTCGGCTCGCTCCCCGGCTCGTACGACACGGGCCGGTACGACGCCGTCGGCCATGACACGGGCACGTACGAAGCGGCTGCGACCGGCACGTACGAGACGGGTACGTACGACACCGGCACTTACGGGACCGCCGCGTACGACACGGGTGCGTACGGCACCGTCTCCTATGACACCGGCACGTACAACGGCGGCGCGTACAGCCCCTCGGCCTACGACACCGGCACCTATGAGACGGGTCAGTACGACACCACCGGCTACGACACGGGCACGTACGACGCCCTCGGCTACGCCACCGGCAGCTACGCAACGACCGGCGCCTACACCCCTGATGGCCATGGCACCGGCGGCTACGAGACCGGCGTCCCCGACGGCTACGACCCGTACGCCCACACCGCATACGAGAACGCCGGGCACGAGCCGTACCCGCAGCACGATCAGCACGATCAGCGTTATCCGGAATACGAGCAGTACGCGCAGCACCCGCAGTACGAGCAGCCCGCGTACGGCACCGGTACGTACAGCGCCGACGGCTACGGCACCGGCAGCTACGCCACCGGCGGCTACGACACCACCGGTTACGACGCCGCCGGCCATGACGCTCCCGGCCATGACACCGCCGATCACGCCACCACTGATCACGCCACCGGCAGCTTCGAGGCCACCGCGATCTGGTCCACGACGGACCGGGACCTGATCGCCGACATCCCCACGCAGGCCGGCCCCACGCCCTACGAATCGGTGCAGTTCGAGGCCGAGATCCCGGCTCCCGCAGAGGCGCCCGACGACGCTCACCAGCCCGTTCCCGACGCCCCCGACGCCGCGTCCGTGGCCGAGGCGATGACCCAGGCCATGCCGGTCACCCCCGCGGCCCCCGCCGCGCGGCGGGTCGCCGGGCCGGCGCCGGGGAAGGCCGTGCGCGGCCGGGGCCGCCGCCGTACCGCCAAGCGCTCGGCGCTGCTGACCGTCGCCGTGCCCTCCGTCGCCGCCATGGGCGTGTGCGCGGCCGCGGCCGCGTCCGTCACCGGCTTCGTCGGGGACGACAAGAAGGACGACAAGCCCGCCCAGGCCGCGGGAGACCCCGGGTCGGTCAAGGCGTCCGCGGCCAACGCGAAGCTCGACACCCAGCTCGCCGGACTCAGCGCGGACGCCCGGGACTTCGGCGACCGCGCCAACCGCACCCAGGAGCGGATCGACCTCAAGGAACGCCAGGCCCTCGCCAAGCAGCGCGCGGAGGAGGAGGCGGCCCGCAAGGAGGCGCTGCGGCCCAAGTTCGTGCTGCCGGTCACCCAGCACGGACTGAGCGCGCTCTTCGGCCAGGCCGGCGTGAACTGGATGTCCGTACACACCGGGATCGACTTCCCGGTCAGCTACGGCACCCCCGTCATGGCCGCCACCGACGGCACCGTACGCACCCAGTGGAACTCCGCCTACGGCAACATGGCGATCGTGACGGCGCCCGACGGCACGGAGACCTGGTACTGCCACCTCAGCAGCACCAAGATCCGTTCCGGTTCGGTCAAGGCCGGGGAACAGATCGCGTATTCGGGCAACTCCGGCAACTCCACCGGCCCGCATCTGCACTTCGAGGTACGGCCCGGTGGCGACTCGGCGATAGACCCGATTCCGTGGCTGCACAGCCACGGCCTCAACCCGGATTAACCGGCGCCCACTTCGGCTGACGTACCGCAGGGGCCCCGCCGCGTACCGCTACGCCGAGGCCCCGCCGCGTACCGCTACAGCTTCTCCACCGGCGCGTACCGCAGCAGCAGCCGCTTCGGCTTCTCGCCGCCGAAGTCGATGGTCGCCTCGGCGTTGTCTCCGCTGCCCTTGACGCCGACGACCGTGCCCAGGCCGAAGCTGTCGTGCGTGACGCGGTCGCCGACGGCCAGCGAGGCCACCTGCCGGTCCGTGGCCCGGCGCGTGGCGAAGCCGCTCGGCCCCTTGGCGCGCGACGAGGACAGCGAGGACCCGATGCCCCCGCCGAAGCCTCCCCCGCCACCGCCACCGCGCGACGACAGCCCGCCCATCGAGGCGGACGGCGTGGCGGGACCCGTGCGCCGCCACTCGACATAGTCGTCCGGGATCTCCTCCAGGAAACGCGAGGGCGGGTTGTACGAGGGCTGGCCCCAGGCGCTGCGCATCGTGGAGCGGGTGACGTAGAGCCGCTCGCGGGCGCGCGTGATGCCCACATAGGCGAGCCGGCGCTCCTCTTCCAGCTCCTTGGTCTGGCCCAGGGAGCGCATATGCGGGAAGACGCCGTCTTCGAGGCCGGTGAGGAAGACGACCGGGAATTCCAGGCCCTTGGCGGTGTGCAGGGTCATCAGCGTGATGACGCCGCTGCCGTCCTCGTCCTCGTCGGGGATCTGGTCGGAGTCGGCGACCAGCGCGACCTGCTCCAGGAAGTCGGAGAGCGTGCCCGGGTTCTCCTCGCCGCGCTCCTGCTCGAACTCCAGGGCCACGGAGGCGAGTTCCTGGAGGTTTTCGATCCGGGTCTCGTCCTGGGGGTCGGTGGAGGACTGGAGCTCGGCGAGATAGCCCGTGCGCTCCAGGACGGCTTCCAGGACCGTGGCGGGCCCGGCGCCGGACTCCACGATCGTGCGCAGCTCCTCCATGAGGACGTTGAAGCGCTTGACGGCGTTGGCGGAGCGGGCGGCCATGCCGTACGCCTCGTCGACGCGGCGCAGCGCCTGCGGGAACGTGATCTTCTCGCGGGAGGAGAGGGCGTCGATCATGGCCTCGGCGCGCTCGCCGATGCCGCGCTTGGGGACGTTCAGGATCCGGCGCAGCGGGACGGTGTCCTCGGGGTTGGCGAGCACCCGCAGATAGGCGAGGACGTCGCGGACCTCCTTGCGCTCGTAGAAGCGCACGCCGCCGACGACCTTGTAGGGCAGCCCGACCCGGATGAAGATCTCTTCGAAGACGCGGGACTGGGCGTTGGTGCGGTAGAAGACGGCGACATCGCCGGACTTGGCGTCTCCGGCGTCCGTGAGCCGGTCGATCTCGTCGGCGACGAACTGCGCCTCGTCGTGCTCGGTGTCCGCGACATAGCCGGTGATCTTGGGGCCGGCGCCGGCGTCGGTCCAGAGGTTCTTGGGGCGGCGGTTCTCGTTGCGCTCGATGACGGCGTTGGCGGCGGACAGGATCGTCTGCGACGAGCGGTAGTTCTGCTCCAGCAGGATCGTGGTGGCGTCCGGGTAGTCCTCCTCGAACTGGAGGATGTTGCGGATCGTGGCGCCGCGGAACGCGTAGATCGACTGGTCGGCGTCACCGACGACGCACAGCTCGGCGGCGGGCATCTCGTCCGTGCCCGGGCCGACCAGCTCGCGGACGAGGGTGTACTGGGCGTGGTTGGTGTCCTGGTACTCGTCGACGAGGACATGGCGGAAGCGGCGGCGGTAGTGCTCGGCGACATCCGGGAAGGCCTGGAGCAGATTGACCGTCGTCATGATGATGTCGTCGAAGTCCAGGGCGTTGGCCTCGCGCAGCCGCGACTGGTACATCGCATAGGCCTCGGCCAGGGTCTTCTCGAAGCCGTCGGCGGCCGTCCCGGCGAAGGTCTCCTCGTCGATGAGCTCGTTCTTGAGGTTGGAGATCTTCGCGCTGAAGGACTTGGGCGGGAAGCGCTTGGGGTCCAGGTCGAGGTCGCGGCAGACCAGGGCCATCAGGCGCTTGGAGTCGGCGGCGTCGTAGATCGAGAAGGACGAGGTGAAGCCGAGCTTCTTGGACTCGCGGCGCAGGATGCGGACGCAGGCGCTGTGGAAGGTGGAGACCCACATGGCGTTGGCGCGGGGCCCGACGAGGTCCTCGACGCGCTCCTTCATCTCGCCCGCGGCCTTGTTCGTGAACGTGATCGCGAGGATCTGGCCGGGGTGGACATGGCGCTCGGCGAGCAGATGCGCGATGCGGTGGGTGAGCACCCGGGTCTTGCCGGAGCCGGCGCCGGCGACGATCAGCAGCGGGCTGCCGTGATGCGCCACGGCGGCCTTCTGCTCGTCGTTGAGCCCCTCGAGCAGCGCGGCGGGGTCGACGACGGGGCGGGCGGCGCCGTCGCGGTAGTACGCCTCCTGGGGCACCGGTGCGTCGAAATTCCCGTGGAACTTTCCGTCGAAGAGGTCAGCGGGAATCTCCTCCGGGGCCGGGCCGTGCTCGTCCTCGGGGGGCGGCGGGGGCTCGTCCTCGTGCTTGGGGCCGAGGTCCGCCAGGAAGCTGTCGTCAAAGAGGCTGCTCATCGCCCACCGAGTCTAGGCCGCCGCACTGACAGCCCGCCGCCACCTCTCCAGATCCGGCCCCCGGCCCGCGGCCCGCATCCCCGAGATCGCGTTAAGGTCACAAAAAGGTTTCGGGCATATCGAACATCAGCCTTCACAGGAGTCACACGAGTTGGCTACCGTGCCTGCTCGGGCAGCCCGTTTCCCCGCGGACGACAGCGTCTGCACGGGCCGCCTCCGCCGAGTCCGGCCCTGCCACCAGGCACCCGGAGCCGGGGACCCACCAGCACCACCGGGGTGAATCGGCCGGTGCGGCCGCCAGCAGCGGACGCATCGACCGTAGGGCAAGCCTTCCGTCATCGACACCGCCCGAACCCGACAGCTAACCCGGTAGGCGGTCCACGGAAGGAGTCGCCGGCCTTGGCGTCGCACCGCAAGCCGCGCACCCGCATACTCACCTCGCCCGGGAGCCGTCGTACGGCCGCCGGGCTCACCACTGCCGCCCTCGCCTCGGTCACCCTGCTCTCGCAGTCCGCCGACGCCGCCCCCAGGGCTCCCAAGCCCACCATCGAAGAGGTCAAGCAGAAGGTCGACGGGCTCTACCGTCAGGCCGAGGTGGCCACCCAGAAGTACAACGCCGCCAAGGAGGGCGCCGAGCACCAGCGCGCCACCGTCAACGGCCTGCTCGACGCCGCCGCCAAGCGCGCACAGAAGATGAACGAGTCCCGGCGCGAGCTGGGCACCTTCGCCTCCGCGCAGTACCGCACCGGCGGGATGAACCCCACGACGCAGCTGATGCTCGCCAAGGACCCGCAGGAATTCTTCGACCGTACGCACCTGATGGAGCGGCTCACCGGCCGGCAGAAGCAGGCGGTCACCGACTACCAGGAGCAGCAGGCGGCCGCCGCCCGGCAGCGGGCCAAGGCGACCTCCAGCCTGGAGCAGCTCCAGAGGACGCAGACCTCGCTGCAGGAGTCCAAGCGGTCCGTCCAGGAGAAGCTGGCCGAGGCGCGGCAGCTGCTGTCCCGGCTGACCGCGCAGGAGAAGGCGCGGCTGGCGGAGCTGGAGCGCCAGAAGGAGGCGGCCGCCAAGCGCCGGGCCGATGAGCTGGCGCGGCAGCAGGCCGAGAAGGCGCGCCAGCAGGCGGAGAAGGAGCGCCAGCAGCGCCAGAGCGGCGGCAGCACGACGGGCGGCGGCTCGACCGGTGGCGGCTCCACCAGCGGCGGGTCGACCAGCTCCACCCAGGTGGAGAAGGTGCTCGCCTTTGCCCGCGCCCAGATAGGCAAGCCGTACGTCTGGGGCGCGACCGGCCCGAGCTCCTACGACTGCTCGGGCCTGACCGCGGCGGCGTGGAAGGCGGCCGGGGTCGATCTGCCGCGTACGACGTGGGACCAGGTCAAGGTCGGCCAGCGGGTCGCGACCAGCGACCTCAAGCCCGGTGACCTGGTGTTCTTCTTCGACGACATCAGCCACGTAGGCATTTACATAGGCGACGGCAAGATGATCCACGCACCGCACCCGGGCGCCAACGTCCGGGTGGAGTCGATCTACTACGACCCGATCTACGGGAGCGTGCGGCCGGCCTGAGCGGCGGCTGAGCGGCTGGTTCGAACGACTTCGCCCCCTACGGGGCTCCCCTAAGGGGGCCGCAGGCCCCTACCGCACAACTGCCCCGGACCCACCCCCCACACGCCACCGCGCGGTCGTCCTCTCGAAGGGACGACCGCGCGGTGAGCCGTATGTAGCGGGTGCCCGGTCCGGGGGCCGGGGTGGACGCCGGAGCCGAGGTGCGGGCGTCGAAGCCGGGTTCCGGGCGGCCGGAGCCGAACTCCGCAGGGCCGGTCTCAGGTCCAGAGCACCGCGATGAAGATGTTGGCCATCGTGAGCCCGCCGACGGCACCGAAGAGCGGCTTGGCGATCTTCTCCTCGTCCCGCTTGACGTAGACCAGCGCCAGGATCACCACCAGGACGGCCATCTTGATGGCGATCTTGATGTTGTTGACCGGCTGGTCCTGGGCCTGGTTCAGCCCGACCAGCACGATGCCGGTGACCAGCATCGTCAGCGCGCCGTGCAGCATGGCCGGCACGAAGCGGGCGGCCCCCGCGCTCATCGCCTTCATCTGGGTGAGGAAGCCGCCCAGCAGGGAGGCGATGCCGATGATGTGCAGGCCGACGAAGATATTGATTACTACGTCCATAGTGCGGGATCGTATCCGCCGCATATCACGCGCCTTCCGGCAGGGCGCCGGTAATCGCCGCTTCGATCATGGCAGGCCGCGCACGGCCCCGTACGCGGCGGACACTCGCTCATCCGCCCGCCACTCGCGGTCGAAAGCCGTCAATTCCGGCCAACTGGGCGCTATGCCGTGACGTGCAGGTTTACCGTCCTCACTCCAGGCGGCCGACGAATGCGCGGCCCGTACGGAAGGAAGTGACGGCCACCGTGGCGTCGCACCGCAAGACCAAGCAGCACCCGCCGGCACCGCTGGGCGGCGCCCGCACCGCCCGCACCGCCCGCACCGCCCGTACGGCCCGCACCGCCCGTACGGCCGCCGCCCTGGCCCTTGCCGGTGCCGCGGGCGTCGCCGCCTTCGACGGCACCGGCCAGGCCGCTCCCCGCCCCACCCCCGCCCAGGTCAAGGGCCGGGTCGACGCGCTGTACCAGGAGGCAGAGGTGGCGACGCAGCACTACAACGGCGCCAAGGAACAGGCCGATGCCGCACGCGCGGAGCTGAGCCGGCTCCAGGACGAGGCCGCCCGCCGGACCCAGAAACTCAACGCCGCCAAGGCCCAGCTGGGCACGATGGCCGGAAACCAGTACCGCTCCGGCGGCGTGGACCCGACCGTACGGCTGATGATGTCCGCCGATCCGCAGCGCTATCTGGACGGCGCCACGATCCTGGAGCGCGCGGGCAGCCATCAGGCGAACGCGGTGGCCGGATATGCGCGCCGGCTCGGCAGCGTCCGTCAGATCCGCGACCGCGCCGAGGCCACCGCGGAGCGGCTGGAGCGCACCGAGGGCACGCTGCGGCGCCAACGCGTCACGATCGTACGGAAACTGGACTCCGCCGAGGCGCTGCTCAACCGGCTGACGGAGCAGCAGCGGCGGCGGATGACGCCCGAGGCCGACCCGTCCGGGGCCCCGGACGACGCCGGAGCGCAGGCGCCCAACTCCCGTGCCGCGCACGCCGTTTCGTTCGCCTACGCCGCGCTCGGCAAGCCGTACGTCTGGGGCGCGACCGGCCCCTCGGCGTTCGACTGCTCCGGCCTGACCCAGGCCGCCTGGAAGTCCGGCGGCGTCTCGCTGCCCCGCACGACCTACACCCAGATCGGCTCCGGGCCGCGCATCGACCGGTCCCAGCTCGCCCCGGGTGACCTGGTGTTCTTCTATTCCGGGATCAGCCATGTGGGCCTCTACATCGGCGACGGCAAGATGATCCACGCCCCGCATCCGGGGGCCCCGGTCCGCATCGCCCCCATCGACGAGATGCCCTTCGCGGCGGCGACCCGGCCGGCCTGATCCCCGGCAGCGGGCCGGCCTCAGAAGTCGACGTCGCCGTCAGACCGGCGTTACCGAGTCCCGTGTGTACGCGGCACCGGAGAAGTACGGCCGCACGCCGGCAGCTACGTCGACACGGGCCGCGCCCACGGTGGCTGACAGCCTCTCAGCCCCTCAGCACCCGATGGGCCCTCCGCCTCCGCAGGGGTGCCGCCCCGGGGGCTCTGTCTTCGGCCAGTTCGCGGCCGGTTGGTGCGGCGCTCTCAGGATCTGACCTGCAGGCCGAGCCACCGGAAGATCTCCGGCACCTGGGTGCGCCACACCGCCGTCGTGTGACCGCCCGCGTTGGCCGCGATCTGCTGCACGGTAACCGTCGTCGGACGCTTCGCGATCTGCTGGAGGCCGATGCCCGCCTGGTAGCCGTCGCCCGCCGCGCCCGAGACGAACAGGGCCGTACGCGGCGGCCGGCCGGCGGCGTTGGCGGCCTTCAGGATGTGCAGCGGGTTGGACTCGATGCGCAGCTTGGGGTCCTTGCCGGCGAGGGAGTCGGGCTCCAGTGCCGGGTCGTTGTAGCCGGACATGGCGACGGCGGCGCGGTAGCGGTCCGGGTGAGACAGCGCGAGCTTGGCGGCGCAGTGCGCGCCCGCCGAATAGCCCGCCAGCGCCCAGGAGTCCGGCCTGCCGCCGGCCCGGAAGTTGTCGATGACCATCTGGCGCACGTCGACGGTCAGCCAGCTGTCGGCGTTGACCTTGCCGGGAATGTTGACGCAACCGGTGTCGGCGCCGGTGAGGATGTTCGTCCGCGGAGACACCAGGATGAACGGCTTGATCTCGCCGCGCTGCATCAGCGGGCGGAGCTGCTCGCCGACGTGCAGCGCTCCGTACCAGGCCTTGGCCGAGCCGGGGTAGCCGGGCAGCAGCTCGACCACGGGGAACTTCTTGTTCCGGTAGGCGGGGTCGTTGTACTGCGGCGGCAGCCATACGTAGACCTCGCCGCTGACGCCCGAGATCCGGCCCTTGAGGTCGGTCATCTGGACACCTGGGCCCATCCTGGCGTCGTCCGCGGGGCGGAAGCGCTGGAGCTGCTTGGGCTCGTTCTTGAGCTTCCGGCCGCCCAGCCCGTCCGGGCCCAGGTCCTGCGCCGCCTGGATGTGGCTGTCGGTGCCGAGCAGGTCGCCCCAGGTGTCGTAGAGGTTGTTGGCGTTGTTGACCAGGACGAACACCACGGTGATGGCGGTGACCTGGGCGAACAGCAGCATCAGCAGCCGGGCGAGGGTACGTATCAGGGGCGGCCCGGCTATCCGTCCCCACAGGACGAGCGGCAGGATGACGGCGGCTGTCAGAAGCGCGAGGGAGGTGAGGAAGAAGGGCGTGCCCGTCAGGCTCATCGGGGTCTCGCTTCCAGGACATGTACGCGAAGGACGTGGGGTGTGGTTCTGGCCCCGCCTTCGGCAGTGAGCCTCTCCGCGCCCTTAGATGGTGATCCGCGTGGTCCTGGTTGCCCGTCTTTGGCCCTTCTTTACGACACCTCGCCGCGCCTCTCGGTACGGCCTCGGTACGGCTTTCGCCATGCCTCTGCGTGCGCCCTTTGCTGTGCCTCCGCGTCCGCGTCCGCCGTTCGCTGTGCCTCCGCGTCCGCGCTCAGACCAGCCGCCGGGCCGCCGCCCAGCGCGTCAGCTCATGCCGGTTGGACAGCTGGAGCTTCCTCAGCACCGCCGAGACATGCGATTCCACCGTCTTCACCGAGATGAACAGCTGCTTGCCGACCTCCTTGTACGCATATCCGCGCGCGATCAGCCGCAGCACCTCGCGCTCGCGCTGGGTGAGGCGGTCCATGTCCTCGTCGATCGGCGGGGCGTCCGAGGAGGCGAAGGCGTCCAGGACGAAGCCGGCCAGCCGCGGGGAGAAGACCGCGTCGCCATCGGCAACCCGGAAGATCGCGTTGACCAGGTCCGTGCCCGTGATCGTCTTGGTGACATAGCCGCGGGCACCGCCGCGGATGACGCCGATGACGTCCTCGGCGGCGTCGGAGACGGAGAGCGCGAGGAAGCGGACCGGGCGGTCGGCGTCGGCCATCATCGTGGCGCTGCGGCGCAGCACCTCGACGCCGCCGCCACCGGGGAGGTGGACGTCCAGGAGGACGACCTCGGGGCGGGTGGCCGTGATGACCGTGATCGCCTGGTCGACGTCGGCGGCCTCGCCGACCACCTCGACGCGGGTGCGCTCGGTCACGCCGATCTCCGCCTGGACGCCCGTACGGAACATCCGGTGGTCGTCGACCAGCACGACCCGTACGGTCCGCTCCCCGGCTGCCCCGCCGGCGGTCTCGCTCCGCTCCGCGTCGCTCCGACCCACGTCGGTCTGCTCCGCTTCGCCCCGGTCCGTCTCGCCCCGCGGTGTCTGGCCCTGCCGGGCGCCGTCGCTGCTCATGTCGTCCGTCCGTCCCTCGTTGCCTGTTTCGTGATGACCCGCCATGACCCGCCCCGTCATGATCCCGCGCCCCGGCCGTATCGCCACCGGCCGCGCTGCCGCCCGCCGCCGGCCCGCCGCCCCGTTCACTCCTTGCGCTCCATCTCCAGCTCCACGACCGTGCCGCCCTCGGGGGCGGAGCGCAGCCGGGCCGTGCCGCCGTTGCGTTCCATCCGGCCGATGATGGATTCCCGTACGCCCATCCGGTCGGCGGGGACCGCGTCCAGGTCGAATCCGGGGCCGCGGTCGCGCACCGAGACGAAGACCGTACGGCCCTCCACCTCGGCGAACACCTGCACCGCGCCGCCCTCGCCACCGTACTTGGCGGCATTGACCATCGCCTCGCGCGCGGCCTGCATCTGGGCGTCCAGCGCCTCGTCGAGCGGGCAGTCGCCGACGACCACGACCTCTATCGGGACGCCGTGGTGGTCCTCCACCTCGGCGGCGGCCTTGCGCACCGCATCCGCCAGGGTCGCCGGTTCCTCGTCCTCCTCCTTGCCGCGGCCCTCGGGTTTGTACAGCCAGGCACGCAGCTCGCGCTCCTGGGCGCGGGCCAGCCGGGCCACCTCGCGGGGGTCGTCGGCGCTGCGCTGGATCAGGGTGAGGGTGTGCAGGACGGAGTCATGGACATGGGCGGCGACCTCGGCGCGCTCCTGGGCGCGGATCCGCATCAGCCGCTCCTCGGAGAGGTCCTGCATGAGCCGTACGAGATAGGGGCCGGCCAGCAGGGCGATGCCGACGACGACGGCGAGCGCGGCCTGGAGCACCGAGCCCAGGTGGCGCACCGAACCCTGGAGCACGACGATGCCGGTCACGCCGACGCCGACCAGCGCGACGCCGGCCGCGCCGCGCAGCACCGGCAGCAGGCCCTTGCGGCGCCCGAGCTCCAGCCATTGCGCGCGACGGGAGTTGTCCGCCTGACGCCACACCAGCGCCACACCGACGCCGATCAGCAGCACCGGCCAGAGATAGCCGTTGGCCCGGCCCAGCTGGAATCTGGAGGCGACGATCGAGGCGCCGGCCAGCAGCGCGACCAGCGCCAAGACCTGGCCCTTGTCGGGCCTGCGGCCCCGCAGCCTTCGCTTGTCGTCGCCGGCGGCGGGGCGCCGGGCCTCCACGCCGCCGACGCCCAGCGGCACAAAGAACCAGAACGCGGCGTAGAGCAGGGCGCCCATTCCGTCGGCCATGAAGAGCGCCACGAACACGATCCGCACCCAGGAGACCGGCAGGCCGAGATGCCCCGCGAGCCCACGCGCGACGCCACCGAGCAGCCGCCCGTCGGCGCTGCGGTAGAGCTTGCGCACGGGCGGTTCGTCGGGATCCGGCGCCGGGGCGTGGTGCGTCCCTGCACGCGGTGGTGCGGTGGTCATGTGTCCGATCGTCACACGGCGGGGGCGGCCGGGGCATCAGGGTCGACCCTGAGTGGACCCGGAGTTCCCCCTCGGGCCACCGGCCTGTTCCGAGACCGCTCCCCACAGGAAGGCCACAGGGAGCGGTCGAACAACCGGCCATCGATCGTTCCGGCCCGGTCGGCAGCCGCGCCGGGTGTGGCCGACGGGTCCGCCGGCACCGGTACCGCGGCGGCAGCGCCCGACGCCGGCCACCCCTCCGGGTTTCGCGCAACCGAAAATGCGTGATGCGCTACTTGTAGCTGAATCCGTCGCGCGCGGCGGTGAATACGGGCGCATACTTCACCCACTCGGCATCTGGCGCGGCAAGGTAGATGGCGTATTCATTCTCCCCTTCGCGCCCGAATCCCAGGTCCACCGCCCGGAATTTGCGGGCCCTACCCTGGAAACGGAACTCCCAGATGGCAGCGGGATCGCCCCGGAATGTCGTGTCCTGCAGTCGCATACGGTCGTACCCGGCCTGCTTCGCCTGCAGCTGGCGCTCAACGTCGTGGAAATGCTTGACGTTGTCCGAGCTCGCAAAGCTCAGCACGCTGACCTTCAGGCAGACCAGGCTGGTGGGGTCGATGTAGTTGACCTCGTTCCGGTCCGGCTTGGCGTCACGCTTCCACCCGTCGGGCACGGGGAAGGAGACGCCGAACTTCTTCTCCGTGACGCGGTGATATCCCTCCGGTGTCGGCGGCAGTTTCGTCGGAGAAGGGCCGGGCTTCGGCTTTTCGGCGTGGGTCTGCGGCTGCACCGGACCTCCTGCCGCGTCGTCGGCCGGCTGTTGCAGATATCCCGTCGCATAGAGGATGCCGCCCGCGGCGCCCAGGACGGCGAGGGCCCCCACGACGCCCCAGAGGACCGCACGGCGGCGGCCCTTCGTGGGGGGCCGGAGAACGGCGGCCTCCGTGCGGGAATCGGGTACGGCCTCCGGCTCAGCAGCCGAGGCGGTCGTAGCAACCGCGGCGGCCGAGGCGGCCCGCGGTGCGCGACGGGTCGACGCCGCCGTCGTGTCGCCCCGGGTCACTTCCCCGAATGCCGCGTCCCCGCCGGCCGTCCCGGCCGCCGGGTACAGCGCGCCGCGGCCCAGCACCGTCGTGTCCGCCTCCGCCTCCGCCGCGCGCAGCGCCTGCTCGACGACGTCGGCCGTCGGCCGGTCCTCCGGCTCCTTGGCGAGCAGCGCCTCGATCAGCGAGGTCAGTGACCCGGCGTTGCGCGGCGGCTCCAGCGGATCTATGGCGATGGAATACGCCGTCTCCACCGCGGTGTTCTTACGGAAAGGGGGCCGCCCCTCGACGGCCTGATAGAGCGTCGCTCCCAGCGCCCACAGATCCGACGCGGGCCCCGGCCTGCCGCCCTTGACCCGCTCGGGCGCCAAGTAGTCGATGGAGCCCACCAGCTCGCCGGTCTTGGTGAGCGTGGAGGTCCCGGAGGCGACCGCGATCCCGAAGTCGGTGAGCACGACCCGGCCGCTCTCGCCGAGCAGCACATTGCCCGGCTTGACGTCACGGTGCAGCACCCCGGCGGAGTGCGCGGCCCGCAGCGCCGCGATCATGCCGCGCCCGATGCGCGCCGTCTCCCTCGGGGGGATCGAACGGCCCGACCCCGCCGCCTCCTTGATGGCGTCACCGAGCGTTGTGGAGGGGACGTACTCCATGACGATGCACGGCATCCCGGCGTCGTCCACGACATCGTGCACCCCCACCACATTGGGATGGTTGATACGGGCCGCGGCCTGCGCCTCCCGGGTGGTGCGCTCGTAGCGGGTGGCGAGTTCGTCCGGCTCCAATTGGGGCGATACATGAAGACGCTTGACGGCGACCTGGCGGCCCAGGAGCTCGTCCCGGGACCGCCAGACGGTGCCCATACCGCCTTGGCCTATCCGTTCAACCAGGCGATACCGCCCGGCGACCAGTCGCCCCTCGTCCACTGACGCCGCCTCCGCCACCGCATGCCCCTTCGGAAGCCCGTACGTATACAGGGCGCAACGATAGTCTCCGGCGTCGACTTATCGGCCCCCGGCCACCGCCCGTCGACCCCTCATTTTCGGGTCACCTGACGGTCTCGGGGGGCGAATCCGGATATTGCGCACGCGCACGCGGGACCGCAAGAGCGAGCGGGGATGCCGAAACCGGCAGGCGGGGCGGGGAAACCGACCGCGGGGACGGCGGCCGCGGGGGCGGGACGCCATAGCCCGGCCGGGTGGCTCCGTACGGGCCTCAGAGCGCCTCTCAAGGACCTTTCAGGCACCTCTCAGGCCCTCACTCGGCCACCCATCAGGGTCTCCGCAGGCACCCTCTCCGGGCCTCCCGGGGACTTCTCAGGGTTTCCCCAGGACTTCTCAGGGCCGATCTCAGGGATCTGCCAGGGTTTCCACGGATGCCGTGGGCCCGCCGCCCTTGTCACCATGGGGCCATGAACGAAGCAGCCCCCGTCGAGGAGTCGGCGCCCACCGATCCCGCCGGTCCCACCCCGCCGCATCCGCCGCTGCGCCGCAGCCGGCGGCACAAGGTGGTTGCCGGGGTGTGCGGCGGGCTGGGCCGGCAGTGGGATCTCGATCCGGTGATCTTCCGGGTCGTGCTGGCCGTCCTCACCGTCTCCGGCGGCATCGGACTGATCGCCTACGGCTTCGCCTGGCTGATCATTCCGCTCGATGGCGAGGAGGAGAACGAAGGCCGCAGGCTACTGTCGGGGCGCGTCGAGGGCTCCGCGCTGACGGCCCTGCTGTTCGCGCTGGTGGGCTGCGGGTTGTTCCTGACGACCCTCGGCAAGGGCAGTGTGCTGTCCTTCGTCATCATGCTGACGCTGGCCGTGGCCGGTTCCGCCTACTGGTCGCGCCGGCGCCACCAGGCGGAGGCCGAGGGCCTGGAGTCGATGGACGCCGCGACCGCCCAGGCCGTCGCCGACGCCCCGCCCGAGACCCAGGCGCCGCCCGCGCCGAACAGCCCGTCGTGGTGGCGGGACCCGCGCTCCAGGGAAGCGACCGCGGGCCTGGGCTATCTCTGGGGCCCCGACAAGACACCGCTCGACGTCACGTACGAATTCGAGCACGGCCGTTACGGGGAATCCGGACGCCGCGGTGACTGGTCCGTCAGGGACCGCCCCCGGCCGCCCATACCCGCTCCCGACCGCGCCCCACGTCCCGGCGCCCGTGCGGGGCGCTCCATAGGCGGCCGGACGTTCCTGCTGGCGCTGTTCGCCGGCGCGGGCGCCGCCGTCGCCGTCTCGCGGCACGACGCCCTCGCACCCGCGCTCCAAGCGGGCCTGTCCTGTGCGCTGGTGGTCTTCGGGCTGGGGCTGGTGGCCAGTGCCTGGCTGGGCCGGACGGGTGGGGGCACGGTCTTCATGGTCGTCGTGACGGCCGCGCTGCTGGCGGGTGCCACCGTCCTGCCCGACAACATCACCGCCGAGTGGCAGCAGCGCACCTGGTCCCCCACCAGCCTCTCCGCCGTCCAGCGGCATTACGCGCTCGGCTCCGGCGACGGCCGGCTGGACCTCGGCGGGCTGCCGCTCAAGGACGGGCGTACGGTCCGCACCAGCGCGGAGGTCGGCGCCGGCCGCCTCCAGGTGACGCTACCGCGGGGCGTCACCACCACCGTCCATGTCTCGCTCGGCCTCGGCGATCTCCAGCTGCCCGGCGACGGCACCCACGACATGGACATCGCCGCCGGCAATCAGGACCGGACGGTCACCCTGCCCGCCACCGGCCTGAAGAAGGGCGAGAAGCCACGCGGCACCCTGGACCTGGAGCTCAAGGTCGGCGCCGGCCAGGTCGACATCCGCACCGCCCCGGCCACCGCCCCGGCCGGCACTCCGCCCGCGCCCCCGACCGCCCCCCAGGGAGCCGCCTCATGATGCGCCACCCCTTCGAACCCGCCCGTCTGGTCTCGGGCGTCACCGCCCTCGCCGTGGGCGCCGGCTATGGCCTCGACGCCCTCGGCGTCTGGCACGCCCCCGGCCCCTGGCTCTTCCTCGCCGTCCCCGCGGGCCTGTTGCTCTCCGGCGTCACCGCCGCCGTCTGGGCGACCACCCGCCGCCATAGGGCGAACGGCTCCTGACACGGCGGCAGTCGCCGAGCCACCGGCCCGGCGACTGCCGTCAACGCCCGTCCGGTCGCCGGCCCGGCTCACCCGAACAACTGGGCCCCGTGCCGGTTACGCCGGTTCCGCAGCACCGCATCCAGGGAGAACTTCGGCGTGCCCGCCATCACCAGCGGGATCCAGGCCATCAGATAGGCGAGGTCATTGCCGTAGTAGTACGGCGTGGTCGACCAGCTCACCGTGAGCCACAGCGACAGCGATATCAGCGCGCCGCCGAACGCCGCCAGCCGCCCCAGCAGCCCGAAAAGCGTCCCGAGCCCCACCGCCAGCTCGCCGACGGCGATGGCATAGCCGAAGCCGACCGGGCTTTTCTGCGCCAGGTCCACCAGCACCGGCAGCGCCGCCGTGTCATGGACCTGGCCCAGCAGGGCGCCTAGCGAACCGGTCCCCCGGGCCGCCAGAAACCCGGAGTCCAGCAGCTTGTCGAGCCCCGCATAGACGAAGGTGATGCCGAGGAAGAGCCGCAACGGGAGCAGCGCATGGCTCCCGAGCCGCCCTCGCACCCCGGTGGCGGAACCACCGAGGCCCGTACCTGCCAGATCGGCACCGACCGTACGATTCGCGTGCACCATGACGTCCGCCTCTCCGTTGCCACCGAGCGCTGACGATTGTGCCTGCGCCGGCGCCTCCTGGGGAGGTACGTACGCACCTTGGTATCGCGTTCAACCAGCCGACGTCCGTCCGACCACCGCCCGACCACCGTCCGACGCCCGCGCGACGGCCCACGTCCGCCCGGCAGCCGACGTGCCACGCTCGCCCGCCGCCCGCCTACTCCTGGACGTCGATCGGATACCCGGCCGTCTCCACGCCCGCGGCCGTGACCACCCGGACCTCCACCCGTCCCGGCTCCACATCGACCGGTACCGGCACGGTCAGCACGCCATCCGTCGGATTGGCGAACCCACCTGCCACCGGCACCAGGGGCACCGGGACATACACCGCGCCGATCCGTACGACGGTGCGGGCCAGCCGGTCCGGTGTCCCGGCGCCCGGCGGGACGAAGCCGGTGCCGCGGATCTCGATGTCATCGCCGGTACGGATCGGCGCGGCGAGATCGCCCAGTTCCCGGGACCGGACGACCGACAGGATGACCGGACGACCGCCGCTCACCGCGTTCCCTGCCAGATAGGTGACCGCGGAGAGCAGGATCAGCCCCACCAAGCCCCACGGCAGATCCGGCAGTTGACCGGGCCGCCGGGCCAGACACACCAGCGCGCACCCGATCGCGACCCCGTTCACCAGCACATACTGCGCATCGGGGAAGCTGCCGCGCCCCGCGTCGTCGGCCAGCAGATCGGCGGCCCGCGGCCGTTCCGCGGGGACCTTCTGCAGCCGCCCCGCCCGGACCCGTACGGCCACCAGGGCGTGCGCCAGCACCGCCACCGCGCAGCCGAGGAACAGCGCCGCCAGCAGGCCGCCGGAGCGGGGCAGCTCGAGCCCGTCCAGGAGGTGACGCCGCCCCCGGGGCCCCGTCGCCGCCAGCTGGACGGCCGTCATCAGCACGCCATACAGGACGACGGTCAGCCAGCCCGCCGCGACCGCCCGCGAGGTGGACAGCCGCCGGTCCGCACCGATCAGCGGGGCCAGCGCGCCGCCCTGCGCGCGATGCCGCCAGGCCGCCACCGTCAGGGCGAGCGCCAGCGCGAGGGCCGCGACCAGCCCCGCCGTGCGGCCCGGCGTCCAGCCCGTCCCGACGGCGGTCAGCGCCTGCCCGAGCAGCAGCGCCGCCACCGCCGCCCACACCACCAGCAGCGTCCGCCGCTGTACGGCCGCGAGCCAGGCGACGCCTTCGGCGGTGGCGCGCTCGGCCAGCAGCCGGGCGGAGAGCGTGAGCTCATCGGAGACCCACTGCCGGGCGGCGCCGGCGGAGTGTGCGAGCCCGGCCGGTACGCCCCGGCCGGCGGCGAAGTCCTCGCGCAGCGCGACGAACGCGGCAACCGCCTGCCGATGCCCCGCGCGGGCGCCGTGCGGACACCGTCCGCACAGACAGCCGCCGTCGCCCTCCGGCTCGCCCGTTCCGGCCACCCTGCCCGCCGCCTCAACAGACACGTCCGCTACCGCCCCGCACCCTCGTCACCGTCATGGCCCCGGCCACGCCTCGCGCGCCATGGCCATCCTCAACTTGTCTTTCCTGGACGGGAATTGTGCCTCAGATGGCGGGGCAACCTGCCAAACGGCCAGTTGGCGCCGGGGGGCGCGGCCCGCCGCAAGGTTGACGCCGGATGCCTGGCGCCCAGATGGCACACTCGATCGCCAAGTACGCCCGCAAATCCGGCACTTACCACCTTCGGGGGAAACCGCGCGGAATGACGGCTGATTCGCGCCCCGCCTGTGCAGGCTCTCCGGCGTGTGGGAAATAGAGAGATCACACCGGATTGCGGCATGCCTGGCGGCCGCCGCCTTCACCGTGCCCGCAGGACTCGCCGTACTGGCGCTCCCGACCCCCTCAGCAATGGCTCACGACCGCCTCACGCCTCACCACAGCACCGTCACCGGACACCCCGGCCACCCCGGCCACCCTGGCCATCCCGGACACCGCGGACACCCCGGCCACCACGGCCACCACGGCCACCACGAGGGCGACAACTGCGCCTACGCCGGAACGCGCCCGCCCATCGACGTCCCGACCGAATTCCCGATGCCGCACGGCTGGCACTTCCCTTGTACGTCGGCCACCCCGACGCCCCGGCCGCACCCCCCGGCACCGGCCCCCCGGCCGCGCATCACGCCGCCGAAGCCGACGCCACCACCGCCCCCTCCGACTCCACCGCCACCGCCTCCACCCCCGCCTCCACCCCCGCCGCCCCGGCACAGCGACCCTCCGTCGCCGAAGCCGACCCCCCGGAAGGTCCCGGCGCCTCCGCCCCGGGTCGTCCTCGCGCACAGCCGCCCCCCGGTGACCCACAAGCCCCGGTCCGGGCGCTCCCTGGTGACCAGGACCCTGCTGGTCACCGCCCCGGCCGTGCTGGCGGGCGCCGCCCTTCGTCCCCGTTCCGGCTCCTCGTCCGGTTCCGCCGGGCGCCGTTCCTCGTAGGAGGTTTCCATGTCGCAATGGCTGGTGTTGACCATCGCCATGGCCGCTGCCTGCGGCGTCGTCCTGGCCATCACGGTCCTCAGGCAACGCCGGATCGGCGACGACGACGACCCGTCCGAGACACCCGATGTCATCGAGTACATGACGATGATGGTGGGGGTGGTCTATGCGATCGTCCTGGGCCTGGCCATCGCCGGTGTCTGGGAGGCCCGCAGCGCCGCCGAGGACATCGTCCGGACCGAGGCGCAGGCCCTCCATGAGGTCAGCGTGCGGGCGGCGGCGTACCCGGCGCCGGAACGGGACCGCATCCGCTCGGACGTCGACGCGTATGTGAGCTATGTCGTCCACAAGGAATGGCCGATCATGGCCGAGCAGCAGCAACTGACCCGACGCGGTACGGATCTGCTGGCGAAGGTCCGCGCCGACGTCATCGACTACCATCCCCGCGACGACTACGAGGGGCAGTCCTACCAGCCGCTCGTCGATCAGGTCGGGGCGGCCGACGACGCCCGCAACAGCCGTGCGGACGCCGCTGGTTCGACGCTTCCGGGAGTGGTGTGGTTCGGGCTGATCGCCGGCGCGGCCATCACCATCGGCCTCATCTTCACCCTGCAGATCCGGCGTTCGACGCGTGAGCTGCTGATGGCCGGGCTCTTCAGCGCGCTGATCGCCTTCCTGCTGTTCCTCGTCTGGGACTTCGACGCCCCGTTCAGCCGGGGCATCTCCGCCGGGTCCCAGGCCTTCACCGACCTGTTCCCCCACCTGTGAGCCGGGGCCGCCCACGCTGATCCGGTCCCCCCACTCCCGATCCGGTGCCCTACGGGCCGCTCCCCCGCCCCGTAGGGCACCCACAAAAACCGGTCGAGCCGGTCCGGCTCATCCGGTCCCGCTCATTCCGACCGGCACACTCGATCCGGCTAGTTGAAAAGGTCCGGCTCGCTCCGCGCGATCTGCTGATAGAGCGGCTGGTAGTTGATCCACGCCACCAGATCGTTGCCGAGCTGCTCGCGCGTGTGCACCGCGTTGTGGTGGTCGATCGGCACCGGCTTGCCGGCCGCCTTGGCGGTCAGCTGGACCTGGCAGGACCGCTCCATGGTGATGAACCACCAGGCCGCCGCGTCCACCGAGTCGCCGACCGTCAGCAGCCCGTGGTTGCGCAGGATGACGGCCTTGTGCGGCCCGAGCGCGGCCGCGATCCGGCGGCCCTCCTCCTCGTCCACCACGACGCCCGTGTAGTCGTCGAAGAGCGCATGGTCCTCGTAGAAGGCGCAGACGTCCTGGGTGATCGGCTCCAGCAGCTCGCCCAGCGAGGACAGCGCCCGGCCGTACGTGGAGTGGCTGTGGGCCGCGGCGATCACGTCCGGGCGGGCCTGGTGGACCTGGGAATGGATCGCGAACGCCGCCTGGTTGACGTGATAGCGGCCCTCGACGACCTTGCCCTCGTGGTTGACCAGAATCAGATCGCTCACGGTGATGTGCTTGAAGGACATCCCGAAGGGATTGACCCAGAAGCAGTCGGTGAACTCGGGGTCGCGGACGGTGATATGGCCCGCCACGCCCTCCTCGAAGCCGAAGCGCCCGAACAGGCGCAGCGCCGCGACCAGGCGCTCCTTGCGGTACCGCCGCTCGTCGTCGACGCTCTCGTGCGTCGGCGGCATCGCGAACTGCAGCAGTTCGGTGGGTATGGGCGTCGGTTCGGGCATCACGGCTCTCCTCTGGCACGTACGGCTCACAGCACTCCCCCAGGGCGGAAGCTACCCTCCGGTACGACAGAGGGCCAGGGCTGTGACGGGCATCAGCGCTCGAACGCGCAGGATGACCGGCCGTCCGGAAGAGGAACGTCCGCCACCGAAGGGCACAGTGACCATGAGATCCATATCCGTCAGCAAAGACATCCCCGCCACCCCGCAACGGCTCTTCGCCATCCTCCGGGACCCGGCCCGGCACGCGGAACTGGACGGCTCCGGCATGCTGCGCGGCCGGCCCGACGGCCCGTCACCGCTGGGCGCCGGCGACCGGTTCAGCATGGGGATGCGGCAGAACGGGATCGCGTACCGCTCGGTGAATGTGGTGGTGGAGTACGAGACGGACCGGCTGATCGCCTGGGAGACATGGGGCGAGGTCCGCGGCCGGCGGCTCGTCGGCGGACAGCGCTGGCGGTACGAGCTGACGCCCGGCGACGCCGTCACCCATGTCACCCACACCTACGACTGGTCCCGTGCCCGGCTCCCCCGCCTGGTCGTCGAACTCCCCGGCCTCCCCGGGCGGATGGGCCCGGCGATGGCCAGGACGCTGGACCGGCTGGCCGCCGCCGTGGGGCCGCGGTGACGGTCCAGTGGCTCATTCCCGCCCGTAGCCGCTGAGCAGCTCCACGCCCCGCAGCAGCGCCGAGTGGTCGAGGGCGCCGTCGCCGCGGGCCACGGCGGAGGCGATGAGCTGCGCCGCGACGACACCGACCGGAAGCGGGGCGCCGACGGTGCGGGCGGCCTCCAGGGCGTTGCCCATGTCCTTGTGGTGCAGCTCCAGCTTGAAGCCCGGGGTGAACTCGCGGGCGAGGAGGTTGTCCTTCTTGCGGGCCAGGACGGTGGAGCCGGCCAGTCCGCCGCCCAGCACCTCCAGCGCGGCGGCGAGGTCGACGCCGGACTTCTCCAGGAAGACGACGGCCTCGGCGAGGGCCTGGAGATTGACGGCGACGATCAGCTGGTTGGCGGCCTTGACGGTCTGCCCGGCTCCGTGCGGCCCGCAGTGCACCACGGTCTTGCCGACGGCCTCGAGGACCGGCAGGGCGGCGTCGAAGTCGGCCCGGTCGCCGCCGACCATGATCGACAGCACGCCCTCGACGGCCCCCGCCTCGCCGCCCGATACCGGGGCGTCCAGCACCCGGACACCCTTGTCGGCGGCGGCCTTGGCCAGATCGATGGAGGTCACTGGGGTGATGGAGGAGTTGTCGATCAGCAGGGTGCCCGGCCGGGCGTGCTCCAGAATGCCGTCCGGCCCGTACGCGACGGCCTCGACCTGCGGGGACGCCGGAACCATGGTGATGACGACATCCGCGTCGCGCACCGCCTCCGCGATGGACGCCGCCTCCTTGCCACCGGCCGCGATCAGCGCCTTCGCCCGCCCGGGGCTGCGGTTCCAGCCGAGCACGGTGTGCCCGGCCTTGGCGAGGTTGACCGCCATGGGGCTGCCCATGATGCCGAGGCCGATGAAGCCGATGGTGCTCATTGCGTCACACTCACTAACTTCCGCATAACAGAATCAACCTATCGCTATACGGAATCCATGATGGATGGCGCAACTGGGAGCGTCAACCGTCGGCCGGGGCACGCCCCACTGCGTTATCCGGCTCGGGCCCTCGTCGCGCAAACGACAACGCCGCCACCCAGACAGCTGGGCGGCGGCGTTGTCGTTTACCTCAGGCGGGAGCCGGGATCACTCCCACTCGATCGTGCCCGGCGGCTTGCTGGTCACATCCAGCACCACGCGGTTGACGTCCGCGACCTCGTTCGTGATCCGGGTCGAGATGCGCGCCAGGACGTCGTACGGCATCCGCGTCCAGTCCGCCGTCATCGCGTCCTCCGAGGAGACCGGGCGGAGCACGATGGGGTGGCCGTAGGTGCGGCCGTCGCCCTGGACGCCGACCGAGCGGACGTCGGCGAGCAGGACCACCGGGCACTGCCAGATCTCGCGGTCGAGGCCGGCCGCGGTGAGCTCCTCGCGGGCGATGGCGTCGGCCTCGCGCAGCAGGTCCAGGCGGTCCTTCGTGACCTCGCCGACGATGCGGATGCCCAGGCCGGGGCCGGGGAACGGCTGGCGCTGGACGATCTCGTCGGGCAGGCCGAGCTCGGCGCCGACCATCCGGACCTCGTCCTTGAACAGCTGCCGCAGCGGCTCGACGAGCTCGAACTCGATGTCGTCGGGCAGGCCGCCCACGTTGTGGTGCGACTTGATGTTGGCCGTGCCCGTGCCGCCGCCGGATTCGACGATGTCCGGGTAGAGCGTGCCCTGGACCAGGAACGCGACCGGGTGGTCGTTCGGGGCCTCGGCGACGATCTCCGCCTGGGCCTGCTCGAAGACGCGGATGAACTCGCGGCCGATGATCTTCCGCTTGGTCTCGGGGTCGGAGACCCCGGCCAGCGCGTTCAGGAAGCGCTCCTGGGCGTCGACGACCTTCAGCTGGACGCCGGTGGCGGCCACGAAGTCCTTCTCGACCTGCTCGGACTCGCCCTTGCGCATCAGGCCGTGGTCGACGTAGACGCAGGTCAGCTGGTCGCCGATGGCCTTCTGCACGAGCGCGGCGGCCACCGCGGAGTCCACGCCGCCGGACAGCCCGCAGATCGCCCGCTTGCTGCCGACCTGCTCGCGGATCGCGGCGACCTGCTCCTCGACCACGTTGTGGGTGGTCCAGTTCGGCACGATGCCCGCGCCGCGGTAGAGGAAGTGCTCCAGGACCTGCTGGCCGTGCGTGGAGTGCAGCACCTCGGGGTGGTACTGGACGCCGTAGAGCTTCTTCGCGTCGTTCTCGAAGGCGGCGACCGGTACGACGTCGGTCGAGGCGGTGACCGTGAAGCCTTCGGGGGCTCCGGAGCAGGCGTCGCCGTGCGACATCCACACGGACTGCTCGGCCGGGGTGCCCTCGAAGAGGGTCGAGCCGGGCCGGGAGACGGTCAGCGCCGTACGGCCGTACTCGCGGGCGCCGGTGTTGTCGACGGTGCCGCCGAGGGTGGTGGCCATCAGCTGGAAGCCGTAGCACATGCCGAAGACCGGGACGCCGGCTTCGAACAGGGAGCGGTCGAGGCTGGGGGCGCCTTCCGCGTAGACCGACGAGGGACCGCCGGAGAGAATGATCGCCTTCGGGTTCTTGGCGAGCATCTCGGCCACCGGCATGGTGGACGGCACGATCTCGCTGTAAACCCGTGCCTCGCGGACGCGGCGGGCGATGAGCTGGGCGTACTGAGCGCCGAAGTCGACTACGAGGACGACGTCCGGGGCGGCGGCAGGGGGTCCTGATGACACTTCGGCGGCCTTCCGGCGGGTGGAACGAGGGGTTGGACTTTCGATTCTAACGGCCTCATACTTGGCGCCATGTCCAAGCAGCTGACCTTCGTCTTTACCTATGGCACCGGCCCGTCCGGCTGCCATGGTCGTGCTGCTTGATCAACTGACAGGCAACTTCCCAGGCGCCCCGGGCCGACAAGGTCCGGGGCGTCTGCGTTCGGGATCACGTCGGCTCCGGGGACAGACACCCCAGGAGATACGGATATGAGCACCGAGACCGCGACCGCCGCCCCCTCCGCCCCCGACACCGGCGCGCGTACGCCCCAGGCCGACGGGCTGATCACCGACGCGCGCAGCCGGATCGACGATCTCGACGGCCGGATCATCGGCCTCGTACAGGAACGGATGGCCGTCTCGGCCGTCATCCAGCGCGAGCGCATCGCCTCCGGCGGGCGCCGGGTGAGCCTCGCCCGCGAGATGGAGATCCTGGCGCACTACCGCAACCAGCTCGGCAAGCCGGGCACCGCGCTGGCGATGACCTTGCTGGAGCTGTCCCGGGGGCAGATCTGACACGGGCCGGATGCGAAACCGGCCAGAGGGGGACGGGCCGGTCAGGGAGACGGGCGGGGCCGATGCGTGGCCGGTTTCTGTCGGTGGCGAGGGCGCGCGGCACATGGGCGCGCGCCCGGCGCAGCGGCCGCATTTGAGTTCGGTTGCCGACTCACCCGTACGGCGCGTGACCGGCCGCCGAGAGGCTTCGTTGTTCCCGATGCCACGCCAGCCAGGCGCGGCCTGCAGGACTACGCGTAGACGCCGCCCCACGGGCGGAATGCCGGAGCGATGAGACGCCGGCCGCTTGCAGCGGTCCGCGTCGTGGGACCTCGCTCGGGTGCCGTGGCCGGTCAGCAGGGGACAGCAGCCCGGTCACATCCGATGGGGTGGTCGGTCCTGGGGACGCCCGGGACCGACCGCATCCGGTCGAAACGGTTGCGCCGGGTGAGCCGCATCCAGGACGATGCTCGACGTACCACCTTCCGCGCGCAGTAAGGCCCTCGGCATCGCCATTGGTCCGACCACCGCGCGGCCCGCACCACCCCGAAACACCCCGCACCACCCCATAGCCAGCGGCGCTACCCCCCCCCCCCCCCCAGCGCCGCCCGTCGGTGCCGGCGCTGCCCTGACGCCGGCACCGAAAGCCAAGGGCCCCGTGGCCGTCCGCACCCCCCTCGCGGACGGTGTCCCGGGGCCCTTCGCTGTGCCCGCTCCGCGCGGCGGGCGGTTCCTCGGCGGGCAGCTCCCGTCCGTCCGCTGTGAGGTGCCTGGGTGTGGGCCGTGAGGTGCCTGTGCGACGGCTGTGAATTGTGTGACGGGCATCACTAGGCCATTTCTTGTCCAACGAACAACCTTTTTTGGCCATCGCCGGTCATGTACCTGCAATCGCACGGCCATACCGCGCCCCACCGCGACGGCCCGCACCCACTTGTGCCGTCCTTCGGCACTTTGGACCCGAGAGGTCTTCTCGATGAAGCTTCGCCGTGCCCTGACGGCCGCTGCCGCTACGGCCGTTATGGCCCCCGCCGCCCTGATGGCGGCCCCCGCCGCGTTCGCGACCGGCGCCGACACCGAGACCAGCGCCAGCGCCGACCCGGCGCCGGCCACCCCCGGCCCGGAGCAGAGCGACGACACCACCACGCCGGCCGAGACCCCCGGCGCCGGCGACGAGACCCCGGCGGACGGCACCACCCAGCCCGGTGACGACACCAAGCCCGGCGAGGAGACCGGGAACGGTGGCCAGACCGGGAACGGTGACGAGGCCGAGCCCACCGCCCCGGCCACCCCGGGCGACGACACCAAGCCCACCAGCACCCCCGAGCCCTCCACTTCGGCCACGCCCACCGCGAAGCCGACCGAGGAGCCCACCGACGAGCCGACCTGCGCCGAGCAGTCCGACGAGATGGCGATCAGCACCGAGCTGCGCGGCCTGCCCAGCAAGGTCGTGGCCGGATCCGGCTGGAAGAACTTCACCTTCCGCGCCACCAACACGTCCGACAAGGCGATGAAGTCGGTCGACGCCTATGTCGCACTGGCCGGTATCAGCTCCGGCAACTTCGACGACATCTCCAAGCTGCTGACGGTGCAGTGGTACGACGAGGACACCCGCACCTGGGAGTCCATCACCGACGAGGACGGCTACTTCGCCTCCGTCGACGCTCTCAAGCCAGATGAGTACGCCGACGCCAAGCTGCGCCTGAAGGTCGACGCCAAGACCCCCGGCAGCTACGGCTTCGCGTTCACCATCGGCGCGTACCACAACGAGGACGACGTCTGCGGCTTCTCGGATGTCGCGGAGTACGACTTCGACATCCTGGTCGCGGGCAGCCACCCGGGCTCCGTGCCGCCGGCCAAGAGCAAGCCGGGCAAGAGCAAGGGCAACAAGCCCGCTCCGACGGGCGACCTGAAGCAGATCCCGGTCACCGGCAAGCTCGCCGAGACCGGTTCCTCCTCCGCGCTGCCGACCATCGCCCTCGTGGGCGGGGTCGCCATGGCCCTCGGCGCGGGGGCGATCTTCGTCGTCCGTCGCCGTAAGACGGCCGGCGTGAACGGCGCCGCGGCCGCGTAAGCACCGTCGCCCGTGATGAAGGGCCGCGCCCACGAGGGTGCGGCCCTTCGTCGCGTACCGGGCTACTTCTTCGGCGGGACCGTCGGGACGGGCACGAACGGCAGGTTCAGCGCGCCGAACGCCGTCTCGGGGACGGCCGGGCCGACCGGCTTCACCGGCGCCAGCCGCTCGTACCGCCGGCCGGGCGCGGGGCGCGGGTCCGGCTCGCCCTTGTTCGGCCACAGCGACATCGCGCGCTCGGCCTGCGCGGTGATCGTCAGGGACGGATTGACGCCGAGGTTGGCGGAGACCGCGGCCCCGTCGACCACCGAGATGCCCGGGTGACCGTGGAGCCGGTGGTACGGGTCGATGACGCCGCGCTCCGCGTCCTCCCCGATCGGGCAACCACCCAGGAAGTGCGCGGTCAGCGGCGTGCCCATCAACTCACC
This sequence comes from Streptomyces sp. NPDC101227, assembly GCF_044767545.1. Taxonomy (NCBI): domain Bacteria; kingdom Bacillati; phylum Actinomycetota; class Actinomycetes; order Kitasatosporales; family Streptomycetaceae; genus Streptomyces; species Streptomyces sp. NPDC101227. Next base: position 249,214 of record NZ_JBIWOD010000006.1, on the reverse strand, counting down.
GACGTTGCTGCCCGCGAAGCCGTTGATCTCCTGGGCGAGCAGGGTGGCCGCCTCGGTGGCCTCGGGTATCTGGTTGGGGTTCGGGGCGCCGTGGCCCTGGCGGGCGGTCAGCAGGCCCTTTCCGATGCCGTTCGGTTTGCGGTACGTCGTCAGGGAGTTGTCCAGCGACTGCATCACCAGGCCGATGATCGTCCGCTCGGACCAGCGGCGGTTGGAGAGGGAGCGCAGGGCGAGCCAGGGGTGGCGGACGACGTTGCCCAGCCAGCCCGCGACGCGTCCGGTGGGGCGGTAGGGCACCTGGAGGATCGTCAGGCCGCCCATCGAGTTGGAGCCCTTGCCGTACCGGACCGGCTCGATGTGGGTGTTCTCGTTGGGGTGGATCGAGGACGTGATCGCCACGCCCTTGGTGAAGTCGACCTTGTCCGCGCCGTGCCGCTTCCGGTAGCGGCGGTCGTCGCTCTGCGCGCCCACCAGCGCCTCGGAGTTGGTACGGGTCAGCGAGCCGAGCCGGTCGGAGAGGTAGGGGAGCAGTCCGCCGTCCTTCATGCGGTGCAGCAGGGTCTGCGTACCGTACGTACCGGCCGCGATGATCACCCGGCGGGCCGTGAACGTCCGGCCCTCACCCTTCTTCTTGTTGTCGGTCGGGAGCGTGCCGACGGCGAAGCCGCCCCGCGAGTCCTCGGTGACGGTGACGACGGAGGTCATGGGGTGGATGACCGCGCCGGCCCGCTCCGCGAGATGGAGGTAGTTCTCGTTGAGGGTGTTCTTGGCGCCGTGGCGGCAGCCGGTCATGCACTCGCCGCATTCGGTGCAGGCCTTGCGGGAGGGGCCCGCGCCGCCGAAGTACGGGTCCGCGACCTCGGCTCCCGGTGCGGTCTTCGCCGAGCCGGCCCCCTCCCCGGCATCGGCCCCTTCCCCGCCACACGCGTCCTTGCCGTCCCCGAAGAACACCCCGACCGGCGCCATATGGAAGGAGTCGCCGACGCCCATGGCCTCCGCGGTCGCCTTCAGATGGACGTCGGACGGCGTCATCGTCGGGTTGAGCCGCACCCCCAGCATCCGCTGGGCCTGGTCGTAGTACGGCTTGAGCTCGGCCTGCCAGTCGGTGATGTCCTTCCACTGAGGGTCGTCGAAGAACGGCTTCGGCGGTACGTAGAGGGTGTTGGCGTAGTTCAGCGAACCGCCGCCGACGCCGGCGCCCGCCAGCACCATCACATTGCCCAGGAGATGGATGCGCTGGATGCCGTAGCAGCCGAGCGCCGGGGCCCACAGGTAGTTCTTGAGATCCCAGGAGTTCTTCGGGAGCGTCTCGCGGGTGAAGCGCCGGCCCGCCTCGAGGACGCCGACGCGGTAGCCCTTCTCGGTCAGGCGGAGCGCGGAGACGGATCCGCCGAAGCCGGAGCCGACGACGAGGACGTCGTAGTCGTACCCCTCGTCCGTCGCCCTCTCGTCCGTCTCCCTCTCGTCCGTCTCCGGGGCCTGATTCTGGGCAGAGTTCTCCTGGGGCACTGGCTCTCCCTGGGTTTTGTGGTGTTTCCGGAGCGGCGCCTGTGGCTGAGCGGCCCTGTGGTGGATCAGCGCAACCGGAACGCCTTCATCGCGCGCAGGCTGCGGGTCATGAACTGTGCGTACTTCTCGTCGTTCATCCCGAAGGACGGCGCGAGCGGCATGATCCGCTGGTGGGCGACGGTCTGCGCCTCGGTGTACTTGAGGATGCCCTCGGAGCCGTGCCGGCGGCCGAGCCCGGAGTCGCCCATGCCGCCCATCGGGGACTGCACGCTGCCGTAGCCCGCCGCGTACGACTCGTTGACGTTGACCGTGCCGGTGCGCATCCGCGCGGCGACCGCGCGGCCGCGGCGCCCGTCCTTGGTCCAGACGCTGGAATTGAGGCCGTACGGCGTGGCGTTGGCGAGCGCGACCGCCTCGTCCTCGTCGCTGAAGCGGTAGATCGAGACGACCGGGCCGAAGGTCTCCTCGGAGCAGACGGCCATCGGGGCCTCGACGCCGTCGAGGATGGTGGGCTCGTAGAAGAGGGGGCCGATGTCGGGGCGCGGCTTGCCGCCGGCGACGAGCTTGGCGCCCTTGGCGACGGCCTCCTCCACATGCCGGGTGACGGTCTCCAGCTGCCGCTCGCCCACCAGGGAGCCCATGTCGGCCCCGTAGGCGAGGGCGTTGCCCAGACGCATGGCCTTCGTGCGGGCGGCGAAGCGCTGGACGAAGTCGTCGGCGATGGACTCGTGGACGTAGAGCCGCTCGATGGAGATGCACAGCTGGCCGGCGGAGGAGAAGCAGCCGCGGACCGCGCCGGAGGCGGCCTTCTCCACGTCGGCGTCGTGCAGCACCAGCATGGCGTTCTTGCCGCCCAGTTCGAGCGAGCAGCCCACCAGGCGGGCCGCGGCGCCCTGGGCGACCTCGCGGCCCGTACGGGTGGAGCCGGTGAAGGAGACATAGTCGGCGTGCTTGACGACCTCGGGGCCGACGACCGGGCCGTCACCGATGACGACCTGCCACACCTCCGGCGGGAGCCCGGCCTCGATGAGCTGTTCGCGGGCCCACAGGGCGGTCAGCGCGGTCTCGGTGTCGGGCTTCATGACGACCGCGTTGCCCGCGACGAAGGCCGGCAGCGCGTCGCCGACGGAGAGCTCGAAGGGGTAGTTCCAGGGGGCGATCTGGCCCACCACGCCGCGGGGCTGGCGGAGTTCGGTGACCTTGGTGAGGGTCGGTACGACGCCGGTGTGGCCCCTGGGCCGCAGGTACGAGGGCGCCTTGCGGCCGTAGTGGCGGGCGGCGACGGCGACCGCCTGGACCTCTTCGTGGGCGTGGAGGCGGGCCTTGCCGGTCTCCAGCTGGATGAGGTCGAGGACCTCGGCCTGGCGGCGCAGGACGAGGTCGTGGAAGCGGAGCAGGACGGCGGCGCGCTGCCGGACGGGGACCTTGGCCCAGATCGCCTGGGCGGCGCGGGCGCGCTCGAAGGCGGTGGCGACGTCCTCGGGGGTGGACTCGGGCAGGTCCGCGAGCTTCTCGCCGGTGAACGGCGTGTGGTTCGCGGTCTTCCCGCTGCCGACGACGCCGCGGGTCAGGCGGGCGGCCACCTCCGGGGTGACCACGTCGGCGGCGGTGCGGGTGCCGGCGGCGGAGGGCGCCACGGGGTTGCCTGCGGGCGTCGCCGCGGCGGCCTGGGCGGTGTCCTTGGTGTCCTGCGAGTCCGTCATGCGGGCGAGCGTATTCCTCCCCGGCCGCTTTGTGTACCCGGGAGTAACGAGTTTTCACGTGGCGACCACAATCGCGCCAGTGATTACTGGCCGCAAAGGCTCTGGGCAGCGACGACGGGCCTCGGCCGCGGGGGTCCGGTCGAGCGTGGGGCCAGGGGGTGCGGCGGGGCGGTCAGCCGGTGACCTGGAAGGCGTCCACCGCGGTGTCGAAATGCCGCTTGGCCTCGGTGCGCGAGCCGATCGGCGCCGAGATCCACACGTCGACCATCTTTCCGCGCTCCTCCCAGCTCAGGTCATAGACGTAGCGCGCCCCGGCGTCCTCGCTGCTGCCGTCCCACGCGAAGTCCCAGAGCCCGGCCTGCAGGCCTTTGTGCGTGGTCTCGACGACCTGGCTCTGGCGGTAGCCCTTGTAGACGCCGGGCCCGTTCGCGTCGGCCTTCTGCATCGCGCCGATCGGTCCCTCCGCCACCGGCTTCTGCAGCTGAACGCCGATCCGGAAGCGCCGGCCCTGGGAGACGTAGTAGACCCGGTGCTTCTCGTAGGAGCGGGTGAAGCCGTCGGGCACCGCGAGCGCGAAGCCGGCCGGGTCGCGCACGAGGCGGTAACCGGCGGGAACCTTGGGGGCGTTGCCCCCGGAGGGCTTCGAGGTGATCGTGACGGTCGGGCCTGCCCCGCCGGGCTTGGGGGTGCCCTTCGACCCCGGCCCCGGCTGCGAGGCGTGCTGGGAGGCCTGCTGGGACGCACCGGGCGCGCCCCCCTTCCCCTGGTTGCCCGTGTCGGCGTTCTGGTTCATGACCAGGGCCGTGATGCCCGCGCCCGCGCCGCCGAGTACGGCCACGGCCAGCGCGACGAGAAGGATGGTCCGGGGGCGGCCGGTGTGCGGGCGGGCGGCGGCGGCCAGCGCCCGGTCGTCGAGCGCGTCGAGGAGGGGGGCGCCGGGGGCACGGCCGCCCGTGCGGGCGCGGCCGGGGGCGTGGCCGGCGGGCGTACGGGGGCCGGAGTGGGCGGAGTAGCCGGTGGGGGCCACGGGAGTGCTGCCGGGCAACGACCGGCCGACGTCGTCCAGGAGGTCCTCGTTGGGCGGGTGCTCGCTGGGGAGGTCGCCGCTGGGGCCGCCGTAGAAGGGGTCATGGGTGTCGGGGGCGGGGCGCCGGGGATCGGCCGGGGCGCTCGCGGCGGCCGCCTCTCCCGGGCCCGCGGACCTGCCGCGCCCCCGCGGTCCGCCCGCTCCGCGTTCCGGCGCCCGCCCCGTCCGCAGATACCCCCGTAGCAGCCGCTCCGTCTCCTCGGCAGCCATCCGGTGCTCCGGGGCCCGCTGCAGCAGCCCCTCGATGACGGCGAGCAGCGGGCGGGCCGCCTCCGGGATCTCGATCTCGTCGTACACGACGGCGTGCAGGACGCCGCCGATCGAGTCCCGGCGGAACGGCGATTCCCCGCTGAGCGTGGCGCACATCAGCACCCCGAGCGACCACAGGTCCGCCTCGGGCCCGGTGCCGTGCCCGGCCATCCGCTCCGGCGCGGTGTATTCGGGCGAGCCGACGAATCCGCCGGTCTCCGTCAGCGTCGTCACCCCCGGGACCTGAGCGATCCCGAAGTCGGTGAGCACCACCCTGTTGGTGGCCGATTCCATCAGTACGTTCGCGGGCTTGATGTCGCGGTGCAGCACCCCGCGGGCGTGCGCGGCCCGCAGCGCGCCGAGCAGCGCGACCGCGATCCGGGCCGCCTCGCGCGGGGCGAGCGGCCCGCCGGTGTAGAGCCGGTCGGCCAGCGACGGGCCGTCCACCAGCTCCATCACGATCCACGGCCGGCCGTCCTGCTCGACCACGTCATGGACGACGATCACATTCGGATGCTTGACCTGGGCGACGGTCCGCGCCTCGCGCATCGCCCGCTCGCGCTGTACCCGCGCCTCGGGGTCGGCGGTGTCCGCGTCCAGGTGCAGCTCTTTCACCGCGACCTGGCGCCCCAGCAGTTCGTCGGTGGCCCGCCAGACCGTTCCCATTCCGCCACGGCCCAGCCGGATACCCAAGCGATAACGGCCGCCTACGAGTTGGCCCTCGCCCCCGAAGATCCCCATAGGGCCATCTTGCCGCATGGCAACCGGACCGGAAGGGGCGGTACCGGCCCTCTCCGCCAGGCGCCGCTGCGGCATCGGCGGAAAGCGCCTGTGACCTGGGCGCCTTGCGAGCGGCAAGCGCCTCGCCCGCGCGGAGCGGCTCCGTCAGGAGCGGATCGACGCGTACCGCGCGCATGCGGCGGATACCACCGAACTCCACCGCGTGGCGGCCCGGGACACGCCGACCGGGCCTCGCGGGCGCCCGCCGTCCTCCCCCATGTCCTCACGAGACACGGGGTGGAACCTCCCCCGCCCCTCTGACCGTCCTTGACACAGTGAGGCCAGTGACGCCGCCGTACGGGAACGGCGGCCGGACGGCGGCCGGTACGGCGGAACGGGGGCGGCCATGGTGATGCAGGACGGCGGAACGGTGGACGTCCGTCCGGGCGCCGACCCGGGCCGGGCCGCCCCGGAGCACAGCGGCGCCTACCTGGCGAGCGGACTGTGCCTGGCCCTCTACGGCGGCGCGCTGCTCGCCTGGATCCTCTACGGCATCGCCCAGGGCAACGGCACCGCCTGGGACTTCGTCGAGGGCCTGTTCAACCCCGGCGCCTCCACCGGCGCGCAGGCGCTGGGCCCGTACGAATGGTCCTTCTCGGTCGCCTTCCTGGCCGTCGCGGGCCTGTCGCTGGCGCAGCGCCGGGCGGCCCGCAGCGCCGCGCTGTTCTGCGCCTTACTCCTCCTGGCCGTCTCCCTCCGCGAGGGCGTCGGCCTGTTCCACGCCGCCTACCGCGACCAGTACAGCAACGACCCCTTGGGCGGCTGGGCGCTCGCCACGCGCGGTCTGGGCCTGGTGACGGCGCTGGTCGTCCTGGCCCTGCTGCTCCCGGCCGCGGAACGGCCCGCCCGCCCCCGCGTCGCGCCCGCCCCCGACGGCCCGGAGGCCCGCTGGCGCCGCCTCTCCCGCGTCTGCGGCGTCCTGTTGCTCATCACGGCCGTGATCCGCGTGGGGTGGTGCGTACGGGACCTGACGACCGGCAGCACGGACATCGGCCGCTACCTGCGGGGCGTGGTCGACGGCTCGGTCCCCGGCACCCTCGACCTGTCGGCGTCCGTCGAGTTCACGACGGTCGGCTCGGCCCTCGCCCTCCTGGTCGTCGGCGTGATCGCGATCCGTGGGCGGCGGGACATCCGGGGCGCGCTGCTCGTCTTCGCCGCCGTGGAGCTGTATCTGACCGTACGGACGGTGGTGTGGCTGGCCGTGACGGACTTCTTCAGCCTGTCCTCCGAGACGCCGGAGGGCGCGCTGTCGATGGCGACGACGGCGTATGCGCTGGCGGCGATGACGTCGGTGGTGGTGCTGGCCACGGGACGCGGACCCGGCGGGTATGACGGCATGCGGGGCCCGGTCGGCTCACGGGTCCCCACTTCCGAGTAACCGGCGCCGCGCCTGCGGGCGGTGGTGCCGCGCGCTCGGGGGCCTGCTGACGGGCCTCCGGTCGGCCGGCTGACGGGTCTGGGAGTCGCGGTCGGCGGTGCGGGGGAGATCCCCCTCCGAACCGCCCCCGCACGCCAGCGGCGGCCGCCGCGTGTGGGGGTCGCGGCGGCCGCCGATGTGAACTGCAACGCGTCCCGGGCTTGTGGCCTCTTCAGTGGTGCAGCATGTGAACAACTCTGCCGGTGGAGACCACTCCACGGCATCCTTCGCAGGTCGCGGAATTACCCCCGCCGGTCGGCGGGGGTACGGGGCCGTCTTGGGGCGGGCCCCGGTGACAGAGGTACGGAGTCGCGCAGCGCCGGGTGGTTCCGTGAGCTCGGATGGGTGCGAAGGAGAAAGGGGCGGCCGGTGATCCGTGTCGCTGTGGTGGATGACGAGCGGCTCGTCAGGTCCGGGTTGCGGATGATTCTGGGGACCGCTCCGGATATCGAGATGGTCGCGGACTGCGGTGGCGTGGAGGCCGTGGAAACCGTGCTGCGCAGCGGGGCGCAAGTGGTCCTGCTCGATATCCGGATGCCGGAAGTGGACGGGCTGACCGTGCTGCGCCGGCTGCGGGCCACCCCGGAACCTCCTGCGGTGGCGATGCTGACCACCTTTGACGCCCAGGAGTACCTGACCGCGGCGCTGCGCGAGGGGGCGGCGGGGTTCCTGCTCAAGGATTCGGATCCGGAGCAGCTCGTGCGGGCCGTACGGACGTTGGCGGCGGGCGGGAGCGTGCTGGACCCGGGGGTGACGCGGGCGGTGATCGGCGGCTATCTGACGGCCGAGGACCAGGCCGCGGCGGCGCGGGCGGTCAGCGGGCTCACGCCGCGTGAGTCGCAGGTACTGGCGCTGCTCGGGGCGGGGCTGGGCAACGCCCAGATTGCGCAGCAGATGGGGCTGGCGCCCAGCACGGTCAAGGATCATGTGCGGGCGCTGCTGGCGAAATTGGGCGGGATCAATCGCGTACAGGCGGCCATCGTGGCCGACCGGGCGGGCCTGGTGGCGGGCGATCCGCGGGGGGCGTGGTGAGCGCGCCGGGGGGTCCGGGGCGCGTCCGGACGCGGGTGCGGGCGCTCGCGCGCGGGGCGCTGGCGGGACGGGTGCGGCGGATCGCCCCGGTGGTGGTGCCGTGCCTCCTGGCCATCGCCGACGCGGTGCTGGTCAACGGCTTCGAACTCGCCCTGGAGCTGGGCGTCTCGGTGGTCGCCTCGGCGGCCCTGCTGCTGCGCCGCCGCTTTCCTCTTCTGGTGTTCCTGTTCACCCTCCCCGGTCTCTACATCGGGTACATCTGGTTCGCGCCGATGATCGGGCTGTACACGCTGGCCGCGCGCCGGCCCGGCCGGGTGCGGCTCGGCATCTGTGCGGTGCTGCTGATCGCCGCGCATTTCCTGCCGTACCCGATCTCGGATTTCGAGCCGACCCATTACCGGGAGAACACCCTGGTGCTGATCGACGCGTGCGTCACCTCTGCCGCGCCGATCACCATGGGGCTGCTGGTCCGTACGCGCCGGGAGCTGGCCGTCCGCGTCGAGGATCTGACCCGCAGCCTGCGGCGCGAGGACCGGCTGCTCGCGGACCGGGTGAAGACCACCGAACGGGCCCGGCTCGCCCGGGAGATGCACGATGTCGTGGCCCACCAGGTGAGCCTCATCAGTCTCCAGGCGGGGGCCGTGCAGGTCAGTACCGAGGACGAGGCGGCGCGGGCGGGGGCGCGGACGATCCGGGAGCTGTCCGTGCGGACGCTGGAGGAGCTGCGGCACATGGTGGGGGTGCTGCGGGCGGACGGCGGGGATGCGGCGGAGGCCCACGGGCTCGCGCCGCAGCCGGATCTGGAGGAGCTGCCGCGGCTGATCGAGATGAGTGCGCTGGATGTGACGTACGAGGGGGGCGTGGTGGCCGGGGCGGGCGGCGCGAAGACGGTGGAGCGGGCGGCCTTCCGCACGGTCCAGGAGGCGCTGACCAATGTGCGCAAGCACGCGCCGGGGGCGCGGGTGCGGGTCCGGGTGGGGGCAGGCGGCTCCGGGGAGAGCGAGAGCCTGTGCGTCGAGATACGGAACGGGCCGCCGGACGAGTCGGCGACGGCGCCCGCGCTGCCTGGTGGCGGGCACGGCCTGGTGGGGCTGCGCGAGCGGGCGCAGAGCCTCGGCGGGACGATGGAGGCGCGGCACACGGCCGAGGGGGGCTTCGTGGTGCGGGCGGAGTTTCCGTACGGGGTGACGCCCAACGGGGCGGGGTGACGCCTGGCGGAGCGGCGGCGCCCCGTTGTCAGGCCGACAGCGGCGCCGCCGCCTCGTCCACGGCCGTGTGCAGGTCCGGGTAGACCTCGAAGAGCCGGCGGACGCCCAGCGCCGCCAGTACGCGGTTGACGTGGGAGCCGTCGACGGCCCCCTGGGCGGGGAGGATCAGCCGCAGCCGCCCCTGACAGGAGCGCATAAGTCTGCGTGCGGCGATCAGTACGCCGACACCGCTGGAATCGCAGAACCTGACCTCGGAGAGATCGAGCACCAGACTCCGCCGGCCGTCGGCCACCGCGTCGTGCACATGCTGGCGCACCGCGGGCGACGTGACCAGGTCCATTTCACCGGAAACCTGCAGCACGGCCCACCGGCCCTGTTCGCCCTCTGCCACCTTCAACGACACGCGCTCGAAGCCTTTCGCTCGCTTTCGGAACGGATGCGCCCCGGATCAATCCGGAAGTCATCCTTCCCCGGCTCGACTGCCCGGCCTCATTCCCCTGAAACTCTTCCGAATCCTTGGCGCAACAGGCCGTTCCCGCCCAAGGCTATGCCCAGCGACAGGCGGCTTTTCCCCGGCATCCGGTCACACACGGATAACACATCGGCCGATACGGGCACGAACACTGCACATCAATTCGCTCCCCGATCCCTTTTGATCCGTTTCGATCGGGGAATATCACCCCATAGTGACAACTCCCCTACCATCCGCATCCCCCGAAGAACTTGGTTTGGGGCAAAGGAGCGTGCGTTGTCAGAGGCTCCCATTACATTCGATGTGGGCGTCGCGGTCCGGCGCCCACGGGGGGATCGACGGAAGCGAGAACGGCAGAAGCGGTATGGCGGGAGCGGTACCGGCAGAGGTGTGAGCACGGCGACGACGGACAGGGATAGGGGTCCGATGGGAAACGACACACCCCCGCGCTGGGACAGGCGGATGCAGCAGCGGCTGGCCCGCGGCGAGGCGGCCGCGCTCGGCGAGCTCTACGACCGCTTCGCTTCGCTCGTGCACAGCCTCGCGCACCGCGTCCTGGACGACGAGGACGCCGCCGACCGCATCACCCGCGAGGTCTTCGGCTACATCTGGGAGAACCCCCACTCCTACGACCCCAAACAGAGCTCGCTGCGCTCGTGGGTCGCCGCGGTCACCCGCCATCAGGCCGTCCAGCGGCTGCGCCAGACCGAGGCCGCCTCGGCCCGGGACTGCGGTCCCGAAGCGCCCGCGCCGGCGGAGATGGAGCAGAAGATCCGCGAGGCCTCCACGGCTGCCCGCGCCGACTACATCGTCACGTCCATGCCCGCCCCGCTGCGACAGGCCCTGGAGCTGGCGTACTTCCAGCGCCGGGACTACCGCCAGACCGCCGCCGACCTCGGCGTCACGGAGGACGAGGCCCGGCGCCGGCTCCGCCTGGGGCTCCAGCTGCTGTCCACCGCCCACAACCACCCCGCGCTGCCGCCGTCGGCGCCCCGGCCGCCCCATCTGCCGCGCACCACCCCCGCGCCCCGCACGGCGCCCCACCCGCCCCACGGACCGCGCGCACCGCATCCGCCGCAGCACACCCACCCCCACACCGGCCCGGGAAACGCCCCGCCCGGCCCGGGCCACGGTCGGTCACTGTGAACGGCCCGGACAAGTGGGAGGGCCCCGACCGCCCCGGCGGGCCCGGCGAACGGCCACGGATACCGGCGCCGCGTGCCGCCGCCGAAGACCGCGGCCCGCTGCCGGACGCCCGGCCCGCGCCCACGCCCGAACCGGAAGCGAAACCGGACCCGATGACCGACACCACCGACCCAGGCTCCCGCTCCGAGGACGCACCGCCCGGGTCCGCCCCGCTCCCCTCCCCGGCCGCCCCACCGCACCGGGTCCTCAAGTCGCTGCTCGGCGCCTGGGCCCTGGCCGCCTGCAGCGCCGAGGAGACCACCGCGGTGGAGACGCATCTCACCGACTGCGCCTCCTGCGCGGACGAGGCGCTGCGGCTGCGGGGCGCCGTCGGCCTGCTGCATCCCGCCGACAGCCTCGACCTCGACCCGCTGCTGCGCTCCCGCGTCCTGGAGGGCTGCCTGGGGCGCCGCCCGGCCCGTATCCCGGTGCCGGAGTGGGCGACGCCGTACGACGCGGAGACCGCGAAGCTCGATGCGCTGCTGCGCGACATGGGCGAGGCGGAGTGGCGCGCCCCGGTGCGGCTGCGCTGGTTCGAGGAGGAGCGGGCGGTCGAGCGCGAGACCACCGTCGCCGGTGTCATCGGCCATCTGATGACGGTCGACGGCCTGGTGGCGACGGCCCTCGGCCTGCCCGACCCGCTCGGCCCCGACGCCCCGCCGGGCGCCCCGGGCCCGACCACCCGTACGGAGGCCTACTGGCGGGCGGCGGGCGAGGAGCCGGGCCGGCTCGCCACACACGGCCCCTGGCGCGACCAGAGCTACGCGCTGATAAGAACGGTCTCGTTCGCCGACGGCGGCGTCGGCGAACTCGCCGTCCCGTACGGCAGGTTGAGGCTCCCGATGCGCGATTCGTTCCTGGACCGCGCCTTCGGGTGCTGGGTGCACGCCGGCGATATCGCGGACGCGGTGGACTATCCGTACGAGCCCCCGGCCGCCAGGCATGTCCACCAGCTGGTAGACCTCGCCACCCGGCTGCTGCCCACCGCCCTGGCCGGCCGCCGCCGGGCCGGCCTCGCCGCGCCGCCGCGGCAGCTCGTCGAGGCGGGCGCCCCGGGCCGCACCCTCCACCTGGAGGTCGAGGGCAGCGGCGGCGGTCACTGGTACATACCGCTGGACTCCCCGGCGGCGCTCGGCACGAAGGAGCACACCGTCGCGCATATCGCGCTGGACAGCGCCGAGTTCTGCCAGCTGGCCGCGGGGCATGTTTCGCCGGAGGAGGCCGCCGCGGGCCAGCACGGCGAGCGCGAGGCGATCCGCGACGTCCTCTTCGCGACCGCGTCGCTGTCCCGGCTGTGACCCGCGGCCGGGCGGTCCGTCGCCGGACAGGCCCTAGGACCAGGCGCTAGGGACAAGCCCTAGGCGAAGACGACCGTCCGGCTGCCGTTCAGCAGCACCCGGTGCTCGCTGTGCCACTTCACGGCCCGCGCCAGCGCCTGGCACTCGACGTCCCGGCCGATCGCCACGAGCTGGTCCGGCGTGACCTCGTGCCCGACCCGCTCGACCTCCTGCTCGATGATCGGCCCCTCGTCGAGGTCGGCGGTCACGTAGTGGGCGGTGGCCCCGATGAGCTTCACACCGCGCGCATGCGCCTGGTGGTAGGGCTTGGCGCCCTTGAAGCTCGGCAGGAAGGAGTGGTGGATGTTGATGATCCGCCCGGAGAGTTCCTTGCACAGGTCGTCGGAGAGCACCTGCATGTAGCGCGCCAGCACGACCAGCTCGACCCGCTCCGCGCGCACCAGCTCCAGCAGCTGCGCCTCGGCCTCCGGCTTGTTGTCACGGGTGACCGGGATGTGGTGGAAGGGGATGTCGTACGAGCCGACCAGCTCGGCGAAGTCGGTGTGGTTGGAGACCACGGCCGCGATCTCCACCGGCAGCGCCCCGATCCGGGAGCGGAAGAGCAGGTCGTTGAGGCAGTGCCCGAACTTGGACACCAGCAGGATGATCCGCATCTTCTCGCCGGCCCGGTGGATCTGCCACTCCATGTCGAACGAGTCACCCACCGCCGCGAAGCTGGCCCGCAACTTCTCCAGGCTCACCGAGGCGTCCGCGGCGAAGTGCACCCGCATGAAGAACAGCCCGGTGTCCTGATCGCCGAACTGCTGGCTGTCCTCGATGTTGCAGCCGGTGATGAAGAGGTAGCTGGACACGGCGTGCACGATCCCCCGCTTGTCCGGGCAGGACAGCGTGAGGACGTACTGGTCGGTCAGGTCGGACAGGCCGGGCTGCTGGGTGGGCTGCGACTCGCTCATGCCGAAACCTCGCTGTGCTCGGCCTCGCACTCGCTCGGCGCGCACCCTTCAATGACTCGCTCGCTACGCTCTCTCATGACCTCATAGGGTCGCACACCTGCGGGGATGCTCAGGCCGGGGCGCCCGGCGCACCCGTCATGATTGCCAGGACCTCCAGCGAGTGCGGCGGCGTGTCGGGGTCCTCGCCGTCCGCCGTCGCCATCCGGACATGCGCCTCCCGGGCCGCCTGTACGGCCTCCGGCCAGGCCTGGTGCCGCATGTACGCGGCGGGCGGGGCATCCGCGCCGACCTGGTGCATGATCCGCAGCACGTTCAGCACGGCGGCATCGACCAGCTGCGCCTCCTGGGCGTCGCGGAAGATCGTGCCGAGGTATTTGTCGGCGGACCAGTTGTCCAGCCAGGTGTCCTCGACGAGGCGGTAGACGGCGTCGGTGACATCGCCGTACCCGGGGCGGCCGGCGAGCCAGGTGTCCTGCTGGAAAGCGGGGTCGGAGAGCATGTGCAGCGCGGAGCGCACATTGCTGCGCCAGCGCCACCACGGCATGTCATTGAGTGGCATGCCGCCCATGGTGGTCGAGCGGCGGCCGCGACGGGAAGACTTCTCCGAACCTTGCACAGTATTCGATCGTACGTTCCTCGAGGATGATCTCCCGCAGCCCCCTGGAGTTCACCTCTACGTCACCGTTCGTTGCCACGGCGTCACTCATCCGTTGATGGCGAAACGGAAGGCTCGTGCGACATGACCGGACGGCGACGCTCCTCCCCCCGCCCCTACTCCCATGCTCCCGCGGTCGCCATCGCCTCGGCGGCGGCATGTGTGGCGGTTATCGCGTCGCTGCTCTCGGGCTGCGGTTCTCTCCCCGGGGCCTCGGGGGACTCCGGGGAGAAATCGCCGGTCACGGTGATGACCTGGGCCCCCGAGGGCACCAGAGCGACCAACATGCCGGGCATGCCGGCCATGGCGCAGGCCTACGCCCGGTGGGTCAACTCCCGGGGCGGCATCCGCGGCCACCACCTGAAGGTCCTCACCTGCAACGAGCACAACGACTCGGTGGCCGCCACCCAGTGCGCGCAGCGCGCGGTGGACCACGGCGCGGTCGCGGTCATCGGTTCCTACAGCCAGTTCGGGCGGTCGTTCATGCCGCCGCTGGAAGTCAACGGCATCCCGTACATCGGCGGCTACGGCGCCTCCGACGAGGAGTTCGCCAGCCCGCTCTCGTACCCCGTCAACGGCGGTCAGGCCTCCCTTCTCGCCGGAAACGGGCGGCAGTTGGCGCGCAGCTGCAAGCGCGTCGCCCTCGTCCGGCCGGACACCATCCAGGGCGACCAGATGCCGGCGCTGCTCAACTCCGGCCTGCACGACGGGCATCGGCAGCGGGCCAAGGACATCAAGGCGCCCGAGGACGGCACCGATTACTCGCCGCAGGTGACACGCGCCCTGGACGGCGTGGGCGCGGACCCGGCGCTCTACGGCACGGCGGCGAACGGCGGCAAGGCGGCCGGGGCCTGCGTGACCGCCTCGCTCGGCGACCACACGGACACGTTCTTCGACTCCTTCCGGCGGCTCCAGGAAGACAGCCCCCGGGTACACGTCAGCTCCGTCCTCGGCAGCGTCGGCCAGTCGCTGGTGAACCGGACGGGCGGCCCGTCGGGCCCGCTGGAAGGGGCCTACATCACCGGCTGGTACCCGGTGGCGAGCGATCCCCGCTGGGAGCCGATGCACAAGGTCCTCGACGACTTCGCCTTCGGCGACAACCGCATCGACCCGGCCGACCAGGGCGCCCAGACGACCTGGATCGCCTATACGGTGCTGCGCGCGCTGATCGAGCAGCTCGACGACGCGGGCGTCGAGGACATCACCTCGCACGCCCTCCAGACCACGCTCGACGACGGCGACCGCGCCATCGACACCGGCGGCCTGACCCCGAAGCTGCGGTGGCGCGAGGACGATCTGCTCACCGTCCAGAACTTCCCGCGCATCGTGAACGGGATGGTGACCTATCAGGTCGTACGGAACGGTGAACTGGTCGCGGCGCAGGACGGGTTCGTGAATGTGGGCAGGACGCTGGAACGGCTGGTCACGGACGACGACAGCTGAGCGCGGGCCTCGCCGGACCGGGGCGTGAGCCGGCCGGTTACGGGACCGGGGGCGTGAGCCGGCCGGTCCCGCCGCCGGTCACAGCGCTTCGGGGCGGCGCTCCGTCAGGCCGTACTTCTTGGCGATCGGGTTCCAGATCCGCGCCGCCAGCTGCTTGTCCTTGGTGGCTTCGCTGCTGGCCGCGCCGGCCTGGGCGGTGTGCCGGGTGCTGCGGGCCTTGCCCTTGTGACAGCCCTTCTTGCCGCCGACCTGGCCCGCCCAGGCCGCGAAGTGGTTGTCCGCGGCGGCCGAGGCCCGCCAGGCCTTGGTCAGCGCGGCGGTCAGCTGCGCGTTGTTCGGGATCTTGTCGACCGGGAGCGCCTTCAGCCGCGTCACCAGGCCGTTGCGCTGCCCGGCGGCGTCCCGCAGGTCCTTGGCAGCGGCGCCGAGCTTGTCACAGGACTTGATGCTCTGGACGGCGTTGACCACGGAGGACCGGCTGTTGCCGCTGTCGCCGAGCAGCGCGTCGAGGCCCTTGGCCTGCGCCTCGGCCGGGTCGGCGGACGGCGTGGGCGACTCCTTCTCCTTCGCCGTCTTGGCGGCGCTGTGGCCGCTGTCCTTCTTCTTCGCCGAGTCGTCGTCGCCGGCGCCGCTCAGCATCCAGCCGACGCCGAGACCGGCGCCCGCCAGGACGACCACGACGATGCCGACGATCGCGGCGGTGGGCAGCCCCCGACGGCGCCCGCCCTGGTCGGCGTCGTAGTCGTAGGGCTGCTCGTAGCCCTGCTGGCCGTAACCCTGCTGCCCGTAGCCGCCCTGGCCCTGCCCGCCGTACGGCGACGGGCCCGGGGCGTCGAAACGCGGCAGCTGCGCGGTGGCGTCCGGCGCCCCGGCCGCTCCCGGCGTGCCCGGCCCGTCGCGGAACAGCCCGTCGAATTCGGCGGGGGTGGGACGGTCACCGGGCCCACCGGGGCGTATCCCGTACGGCGCGCCGGGCGGCGGAGACGGCACTCCGGCGCCGACCGGGGAGATCAGCTGGGTGGCCTCGGAGTCGCCGGACGGGGCGGCTCCGGGCATCGGCTGGGACTGGGGCATCGGCTGCCCCTGGCCGCCCTGGGCCCCCGACGGCTTGATCACCCGCAGCATGGTGGTGGACTCGCCGGGCGACTCGGGCGCTCCGCCCGCCGCGGGCGGCAGCGGCGCGCCGCCCCCGGCCCCCGGTTGGCCGGCTGTCAGGGAGAGCAGTGCGGTCGCCTCGGCGTCGCCCGTGGTGGGCGGCAGCGGGGCGCCGGCCTGAGGCGTCGCGCGCACCAGCTCGCCGGTCCGCTCGGGCTGCGGCTGCGGGGGCTGCTGGCGGTAGGGCTCCGGGTGGGGCGGCTGCTGCGCCTGGTACGGCTGGTGCTCGGGCTGCGGCTGCGCGGCCCCCGGCTGCTGGGCGTGCGGCTGCTGTCCGTACGGGTCCGGCTGCGGGGCCTGGGCCTGATGGCCGTACGGCTGCGGCGCGGGCGGCTGCTGCGGCATGTACGGCGCCGACGGCTGCCCCGGGGGCGGCGGGAAGGCCTCGCCCTGCGGCGGGAGCGCCTGCTGCGGCATCGGGGGCAGGCCGGCGGGCTGGGCCGGGGCCTGCGGCGCGTAGCCCTGGCCCGGGGCCTGGGGCTGGGGCTGGCCCGGCATCGGCGCCTGGCCGTATCCCTGCTGGGCGGGCGGCTGAGCGGCCTGCTGCTCCGGTCCCCACGGCTGGCCCCAGGGCTGACCGGCCGGCGGCGCGGCCTGGTGGTCGGGCACCCACGGCTCACCGTTTGCGGGCAGCACAATGCCCTCTCGCGCGGGGCCGGCCGCAGAATTCTGCGGGTCGTGCCCCTGTCCGCTCTGCGTCACCGGGACTCCTACCATCGGGCAACCTACGAAACCGTCGGCCCACGCTACCGGGTCGCAGCTGCGTTCGACCACGAGCCCTGGTCACCACCCCCACTCGCCCCTGGGACGCACCCGCCGGGCCGGAACGCCCGCCCCGCTCCGACACCGAGCGACATTTCCGGCCTCTTCCCCTTCCGTCCCCTTTCCGCCTCCCTTCCGTCCCCTTTCCGCCTCCCTTCCGCCTCCTTTCCGTTGCCTTCCCGGCCCCTCCCGCAGGCCGTTACGCCGCCGCGGCCCGCAGCTCCATCCGTGCGCTGAATTCCCGGACGACCGGTTCGTCCCGATACGGCTCGAGGCGCAGCTGGAAGTCCTCCAGGTACTCCGTGCCCCGGTCCGAGCGCAGCCCGCTGAGCAACTCCACGGCCTGGGTGCCCGTATGACAGGCCTGCTCGATCTCGCGCTGCTGCACCTGCGCGCCGGCCAGCAGCACCAGGCCGATGGCACGGCGCCGCGCCCGGCTCTCCGGATGGCCGTGCAGCGCCTCCTGGGCCCGCTGGATGGCCGGGCCCGACTGCCCCAAGTCCCGGTGGCAGTGGGCGAGTTCATCGGCCAGATACGCCTGGTCGAAGTGGCCGATCCAGGGCGGGTCGTCGCCCGCGTCGCTGGTGGCCTCGGCGCGTTCCATCGCCGCGAGCGCCCGGCCCGCCACCGCCTGGAAGGCCCGGCCGTCGCCCAGCAGGGCGTGCCCACGCGCCTCCGCGGCGAAGAACATCGCCTCCGCCCGCGGCGTGACCTGCCCGCGCGCGCCCTCCTGCGCGGCCCGCGCGAGCTGGGCGATCTCCCGGGGGTTGCCGAGCGAGGCGGCGAGATGGCTCATGCTCGCGGCCAGCACATAGCCGCCGTAGCCGCGGTCGCCGGCCGCCTGGGCCAGCCGCAGCGCCTGGATGTAGTAGCGCTGCGCCAGGCCCGGCTGCCCGGTGTCGACGGCCATATAGCCGCCCAGTTCCGTCAACCGGGCGACGGCGGCGAAGAGTTCCCGCCCCACGGACTCGCGGTACGAACCCGCCAGCAGCCCGGAGACGACGCTGTTCAGGTAGTGCACCACGACCGGCCGGACATGCCCCGCCCCGAAGCGGTGATCGAGATCGCTGAGCGCCGCGGTCGTGGCCCGTACCGCCTCGACGTCCGCCAATCCGACCCGGGCCCCGGCGCTCCGCGCCACCTGGGTGTCCGCCCCGGTGATCAGCCAGTCGCGGCTCGGCTCCACCAGGGCGGAGGCCGCCACCGTGGAGCCGCTGAGGAAGTCGCGCCGCCCGACGTCGCTGCGCCACAGCTCACAGACCTGCTCGATCGCGCCGAGCACGGTCGGGGAGAACTGGAGCCCCACCCCGGAGGCAAGGTTCTTGCCGTCGGCCATCCCGATCTCGTCGATGGTGACCGTGCGCCCCAGTTTCCGGCCCAGCGCCTCCGCGATGATGGCCGGGGCGCGGCCGCGCGGCTGCTGTCCGCGCAGCCATCGGGCCACGGAGGTCTTGTCGTACCGAAGGTCGAGTCCGTGCTCCGCGCCGCACATGTTGACGCGGCGGGCGAGTCCGGCATTGGAGCAGGCGGCTTCCTGAATCAGCGCCTGCAGCCGCTCATTGGGCTGCCGAGCGACAAGTGGCCTGGCGGCCATGCTGTACCCCCTGATTACTGCTGCGCGTTCACCGTCGAACGCCGTTCCCCGTGATCAATTCCCCGTACATATGCCGGATATCCGAGACATCACGGATACGCGTGAGTACGGGCGGTGCCGGGTGGATCCTGGTGCGCGGTGCTGGTCCACGGGCGGGGCAGGAGCCGGCCCATGGGGAAATTGATCCCACGAACAAGAAGGGGAAGGACGCGCGGTGCCCGTGCTCAGATCGCGACGCCGCCATGGCCCGGGGCTCTCCCGTGCGCACCGCGGTCTGCCGCGTGGGCGGCCTCTCCGCCCGTCAGCCAGGTGGCTACCCGCTCCCCGGACCGCACCCCCATACGCGCCCCCGCCCATGCATCCATGCGCCCCAGGTACAAGAGCGATGCGCCGGGGGGTGTACCCCATTCGGCCGTAACCCTTGGTGACAGCCGAAGTTGTCCTCTGCGTGGAAGAGACCATCGGAGTCACAGCAGCCCCGCCAGTCCCCCAACAGCGCGGCGAGCAGCTGCTCGAGGCCGCGGTGCGTTACGCGGACGAGCGGCATTGGGATGTGTTCCCCGGCGCATGGCTGGAGCACGACGGTGAGACACCGCGCTGCTCGTGCGACGCCGAAGACTGCACCGCGCCCGGCGCACACCCCACCGCCCCCGGCTGGGCCGGGCAGGCCAGCGGCAGCGCCTCCGCCGTCCGCCGGATGTGGAGCAAGCAGCCGCGGGCCTCGATCCTGCTGCCGACGGGCCGTGCGTTCGAGGCGCTCGACGTGCCCGAGACCGCGGGCTGCCTGGCGCTGGCCCGTATGGAGCGGATGGATCTGCCGCTCGGCCCGGTCACCCGTACTCCCGACCGCCGCATGCTCTTCCTCGTCCTGCCCGGCGCCTCGGCGAAGGTGCCGGACCGGGTACGGAGTCTGGGCTGGCCGCCGGCCGCGCTCGATCTGATCTGCCGCGGCGAGGGCGAGTACATCGCCGCGCCGCCGACCCGTATGGCACCCCACGGCTGCGTGCAGTGGGTGCGCCGCCCCACCGCCACCAACCGCTGGCTGCCGGACGCGGAGGAGCTGATCAGCGCGCTGGCGTACGCGTGCGGGCGGGACGCGGCGGCGGGCCGGGCGCGCTGAGCGCACGACCGGGGCCAGGGCCGGGGCCCGACGGCACGGTCCGGACGGCACGGCCCCGGAGTGGCGGCGCGGCGGTCCGCTGACGCCGAACGCGCCGTCCGGACCGGCGGTGTCAGTGGTCGCCCGTATCGTGGGAGACGTCGGACGGGGGCCAGGACCGGGCCCCTGCGGGGACGTCGGAGGGCGGGGCCGGTGGCCAAGGAACCGGAGCAGAGCGAGCCTGTCGGGGCGGAAGGCGGCGTTGAGCGGGCCGCTGGGCCCGCCGGGACCAACGGCGGTGCCGCGGACGGCCCGCCGCCCGCCGTACGTATCCAGGGCCTGTGGAAGAAATTCGGCGAACAGGTCGCCGTCTCCGGCATCGACCTGACCCTCCCCTCGGGCCGCTTCATCGGCCTCGTCGGCCCCAATGGCGCGGGCAAGACCACCACCCTGTCCATGGTGACGGGCCTGCTGCGGCCGGATGCCGGGCAGGTCGAGATCGGCGGGCACGACGTCTGGCGCGACCCGGTGTCCGTCAAGTCCCGGATCGGCGTGCTGCCCGAGGGGCTGCGGCTGTTCGAGCGGCTGTCCGGCCGCGAGCTCCTCGCCTATATAGGGCGGTTGCGCGGCCTGCCCGGCGACGAGGTCGACAAGCGGGCCGGCCAGCTGCTGGAGGTGCTCGACCTCTCCGGCGCCCAGAACAAACTGGTCGTCGACTACTCCACCGGCATGCGCAAGAAGATCGGCCTGGCCGCCGCACTCCTCCACAACCCCGAAATACTCTTCCTCGACGAGCCCTTCGAGGGTGTCGACCCGGTGTCCGCACAGACCATCCGCGGCGTTCTGGAGCGCTACACCTCCTCCGGGGCGACGGTCGTCTTCTCCAGCCATGTGATGGAGCTGGTGGAGTCGCTGTGCGACTGGGTCGCGGTGATGGCGGCCGGCCGGATCCGCGCGGACGGCCCGCTCGCCCAGGTACGCGGCGATGCGCCGTCCCTCCAGGACGCCTTCCTCGAGCTCGTCGGCGCCAATGACCGCGGCGCGGGCCAGAATCTGGACTGGCTGGGCGGCGGCGCCCGATGACCACCGCACCGGCCACCGCACCGCCCGCAGCCGCGCCCGCGCCCTCCCTGACCGCCGTCTTCATCCGGCTGAAGCTGTCGCTGCTGCGCAACGGCCTGCGTCAGTCGACGGGCCGCACCCTCGCCTATGTCGCCTCGGTCATCATGGGCCTGCTGTGCGCGGCCGGCGTCGTCCTCGGCCTCATCGCGCTGCGTGGCAACGCCCACGCCGGCGCGCTGTCCGTTCTCCTCACCGGGATCCTCACCCTCGGCTGGGCGGTGATGCCGCTGTTCTTCCCCACCGGCGACGAAACCCTGGACCCGACCCGGCTGGTCATGCTGCCGCTGCGGCCGCGCCCCCTGATCGTCTCGCTTCTGGTGGCCTCGCTGATCGGCATCGGACCGGTCTTCACGCTCGCGCTGGTGGTCGGCTCCGTGGTCGCGGTCGCCCATGGCGCGGCCGCCGCGGTCACCGGCGCAGCGGCCGTCGTCCTGGTGGTGCTGGTGTGCGTGTCGCTGGCGCGCGCGGTCGCCACCGCCTCGGTACGGCTCCTGACCAGCCGCCGCGGCCGCGATCTCGCCGTACTGG
This sequence comes from Streptomyces sp. NPDC101227, assembly GCF_044767545.1. Taxonomy (NCBI): domain Bacteria; kingdom Bacillati; phylum Actinomycetota; class Actinomycetes; order Kitasatosporales; family Streptomycetaceae; genus Streptomyces; species Streptomyces sp. NPDC101227. The sequence continues at coordinate 227,963 of NZ_JBIWOD010000006.1, read as the reverse complement.
GCGGCCTGTTCGTCGCGATCGGGGCACAGGGCGTCAACATCGCCGCCCAGAAGCTGGGCCGCCCGGACGGACTGGCCGTACTGGAGCCGCTGGGCGACGTGCTGCGCTGGGTGCCGCCGGCCTCCGCGATCAGCGCGGTGGAGGACGCGGGCCGGGGGGCGTACGGCCGCGCGGCGGCTGGCCTGGCTCTCACCGCGCTGGCGTTGGTCCTCCTCCTGTGGTGGTGGCAGCGCACCCTGACGACCCTCATGACGTCGCCCGACTCCTCCACCCTCCAGGCCGTCGAGAAGGACAGCGCCCGGGGGTCCGGTGGCGGGGAGCGCGGGCTCGCCCGCCTGCTGCCGGACGGGCGTACGGGCACGGTCATGCTCCGGACCCTGCGCTACGCCTGGCGCGACCCCAAGTCCAAGATGGCCTGGGCGACGGCGCTCGGCGTCGGCCTCCTGGTCCCGATCGTGTCGTCCGTCCAGGGCAAGGGCAGCATCTACACCGCCTTCTCGGCGTCCGCCCTGCTCGGCATGCAGATGTACAACCAGTTCGGCCAGGACACCTCGGCGTTCTGGATGGTCGCCTCGACGATCGCCACACCGCGCGACGCCTACGAGGAGCTACGGGCCCGCGCGCTGTCCCTGGCCCTGGTGGCCGTCCCGTACGTCACCCTGGTCGTCATCGGCACCGCGGCCCTCATCGGCCCCTGGTCGGACTTCCTCGAGGTGTACGGCCTCTCGCTGGCCGTTCTCGGCGCGCTGCTGGCCACCGGAGCGCTGTCCTCGGCGGTCTTCCCGTACTCCATCCCCTCCGAGGGCAACAAAAACGTCGCACCCGGCCAGGGCGCCATCGCCTGGTTCAGCCTCTTCGGCGGCGTCCTGGTGGGCGCCGTACTGTGCTCGCCCCTGCTGGGGCTGACGATCTGGCTCCACATGGCGGGGCTGCACGGCCTGTTGTGGGTGCTGCTGCCGGTCGGTGCGGCCTATGGGGTCGGCGTCGCGGAGCTGGGGCTGCGGGTGGCGGCGCCCCGGGTGGCGGGGCGGCTGCCGGAGATCCTTGGTGCGGTGAGCAAGGCCTGAGGGCCCGGCCCGGCATGCGACGCGGCGGCCGCCGCCCGGGGGTTCGGGCGACGGCCGGTGGGCCCGGCAAGGTCAGACCTTGCTGAAGCACCAGGTGGTAGTGGGGCGGTGGTTGTACGAGTAGACGATGCTGCGCGAGTACTGCGGCCCGCACTTCTCGTGGCCGCCGATCACCTCGCCCGTCTTGTACTGGGCGTCCGTGGAGTCGCAGCCGACGATGGTCATCTCCATGTCGCGATCGGAGCCAGTGATCTTGACGCAGTCGCCGACCTTCGGGTTGTGCTTCTTGTCGTAGTCATCGGCCGAGGCGGACGCCGCGGCCTCCTTGGCGGCCTTGCCGCCGTGGGGATTGGTGTTGTAATCCCACACGTACCAGGCCCCGCCACCGAGGATGCCCAGCATGATGACGGCCGTGATCGCCCCGCGCAACGGACTCCGCTGCGGCTGTCGCGGACGGTTCGGCGGCTGCGGGTTCCCGTACGGCTGCTGCTGGCCATAGGGCTGTTGACCGTACGGCTGCTGAGGCTGCTGCGGATACCCGTACGGCTGCTGCGGCGGCTGATTCTGGTAGGGCGGCGGCGGTGCGGACATGACTTTTGCTCCCCCATGGTTGACTGCGCGGAAGAAGGCCAACGCGATGTTGACCGGTGCAGGTTACCTTTCGGCCGCGGCCGCCCGGTGAGCAGTCCCGGTGGTCGGTATCTCGAGCGTTCCCTTGCGCCTCGATGAGGGTGCGGGCCGGCTCCACAAGCCAATGCGGGGGCCGCGCACAGCTTTGCCGGGAAGTTATCCACAGGCTTTACCGCGCTGTCGGCCCGGGCGGTAGCGTCAGGGGAACGAACGAGCGAGGGGTGGTGAGGGTGGTGCGGCGCGCCGGGATGGTGCTGGTCCTGGGGTGGTTGGCGGTGCTGTTCACCGCCGGCGCCGGGCAGGCGGCGCCTTCGGGTGGGGGCGGTGCCCCGAGCCGGACCGCCTATCTCGCCGAGCGGCTGCGTGAAAATCCGGTCTACATCAGCGACCAGCTGCCGCGCGCGGTCCCTCGCTCCACGGCCCCCGAATTCACCAAGGAGGCCCGGAGGCTGGGCGTCCCGACGTATGTCATCGTCCTGCCGAGCGCCGCCGACATGGGCTTCGACGGCCTGCTCCCCGGTGTGCACGACCGGTTGGGGCGCAAGGGGCTGTATATCTCGTTGGACGAAACGGGCCTGACGGACGTGCAGACGTACGGCGTGAGCGTGCCGGGCGCCGAGGACGCCCGCTGGGCGACGATGTACGAGCTCCCCTATGACGCCACGGCCCGCGAAGAGTTCCGGCACTTCGTCGACGTCCTCAAATCGGGCCAGGCGACGCAGCGCGCCAAGGAGGACCGCGAGCGGTACGGCGGCGCCTACCCGACGGATGAACCGTCGGATTGGCACACCTCCACGACCGACCGCGAGAACCAGAGCTTCGCGACCGGCATCGCGGTCACCGGCGTGCCGCTGTTCGCCTTGCTGGTCACGGTCTTTGTACGGCGCCGCCGCCGGGTCGGCCGCGCCCCGGCCACCACGAGCCCGGACTCCGCGTCCCCCACCATTGCGAAGGGCGACGGCCCGCGCCCCGGCCCCCGCCCCCGGCTGCTCCCCCTCACCGCGGCCGCCCTGGCCCTCTCCGGGCTGCTCGCCTTCGGCGCCTCGCGGATCTTCGACGACACCACCAGCGGCGACGGCACACTGCCGACGGCCGCCGATCTGCGGGCCCGTATCGACCGGGTGGCCGATGGCCTGCGCCGCGATCCGCTCTACGTCGACCCCGAGAGCCCGCCGGTACTGGACGCCGCCACCCTCGACCGTCTCCGTAAGCGGCTCGGCGCGCTCCACATCCCGGTGGTGATCGCCGCCGTCCCCACCTCGACGGACGACGAATCCGCCGGCGCCACCGATCTCTTGGCCAAGTCGCTGCACGACCGGCTGCACCGCGACCTCGTGATCGTGCTGGCCAACCCGGGTGCCGGCGGCATCGAGGCCGTCAGCTACGGCGCCCGGGTCGACAACATGTATCTCCTCGACCGCCCCAACGACCTCTCCTACAGCGGCTCCGCCGGCCAACTCGGCCTCCGCCTGGACAAGCTGCTCACCTATATCGCCAAGACCCCACCGGCCAGCGCCGGCGATGAGCCGCTCGCCCCGTCCCCGGCGCCGGACCCGAAGCGGGAACAGGCGCTGCCCGGCCTCTTCACCGGGGACTTCGTGCCCGGCCTGTTCATCGGCGCCCTGGCCGGTGGGCTGCTCTTCGGCCTGGTGACGGCGGTCGCGGCGATCGTCCGCCGCATACGGCGCCCGAGCCGCCGCCGGGCGGACGCGCCCGACAGGCCCGCACCGCTCTGGCTGCGGGAGACCGTCGGCAAGGAGATCGACGCCCTCAGCGACGTGGTGGACCCCACCGCCGCGCTGTCCGAGAAGTCCCAACGCCGGGCATGGGAGTGCCTGGACGCCGCCGTGATGCTGCTCGACGGCGACAGCGACGGGCGGATCGACCCCGATGCCGCCCCGGCCGACCTCGCCTGCGCGATCGTGCTGGCCCGCGCCGGGCTCGCCGCCGCGCGGGACCCGCAGGCCACGCAGCACGTCTGCCATCGCAACCCCCTGCACGGCCCCGCCGGGCGGGGGCGCCCCGCGGGGCGGGTAGGGCGTCGTGCGAGGCAGGCGGGGCGCGGGCACCCGGTGTGCGAGGCCTGTCTGGCGGCTCCGGGGCCGGTGCTTCGGCTGGGTTCCACGTCCTCCGCCCGCCGCGGCTCCTTCGCCCCGTACTCCACGCTTCCCGGACCGCTGGCCAAGCTGGGCGACGGCGCCGGTATCGATCAACTCACCCGCGAAATACGGGAGCACTACGGTGTCCACTGACCCCCGCCGCCCAGTGCGGACCGCCCTCGCGCTCACCGCGTCGTCGCTCGCGCTGGTGCTGGGCACCGCATCGCCCGGCGCGGCCGCCGAGAGCCCCGGGCAGAAGATCGCCAACGCCCTGCACGCCTCGCCCGTCTATGTCGACCCCTCCCTCGCCACCGCGGTCGACCCCGCCCAACAGCGGAAGCTGGTCACCCAGATCCGGGGGAGCCGGCTGCCGATCCAGGTCGCCTTGGTGCCGCTGGTCGAGGGGGACAGCTGGGGCGGCGACCCGCAGCAGCTCGCCGAGGTGGTCCACGACCGGATGGGGAACGCCCCCTCCATTCTGATCACGCTCGGGAAGTACCACGACGACATCGCGGCCACCGAGTGGCCGGGCGACGCCCACCAGGCGCGGAACGCCGCCGCCGCGGTCTTCTTCCAGGACGATATGGAAGGCGCCGGCCTGTTCCGGCGCGTCGCCCGGGCGATCGACATCATCAAGGCCGGGGACGGCAACGCGGAGTACGAGAAGGCCACCGCCGACCTCAACGACCGGGACGCTCCACCCAAGTCGTCGGCTTCTCCACTCCCCCGGATCCTTGCGCTCGCCCTCGGCCCGGTACTGCTGCTCGCCGCCGTCGGGCTGCTGCTGCGCCGCCGTTCGCGGCTGCGTGGCGAGCTCGCCACGCCCTTCGCGCTGCCGCGCTCCGTCTTCGCCGCCGCCCGTGACGCCGACGAGGCCGGGCTCCGGGAGCGCGCCACCGAAGAGGTCGTACGGCTCGGCGAGCAGGCCCGAACCGCACAGGGCGCTCCGGCGGCCATCGAGCGTGCCCTGGATGCCTACGCCGCGGCGGGCTCCGTCCTGGACCGGGCCCGCGGAATCCCGGACCTGGCGGGCGTGTTCGCGCTGATCGCGGAGGGCCGCGCGGCCCTCTCCGGGACCCCCGGCGCACTGCCGCTGTGCTTCTTCCATCCGCTGCACGGCCCCGCCGCCCGCCGCATACCCTGGCGTCCGCTCGGCCGCCGGGAGCAGCTGCGGGTGGCCGCGTGCGAGACCTGTATACGGGCCATCCGCACCCGCCGTGCCCCGGAGGTCCTCACCGACCGGCGGGACGGTCGCCCGGTCCCGTACTTCGAGGTCCCCGCCGAGGAAAGCCTCTGGGCGGCCACCGGCTACGGCTCGCTGCTGACCGGCGACTCCCTTGCCACCCGCGTCCAACGGGGCGAATTCACCCGCACGTTGACGTCGTGACGTGGGTGCCGTGGGTGCCGTGGGTGGCGCAGAGGGTGTGCGGCTGGCGCTTCTCAACACCGTCGCTGGCAGGCCGTACGCCTCGCCACCCTGGGTAGCCTGCAGCCCCTGGCGCAAGGCGGCGACATGCCACCGCTCCAAGTCCCCGGTGCTGTCGTTGCCGTTGCCGTTGCCGTTGCCGTCGTCGCTGTCGTTGCCCTTGCCGTCGTCGCTGTCGCCGTCGTTGTCGTCGTCGCACCAACGGCCCTTGTCAATCCCCGGGTTAATGGACAAGATGCCGCCTTGGTCGTCGTACGACGCACCACAGACGGCATCGCCGACGAGGACGAACCCCCTGGGCGCCCGGCGCGCGCCGGGATCCACACACAGCCGCGGCTTCTTGCCGCGTGCGAAGGCGGCGGCCCCTACGCCGCCGCTGCGGACGGCGGCGTAGAGCACGCCACCGAGTGACCAGTCGGCCTTGCCGCTCTCCAGGTGCGCCGCACGCAGCCGGTCGCCGTCCAGGGAGCGTGCCGACGCCCACACCGGCCCGTGTCATCCGGTCTCGGCGAGGGAAGCCCCCGGGCGCCGCGGCGAGCGGCGTCCCCGGATCAGATCGGTGTCGTGGTCGTCGTCGTACGAAGGAACGGCTCGATGGCGCGGCACCAGGCGTCGGGCTGTTCCCAGGGGAGGAGGTGGCCCGCGTCGGAGATTTCGGCGTATTCGCCGCGCGGCAGCACCCGGACCATTTCCTGGGCCTCGGCGCGGCCCAGCTCGGCGTCCAGGCCGCGGATGACCAGGGTCGGGCACTGCACCTGTGCCAGCTCCTCCCAATGCGCGTCATACACCCAGGTCTCGCGCGCCCGGAGCATCTGGCGGCGCGAGAAGACCGGGCGCCAGCCGTCGGCCCGCTCCGCCATCACCTCGGCGAAGAACTCGCCGCGGGCCGGCCGGGGCCGCTCCAGCGTCGGGTCGTCCTCGCCGAACCACTTGCGGACATCCGCGAGGGTCGCGAACGGCACCGGCCAGGAACGGAACCACTCCGCCCATTCCTGCTGAGATGCCGCGCCCAGCGCCGAGGCCCGCATATCGCAGATGACCAGCGCGCTCACCAGATCAGGCCGCCGGGCCGCCACCTGCCACGCCGTCAGGGCCCCCATGGCATGGCCGATAAGGGCAACCGGAGCCAGCTCGAGCTGTTCGATGGCCGCGATGGCGTCATCGACATAGGCCTCGCGGTCGTAGGGCCCGTCCCCGGGCTTCTCGCTGCGGCCGTGGCCGCGCTGGTCCAGCCCGATCGCGCGGTGCCGCGCGCTCAGCCGGCGCGCGGTGTCCGCCCAGTGGGCCGCGCGTCCCATCAGGCCATGGAGCATCAGCACGCTCGGGCCGCGCTCGGCCCGCTCCGCCCCGCCACCACTCTTGGGCGGGTCGGTGAATTCCCAGGCCGCGAGGCGAACCCCGCCGGCCCCTGTCACATCGATGCGCCGCACCATGTGCCCCGGCACCCCCAATCGTCCTTGGCCAGCCCGACATCCACACTATCGAACCCTTATTCGAACACGCCGTTCTCGCGCCCAATACCCCTCGTTCGAGTGACCTCGACCAAGGATTGACCGCGCCCGCCAGGGGGAGACATGTGCCGGGAGGCGGGCCCTACCGGGAAGGGGGCCCGTGGGGAAAGACCCTGGGAGCTCGGGGCTCCGGGTCTTGGCGGGGGGACATGGGGAGGCAGGGCCCCGGCTGCTCGCAGCGCCGGGGCCCTGACCGTCCCGCGGAACGGTCTTCAGACGCATCCGAGCCCCCTCCCCACCCCGGAGAGCCGACACCCACGCCTACGCAACCCGCCTCGTGCCGACATATGCCACCGCGTCAGCGCCAGCGTGGCACGACACCGGCCAAATCGCACGGGTTCCCACAAGTTCGTTCAAAGCACAAACAGTTGACGAGCCCGCCGGGCGGCGCATCGGCGCAGCTCAGCGGGCTCGCGGGGAAAACAAAAGAATCCTTCAGAAAGGAGCCGGGAGGAGACGCCGGCCCCGGCTCACCTCAGCGCTTGGCGACGAACACATGCGTGGCGATATCCGCATGCAGCTCGGCTGCCTCGCCGCTGCTGCCGACCAGCACGCCGGCCGGCGACTCGGTCACGCTCACCACGGCGCCCGGCTGCACACCGGCCCGCCGCAGGGTGTACATCAGCTGCGCGTCGGCCTGGATCGGCTCGCCGATACGGCGCACCACGACCGTCTTGCCGTCGGCCCCGGCGTCCAGATCCATCAGGCTCACCATGCCGGTGTCCAGGAACGGATCGGCCTCGGCCTTCTCGCCCAGCTCCTCGAGGCCCGGGATGGGGTTGCCGTACGGCGATTCCGTCGGATGCCGCAGCAGCTCCACGACGCGGCGCTCGACCGCCTCGCTCATCACATGCTCCCAGCGGCACGCCTCGGCGTGCACCTGCTCCCACTCCAGCCCGATGACGTCGACGAGCAGGCACTCGGCGAGGCGGTGCTTGCGCATCACCCGCGTCGCCAGGCGCCGGCCCTCTTCCGTCAGCTCCAGGTGGCGGTCGCCCGCGACCGTCAGCAGGCCGTCTCGCTCCATACGCGCCACGGTCTGGCTGACCGTCGGGCCGCTCTGTTCGAGCCGCTCCGCGATGCGGGCGCGCATGGGGACCACACCTTCCTCTTCCAGTTCGAGGATGGTGCGGAGATACATCTCCGTGGTGTCGATCAGTCCGGACATGCGTGCCCCTCGATGTGTCGTGCGGTGGCCCTGAACTCAATTCTGACGCATCCCACCGACAACGGTGCCTCCTCGTCCGTACACCGGACGCGGTGCGCGGAGTTGCGGCCGTATTGACAGGCCACTGGTCCAGACCGCAACGTGATCCGCGCCACGACTGATCCCACACTTCCACGAGACCCGACGAGAGGCCCCGCGGCGATGCCTGAGAACGACCGGACTGACCACCTGGCCGGGGAATACTTCGACGCCGCGATCGATCTGCTGCGGCGGGTACGGGACACGGCCGGCGGCCCGATCACCACCGCCGGGCGGCTGATCGCCGACACCGTCGAGGCGGGCGGCCGGGTGTTCTCCTTCGGTGCCGGGCACTCCTCGCTCCCCGCCCAGGACACCGTCTACCGGGCGGGCGGCCTGGCCATCATGAACCTGCTGTCCGTCCCCGGGGTCGTCGGCGTGGACGTACGGCCCGCGACGCTCGGCAGCGCCCTGGAGCGGGTCGACGGGCTCGCCGCGGCCGTCCTGGACACCAGCCCGCTGGAGGCCGGCGATGTGCTGGTGATCATCTCGCTGTCCGGGCGCAACGCGCTGCCCGTGGAGATGGCGATGAACGCGCGGGCGCTCGGCATCAAGGTCATCGGTGTGACGTCGGTGGCCTACGCGGCCCGGACCTCGTCCCGGCATGTCTCGGGCACGTACCTCAAGGACCACTGCGACATCGTCCTGGACAGCGCGATCGCGGTCGGCGACGCCGAGCTGACCGCGCCGGGCATCGACGCGCCGTTCGCCCCCGCCTCCACCGTCGTCACCAGCGCGATCATGCAGGCCATGGTGGCGACGGCCGCCGGGACGCTCGCCGAGCGGGGCATCGAACCGCCGCTGCTGCGCTCCGGGAACGTCGACGGCGGGCATGACTGGAACGCCCGGGTGATGAACCAGTACGCGGACCGGATCTTCTACCGGCATTGACGGGTCCGGCAGACCGCCCTCGGCCGCCCGCGGCTGCCCTCGGCCGCCGTCAGCCGCCCGCCGCGCCCGCGAGGTCCAGCGCCGCCGCGATCCGCGCGGCGACCTCCTCCGCGTAGTCCGCGTCCGCGCGGTCGAACGGGCGGCGCGAGGGCGCCCGCAGAAACGTCGCGACGCCCAGCGTGCGACCGCGGCTGCGCAGCACCACGCACAGCCCGTGCACCGTGCCGTCCGGCCATTTACGCGTGGCCGCCCAGCCCTCGGACGCCTCCGGACCGGCGCTGGTGCGCACCGACCCCCGGCGCTCGTACGCCTGCTCCGCCGGATGCCCCGGCGGGTACGCCATCGGGATGCCCGTCCCGGGAAGGGCCTCGCTGGGCCCCGGCTCCCCGGCGGGCGAGGCGAGCGCCCGCACCAGCCGCGGCGCCCGCCCGCGCCCGGCCCTGGCGGCGGCACCCATCCCCCCGCGTCCGTCCCCGTCCCACTGCTCGGCCTCGTCCGCGTCGACGTCGTCCGCGGCGGCGTCGTCGTCCGCGTCCACAACGCCGTACGGCGCCGGTACGGGAACCGGAGCGAGGTCCACCAGACCGTGGTCGGCGAACCCGGCGAGAGCGAAATCCAGGTGGACGGCGGCGGCCTCGGACGGGTCCGGGCACTCCGCGGCCGCCCGGCCGGCGCGGTGCAGCTGGTGGGCGCGGAACCGCAGCAGGGAGCTGTCCTGTTCCGCCCGCTTGGCGTCGGTCACGTCCTGGAAGATCCAGGCGACGCCGAGCGGCACCGGCTCCTCGGCCAGCGGCGAGGCCAGCCGCACGAAGCCGCTGCGCCAGCACCGGCGCGGCCGGGCGGTCTCCTCGGAGCGCAGCGTCACCCACAGCTCGGCGGCGGCCGGCGGTGCGCCCTCGGCGAGTACGTGCTGGAGCGCGCCCTCCAGCTCCTCCACGCCCTGCGTCAGGAGATCGCCCAGCGGACATCCCAGCAGGGCCGTGCGCCCCACGCCCAGGGCGCGGGCGGCGTGGGCGTTCAGGACCGCGAGCCGCAGATCGGCGTCCACCAGGGCCACGCCCCAGGAGCCGTCGTCGAAGAGCGCCTCGCTGAGCGCGATGGACCGCTCCAGGTCGAGCTGGGCGTGCACCTCGCTGAAGGCGCAGTACACCCCGTCCACCCGGCCGCCGGGCCCGCGGACGGCCGAGATCTGGGTGCGGACGAGCACGCGCCGGCCGTCCTTGGTCAGCAGCGCGAATTCCTGCACCTGGCGGCCCGGGGACCGCATCGCGGCCGTGAGCGACGCCTGGATCTCGTCGGCGTCCTCCTTGCGGGCCGCCCAGCCGGCGAGGCCTCTGCGGCCGACCGCTTCGGCCGCCGTCCAGCCCAGGATGCGCTCGGCCTCGCGGTTCCAGTGGGTGACCGCACCGTCCGCACCGAAGGCGGCGAGGGCGGCATCCATGCCGTCCAGGAGCGCGGCGAGCAGGCCGACGGAAGAGGCGGCCGAGGCCGAGGCGGCGGAGGACGCGGACGAGGCAGAAGAAGCTGACGAAGCAGTCACTGGCACCCCTTAAGAACACCGCCACACGTGCCGCACCTCGCCTTATTCAACTGGAACGTGACTCAGCACACACCCGATTCACGGAAATCGTTGCGTGCGGGAAATTCGGTTGTACGGGGCTGGACTCCTGCCTAACGTGTGGTGCACACGAGAAGGGAGGTGGTTCGGCAGATGATCAAGAACCGGACGCGTGAGGTGGCTGCGGGCTAGCGGCCCGTCGCTTCACCGAAGTGCAGCGCCGGACCAGCGCATTCTGCAGATGCGCAGCCGGCCAATCCCAAGCAGTCACCCGACCCGCGGGCTGTCGGTTCGTCCGACCGACCCTTCGCGCCACCGAGCGCGGAGGAGGCAGCCCGCGGGTCGTCTGCGTTCCCGCGGCGATTACGGGGCGTGGGAGCCGGCCACGGGCCGTGCATCCGCCTCGGCGCGCCGGACCCCGGCCCCGCCTTCAGGGCGCCAGTCGCTCGACCCGCCAGCCGTCGGTGGGCCCGTCGTGGACGTACCGCAGCCGGTCGTGCAGGCGGTTGTGGCGGCCCTGCCAGAACTCCACCGCCTCGGCGACGACCCGGTAGCCGCCCCAGTGCGCCGGCGCCGGGACCTGCTCGCCCTCCGGGTAGCGGGCCGCCAATTCCTCGTAGGCCTGCTCCAGTTCGGCGCGCGAGCCGACGACCGCGGACTGGTCGCTGGCCCAGGCGCCCAGCTGGGAGCCGTGCGGGCGGGTGCGGAAGTAGGCGGCGGTCTCGTCGCGGCCGATGCGTTCCGCGGTGCCGTTCACGATCACCTGGCGGGCGAGCGGGTGCCAGGGGAAGAGCAGCGAGACATGGGGATTTTCGGCCAGTTCGCGGCCTTTGCGGCTGGTGTAGTTGGTGTAGAAGACAAAGCCGCGGGCGTCGAATGCCTTCAGGAGCACGGTCCTTGAGCTCGGCCTGCCCTCGGGGTCCGCCGTCGAGACGACCATCGCGTTCGGCTCGTGCAGGCCGGCCGCGACCGCTTCCTTGAACCAGCGCGCGAATTGGTCGTACGGACTGGCCGCGAGGTCGGCTTCGGTGAGCCCCTCGGCGCGGTAGTGCGCACGCATGGGCGAGGGGTCGGGGGTCTCGTAAAAGGGCGCGTCGGCAGGGTGCACGGCCTCATCTTGCAGCATCGGGTCCGCCCGGGGCAGCCGGAAGGGGCGGAAGTCTGCCCGCCGTCGACCGGACGTAACCCTCCCGTCAGCGAATCGACCAGTGTGCCGGATGTCACGGTGCGGCGCAGGTGACGAACCCGCCAAAATCATGGGCCTGCCCACTGTGGCCTGCGGACATCGGGAGCTATCGTGTCCGGCCTGAAGGGACGCAGCGCCGCGCCCTGAAGAGACCTCGCACCACCGCACCACACGACGCATCACACCGACGCACCACATCGCACCGTGCCCGCCCGCGGCCCGACCCACCGTGAGCGGAACCCTCGCGTGACCCATGCCCTGGCGGGGCATCACCGGGGTGGCCGGTACGGACCGCGAGCTGCCCGCGCAGCCGCGTAACCGCACCGGAGCCCGTACCAGAGCCGACCGCACGGCATCCGGTTCCTACCGTGTGCCGTCCCATCATGAGGAGCCGCCTGATGTCCGACTTCGTACCCGGACTTGAGGGAGTCGTCGCGTTCGAGACGGAGATCGCCGAACCGGACAAGGAAGGCGGCGCGCTGCGTTATCGCGGCGTCGACATCGAGGACCTCGTGGGGGAGGTGTCCTTCGGGAACGTCTGGGGTCTGCTGGTCGACGGGGCGTTCAACCCCGGTCTGCCGCCGGCCGAGCCGTTCCCGATTCCGGTGCACTCGGGTGACATCCGGGTCGATGTGCAGTCCGCGCTGGCCATGCTCGCGCCCGTATGGGGCCTGAAACCGCTGCTGGACATCGACGAGAAGACGGCCCGCGACAATCTGGCGCGGGCGGCCGTCATGGCGCTGTCCTACGTCGCCCAGTCGGCGCGCGGGCAGGGCCTGCCGATGGTGCCGCAGAAGGAGATCGACAAGGCGGAGACCGTCGTGGAGCGCTTCATGAAGCGCTGGCGCGGCGAGCCCGACCCCAAGCACGTCAAGGCCGTCGACGCCTACTGGACCTCGGCCGCCGAGCACGGCATGAACGCCTCCACCTTCACCGCCCGGGTCATCGCCTCCACCGGCGCCGATGTGGCGGCCGCGCTCTCCGGGGCGGTCGGCGCGATGTCCGGCCCGCTGCACGGCGGCGCCCCCTCCCGCGTCCTGGGCATGATCGAGGAGATCGAGCGGACCGGCGACGCCACCGCCTACGTCAAGAACGCCCTGGACCGCGGCGAGCGGCTGATGGGCTTCGGCCACCGCGTCTACCGCGCCGAGGACCCGCGCGCCCGCGTGCTGCGCCGTACGGCCAAGGAGCTGGGCGCGCCGCGCTTCGAGGTCGCCGAGGCCCTGGAGAAGGCCGCGCTGGAGGAGCTCCACAACCGCCGCCCGGACCGGGTGCTGGCCACCAACGTGGAGTTCTGGGCCGCCATCACGCTGGACTTCGCCGAGGTCCCGGCGCATATGTTCACCTCGATGTTCACCTGTGCCCGGACGGCCGGCTGGAGCGCCCACATCCTGGAGCAGAAGCGCACCGGCCGCCTCGTTCGCCCGTCCGCGCGCTATGTCGGCCCCGCGGCCCGCAGCCCGCGCGAGATCGTCGGCTACGACGACATCGCCCGCTGAGCCGGGACGCCCGTGGGCCCGGGGGCGGCTCTGGGAGCCTGCCCCCGAGCTCCGCGGTGCGGTAGCCGCCGCCGAGGCGGCGGATCCGCCTGGATCCGTCGCCGGTACGTCAGTCGAGGTCCTTCGAAAAGTCGGTCGTGACGCAGCCCTCGGCCTCGCCCTCGTCGGAGGCGCTGCCCATCGGCACCTTGAAGTCCGGGGAGCAGTTGAGGAACATCAGCCCCGCCTTGAGGAGCTGTCGCCGCTGGTCGTCGCTGCTCGGGTCGACGGCGAAGTCGTCGCCGATCATGAGATCGTCCTGCTCGTCCTCGTTCCCCTTGACGGCGGTCTGGAACGCCTCCATGTCCTCGACGGTGAGGGAGTCGACGTCACCGCCGCCGCCCGCCGGGTCGTCGCATTGGCCGCCGCCGTTGACGCCCGACATGCCCATCGCCTGCACCTGCTGCACCTCGCGGGGCGAGGCGAAGTCGATGCCGTCGCAGCTGAGCGTCGACTTGAGGAAGTTCCCGGCTTCCTCGGCCGACCCCGCGGAGGGCAGGCTGCCGCAGGCGGCAACCGACGCCAGGGCGAAGACGGTTCCGGCGATGGCAAGTGTCCGGTGGAATCTCATGCCGTTCCTTTGCAGATGTGGCTTCGAGCGCGCCGACGGAGGTGACGACGCCTCGGCCGCGAGGGTGAAGAAAGCCATCTGCTCTCCCCCGCTCACCCCGCCAAGATCAATTGACCGGGACATGGCAAGCGGAGCCGCGTACGGGCGGAGGCCGGGCCGACCCGGCCGCGCGAGGCGGAACTAGGGGTTCAGCACCCCGTCAATGATCTTTGCCCACTGCTCCACCACTTTGTCCCGCCGGGCCGAGTCGTCCGTCAGGAGATTGGCCAGCCCCAGCCCCCGCGCCATGTCCAGCAGTCCCTGGACGGTTTCCCGTACGCCCGGCACCGTTTCGTCGGCCTCCAGCAGCGCCACCGCCGTGCGGTGCGCCTCCCGCCCGACCCGCCCCTCCAGGGCCGTGACCTTCTCGCGGAGCTGTTCCTCGTCGGAGGCGGCGACCCACAGATGGAGCGCGGCCCGGAACAGCGGCCCGGTGTAGAGGCCGACCAGTTCCTCGACGATGATCCAGGTGCGGGCGATCGAGCCGGCGGGCGGCAGGTTGTGCGCGACGGCCTTCAGCGCGCCCTGCCGCTTCTCCGCGACATGCTCGACCGCGGCGGTGAAGAGGTCCTCCCGGGTACGGAAATGATGCTGGGCCGCACCCCGCGACACCCCCGCCCGCTCGGCGACCACGGAGACCGTGCTGCCGCTCCAGCCGCGCTCCGCCAGGCAGGAGACGGCCGCCTCCAGGAGCCTGAGCCGGGTGGCCCGGCTGCGTTCCTGCTGGGGCTGCTTGGGGCCGCGGGCCGGGGTCAGCGCGCCCATGCCGGGGCCCGTCGCTCCAGGAAGGCGGTCATGCCCTCGCGCGCCTCGGCGGAGCCGAAGAGCCGCGCGGACTGCTCGGCGAGCGCCTCCGTATCGCGGTCGAAGGCGCGCAGCACCTCGGCCGTCACCAGCTTCTTCGACTCGGCGAGGCCCTGCGGTGAGCCCTTGCGCAGCCCCTCCAGTAGGGGCGCGAGCCCGGCGTCCACGTCGTCCGCCGACAGCGTCACCAGCCCGATCCGGGCCGCTTCCGCGGCGCCGAACTTCTCCCCGGTGAGGTAGTAGCGGGTTGCGGCACGCGGGTCCAGCCGCGGCAGCAGCGGCATGGAGATCACGGCGGGCGCGAGCCCGAGCCGGGCCTCGGTGAAGGCGAAGGTGGCTTCCGGGCCGGCCACGGAGATGTCGCAGGCGCCGAGCAGGCCGAGCCCCCCGGCCCGTACGTGACCGGTGACCCGGGCGACGACCGGCCGGGGCAGTTCCACGATGGCGCGCAGTAGCCGGGCCAGCCCCAGCGGCCCGTCCTTCGCCGCGCCCGAGGTGGCCTCGGACAGGTCCGCGCCGGCGCAGAACGTGCCGCCGGTGTGGGCGAGCACCACGGCGCGGGTGCCGTCGTCGGCCGCGGCCTCCGCGAGGCCCTGGTGGAGTTCGGCCACCAGGCGGGCGGAGAGGGCATTGCGGTTGCCCGGGGAGTTGAGGGTGAGGGTGGTGACGCCGCGCTCGTGGGAGCGCGTCACGAGGGGTGTTCCGGGTGCGTCGGCCATCGGGCCTCGTGCTCCTTTCCCCGGCGCGCAGTTGGCGCCGCGGCATCGTGCCGGTGGGCATCGTGCCCGTCGGCGCCCGGCGCGCCGTCCGGGCTCCGCGCGCCGCGCTTTCTTCCACGGGGCGACTACGGGGCGACCCGCTGGGCAACGTACGCGATCACGTCGTCCCCGCCCAGCGCGGGCCCCCGCTGCCGCGCAATCGGAGCCCGTCCGTCCTCAGTACGACTTCGGCAGTCCCAGCGACTGGTGCGAGACGAAGTTGAGGATCATCTCCCGGCTCACCGGGGCGATTCGCGCCACCCGGGCGGCCGTGATCATCGACGCCAGGCCGTATTCGTGGGTGAGGCCGTTGCCGCCGAGGGTGTGGACGGCCTGGTCGACGGAGTGCACCGCCGCCTCGGCCGCCGCGTACTTGGCCATGTTGGCGGCCTCTCCGGCGGCCATGTCGTCCCCCGCGTCGTAGAGGTGCGCCGCTTTCTGCATCATCAGCCGGGCGAGCTCCAGCTCGATATGGGCCTGCGCCAGCGGGTGCGCGAGGGCCTGGTGGGTGCCTATGGGCTCCTTCCAGACCTGGCGGATGCGGGCGTAGTCGACGGCGCGGTCGAGGGCGTAGCGGCCCATGCCGAGGGCGAAGGCGGCGGTCATGATGCGCTCGGGGTTCAGGCCGGCGAACAGCTGGAGGAGCCCGGCGTCCTCGTCGCCGACGAGCGCCTCGGCGGGCAGCCGCACCTCGTCCAGGGTCAGCTCGAACTGCTTCTCCGGGGCGGCCAGTTCCATGGAGATCGGACTGCGGCCGAAGCCGGGGGCGTCGCGCGGGACGATGAAGAGGCAGGGCTTGAGGCGGCCGGTCCTGGCGTCCTCCGTCCGGCCGACGATCAGCGTGGCCTCGGCGATGTCGACGCCCGAGATGAACACCTTGCGCCCGTTGAGGATCCAGTCCGTCCCCTCCCGCCGGGCGGTGGTGGTGATGCGGTGGGAGTTGGACCCGGCGTCCGGCTCGGTGATGCCGAACGCCATCTTGCGGGAGCCGTCGGCCAGTCCCGGCAGCCAGGTCCGCTTCTGCTCGTCGGTGCCGAACCGCGCGATGACCGTGCCGCAGATCGCGGGCGAGACCACGAGCATCAGCAGCGGGCAGCCCGCCGCCCCCAGTTCTTCGAGGACGAGGGACAGTTCGGCGATGCCGCGGCCGCCGCCGCCGTACTCCTCGGGGAGGTTGACGCCGAGGTAGCCGAGCCCGGCGGCCTCCGCCCACAGCTCGTCGGTGTGCTTGCCCTCGGCGACGACGCGGGCGAAGTACTCGCGGCCGTAGCGCTTGCCGAGCGCGGCGACGGCGGCCCGCAGGTCGCGGTGTTCCTCGGTCTCGATCACACTGCTCGTGCCATGGCTCATGACGGCTCCTTGTGTGGCGTGGATGAGGGTCGTGCGGGAGGGGTACGCGGCGCCGCTCAGTCCGCGACGACGGCGAGCAGCGCGCCCATCTCGACCTGCTGTCCGGTGCGGGCGGGCAGGGCGGTGAGGGTGCCGGGGGCCGGTGCGGTGATCTTGTGTTCCATCTTCATGGCCTCCAGCCACAGCAGCGGCTGTCCGGCCTCGACCCGGTCCCCCTCGGCCAGCCCGTCCGCGATCCGTACGACGGTGCCGGGCATCGGGGCGAGCAGGGAGCCGGGTTCGGTACGGGCGGCGGGGTCGGGGAAGCGGGGCACGGCGGTGAGGACGCGGGTGCCCTGCGGAGAGTCGACGTAGGTCCGGTCGCCGTAGCGGGAGACGGTGAACGTCCTTCGCAGACCGTCGGTTTCGAGGATCACTTCGTCGGATGCGAGGCGGATGAGCCGTACGCCGGGGAAGTCCTCGGCGGCCAGGCCGTCGCGGCCGAGCCGGTAGCGGATCTCGTATGTGGTGTCCGCGCAGGCGTAGGTCTTGGTCGCCGGACCGGACGGGACGTTGCGGAAGCCGCCGAAGCGGGAGCGGCCGTGTGCGTCGGCGAGGGCGGCGGCGAGGGCGAAGATTCCGGCACCGGCCGGCCCGTCCTCGGTCAGGGCGGCGAGGTGGCGGTCGTAGAAGCCGGTGTCCAGTCCGGTGGCGTCGGCGAACTCCGGGTGCCGCAGGGACCGTACGAGCAGTTCGCGGTTGGTGACGGGGCCGTGGACGCGGGCGCGTTCCAGGGCGCCGGCGAGCTTGCGTACGGCCTCGTCGCGGGTCGGGGCCCAGGCGATGACCTTGGCGAGCAGGGGGTCGTAGTGGACGGAGACGGTGTCGCCGTCGGTCACGCCGGAGTCGAGGCGTACGCCGTCGGGCAGCGCCAGCCGGTGCAGGGTGCCGGTCCCCGGGCGCCAGTCGGCCGCCGGGTCCTCGGCGTAGAGGCGGGCCTCCACGGCGTGCCCGGAGGGGGCGGGCTCCGCGGCTTCCAGGGCCCGGCCCTCGGCCACGCGTATCTGGAGGGCGACGAGGTCGACGCCGTAGATCTCCTCGGTGACCGGGTGCTCCACCTGGAGGCGGGTGTTCATCTCCAGGAAGTACGCGCGTCCGTCGGCCGGGACCAGGAACTCCACGGTTCCCGCGCCCCGGTAGTCGATGGCGCGGGCCGCCTGGGCCGCGGCCCGGTGCAGGGTCTCGCGCAGGGCGTCGGGCAGGCCGGGTGCCGGGGCCTCCTCGATGACCTTCTGGTGGCGTCGCTGGAGGGAGCAGTCGCGGGTGCCGAGCGTCCAGACCGTCCCGTGCGCGTCCGCGAGGATCTGCACCTCGACATGGCGGCCGCCGACGATGTACGGCTCGACGAATACCTCTCCGTCGCCGAAGGCCGCGGCCGCCTCGGCTTCGGCGGCCTTCAACTCGGCGGGAAGGTCGGCGAGTTCGGTGACCACGCGCATGCCCCGGCCGCCGCCGCCCGCCGCCGCCTTCACCAGCAGCGGCAGGTCGGCCTCGGTGGCCGCCGCCGGGTCGACCGGCGCGAGCAGCGGCACCCCGGCCGCCGCCATCAGTTCCTTGGCCCGGGTCTTGGACGCCATCGCCTCGATGGCGGCGGGCGGCGGCCCGATCCAGGTCAGGCCCGCGCCGGTCACGGCGGCCGCGAAGGCCGCGTTCTCGGAGAGGAACCCGTAGCCGGGGTGGACGGCGTCCGCGCCCGCCGCCAGCGCGGCCCGCACGATCGCCTCGCCGCGGAGGTAGGTGTCGGCGGGGGCGTCGCCGGGGAGCCGTACCGCCGCATCCGCCTCGCGTACGTGCGGCGCGCCGGCGTCCGCGTCGGAGTGCACGGCGACGGTGGAAATGCCCAGCTCACGGCAGGTGCGGAAGACCCGCCGGGCGATCTCGCCACGGTTGGCGACAAGTACGGAACGGATCATTTCTGCCTCACCACTCACATCTCACATCCGGAAGACGCCGAAGCCGCCCCGCGCGCCCTCGACCGGGGCGGTGTGCAGTGCGGACAGACACAGGCCGAGGACGGTGCGGGTGTCGCGCGGGTCGATGACGCCGTCGTCGTAGAGCCGCCCGGACAGGAACATCGGCAGCGACTCCGACTCGATCTGCTGCTCGACCATCGCGCGCAGCCCGGCGTCGGCCTCGTCGTCGTACGGCTGTCCCTTGGCCGCGGCCGAGGCGCGGGCGACGATCGACAGCACGCCCGCCAGCTGCTGCGGGCCCATCACGGCGGACTTGGCGCTCGGCCAGGCGAAGAGGAAGCGGGGGTCGTACGCCCGGCCGCACATCCCGTAGTGCCCGGCACCGTACGAGGCCCCCATGAGGACGGACAGATGCGGGACCGTGGAATTCGACACCGCGTTGATCATCATCGCGCCGTGCTTGATGATGCCGCCCTGCTCGTATTCCTTGCCGACCATGTAGCCGGTGGTGTTGTGGAGGAAGAGCAGCGGAATATCCCGCTGGTTCGCCAACTGGATGAACTGCGCGGCCTTTTGGGACTCGGCGCTGAACAGCACGCCCTGTGCATTCGCGAGAATTCCTACCGGATAGCCGTGCAGTTCGGCCCAGCCGGTGGCCAGGCTCGGCCCGTACAGCGGTTTGAACTCGTCGAAGTCGGAGCCGTCGACGAGCCGGGCGATGACCTCGCGGGGGTCGAAGGGCGCCTTGAGGTCGCCGGGGACGATGCCCAGCAGCTCGTCCTCGTCGTACGCGGGCGGGGCGGCCGGTCCGGGATCGGCGTGCGCCTTGCGCCAGTTGAGGCGGGCGACGACCCGGCGGGCCTGCCGCAGCGCATCCGGCTCGTCCAGGGCGAAGTAGTCGGCGAGGCCGGAGGTGCGGGCGTGCATCTCGGCGCCGCCCAGCGACTCGTCATCGCTCTCCTCGCCGGTCGCCATTTTCACCAGCGGCGGCCCGCCGAGGAATACCTTGGCCCGTTCCTTGACCATGATGACGTGGTCGGACATGCCCGGGACGTAGGCGCCGCCCGCGGTCGAATTGCCGAAGACGACGGCGACGGTGGGAATTCCGGCGGCCGACAGCCGGGTGAGGTCCTTGAACAGCGCCCCGCCCGGAATGAAGATCTCCTTCTGGCTGGGCAGATCCGCGCCGCCCGATTCGACCAGCGAGACCACCGGCAGCCGGTTGGCGTGCGCGATCTCGTTCGCCCTGAGGGCCTTCTTCAGCGTCCAGGGATTGCTGGCGCCGCCCCGTACGGTCGGGTCGTTCGCCGTGATCAGGCACTCCACCCCCTCGATCACCCCGATGCCGGTGACGAGGGACGCCCCGACGGCGTAGTCGCTGCCCCAGGCGGCGAGCGGGGACAGTTCGAGGAAGGGCGTATCGGGGTCCAGGAGGAGTTCGATGCGCTCGCGGGCGAGGAGTTTGCCGCGCTTGTGGTGGCGGGCGACGTACTTCTCGCCGCCGCCCGCGACCGCCTTGCCGTGCGCGGCCTCGACCTCCGCCAGCTTCGCGAGCATCGCCGTACGACGCTCCGCGTACTCGGCGCCCGTCGGGTCGAGCGCGGATTTGAGCACGGTCAAAGCAACACCTCCGGTATCTCCATGTGCCGCGCGCGCAGCCACTCCCCCAGGGCCTTGGCCTGCGGATCGAACCGGGCCTGGGCCGCGACGCCCTCGCCGAGCAGTCCGTCGATGACGAAGTTCAGGGCGCGCAGGTGCGGCAGCAGGTGCCGGTCGACCGGCAGGCCGGCGCATTCGGGGAGGAGTTCGCGCAGTCGGTCGGTGGTCAGGGCGTGGGCCAGCCAGCGCCACGCCCGGTCGCTGCGGGCCCAGACGCCGATGTTCGCCGAGCCGCCCTTGTCGCCGCTGCGGGCGCCGGCGACCAGGCCCAGGGGGGCGCGGCGGGTGGGCAGCGCCTCGGCCGGCGGCGGGGGCGGCTCCGGGTCCGGCAGGCGCTCCAACTCCCGGGCGTGCGTAGCGGGTTGGACCGCGATCCGGGTGCCGTCGGGGAGTACGGCCGTGTGCGCGACCTCGTCCGCCGCCACCGCCACCGCCTCGAAGACGCCGTACGGGGTGCCCTTGCCGGGCGGCGCGGTCACATGGAAGCCGGGGTAGCTGGCCAGCGCCAGCTCGATCGCGGCGCCGCTGACCGCCCGCCCGACCGCGTCCTGGTCGGCGTCGCGCACCACCAGCCGCAGCAGCGCGCTCGCCTCCTCCTGCACCCCGGCGTCCGCCCGGTCGGTCCGCGCGAGCGTCCAGCGCACCTCGGCGGGGCGGTGGGCCGCGGCGTCCAGTGCCGCTTCCATCTGCCGGCGTACGAGGCGGGCCTTGGCCGCCACGTCCAGCCCGGTGAGCACGAAGGTGACCTCGTTGCGCCAGCCGCCCAGGCGGGTCAGCCCGGTTTTGAGGGTCGGCGGCGGCGCTTCGCCGCGGACGCCCGCGATCCGGACCCGGTCCGGCCCGTCCTGCGTCAGCCGCACGGTGTCGAGCCTGGCCGTCACGTCCGGCCCGGCGTAGCGGGCACCGGCGGTCTCGTACAGCAGCTGGGCGGTGACCGTGCCGGTCGTGACCGCGCCGCCGGTGCCCGGGTGCTTGGTGATCACGGAGCCGCCGTCGGCGGTGATCTCGGCGAGCGGGAAGCCGGGGCGCAGCAGGTCGGGGGCGCCGTCGGCGGCGAAGAAGCTGTAGTTTCCGCCGGTGGCCTGGGTGCCGCACTCCAGCACATGCCCGGCGACGACGGCACCGGCGAGCTGGTCCAGGTCCTGCGGCCGCCAGCCGAAGTGCGCCGCGGCGGCGCCGCTGACCAGCGCGGCATCGGTCACCCGGCCGGTCACCACGACATCGGCCCCGGCCCGCAGGCACTCCGCGATCCCGCCGCCGCCCAGATAGGCATGGGCGGTCAGCACGCCCTCGCCCCAGCGCCGTTGGTGCAGCAGGTCATCGCCCTCGACATGGGCCACCCGTACGGGCACGCCGGTCTTCTCCGCCAACTCCCGTACGGCGTCGGCCAGTCCGGCTGGATTCAGTCCGCCCGCGTTGGTGACGATGCGCACCCCGCGCTCGGCGGCCAGCCCCAGCCCCTCCTCCAGCTGCCGGAGAAAGGTCGTGGCGTAGCCGCGCCCGGGGTCCTTGAGACGGTCCCGGCCGAGGATGAGCATGGTCAGCTCGGCGAGGTAGTCGCCGGTCAGTACGTCGAGGGGGCCGCCGGTGAGCATCTCGCGGAGGGCGTCGAAGCGGTCGCCGTAGAAGCCGGAGGCGTTGCCGATACGGAGGACGGCGGAGTCGGCGCCGATGGGGCGGGCGGGGCCGCTCGTCGCGCCCATGGGGCCGTCGGTCATCGGGGGCCGCCGCCCGCCGTCGGCTCACGGCCCTTGCCCGGCGGCCCCGCGAAGGCCTGCGCGATCCCGAGCCACCGCTCCGCGTCCGCCCCTTCGGCCCGCAGGGTCGGCAGATCGGCGCGATGCGCCCGCTGGGTGACCAGCAGACAGAACTCCAGGGCGCCCCCGGTCACCCGCTGCGCCGCGTCCTCGGGGCCGTACGTCCAGAGTTCCCGCCCTCCCGGCGCCCGCAGCTCCACCCGGAACTCCCGCTCGGGCGGGGTGAGGTGATGTACGGAGTAGGCGAAGTTGCGGGTGCGGGCGCCGATCCGGGCGATATGGCGCAGCCGGGCGGTGGGGATACGCGTCACCCCGAGCGCGTCGGCGATGTCCTGGCCGTGCGCCCAGGTCTCCATCAGCCGCGCGGTCGCCATCGATGCGACGCTCATGGGCGGCCCGTACCACGGCAGTTTCTCGCCCGCCGGCCAGTTGGCGAGCGCCTCCCACAGCGCCTCGCGGCCGGCCCGCCAGTCCCGGAGCAGTGCGCCGGGCGGCGTCCGCGCCCCGGCCTGTGCCCCTTCGTCGACGAAGGTGAGCGGCGCGGCGAGCGCCTCCGGTACGGCCTCGCGGGCGAAGCGCTCCGGGTCGGTGGCGGCGAGCAGCGACTTGCGGTCGGTCCAGGCGAGATGGGCGATCTGGTGGGCGAGGGTCCAGCCGTCGGCGGGTGTCGGCGTCGCCCACCGCTCGGCCGGGAGCCCGGCGACCAGGGCGTCCAGCTCCTCGCTCTCCTCCCTGAGGTCCGTAAGTACGGCGCCGGGTTCGGACACGCGACACTCCCCTCGTCGCGTCAACTGCCGTTCAAACAGGGCAGGTTGACGTCGGCGTACGGATGGACGGATGCGATGCGGTGCGGGTGCTGGAGCGAGCCTGGCAGCGGCGACAGAAACAATCAAGCACGCCTGCATGATTTTCTGCCACGGCGGCACCCGGCACGGGCCCGCCGCACCGCTCAGTCCGGCTTCGGCCTGTCGCGCAGGCGCCGCATCTGGGCGTGGCTGAGGTCGTTCGCCCGTCGCATGTGCCGGGTGATCACCTCCAGTTCGGCGTCGGTGTGGTCGTCGAGAAGCGCCTGCCAGGCCCCTCCGAGGTCGTCCCAGAGCGCGGTGACGCGGGCGAGGCGGTCCGGCACGGTGGTGACCAGCACCCGGCGGCGGTCCTGCTGGTCGGGGGCGCGGACCACGTAGCCGCCCCGTTCGAGCCGGTCCACCAGGCGCGTGGCCGAGCCCGTGGTGAGGCCCGTCATGTCGGCGATCTGCTTGACGGTGAGCGGTCCGGGATCGGCGGTCATCAGGCTCAGACACTGCACATCGGTCGGATGCAGGCCGAGGTGGTCGGCGACCGCCTGGTTGAACAGGACGTACGCCGCCAGATAGCGGCGGGACTCCATCGACAGCTCGTCGTACAGCCGGGCCCGATGCGGGTCCGTCATGGGGATCACACTCCAAATCGCTGCGCGGCGCAGTGAATTCTGGGCTACTCTGCTGCGTGGCGCAGTTGATGCGCCGTGCAGCTATTCTATCTCCTGGAGGAGCCATGCCCACCGTCGCCGTCACCGGAGCCACCGGCGCCCAGGGCGGAGCCACCGCCCGCGCCCTGCTGGCCGCCGGCCATCGGGTCCGCGCCCTCACCCGCCACTCCGGCTCACCGGCCGCCCACGCCCTGCGGGGCCTCGGAGCCGAGGTGCGCCAGGCCGACTTCGACGACCGCGCCTCGCTCGACGCGGCCCTCGCCGGCGCCGATGCGCTCTTCGCGGTCACCACCCCGTTCGGCGCCGACACCGCCACCGAAGCCCGTCAGGGCAAGGCCCTCGTCGACGCCGCGGCGGCCGCCCGCCTCGGGCACGTCGTCCTCACCTCCGCCGCCCACGCCGACCGCGGCACCGGCGTCCCGCACTACGAGAGCAAGTGCGCGGTCGAGGAGTATCTGCGCGCCTCCGGCGTGCCCTGGACCGTCATCGCCCCGGCGGCCTTCATGGACAACTACGCCGGCGGCTGGACCCTCGACGGACTGCGCGAGGGCACCTTCGCCTGGCCCATGCCCGCCGACCGGCCGCTCACGCTCATCCCCGCCACCGACATCGGCGCCTTCGCCGCGCTGACCCTCCAACGCCGCGACGAGTTCGCCGGCCGCCGCATCGACATCGCCTCCGACGAGTGCACACCCCGGCGCATCGCGGAAATCCTCACCGCCGCCACCGGCCGGCCGATCGCGCACCAAGAGGTGCCCCTGCACTACGTACGAACCCGGTCCGACGACCTGGCGGCCATGTTCGAGTACTTCACCACCGTCGGCCTCGACGTCGACGTCGCCGGGCTGCGACGCGAATACCCCGAGGTCGGCTGGCACAGCTTCGGCGACTGGGCCGCCCGCCAGGACTGGACCGCGCTGCTGTCCTCCACCTCCACAGAAGGGGCACGTTCATGAAACCCATCGGCTACTGGCTCAACCGCACCGACCAAGCGCTCACCCGCGCCATGAACGGCATGCTGGCGGAGTTCGGCCTCACCCGGATCGCCTGGCAGGTCCTCAACGTCCTCCGCGACACCCCCGAGGCCACCGCATCCGACGTCCGGTCGGCCCTCGCCGCCAACGCCGACGTCCGGACGCTGACGGCCGCCGTCGATGCCCTCCTCGCCGATGGCTGGGCGACCCGTCCCGCACCGGACCGGCTCGCCCTCACCCCGAGTGGACGTCAGCGGCTGGCCGGCGTCGCCGCGCGCGTCGATGCGTTCCGCGCCCTGTCCATGACCGGCATCCCGGCGGACGAGTACCGCACCGCCGTGCGCGTCCTGGAACGCATGACCCACAACGTCGAAAGCGCGACGGGCCGGGGTGATTGCAGCCGTGCGTGAGGTTCCGCTCGGCGCGTCCGATCAGATGTAGGGCGGCGCGCCACCTGGGCGCCGGAAGCCCAGCCCGGCAACTCCGTGCGGGCCATGGCCAGTCCGGCCGCCGCCGCTACGCCTCGACGTCGTATTCGAGCACGTACGCGGCCGAGTCCAGAATCATCTCGTTGACTTCGACAGGGCGGCCGCCGTCCGCGTAGGCGGTGCGGACGATGATGATCACGGGTGTGCCCATGCCGAGGCCGAGCCGGTCCGCCTCGCCCCGGGACGGCATCCGGCACCGGACCTCTTCCCGGAAGTGCACTGGCGCATGACCCAGTTCCGCCAGGCGTGCGTAGATACCGCCGGGCCCGGTGTCCTCCTGGGTGACCATCGAGCCGGTCACCAGATCGGCGGGAAGGAAGCTCGTGGCCAGTAGCACCGGCTTGCCTTCGAGGACGAAGCGGCGACTGCGCACGCACGTTGGTGCGTCCGGCTCGATACCGAGCACGCCCGCGATGGCCACGGGCGCCGCCGCTTCACTGACCGTGACCTGATCGACGACCAGCTCCCGGTCACCGGTGTCGGCCGACCAGATGGACCGGCCTTCTCCCCACTGCTCCCGCGCAAGTCGCTGAATGCCGCGCCGTCGCAGCGGCTGGAAGTCACGGACGAAGACACCCGCGCCCTTGCGCGCCTCCGCGACGCCTTCGTTCTGCAGCACGCCCAGTGCCTGGCGGGCGGTCATCCGGGCAACCTGGTGCGCGACCATGAGGTCGTTCTCGCCAGGCAGACGATCACCGGGGCCGTACTCGCCAGCCTTGATCGCGTCCTTCAGCGCCTGGGCAATGCGCTGGTACTTCGGCTGACGGCCGTTGCCCTTGGCAGTCATGCGCCCTCCTCCCTGATCTCTAGACACCCTAGTCCGTTTGTTCGCTCGCCCCTCACTTGATCACTCCACATCTCTAGAGAAGAAGTTGACATCTCTAGAGATGTAACGCTTCACTTGGTCACGGACACCATCCGGTATCGGACCGGGGCGTCCGGACATGGGCCATGAGCCGCGCACGAGCCCCGCGACGGGCAAGCGTCCGGGGGCGTGTCATCCATGGAGGTGGGAAACATGCTCCGCGCTATCGGAACGATCTTCGAATGGACGCTGCGCCGGTTACTGCCCTCGCGGGGCCGCCACCGGTCGGCCTACGCACCGCCCGCCGCGCAATGTGTCGACGAGCCGATGCCCGCGCCACTCCTCGTGCCCGCGCGTCACGCGGCGCTGCTGCGCGGCGAGGACTCGTACCTGATCCGTCCGTACGTCCTCACGTCCGAGGAGCGGCGGGAGCGCCGGGCGCAGCGCGGTCGCAGGCGGGTGTTGTGGCTGGCCGCGTGCGGGTACGACGCGGGTCCCCGATGGATTCACGGTGTGGAGGTGGGGGCCTGATGGCCCGCCTGTGCCGCCCCGTTCAGCTCGGGGAACCGGCGCCGGAGCCCGTGCCGGTCGTGGGATGTGACGTGTGCGGGGCGCTGGCCGAGCAGCGGGCGAGGGCGTACGCCGTGGGAGACCTGTCGAAGGTGACGGACTGCAACGTCGAGATGCGTCGCCACGCCCATACGCAGGCGGCGCGGGCATGAGCGCGAGCAGCGGCGGTGCGCGCCGCAGGAACGTGTCGTATCAGGACCCGCTCGCCGTGCCGCGTTCCGGACTCGTAGACCCCGG
Organism: Streptomyces sp. NPDC101227; assembly: GCF_044767545.1. Lineage (NCBI taxonomy): Bacteria > Bacillati > Actinomycetota > Actinomycetes > Kitasatosporales > Streptomycetaceae > Streptomyces > Streptomyces sp. NPDC101227. The sequence continues at coordinate 201,379 of NZ_JBIWOD010000006.1, read as the reverse complement.
TTGCTGCCCGGGATGCGCTCTGCTGAAAGAGCAACTGCGCGAAGTCCTCTGGGCGCAGGACGGCCTCGCCTTGTGGGAGGTCCTCGACAACATGACGCGACACAAGAAATACGGGCATCCGGAAGAGTCGTCCCCTCCCCAGTAGACCGGGGCGGGGCCGTCGGCCCCGTCGCCGGTCACCTCAGGCGTGCGCCTTCCCCGCGCTCCGTACCGCCCCCACACTCGCCACCACGACCAGCCCGATGGCCAGCACCTCGGCCCAACCCAGCGACTGGTGCAGTACGAGGAACCCCGCGGTGGCGCCCGCGGCCGGCTCCAGGCTCATCATCACCGCGAAGCCGGACGCCGGAAGCTTGCGCAGGGCGAGCAGTTCCAGCGTGTACGGCAGGACGGACGACATCAGGGCGACGGCCGCGCCCAGCCCCAGGGTGACCGGGTTCAGCAGGGCGGCCCCCGCGGTCGCGATGCCGAGCGGCAGGCTGAGCACCGCCGCGACGGTCATCGCCAGCGCCAGCCCGTCCGCCTGGGGGAAGCGCTGTCCCGTACGGGCCGAGAGCAGGATGTACATGGCCCAGAGCCCGCCGGCCGCCAGCGCGAACGCGGCGCCGACGAGGTTGAGACCGTCGAAACCCTCGCGTCCCAGCAGCACCACACCGCCCAGCGCCAGCGCCGCCCACACCAGGCTCAGCAGCCGGCGTGAGGTGGCCACCGACAGGATCAGCGGGCCGAGGAACTCCAAGGTCACCGCGGCGCCCAGCGGGATGCGGTCGATCGCCTCGTAGAAGAGCGAGTTCATCGCGACCAGGGCGACGCCGAAGGCGAGCACCGTGGCCCAGTCGCCGCGCGTATGGCCGCGCAGCTTGGGACGGCAGATGATCAGCAGCACCAGCGAGGCGGCGACCAGCCGCAGCGTGACGACGCCCAGCGCGCCGGCCCGCGGGAAGAGCAGCACCGCCACGGAGGCGCCGAACTGCAGCGAGATGATCCCGCCGATCACCAGCGCCACCGACCCGATCCGCCCGCGCGCACCGGCCGCGGCCGTGGCCCCGGCCGCGGCCTCGGCCGTCAGCACCTCCGGCGACGGCGGCACGGGCTGCGGGATCCCGCCGTCGCCGGGGAACGCGGAGGCGGCCGTGGCGCCGGCGGCCGAAGCGCCGGACGCGGCGGCGCCGGGGAGAGCGGAGGTACGGGCGGGAGCGGAAGCGGGACCGTCGGATATGGGGCCGTCGGCGCTGCCATGGCTGGAATTCACATCCTCACGCTACGGCCCGCCCTTCCCGTCCGTGAAATGCCTTTTCCGCTGTTGTTATGCTCCGCACGCATGAGCATCGAGCTGCGACATTTCCGCTGCTTTCTGGCCATCGCCGACACACTCAGCGTGACCCGCGCCGCCGAACGCCTGCACCTGACCCAGCCCGCCGTCTCCCGTACGCTCCGGCAGCTGGAACAGGAACTGGGCGTCCGCCTCGTCGACCGCTCCACCCACCACCTCGCGCTCACCCCCGACGGCCTCACCTTCCGCGACCAGGCGGCGATCGCGGTCGGCGCCTTCGACCGCGCCCTCGGCCACGTCCGCGGCGCCGCCTGGCCGCTGCGCCTGGGGCACGCCTGGTCCGCCGCCGGCACGTACACCACCACCCTGCTCCGCCGCTGGCACGAGGAGCACCCCGACACCCCGCTCGAACTCCTGCGCATCGACGACCGCACGGCCGGGCTCGCCCGCGGCGATGTGGATGCGGCCCTGCTCCGCGGCGAGGTACGAGCCCCCGGCCTGGTCACCGAGCGGCTCACCACCGAACCCCGCGTCGCCGGCCTCCCCGCCGACGACCCGCTGGCCCACCGCGCCACCCTCTCCCTCACCGAGCTGGCCGACCGCACCGTGGCCCTGAACACCGTCTCCGGCACCACCACCCTCGACCTGTGGCCCGCGTCCGCCCGCCCGGCCAGCACGATCACCATCGGCAACACCGACGACTGGATCGCCGCCGTCACCGGCGGCCGCGCCGTCGGGGTCACCACCTCCGCCACCGCCGGCATGCACCCCCACCCCGCGATGGCCTACATCCCCCTCACCGACGCCCCGCCCGTCCCCGTGATCCTCGCCTGGCGCGACGGCCCCGGACACCCTCGTATCCCGGACCTGATCGCGCTGGCCCATGAGGTCATCGGCGGGGTGGACGCGGACGGGTGACGGTCCGGCTGCGCTTTGCCTGGGCCGAACGTTGTTGGCTGTCCCGCCGTGGGGGGGTGTTCGCCGTTGCGCCTGCGGCGGGCGTGGTGTTGTCGGGTGCGGTGACGGCCCTACACGGCTTCGCCGCTACGGTCCGTCCCCTCCCGTTGGTGGGGGGATTCTTGTGGGGGCGGGCGTTGTGTGTCCGTTGACCATGATCGGTCCACAGGGGACACCTGACCGCGTACGTACGCCCCCACCGGTCTTCTCCACCCTCAACGGGGAGGGGGCGGGCCGCAGGACGGAGTCCGGAGGCCCGGTCCCGCAGCCGAACAGCCCCGCGCAAGCGGCACCAGCCCGCCGCAGGCGCAACGGCGAGACACCCCCCACGGCGGGCAAGCCAAAAACATCGGCCCAGGCAAAGCGCAGCGGACCGGCTCAGGCCAAGCGCAGCGAACCGTCCAGCACCTCCGCCAGATGGCGGCCCCGGCGGCCGCCCAGCTGGTCGAGCTGGGTCCGGCAGGAGAAGCCGTCGGCGAGGATTTCGGCGTCCGGGCCGGCCTCCCTGACCGCGGGCAGGAGCTGGTCCTCGGCGCAGGCGACGGAGACGTCGTAATGGCCGCGTTCGAAGCCGAAGTTGCCGGCCAGCCCGCAGCAGCCGCCGCTCAACTGACCGGTGAGACCGGCCCGTTCGCGGATTGACCGGTCGGCGGCGTCGCCGAGGACGGCGTGCTGGTGGCAGTGCGTCTGGCCGGCGACGGGGCGGTCGATGCGGGGCGGCTGCCAGTCGGGGGCCAGGGTCACCAGGGCCTCGGCGAAGGTCAGGACGGAGGAGGCCAGTCGGGCGGCGCGCGGGTCGCCGGAGAGCAGTTCGGGCAGGTCCGTGCGGAGGGCGGCGGCGCAGCTGGGTTCGAGGACGACGAGGGGGTGCCCGTCGCGGAGCAGGGGGGCCAGGACGTCGACCGTGCGGCGCATGACGGCGCGGGCTTGGTCGAGCTGGCCGGTGGAGACGTAGGTGAGGCCGCAGCAGAGGGGGCGGTGGCGGCGGGGCATCCGGCCGGCGGAGCGCAGCGGTGCGGTCGGGGGGAGGAGGGGGCGCAGGCCCGCCGCTTCCAGGACGCGCACCGCCGCCCGGCCGACCTCCGGGGAGAGGTAGTTGGTGAAGGTGTCGGGCCACAGGATCACGGTGCGGCCGGCCGCCGGGGTCCGGCGGCGCCACCACCAGCGGGTGAAGGGTTCGGTGGCCAGGCGCGGGATCGTGCGCTCGGGGGCGATGCCGCCGAGGCGTTTGGCGACGGCGGCCAGGGGCGTACGGGCGAGGGCGTTGACGACGGGGGCGGCCGGGGCCGCGGCGTGGAGCCACTGCGGCAGGCGGCCCATCGCGTAGTGCGCGGCGGGGCGGATGCGGCCCTCGTAGTGGTGGTGCAGGAATTCCGCCTTGTAGGTGGCCATGTCGACGCCGACCGGGCAGTCGCTGCGACAGCCCTTGCAGGAGAGGCAGAGGTCGAGGGCGTCGCGCACCTCGGGCGAGCGCCAGCCGTCGGTGATCACCTCGCCGGCCAGCATTTCGTGCAGGAGGCGGGCCCGGCCGCGGGTCGAGTGCCGTTCCTCGCCGGTGGCGCGGAAGGAGGGGCACATGACGTCCGTGGCGGCGGGGCCCAGGGCGGCCGTACGGCATTTGGCCACGCCCACGCAGCGGCGTACGGCGGCGGAGAAGTCGCCGTGGTCCTCCGGATAGCCGAATTCCACCGGGATGGGACGCCTCGGCAGGACGTCGAAGCGGAGGTTCTCGTCGAGGCGGGCGGGGCGTACGAGCATGCCGGGGTTGAGGCCGGCGGCCGGGTCCCACAGGTCCTTGAAACGTCCGAACACCTCGACGAGCTCCCGGCCGTACATCTTCGGCAGGAGTTCGGCGCGGGCCTGGCCGTCCCCGTGTTCGCCGGAGAGGGAGCCGCCGTGGGAGACCACCAACTCACCCAGGTCATAGGAGAATTCGCGGAAGCGGCGGATTCCGGGATCGCTCATCAGGTCGAAGTCGATACGGATGTGGATGCAGCCGTCACCGAAGTGGCCGTACGGGGTGCCGCGCAGGCCGTATTGGGCGAGGAGGGCGCGGAAGTCCCTCAGGTACGGGCCGAGTTGGGACGGCGGAACGGCGCAGTCCTCCCATCCGGGCCAGGCCTCGCCCCCGTCCGGCGTGCGGGTCGCCGTACCCGAGGCGTCCTCGCGGATCCGCCACAGGGCGCGCTGACCGGCGGGGTCCGCGACGACGGTGTGGTCGGTGGTGCCGTCGGCCGCCGCCCGGCTCAGCGCCTCGGCGCGGGCGGCGGCCTCCCCGGGGCTCGCGCCACCCATCTCGACGAACAGCCAGGCGCCGCCCTTGGGGAGCCCGGCCGCGTCGCCGACCAGGTCGGCGGCCATGCCCTCGACGGTGAGCGGGCGATGCGGGAGGAGGGTGTGTGCGGCTTCGGCGGCCGCGCTCTCGTCGGGGTAGCCGAGGACGGCGAGCGCCCGCGCCGCCGGGGTCTCCACCAGGCGCACGGCCGCCTCGGTCAGTACGCCGAGGGTGCCCTCGCTGCCGGTCAGGGCGCGGGCGAGATCGGTGCCCGCCTCCGGCAGCAGGGCGTCCAGGGCGTAGCCGGAGATACGGCGCGGGAGGTCGCGGGGGTAGCCGGTGCGAAGGAGCGCCAACTCCGCGTCCACCAGCGCCTTGACGCCGTCGCGGAGGCGGGGCGGCAGGCCGGTCGGCGCGCCCGTGGAGTCCGTGCCGCGTCCGGCCCGTACCCGCTCGCCGCCGTACGTCAGCAGCTCCAGCTCGCGGACGCTGTCGGCGGTGGTGCCCCAGGCCACCGAGTGGGAGCCGCAGGAGTTGTTGCCGATCATGCCGCCGAGGGTGCAGCGGCTGTGCGTGGAGGGGTCGGGCCCGAAGGTCAGGCCGTGGGGGGCGGCGGCGGCCCGCAGGTCGTCCAGGATGACGCCCGGCTGGACGACGGCGGTGCGGGCCTCGGGGTCGAGGGATTCGATGCGGTGCATATGGCGGGTGAAGTCGAGGACCACACCGACGCCGGTCGCCTGCCCGGCGATGCTGGTGCCGCCGCCGCGCGGCACCACGGGTACGCCGTGCTCCCGGCACACCCGCAGCGCCGCCGCGACGTCCTCGGCGTCCCGGGGTGCGACCACCGCCCTGGGCACCCGCCGGTAGTTGGACGCGTCCATCGTCATCAGCGCCCGGTCGGCGGCGGCGAACGAGACCTCGCCGCGTACCGCCGCCGTCAGCTCGTCCGCCAGGTCCCGCTGCTCCGTCTCCGTACGATCAGCCATGCCCCCAGCCTGCCCGTCATCGGGCGTCGGATGTGTGGTTCGCCCCGCCCGCGAAGGGATGGAAGCGGAAGAGGTTGCCGGGGTCGTGGGCGGCCCTCAGGTCCGTCAGCCGCCGGTGCAGGTCCGCTCCGTGGAGGCTGCGCGCCACCTCCGCCGCGTCCGTCCGCGTCCGCTGCTCGCCGAACAGGAAGTTCACATTGCGGCCGATCCGCCACGGCGCGACCGCCGCCAACGCCTCGTCGTGCAGCGCCCGTACCGTCGGAAGCTCGGCGCCGTCCGTGGGCGAGAGCACCGAGAGCGCGAAGCGGGCGGCGCGATGGCCGACCGCACCGGTGGCGGAGTCACCCGCCAGCGCGCCGCCCAGGTGCCGCAGCTGGACCACGACCATCATCGGCGCCGCGGGTCCGCTCAGCGCGGCCACCCGGCGCAGCGCGGCCGCGTCCAGGCCGCTGAGCAGCGCGTTGTCGCCGTTGTAGGCGTGCGGGTCGCTGGGGTCCTGGTGGATGGTGTGGGATCGGCAGCGGGGCTGCACGCTTGGCCCGCCGATCGCCACGCGTGGTCGCCCTTTCAGGCCCAGGCGAACACAGGCAATCACGTTATAACAACAGTCCACCACTAATGCCGCATCCAAGAGCAGAAGGTGGCAGATTTCCCCTTAGTTTCGATCTCTCCGCGCCCGCCGTAAGCGAACGGTCGTACGGTCACACTGTGCAACTTCGTTACGCATTCCGCATCGAGCCGGGGCCAGGTCAGCGTGTCGCGCTGAGCCGGGCATTCGGATGTGCGCGGGTGGTGTTCAACGACTGCCTAAGGGCGCGGCGGGACGCGCACGCGGCGGGTCTGCCATATCCGGGGTCCGCGGTGTTGTCGAAGCAGTTCATCACCGAGGCGAAGAAGACCCCAGAGCGTGCATGGCTCGCCGAGGTGTCCGCCGTGGTCCTGCAGCAAGCCCTGCGCGACCTGGACGCCGCGTACACCAACTTCTTCGCGAGTGCCAAAGGCGCTCGCAAGGGTACAAAGACCGGTGAGCCGCGGATGAGGTCGAAGCGGGACAGTCGTCAGGCCGTACGGTTCACCGCTAATGCCTCGTGGTCGATCACTGCGGACGGAAAGCTGCGCCTTCCCAAGATCGGTTCCGTGCGGGTGCGCTGGTCTCGGCCCCTGCCCTCGGCGCCGTCCACGGTGACTGTGATCAAGGACTCGTCCGGCCGGTACTTCGCGTCGTTCGTTGTGGAGACAGACCCCGCTGACGAGATCCTGCCATCGCTCGATACCGATCAGGGCATAGACCTGGGGCTGACGCACTTTGCCGTCATGGCGGACGGCTCCCGGAGCAGGTCGCCGCGGTTCCTGCGCCGGGCGGAGAAGAAGCTCCGCCGCGAGCAACGACGCCTGTCGCGCAAGGCCAAAGGCTCGAGGAACCGTGACCGGCAGCGGGTCAAGGTCGCCAGTGCCCACGCCAAGGTGGCTGACGCGCGCAAGGACTTCCACCACAAGCTGTCCACCAAGCTGATCCGCGAGAATCAAGCCATCAGCGTGGAGAGCCTGAACGTGAAAGGCCTTGCCCGCACCCGCCTCGCAAAGTCCGTACACGACGCAGGATGGTCAGCGTTCGTGGGCATGCTGGAGTACAAGGCCGCCAGGTACGGCCGAATCCTCACCAAAGTAGAGCGGGCCTTCCCGTCCTCCCAGGTGTGCTCCGCATGCGGACACCGCGACGGACCCAAACCCCTACAGATCCGCACCTGGACCTGCCACAAGTGCGGCGCCCGCCACGACCGCGACCACAACGCGGGCAAGAACATCAAAGAAGAAGGCCGTCGCATACGAGCGGCGGCCTCCTGAGACAGCACCATCCACCCCCGGACCGGGGGCCCCGCACTGGCGATAGTGCGGGTAAACGCCTGCGGAGCGCATGTAAGACCCGGATCCGTCCTGGCAGAGCGCACAACCCCCACCCACGTGGGAAGGAACCAGGAACCCACCTCAAGGCGAACCGTGACAACGGATGCCAGGGAGAGAATCGCCCGCGTTCACGCAGGCGAGGAGGTCAAACCGTGGATCCCTACGGGCTGGTGGCGAAGGCCGGCACCTGGTACCTCGTCGCCGACCGGCGCGGGGCGCCGCGGCTCTTCCGCGCGGACCGGGTGGCGTCGGCGACCCTCACCGACGCCCCGGTGCGGCGCCGCGCGGGCGTGGAACTGGCGGAGGTCTGGCGGGAGCTGCGGCGCGGGGTGGAGGAGCGACCGGCGGGAGTCCGGGTGACCGCGCGGATCCGGCCCGAGCGGCTGGATCTGGCCGTACGGATCCTGGGTCCCGCGCTGACCGGACCGCCCCGGACGGGTGACCCCGAGGACGACTGGGCCGTCATCGAGCTGGCGTACCCGGTGGTCGAGGCCGTCCGCCAGCTGCTCCAGTTCGGCGACACCCTGGAGGTGCTGCACCCGCCTCAGGCGCGGCGGGTGATGGCGCGCGCGGCGGCCGCCCTCGGCGAGATGTACGACGGGGAGGACGCCGGACCACGGGATGATCGTCCGAGCCGCCGGGCGTGAGCGGCCGTCTCACCACACGACTCGCCGTCATCTCATCCGGTGGACGCGCCGCCGGACCCGCCACCGCGACGGATTAGGCTGCCTCCGTGGCTGATATCCAGATTCCCGCCGACATCAAGCCCGCCGACGGACGCTTCGGCGCGGGCCCCTCCAAGGTGCGTACGGAGGCGCTCGGCGCCCTGGCCGCCACCGGTACCTCTCTCCTCGGAACGTCCCACCGCCAGGCCCCGGTCAAGAACCTGGTCGGCAAGGTGCGCGACGGCGTACGCGACCTCTTCCAGTTCCCCGAGGGCTATGAAGTCGTCCTCGGCAACGGCGGTTCCACCGCGTTCTGGGACATCGCGACGCACGGCCTGATCGAGAACAAGTCCCAGCACCTCTCCTTCGGCGAGTTCTCCTCCAAGTTCGCCAAGGCCGCGAAGCTCGCGCCGTGGCTGGCCGAGCCCACCGTCATCTCCGCCGACCCGGGCAGCCACCCGACGCCGGAGGCCGAAGCGGGCGTGGACGTCTACGCCTTCACCCACAACGAGACCTCGACCGGCGTCGCCGCGCCGATCCAGCGGGTCGCGGGCGCCGACGCCGGCTCCCTGGTCCTGGTCGACGCCACCTCCGGCGCCGGCGGCCTCCCCGTGGACATCGCCGAGACCGACGTCTACTACTTCGCCCCGCAGAAGTCCTTCGCCTCCGACGGCGGTCTGTGGCTGGCGGCGTTCTCCCCGGCCGCCCTGGAGCGCGCCCGCGCCATCCACGCGTCCGGCCGCCACATCCCGGAGTTCTTCTCGCTGCCCACGGCGATCGACAACTCCCTCAAGAACCAGACGTACAACACCCCCTCCCTCTCCACCCTCTTCCTGCTCAATGAGCAGCTGGAGTGGCTGAACGGCCAGGGCGGTCTGGACTGGGCGGTCCGCCGCACCGCGACCTCCGCGCGCAACCTCTACGGCTGGGCCGAGGACTCCAAGTACGCCACCCCGTTCGTCACCGACCCTGCCAAGCGCTCGGCGGTCATCGGCACGATCGACTTCAACGACGACATCGACGCCGCCGCCATCGCCAAGGCCCTGCGCGCCAACGGCATCGTCGACACCGAGCCGTACCGCAAGCTCGGCCGCAACCAGCTGCGTGTGGCGATGTTCCCGGCGATCGACCCGGCGGATGTCGAGGCGCTGACGGCTTGCATCGATTACGTCATCGAGAAGCTCTGACGGTCGCCGCGTTTTACGCATGAGGAGAAAGGCCCCGGCAATTTCTTGCCGGGGCCTCTTCGTTGTCCGCTCCGGCCGGCTCGTCCCGTACACGTGCCGGGGATCCGTGGGCGTCCAGATACCGGCGGCCCCAGGTGTCGAGTTGCGCCGCGATGTCGCGGAGGGAATGGCCGGTCTCCGTCAGGGAGTACTCCACCTTCGGCGGCACCTCGGCATAGACGGTACGTACGACCAGGTCATCGGCCTCCATCTCGCGGAGCTGGCGGGTGAGCATGCGCTGGGTGATGCTCGGCAGCGCCCGCCTGAGTTCGCCGAAACGCAGGGTGCCCTTTTCCAGCAGCAGATGCAGCACGGCTAATTTCCAGCGCCCGCCGAGTACTTCCATCGCGATTTCAACGGCGCAGTATTCCTGGGTGTTCCGGACATCGCCTCGCACGGCGCCTTCCTCTCTCCGTAGGTATACAGAGTGGTACTACGGCACTTTTCCGACCGTACTTGTTTCCCCGTTCAGTAGAGCAGAGGGTTCCGATATGGCACACAGCGATACGGAATGCCTTGCAGCGGCGCGAGTTGAGAAAACGGAGCCCGCACAAAATCGCTGGGCGGTACTGGCGGTGCTCTGCGTCAGCCTCGTCCTGTGCGGCATCGATCTGACGGTCCTGCACGTCGCGGTGCCCAGCATGAGCAGGGAGCTGCATCCCGGCGACACGGCGCTGCTGTGGATCGTCGACGTCTACGCCCTGACGGTCGCCTCGCTGCTGGTGACCTGCGGCACGCTGGGCGACCGGATCGGCCGCAAGCGCATGGTGCTCGGCGGGTTCGCGCTGTTCGGGACGGCCTCGGCGGCGGCCGCGTTCTCCTCGTCCACGGGCGAGCTGATCGCCGCCCGGGCCGCGCTCGGTGCCGGGGCCGCGATGATCATGGCGTCGACGGTGGCCCTCCTCCGCGTCGTCTTCCCCGACGCCCGCGAACGCGCCGTCGCCCTCGGCATCTGGACGGCGGCACACAGCGTGGGCGCGGCCGTCGGCCCCCTGGTCGGCGGCGTGGTGACGGAACGCTGGGGCTGGGGCGCCGCGTTCCTGGTCAATGTGCCGATCGCCGCGGTCATCCTGGTCATCGGCGCCCGGATCGTCCCCGAGTCGAAGAACCCGGCGCCGCGCCGGTGGGACATGACGAGCGTCGCCCTGTCGATCGCCGGCCTGGCGTCCGTCGTCTACGCCCTGAAGCAGGCGGGCGCGCACCTCGCGGTGAGCCCCGGCGTCCTCCTCGCCGCCGCGACCGGAACGCTCTTGCTCCGCCTCTTCATCCGACGCCAGCGCCGCCTGGCCGAACCGCTCCTGGACCTCTCCCTCTTCGCCTCCCGCCGCTTCTCCCGCGCCACGCTCTGCGTCGTCGTCTGCTTCGGCAGCTATGTCGCCCTGCTGTTCTTCCTCACGCAATGGCTGCAACAGGCCCGGGGCTACGCACCCCTGCACGCCGGTCTCGCACTGATGCCGCTGGCCGCCGCCAATGCCGTCGGCGCAGCCAACGCTCCCTGGCTTTCCGGCCGCTGGGGCGCCCACCGGGCCCTGACCGGAGCCCTCACCACCTTCGCGGCGGCGCTGGCGGCGCTGGCCGGCTTCGTCGCCTCCGGCGGCACCGGCGCCTACGGGCCGCTCGTCCCCCCGCTCCTGGCCGCCGGATACGGCGCCGGCATCGTCATGACCCTGGGCGCCGACACCATCATGGGCGCGGCCCGCCCCGAACGCTCCGGCGAGGCCGCCGCCATCCAGGAGACGGCCTTCGAGCTGGGCGCCGGCCTGGGCGTCGCCGTCCTGGGCACCGTACTGACGGGGGTGAGCCGGCTGCGGGGCCCGGCCGCACACACCGGGGCGAGCGGGACCGGGTACGCCTACGACAACGGCTTCGCCGCGGTGTGCGCGGTGGCGGCCGTGGGGGTGGGTGTGACGGCGGCGCTGGTGGCGTCATCACACCGGCGGAAGCGGTCGCGGTGAGCCGGCCGGCGCCGCCGTACGGCGTCCCGCGGGTCAACTCCCGACTTCCTCGACGCCGCCCGCTATCGGCCCGTCGCTCCGCCCGCCGCGCGGCCTCTCACCTGTCTATCCACACCTCGTCCCGGTCGAAGACGGCGTCGCTGGTGTGGCGGACGCGGAAGACGGAGACCAACTGACCGAGGCGGGGCCCGAACCCCTCGAGGGCAAAACGCCCGAGAGTGCGCCAGTCGCGTTCGGAGACCTCGTCGTCGAGGTCGAACCCCGCTTCCGCCGCCGCCGCGCGATCGACGCCGAGGACGCGCAGCACTTCCGCCGGGTCGCCGTAGACCTCCCAGTCGTCGTCCTCATCGCAGTCCCATCCAAAAACACGGACGTTCTCCACACCGGGAAGGGCCACCTCGTCCTCGAGGTAGGCGTTCCCGTAGCTGAGGTCGACCGACCCGACGATCCGGGCCTGCGGATGCCGTGCACGCTGCCGCGCTATCTCTCGCGTCATGCAGTTCGCGAGGAGGTCGCTGGCCAGCGCCGGGTCGATGATCCGTGTGACATTGCCCCAGCAGCCGACCGCGACGTAGTCGAGGTCGGCCCGCACCTCGGGCGCCGACAGCTCCTCCCAGGCACGGTCCGGCAGCTGCTCCAGGATCTCCTCGACGGTCCCCAGCGACTCGACGACCTGCCGGGCACGCACCGGATCGTGCGCAGCCCGAACCCGATCGTCGGACGCCCCCGGACCGGGAAACGGCGGGAAGAGCATCGTGAGCTCGACGGAACCCCAGGCCCGCACCCTTGTATGGGGGTCGTCCTCGGGATCGGGTACGAGGCCGGGGTCCGCGTCGAGATCGGTTTCATTCACCATGCCGGCAAGGCTAAGTGCAGCCACTGACAACGCAGTTGGGGAATGTGTGCGGTCGGCCCGCTCAGTGGCTCAGCCGCTGGAACCGCCGCACCCCCAGCGGCAGGAACACCGCCGCGATGACCACCGGCCACACCACCGCCATCAGCACCGCATGCGACTCCACCCAGGTCCCGCCCGAGGCCACCGGATTGCCGAACAGCTCCCGAATGGCGTTGGCCGTCGAAGAAACCGGGTTCCACTGCGCGATGGCGCCCAGCCAGTCCGGCATCTTCGACGGCGGGGTGAAGACGCTGGAGATCATGGCAAAGGGGTAGGCGAGCGCGTACAGGCCGCCGACCATCTCCTGGTTGGGGACCAAGAGGCCGATGAAGATGCCGATCCAGGTGAGCGCGAAGCGCAGGAGCAGAAGCAGGGCGAAGGCGGCGAGGGTGGCGGCCGGGCCGCCGTGCGAGCGCCAGCCGGTGATCACGGCGATGACGGCCAGCACCGCCAGGTCGAGGCTCGCGCTGAGCACATCGGAGACGCCACGCCCGCTGACCACCGCGGACGGCGCCATCGGCATGGAGCGGAAGCGGTCGATGACGCCGCGGTCCCGCTCGATGACGACGACCAGCGCGGTGTTCATGCAGCCGAAGGAGATCGTCATGGCAAAGATGCCGGGCATCGCGTACGTCGCGTAGTCGACGCCGTCGCCGACGACCATCGCGCTGCCGAAGACATAAACGAAGAGGAGGACGGAGACGATCGGGAAGCCGAGCCGCCAGGCGATGTTGACGGGTTGCTCGACGAGGTGGGTGAGGTCGCGGCGGACGACGGTCCAGCAGTCCGCGAACGCCCAGTAGAGCCGCCGGGCGGCCGTCTCGCCACCGTCCCGGCCCGGAGATGGCGCGCCCTGGCCGCCGTGGGGAATGTGCAGCAGCGTTCCGGCGCTCATGCCGATGCCACCTCCGTCCTCTCGCCCGTACGGTGCCCGGTCAGCCGGAGGAAGACCTCGTCCAGCGTGGGCCGGCGCAACCCGATGTCCGCCACGCCGATCCCCTCGTCCTTCAGGGTGCGCACGACCTCGGTCAGCGCCGCGACGCCGTCCGTCACCGGCGCCCCGACCCGCCGCTCCGCCTCGTCCACCGTCGGCCGGACACCGTCCGCGGCGACCCGCGCCACGGCCGCCGCCGCCCGCGGCAGATCGCCGACCGTCCGCACCACCACCTGGAGGCTCTCCCCTCCGACCCCGCGTTTCAGCTCGGCGGGGGTGCCGTCGGCGATCGTCCGGCCGTGATCGATGACGGCGATACGGTCGGCCAACTGGTCGGCCTCGTGCAGGTATTGGGTGGTCAGGAGGACGGTGGTACCGGTTGCCACGAGCGAGCGGACCGCCTCCCAGACCTCGTTGCGGCCGCGCGGATCGAGGCCCGTGGTGGGCTCGTCGAGGAAGAGGACGTCGGGGGCGAGGATCAGGCTGGCGGCCAGGTCGAGGCGGCGGCGCATGCCTCCGCTGTAGGCCTTGGCCTGCTCTCCGGCGGCGTCGGTGAGGCCGAACTGGTCCAGGAGCTCGGCGGCCCGTTCGCGAGACCTGCGGGCGCCGAGATGGAAGAGCCGCCCGAACATCTCCAGGTTCTGACGGCCACTCAAGATCTCGTCGACGGCTGCGTATTGGCCCGCCAGGCCGATCCGCCGCCGCACCCCTAAGGGCTCGCGCGCCACATCGCACCCGGCCACCATCGCGCGGCCGCCGTCCGGCCGTAGCAGGGTGGCCAGGATGCGGACGGCCGTGGTCTTGCCCGCGCCGTTCGGTCCGAGCAGCCCGTGCACCGTTCCACGGCACACGGCGAGATCGAGGCCGCCCAGCGCCCGTTTCTCCCCGTACCGCTTCGTCAGCCCCTCCGCCAGGACCGCGTCACCCGCTTCCGCCCTCGCGCCCATCACACCGACGGTCACCGCATCGCCTCCCATGTCATCGGCGCCACAAAGCCGCGCCCTCCCATAAACTGGGTACACCGTACCCGATTGCGCGTACGTCGTACCCAGTTATTTTCCGAGCCGCATAAGATGACGGCACGATGACGACAGAACACAGCGGCAGCGGCGATGTCTCACGCAGCCTGGAGCTGCTCTGGGGGGCCGGCGAACGCCCCAGCCGGGGCCCCAAGCCGGGCCTGACCCTCGACCGGATCGTCGCCGCAGCGGTGGCGGTCGCCGACACCGAGGGGCTCGGCGCGCTCTCCATGCGCCGGGTCGCCACCGAGCTCGGCGTGGGCACCATGTCGCTCTACCGCTATGTACCGGGCAAGGGCGAACTCCTCGACCTGATGCTCGACAAGGTCGTGGAGTTCGACGCCGATGCGCACCCCGACCCCGCCGCCGGCTGGCGCCCCGTACTCGAAGCCGTCGCCCGCACCAACTGGCGGCTGCACCACCGGCACGCCTGGCTGCTCCAGGTCGACCAGTCGCATCCGCTGCTCGGGCCCAACGCCCTGGACGTATTCGAGTACGCACTGCGCGGCCTGGCCGGCACGGGACTGACCGACCGCGAGAAGGTCCACGTCATGGTCGTCCTCGACGGCTTCGTCAGCGGCACCGCCCGCACCCAGCTCAACTCCGCCCACGCCGAACGGCGCACCGGCATCACCACCGAGGACTTCTGGCGCGCCCAGGAGCCGATCCTCAGCCAGGCCATGCGCAGCGGCCGCTACCCCACCCTGGCCGGACTCGCCGAGGACGCGTTCACCGGCGGCGACAGCCCCGTCTTCGAACTGGGCCTGACCGCGCTGCTGGACGGCTTCGCCGCGGCCATCGCCGCCCGTGCCCCCGGTACCCGTCCGGACTGACCCCCGAACGGCTCCCGAACGGACAGCCGAAGAGACACCCGAACGGACGCATCGCGGGACCAGACCCCCTCACTGAGTGACGAAACGGGACGGATGTGCCTGGATGGAGGCATGACGACTCCACCGAGCCCCGGCCTCGCCGAGTTCGAACGCCAGGGGGCGATCCTGCTCACCACGTACAAGCGGGACGGCACCGGCGTCGGCACACCGGTCAATATCGCCGTCGACGGCGACCACGCCTATTTCCGCACCTACGGCAGCGCCTGGAAGGTCAGGCGGATGCGGAATTTCCCGGACGTGGAGATCTGCGCCGCCACCTGGCGCGGCCGTCCGACCGGCCCCACGTACAGGGCGCGGGTACGGCTGCTCGATCCGCAGACCCGCGAGTACCGGCGTGCCGAGCGCTCCCTGACCCGTAAATATCCGCTGATCCAAGGGCTGCTGGTGCCGCTTGCGCACCGCCTCAAGAAGGAGAAGTCGCTGCATTACGAGCTGCGCCTGGCGGAGGGCGAGCCCGGCGGGGCCGGGGGCGGCCCCGGGGGCGCGAGCGCCTCGTAACCCCGGCCGGTCTTCCCCCGACCCCCTATCACCTACCGGCTACCGCCTACCGCCTACGCAGCATCCGGCGCAGCCCGACCACGACCACCGTGGCCAGCCCGAGCACCAGCGCGCCCTTCACAAAGCTGGGCTCCGACGCGCCGGAAGCGCCGGACGAGCCGGACCCCGAAGTCCCCTCCCCCGCTCCCCCGTTACCGCCCGCCCCGCCCTCCACCGGGTGGTCGCCCTTCGCCGAGTCCGGCAGCTGCGCCCCGCTCAGCCCGACCGGCTCGACCTTGCTGCCGTCGCCCTCCGACCCGTACATCAGCGTCCGGCCGTCGCGGGTGAAGGTCACCGACTCCCCCTGCTGCTGGATCGGCACCCCCACGCTGCCGATGTCCTTCGGGCGTCCGTGCTGCCAGCGGTACATCCGGGCGCCGAAGTAGCTGCGCATGACCAGCCGGGTGCCGTCCGGGGAGAACGCCCCGTCCGTCACCCACAGGTCGATCGGGGCGACCTTGTGGAACGTGTTCGTGCCGGTGGTCGTCAGCCGCTGCGGGCCCTCGTAGAGCGCGCCGCCGCCGTCCTGCTTCTTGCTGGCGATATAGACCCGGCCGGTCTTGGGATGCACCACCAGCGCCTCGGCGTCGCGCGGCCCGTCCGCGTACTTCACGGTGAACTGGGCGGCGGTCACCGTGGCATCGCGCAGCCGCTTGGGCTCCGGGAAGCGGTAGATCCACACATGGCTCCAGGTGCCGCCGAGGTTGTCTCCGATGTCGCCGACGTAGATGTTGCCGTCGGGGCCGAGGGAGATGGCCTCGACGTCCCGCGGAGCGCCGATGCCGCGCAGGGTGATCCGCGCGACCGTACGGCCGGATGCGGAGTCGACGGCGTAGACGTACGGGCCGTCGTCGCTGTCGTTGTGGGTCCAGTAGATGCCGGGGTGCGCGCGGCTGGCGGCCAGCCCGCTGGACTCGGTGATCCGGGAGTCGCCGATGGTGAAACCGTCGGGCTCGTCGGCGGCGGCCGGCGCGACCGCCGCCGCCCACAGGATCCCCGCGGCACCGGCCGCGCACAGAAGCGAACGCATGGGGACAGAGTGCCATCCCGGCCCGTGGGACGGGGTGCGTGGCCAGCGTCACGCCCCCGCCGCGTACCGGAGAGTAAGGTTCCTCGGCCATCATGGCCCGATGAGGATCATGTTCGTCGGTGACTCGATGACGATCGGCACCGCCGGCGATTTCACGTGGCGCTATCGCATGTGGCAGCACCTGAACGCGACGACCGGCCCGTACCGCATCGTCGGACCGCGCCGCGCGCTGCATGACACCCTCCAGGACACGCCCACTTCGTACGCGTACGGGGACCCGGACTTCCCCGAGGAAGCCCGGGGCCATCTCGCCGGATGGGGCGAGGGCTGGCTGCACATGGCGCCGCTGATCGGGGACGCGGTGCGCCGGTATGAGGCCGACACGCTGCTGGTCTCCCTCGGGCTGATAGACCTCGGCTTCTACACGAACGCCGAGCAGACCGCGGACAACGTGCGGCGATTCGTGGCCGAGGCGCGGGAGGCCGCACCGCGGATACGGGCGGTGCTGATGCCCGTCATACGCAATGTGCGGGCCGCGACGGATGCCGCGTTCGCGGCGCAGCGCGAGCGGTTCAACGAGCTGCTGGGCAAGGCGGTCGCCGATCTCTCCACGCCCGGCTCGCCGTTGCTGCTGGCCTCCGAGCCGGGTGAGTGGGAATTCGAGACCGCCACGTACGACGGGACGCATCCGTCGGCCCTGGGCGAGCATCTGCTGGCGGGGGCGTTCGCGGACGCCATGCACCAGGCCTGGGGGGTCGGGGCGCCGTACGGATCCGCGTACCGGGCGGGCTGACGCTCCGCCGTGCGGCGGCGGTCGCGCGGGGCCGGACCGGCGGAACGCGCGTGCTTGATTCGAGCGCACTCCAAGGCGTTGGCTGAACACCATGAAGTACACGCAGCTCGGACGCACCGGACTCCAGGTCAGCCGACTCGTCCTCGGCACCATGAACTTCGGCCCCCAGACGGACGAGGCCGACAGCCACACGATCATGGACGCCGCACTCGAAGCGGGCGTCAACTTCGTCGATACGGCGAACGTCTACGGCTGGGGCGCGAACAAGGGCCGTACGGAGGAAATCGTCGGCTCCTGGTTCGCCAAGGGCGGCGGCCGCCGCGACAAGACCGTGCTGGCCACCAAGGTCTACGGCAACATGGGCACCGACGGCGACCCGGTCTGGCCCAACCACCACAAGCTCTCGGCGCTCAACATCCGGCGCGCGGTCGACGCCAGCCTCAAGCGCCTGGGCACCGACCACATCGACCTGTACCAGTTCCACCACGTCGACCGGAACACGCCCTGGGACGAGATCTGGCAGGCCATGGACGTCCTCGTCCAGCAGGGCAAGATCCTCTACGCCGGGTCGTCCAACCACGCCGGCTGGCACATCGCACAGGCCAACGAGGCGGCCCTGCGGCGCGGTTCGTACGGTCTGGTCAGCGAACAGTGCCTCTACAACCTCGCCGAGCGGCGCGCGGAGATGGAGGTCATCCCGGCCGCCGAGGGGTACGGCCTCGGGGTCATCCCCTGGTCTCCGCTGCACGGCGGGCTGCTCGGCGGCGCGATCCGCAAGGAGCGGGAGGGCGGCGCCGGCCGGACGAATTCCGGGCGCGCCGCCGACACGCTGGCCGACCCCGCGGTCCGCGCGCAGGTCCAGGCGTACGAGGACCTGGCCGACAAGCACGGTCTGCGGCCCGGCGAGGTCGCGCTGGCGTGGCTGCTCACCCGGCCCGCCGTGACGGGCCCGATCGTCGGCCCGCGCACCACCGAACAGCTCGCCTCCGCGCTGCGCGCCGTCGAGCTGACGCTGCCGGAGGAGCTGCTGTCGTCCCTCGACGAGATCTTCCCGGGCCCCGGCCCGTCGCCGGAGGCCTTCGCCTGGTGAACCCGGCGCGCCTGCTGAGCCTTCGCGCCCGGTGACCGAACGCGCCCGGCGGCCGGATCGGCCGGCTCCCGGGCGCCGCCAGGCCTCGCCGACGTCCGGCGGACAGGCCCTAGCGCACGGCCGACGCCACGACCACGACGATGAGCAGCACGACAAAGAGGCCGGACATGATCCGGTTACGGGTTTTGGGGTCCACCCAATGAGCGTAACCGGACCCGTTCCGGACGCCTCGGCGGCCCGGCCCCGGTCAGTGCCCCAGAGGCCAGGACGCCAGCTTCTCGTAATGCGGCTGGCGGCCGGTGATGCCCGGCTGCGGCGGGTGGCTGCGCATCAGCGCCAGCTCCCGGACGGTCCACGGCGTGCCCTTGAAGCCGTCCATCCCGGCCGCGAACGGGGCGAGGTGCTGGTCGCTGCGGTTACGGGCGAGCGTGAGATGCGGGTGGTAGGGGCGGTACGTACGGTGCGCGTCCGCCGTCACACCGGCCCGGCGCCCGGCCGCCTCCGTCGAGTCCGCCAGCTTGCCCATGACGGCCAGCTCGCCCTCGCCGCCCGCCCACACCACCCGCTCGTCGAACCGTCCGCCGCCCGCGATCCGCAGCTCGTACGGCTTCTGCCGCCCCGCGGCCCGCGCCAGCCGCTCCTGCAGCTCGGGCAGCACGTCGTCCGGCACCTCGCCGTAGAAGGCGAGCGTGAAGTGCCAGCCGTCGTGCCCGGTCCAGCGCAGCCGGTCCGCGCCGGGCAGCGCCTTCAGCTGCGCCACCTCATCGGCCAGCTCGGCGATGGCGGAGCCGGGGGGCAGCACGGCGGCGAAGAGTCTCATACGGCCAGTTTCGCCCAGGGGGCGATCGCCTTGCAGGGAATTGCAGGAGGAGCGGAGGGCGGTGAAGGGGGGTGGAAGGGAGCGCGCGCCGGGCACTCGGGGCGCCCGGCGCGTCCGACGTCACGCCGTCACAGCGACGCGCTTCCCCTCGGCCTCGGCTTCCTCGGCGTCCGCGGTCGCCACCGGCACCCCGCGCGCCACGAACGCCACATGCTGCCGCCCCCGCCGCAGGTCTATCTTCAGCCGCAGGCCGCCCACCCTGGCGAGGATCAGGCCGATGGCCGCCGCGGACACGGCGGAGATCACGCCGCCCGCCAGGAACCCGATCCGGGCGCCGAAGGTGTCCGTGATCCAGCCGAGCAGCGGCGCGCCCAGCGGCGTACCGCCCACGAAGACCATCATGAACAGGCTCATCACGCGGCCGCGCATCAGCGGATCGGTGGCCATCTGGATGCTGGAGTTGGCGGTGACGTTGATGGTCAGGCCGAAGATGCCGATGGGGGCGAGCAGCGCCGCGAAGACCCACAGGGACGGGGCGAGCGCGGCCACCATCTCCAGGGCGCCGAAGATCAGCGCCGCGCCGACCAGCAGCCGTAGCCGGGAGGTGGCGCGCCGGGCGGCGAGCAGCGCGCCGATCAGCGAGCCGGCCGCCATCAGGCCGTTGAACAGGGCATATGTGCCGGCGCCGGCATGGAAGACCTGGTAGACGAACGCGGTCAGCCAGATCGGGAAGTTGAAGCCGAAGGTGCCGATGAACCCGACCAGGACGATCGGCCAGATCAGCTCGGGCCGCCCGGAGACATAGCGCAGGCCCTCCCGCAGCTGTCCCTTGCCGCGCGGGACGGAGGTGGCCTTGTGGAGCTCGGACGTCCGCATCATCAGCAGGCCGATGATGGGCGCCAGGAAGGACAGGCCGTTGAACAGGAAGGCCCAGCCGCTGCCGAAGGCCGTGATCAGCACGCCGGCGACGGCCGGTCCGATCAGCCGGGCGGACTGGAAGTTGGCGGAGTTGAGGCTGACGGCGTTGCGCAGATCCGCCTGGCCGACCATCTCGGAGACGAAGGCCTGCCGGGAGGGGTTGTCGACGACGGTGACCAGTCCGAGGAGGAAGGCCACCAGGTAGACGTGCCAGACCTGTACCTGTCCGCTGAGGGTGAGCACCGCGAGGGCAAGGCCGGTCAGCCCCATCGCGGACTGGGTGACCAGCAGCAGCTTCCGCTTGGCGAAGCGGTCGGCGATCACGCCGCCGTACAGGCCGAAGAGCAGCATCGGCAGGAACTGGAGCGCGGTGGTGATGCCGACGGCGCCGGACGAGCCGGTCAGGCTCAGTACCAGCCAGTCCTGGGCGATGCGCTGCATCCAGGTGCCGGTGTTGGACACCACCTGGCCGGTGGCGAAGAGGCGGTAGTTGCGGATCCTCAGCGAACTGAACGTGCCCTTGCGCGGTGTGGCGGCGGGGCCGGCGGCGACACCCGGGGCAGCTGCGCTGCCGGGGGTGGTCGCGGTCGCGTCGTCGGAGACCGTGTCGTCGTGGGAGTTCGGTGCGGGGGCGGAGTGTGCTCCGGATCCCGTACTCAAAGTGGCTTCGCCTCCTTGGCCTGGGGTTTTACAGCTGTGCGAGCTTCTCCAGCACGGGAGCTGCGGCCCGTACCTTCGCCCACTCGTCATCGTCCAGCCCGGAGGCCAGCTCGGCGAGCCAGGCATTGCGCTTGCGGCGGCTCTCTTCGAGCATCGCCTCGGCCTCTTCTGTCTGCGTGACGACCTTCTGACGGCGGTCGTCGGGGTGCGCCTCCAGCCGGACCAGCCCCTTGGCCTCCAGCATCGCCACGATGCGGGTCATCGACGGCGGCTGGACATGCTCCTTGCGGGCCAGCTCGCCGGGCGTGGCGCGGCCGCACCGGGCGAGGGTGCCGAGCACCGACATCTCGGTGGGGCTCAGCGATTCATCGACCCGCTGGTGCTTGAGACGGCGGGAGAGGCGCATTACGGCGGACCGCAGAGCGTTCACGGCGGCAGTGTCGTCGCCGCTGGACAGTTCCGGCATGGTCGTTAGCATAACTCATTACCTTTTCTAAGTAAAGCCGCAAGCGGGACCCGCCGAAGCGCTCCCCGTTTTCCCCGTTCACTCACCCATTCGGGTGAGGACGCGGCCGAAATCCGCCCGCCTGGGCGGCTCTCACCGGGACCGTGTCCTCATGGGATCGAGAGTGCTCAGCCTGCGCGTGGACGGGGAGTTGCTGGAGCGCATTCGGCAGCACGCCGCAAAACGCGGAATGAGCGTCCAGGACTATGTGGTCCGGACGCTCATCCGCGATGACTTCGACGAACGCTTCCAGTCGTCGGTCGACGAGACGGAGCGGTTCTACGAGGCGCCGCCGTTGTGAGGCGGCCGCCGTCGGTTACTTGACGCCCAGCGCCTGCTCGATCGGATGCAGCAGGAAGTAGACGAGGAAGCAGAGCCCGACCACGTCCAGCAGCCACGGGATCTGCTTGAACCGGCCGGTCGCCGTGCGCAGCAGGATGTACGACAGCACGCCGATGCCGATGCCGTTCGTGATGCTGTACGTGAACGGCATCGAGACCACCGTCAGGAACGCCGGGATGCCGACGGTGAAGTCGCCCCAGTCGATGTCCTTGACGTTCGAGGCCAGGATCAGGAAGCCGACGACGAGCAGCGCGGGCGTGGCGGCCTGCGAGGGCACGACGGTCGCCAGCGGCGTGAAGATCAGGGCGAGCAGGAAGAGTCCGCCGGTCATCAGGTTCGCGAGGCCGGTCCGCGCGCCCTCGCCGACGCCGGCCGTGGACTCCACGAAGCAGGTGTTGGCGGAGGCGGAACCCGCGCCGCCGGCCGCGACCGCGATGCCGTCCACCATCAGGATCCGGCCCATGTTCGGCAGGTTGCCGGTCTCGTTGTCCAGCAGCCCGGCCTCCTCGCCGACGCCGATGATGGTGCCCATCGCGTCGAAGAAGCCGGACAGCAGCACCGTGAAGACGAAGAGGCAGCCGGTCAGCACGCCGACTTCCTTGAAGCCGCCGAAGAGGCTGATGTGGCCGATCAGACCGAAGTCCGGCGCACCGATGATCTTGTCCGGGACGTTCGGGACGGCCAGCCCCCACGCCGAGTCCGGGATGTCGGCGACGGCGTTGATGATGATCGCGACCACCGCCATCGTCACCATGCCGATGAGGATGGCGCCCTTGGTCTTGCGTACGGTCAGGACGAACATCAGCACCAGGCCGAGCACGAACACCAGCACCGGCCACCCCTGGAGCTGGCCGCCCTGACCCAGACCCAGCGGCACGGTGGTGTGCGCGGCGTCCGGGTTACGGGTCACGAAGCCGGCGTCGACCAGGCCGACCAGCGAGATGAACAGGCCGATGCCGATGGCGATGGCCCGGCGCAGCCCGCCCGGGATCGCATCCATCACCCGCTGCCGCAGGCCCGACGCGACCAGGATCATCAGCACCAGACCGGCGAGCACGACCATGCCCATCGCGTCCGGCCAGCTCATCTTGGGGGCGAGCTGGAGCGAGACGACGGCGTTGATGCCGAGGCCGGCGGCGATGGCGATCGGGACGTTGCCCATCAGGCCCATCAGGACGGTGCTCAGGCCGGCCATCAGCGCCGTGGCGGTGACCAGCTGGCCGTTGTCGAGGTGGTGGCCGAATTTGTCGACGCCGGCGCCGAGGATGATCGGGTTCAGCACGATGATGTAGGCCATCGCGAAGAAGGTCGCCAGGCCGCCGCGGAGTTCGCGGCTCACCGTCGACCCCCGCTCGGAAATCTTGAAGAAGCGGTCGAAGCCGTTCCTGGGCGGCTGGGGGGCCGGGTTCTTGAGGGGGTCGACCGGCGTGGTGGCCGAGGGGGGCATGCGGGACCTCAGTCGGACGGGCCTTGGATCAGGCGCAGGGGCCCAACAGCCCGGAACACGAGCAGGGACAGGGCCAGGGACAGAAACACAATCAACCGGATCAGATTGGATGAATCAACGATCCAAACCCGCCAGACCCAGAAAGGTTCAGTATGAATAAACAATCCGTTGATCGCTATCTCCGCGCGTAGACCCCTGCGGCGTCCGGCCCGCCCCTGAGGGCGTACGCCCTCCCCGTAAGCTGACCCCCATGTGGAAGAAGTCCGAACTGCGCGAGGCTCCGGCGCCCCTCGAAGGTCCCGTCGTCGGCACGATCACCGGCGGCACCATCATCTGGTTCGTGCTCTTCCTCGGCCAGCTCCCCTTCTACGGCTGGTACGCCGACCACCGCCGCACCTGGCTGATCTGGACCTGCCTCGCCGGCGCCGCCCTCGGCCTGCTCGGCATCTGGTACGTACGCAAGCGCGACGCCGCCATCAAGCGGGACGCCGCCGTGAAGCGGGCCGCGGCGAGCGATCCCGTCTGAGGCCCCGCCCGGCGGCCACCCCGGCGGCGGAAGAGCCCGCCCCGGCAGGTGAACCGGGCATTCCCCCCGTAACGTCGGGAGCATGACGCACCGGGCGAGAGCCGAGGTCGGCGGACCCGAGGACGGGCCCGGAGCCGGATCCGGAGACGGGCCCGGAGGCAGCATCGGACCGGCCGGCGGACGCCCCGACGCCGAGGCCCCCGCCCGCCGCCCCGTCCCCGAAGCGTCGCACCCCGGCCTGACCGCCTCCGAGGTCGCCGAACGGACGGCCAGGGGCGAGGTCAACGACGTCCCCGTGCGCTCCTCCCGCTCCACGGCCGACATCGTCCGGGCCAATGTCTTCACCCGGTTCAACGCCATCATCGGCGTGCTCTTCGCGATCATCCTGGCCGTCGGCCCGATCCAGGACGGCCTGTTCGGCTTCGTCATCGTCGCCAACACCGGCATCGGCATCGTCCAGGAGCTGCGCGCCAAGAGGACCCTGGACAACCTGGCCGTCATCGGCGAGGCCCGCCCGACCGTGCGCCGCGACGGCGTGGCCGCCGAGATCCCCACCTCCGAGGTGGTCCTCGACGACGTCCTCGAACTCGGACCCGGCGACAAGATCATCGTGGACGGCGAGGTCCTGGAGACCGACGGCCTGGAGATCGACGAGTCGCTCCTGACCGGCGAGGCCGACCCGGTCCTCAAGAAGCCCGGCGACCGGATGATGTCCGGCAGCTTCGTCGTCGCGGGCGCCGGCGCCTTCACCGCCACCAAGGTCGGCCGCGAGGCCTACGCCGCCCAGCTCGCGGAGGAGGCCAGCCGCTTCACGCTGGTCCACTCCGAACTGCGCACCGGCATCAGCCAGATCCTCAAATACGTGACCTGGATGATGATCCCCACCGCCCTCGGCCTCATCCTCAGCCACCTGTTCACCCTCGGGCTCCCCGCCGACGAAGCCATCCGCCGCATGGTCGCCGGCATCGTCCCCATGATCCCCGAGGGCCTGGTCCTGCTCACCTCCGTGGCCTTCGCCATCGGCGTCATCCGCCTCGGCCGCAAGCACTGCCTGGTCCAGGAACTGCCCGCCATCGAGGGTCTGGCCAGGGTCGATGTGGTCTGCCTCGACAAGACCGGCACCCTCACCGAGGGCGGCATGGACGTCCGCGAAATCCGCCCCCGGAACGGCGCCGAGGAGCCGTACGTCACGCAGGTGCTGGCCGCCCTCGGCGCCTGCGACCCCCGCCCCAACGCCTCACTGCAGGCCATCGTCGACGCCTACCCCGCCACCGACACCACCTGGACCGCGACCGACACCCTCCCCTTCTCCTCCGCCCGCAAATACAGCGGCGCGTTTCTCGCCACCCCCGACGGCGACCGCACCACCTGGCTCCTGGGCGCCCCCGACGTCCTCCTCCCACCGGGTGACGGTGCCCTGGCCGACATCGACGAGCTCAACGCCCAGGGCCTGCGCGTCCTCCTCCTGGCCGCCACCGACCGCGCCCTGGACGACCCCGAAGTCACCGCGGCGGTGCGCCCCACCGCCCTCGTCGTCCTCGAACAGCGCCTGCGCCCCGACGCCTCCGACACCCTGCGCTACTTCGCCGACCAGGGCGTCCAGGCCAAGGTCATCTCGGGCGACAACGCGGTATCGGTGGGCGCGGTGGCCGGCACACTCGGCCTGCCGGGAGCCGACGCGCCCGTGGACGCCCGCAGCCTCCCCGCCGATGCGGCCGCCATGTCCGCCGTCCTCTCCCGGAGCACCGTCTTCGGCCGCGTCACCCCGCAGCAGAAGAGGAACATGGTGGCCGCCCTCCAGTCCCACGGTCACAACGTCGCCATGACCGGCGACGGCGTCAACGACGTCCTCGCCCTGAAGGACGCGGACATCGGCGTCGCCATGGGGTCCGGCTCGGAGGCGACCCGGGCCGTCGCCCAGATCGTCCTCCTCAACAACAGCTTCGCCACCCTCCCCTCGGTCGTCGCCGAGGGCCGCCGCGTCATCGGCAACATCACCCGGGTGGCCACCCTCTTCCTCACCAAGACCGTCTACTCGGTCCTCCTGGCGATCCTGGTCGCCTGCTGGCAGATCCCCTACCCCTACCTCCCCCGCCACCTGACCCTGCTGTCCACCCTCACCATCGGCGTCCCGGCCTTCTTCCTGGCCCTCGCGCCCAACAAGGAGCGCGCCCGCCCCCACTTCGTCCGCCGCGTGATGCGCTACGCCGTCCCCTCCGGCCTGATCACCGGCACCGCCGCCTTCGCCACCTACCTCCTGGCCCGCAGCTACTACACCGGCCCCCACGCCCTCCCCGCCGAGACCAGCGCCGCCACCCTGACCCTCTTCCTCGCCGCCATCTGGGTCCTCGCGATCATCGCCCGCCCCTACACCTGGTGGCGGATCGCCCTCGTCCTGGCCATGGCCCTCGGCTTCGTGGTCGTCCTGGTCACGCCCTGGCTGCAACGCTTCTTCGACCTGAAGCTCGTCGGCACGACCATGCCCTGGACCGCCGTCGCCATCGCCGCCATCGCCGCCGTACTCCTGGAGATCACCTGGCGCTGGGTCGCCCGCCGCTTCCCCGCCTGACGAGGCCACGGAATTGCCGCTTCCGCCCGCCTCCCCCTAGGGTCCATCCCCATGACATCTCTCGCGGGGGACCTGAAGTACGAAATCCTGGCCAGGGGCCACCACCACGGCGGCCACTACGGCGGCAGCGGCGACGGCAGCAGCGGCCCCATGGAATGGTGGATGTGGGTGATCCTCGCCATCGGCGTGGTCGCCATCCTCTGGAGCTTCGTGAAGAAGTTCACCAACTGACACCGCACCAATCGTTCCGAAGGGCGCCGGCCCCGCTCGTCATGAGCGGGGCCGGCGCCCTTTCGGCAGGCAGGGCTACGGCTGAGCCGTGGCGACACGTGTCGCCGAGCTAGCCGAAAGTCCCCAGCCTGAAGAGCTGTTGAGCGATGGAGTCGAGTTCGCACTGCTCGTCAAGATTCGCCCTGCCGGCAGCAGATTCTCCGTCACGTTCCGACTTGCCGCTCGGGTCCCTTTCCCGGGGCCCAGCAGCGCACTGGTGCGCGGTACGGCGGATCCCCATCCCGCGCGGCCCCCGTCGACACCAAGTCGGTCTCGCATCTAGAGGTGCGGGACCTCTTGCCGTTTGGAACTATTGCTGCTCGGAGGATTGCAATGGCCCCTCAATCGCCACATCTTGGAACGTAAGCAACCAATTATCGTAAATGTAGTCACTAAAAACCTCCAGAACTCGCCCATCTCGCATAAGGAGAGCAATGTCGAGTGAATTGAAACGCGACTGAGGCTGAATGTCGACGATTTCCGAGTTTATGACCGAATTAATATTTCCCGCCATGTCAGCCCTGAGTTCGGCACCATTCGAAGCCTCGATGACTTCGCTCTTACTCAACCGCCACGGCCCCGAGATCCGAAGACTCCACCCGGGACCACCCAGATAGAGCGTCTCGGAATCCTGTTGGCAGTCATCGATCCGAAGCGGCAGGCGGGGCGCTAGTTCCATAAACACGTCAGTGATCATTAGTAAAGTTCCACATGGGTTCGTTCGCGTATGTACTGTTTAGCGGCTGCACCCTTCATACCTCGCGGCGCCTGAGGTTGCCGCCCTGTGAATGGGCTAATTGCCTGACCTTTCTGACCGTTCGGGCCCGGCCGTTCGAACGAGGCTCGCAGGGGCGCAACTCCCGACGGTTCCATGACGCGGATGGATTCGCCATTCGGCAAGTGGTACTGGACACCCGCTGCTCTGGTCGGGGAAGTACTGAACCCAGGTTCTCCTGCGTCTACAGCTCTCTGGAGTCCCGTCTCCAATCTAACCCGATCCGTCGGAACGACGGTCCCATGCTGGTCTGCTACAAAGGCGGCCCTATTGGGGTAGGGGGCGAGGCCGAGGGGGTCAGTCCAGGTGTGGGGGTTGTGAACGTAAGTGGACGGATTGGGGGCTGGAGTCAGGCCGAGGGGATCGGGGGTGAGGTAGCGGGCGGACTCTGGGTCGTAGGTGCGGAAGTAGTTGTGGTGGAGTCCGGTTTCGGGGTCGAAGTATTGGCCGGGGAAGCGGAGAGGGGTATGGGCGGTGGCGTCTGTGTTCCAGGTGGTGGTGCCCCACAGGGTGGTGCGAGTGCGGGCAGCGATAGTGCCTTGTTCGTCGAGGAGTTCGGTAGGGGCGCCGACTAGGTCGGTGACGATGGCGAAGAAGCGCTGGTCGACCTCGTGTTGCGGGGCGTGGGCTGCGGTGATCCGCTCGCGCTGGGTCAGGGGCTTGATGCCCTGGTGATCCCAGGTGATAGTCACTTGTGTGGAGCGGCCGTGGACGATGGTGGTCTGTTCGCACAGGTTGCTCCCGTCCCACGTGAAGTTGACCTGTTCGGCTATGTGTTGGCCGTCTTCGGTCAAACGTAGCTTGGCGGTGCGTCGGCCGAGCGGGTCGTAGGTGTAGCGCCAGGTCGTGCCATCCGGGGTGGTGCACGCGGTGAGACGGTCTTCGGCGTCCCAGGTGTAGTGCCAGGTATCGGGTTTGTGGGAAAGTCGAGTCTTCTGGCGCAGGGTAGTGCGGCCAGCCGCATCGTATTCGTAGCGGACATGGCCCGCGCGGTCGAGGCGGGTGGCGCTGTAGGTGCGCTCGCCGCGGGCCTCGGGGTTCGGGTGGCGGTTGGGCCACATGGCGTGGGTCTGGTTGCCGGCCGCGTCGTAGGCGTAGGTCTCGGTCCAGTTGTGGGCAGAGACGGTGGTGACCCGACCGGCGGTGTCCAGTTCGAAGTGGCGGACGCCGTTGAGGTGGTCTGCGATGCCGGTGAGGTAGCCGTCCGCACGGTAGGTGTAGGCACGGTGCTGGACGGTTTCGGCGGCTGAAGTGATGTGCTGGTCGGTGAGGCGGCCGAGCGCGTCGTAGGCATGGGTGAAGGTGAGGTCGCCGAGGGTGCGGGAGATTTCCTGGCCGAGAGCGTCGTGCGCAAAGGCCAGGGTGCGGCCGGAGACGTCAAGTCCGGTGCCCTGCCCGGCAGCATCGTAAGTCCAGGTGCTCACCGCGCCGGTGG
Source organism: Streptomyces sp. NPDC101227 (assembly GCF_044767545.1). Classification (NCBI taxonomy): domain Bacteria; kingdom Bacillati; phylum Actinomycetota; class Actinomycetes; order Kitasatosporales; family Streptomycetaceae; genus Streptomyces; species Streptomyces sp. NPDC101227. The sequence continues at coordinate 172,679 of NZ_JBIWOD010000006.1, read as the reverse complement.
GGGTGGTGCGGGATATTCGGCGGCCAAGGGAGTCGTAGGTGAAGGTGGTGGTGCGGCCGTTCACCGTCTCGGCGACGACCTCTCCGAACTCGTTGCGGTTGTATGTGAGCTCACTGTCCGGTCCGGTGATCTGGTCCAGACGACCGGCCGCGTCGTAGAGGTAGGTGGTGAGCGCACCGTCGACGTCCTTGGTGAGGGTCTGGCCGAGGGCATCGCGATGGAAGCGAATGGACTGGCCCAGCGGGGTGGTGCGGGAGACCAGCCGCCCTGCCGCATCGTGCACATAGGTCTGGGTGCGCTTGTCGAAGTCCGTCTCCGCGATCAGGCGCCCGGCCTCGTCGTATTCGTATCGCCAGGTCAGGCCCTGTGGGTTGGTGACCTTCATGAGTTTGAGCTCGGTGTCGTGGACGAACTCGTAGCGTGCGCCGTCTGGATCGGTGCGCGCCTTCAGCTGATCGAAGTGACCGTATTCGAAGGTTGTGACCTGCCCCAGAGAGTCGGTGTGGGTGGTGCGGTTGCCCTCTCCGTCGTACGTCCAGGATTCCTGCGTGGAGTCCGGGTTGAGGCGGGTAGCGAGGTGGCCTTCCGGAGTCCACTGGTAGTGGGTGGTGTTGCCGAGCGGGTCAGTGACGGAGATGGTGCGGCCGAACTTGTCCCGGTGAAAAGTGGTGACAGCGCCGAGCGGGTCGGTGACGGCGCGCGGCAGGCCTGCGCCGTCGCACTCGATACGCGTGGTGTGGCCGAGCGGGTCAGTGACGGAGGCGAGGTGGCCATTGGAGTCGTGGGCGAAGCGGGTGGTCTGGCCGGTGGGGTCGGTGACGGCGATTCGGTTGCCGTTGGCGTCGTACTCCTGCCGGACCGTCTGGCCGTCCGGGCCCCTGACTTCCGTCGGCAGGCCGAGGTCGGTGTAGATGGCGGTACTGGTGGAGCCGTCCGGGCGAACGACGGAGACGAGGTGTCCGCCGTCGTCGTAGGTGAAGTGGGTGGTGGCACCCAGCGGATCAGTGATCGTCAGAGGCCGGTCTGCGGCGTCATAGGTGGTGCGAGTGGTGTTGCCGAGAGGATCGGTTACCGCGATGACCTGGAGGCGGTCGTTGACGAGATAGCGGGTGTGAAAGCCTTCACCGTTGGTGTGGGTGGTGGTGCGGTGGCCGGTTTCCGGGTCGGGGTCGCCGTAGGCGAAGCGGTTGGCAATGTGACCTTCAGCACCGGACTGCGCGGTGCAGCGATGACGGCCGTCGTAGCTGTACTCGTAGCGGGAGTCGTTGGAGTCGACCCACGCGGTCATCCGGTGGTCGGCGTCGTACTCGAACCGGGTCACGGCGCCCGCGGCGTTGGTGACGGTGGTGAGATTGCCGGACTCGTCATGACCGTAAGAACGGATCAGCTGGTCCGAGCTGTCCTCGGCCGCGCCCGCCAGGTGGAGGTCAGTCAGGCGGCCGTCGTCGTCGCAGGTCAGCTTCAGTTCGTAACCGGCGCTGTGTCGGATCGCGTACGGGATGCCGGTCTCGTCGGCGTAGTCGAAGGTGATCCGGTGCCCGTTGCGGTCCGTAATCTCGTCCGGCAGGGCCATGCCGGGGGCGTGCAGGGCGTCACTGAAGTAGCAGGTCTGGCCGGTCTCGGGGTCGTTGACGGCCCAGTCGCCCCGGAGGGTGCGCATCAGCGGCCAGCGGGGTCCGTTCTCCGGCAGCACCCGTTCGCCGGTCTCGGGCGTGGGATAGCGCAGCAGCATGCCACTCTCGGTGACGAAGACGATGCCATCGGCGTCGATTTCGAGGCGCTGGTCAACGGTGGAGGACCAGGACGGCCCGATGTGGCGTCCGACGCGGGTGGAGGACTCGTACCTGCGGGTGAAGGACAGGGGCAGGACACCGGGGAGGGAGATGTCGGTCTGGGTCAGGAAAACCTTGCCGGTGGCCAGGTCGACGGGGTCGGTGTCATCCGTCTCTTTGGTCTCGTCCTTGCGGGTCTTGTCGTTTGCGTGTTCGGCCTCGGCCTCCGCGCGGGCGCCGCCCGACCGGCCACCACCGGACGGCCGGCCACCGCCCGTGCCGTGGGGCGCGTGCGGCATGTCCTCCTTGCGGCCCTTGAGGAGCTTTTCGAGCTCCGCGGCGTGTTTGGCGTCGTTCTCGGCGTGGTTGGTGGCGACCTTCTTCAGACGGTCGCCCGCCCCGTGGTACAGGTCCTGGACGGCCTTACTGGCGTCCTTGGCCAGGGTCTTGCCCAGCTTCTGCGCGCCGTTCTCCAGCGCCTTGACGATCGGATTGCTCATTCGAAGGTCACCCCCGCAGCCTTCGTTTCGAATTCGGCGGCGTGTGACGCCACCTTCTGCGCGTGTCCGCGCAGCTGTTCGGCGCGTGCGTGGAGCTGCTCCGGGTGGATGGAGAAGCCCTGCCCGCCGCCGCCTGCCCCGCCGCCGGCGGAGACGCCGAGCGCGGACTCGGCGGCCTGGAAGACCATGCCGCTCACGGCCTTGCTGACCGTCTCCACCAGCGGGTCGATCGCCGCCTCGATGACCTGGGCGATGATGTACTGCTCCAACTGCTGTACCAGGAAGTCCATGAGCTTCTCGGCCGCCGCTATCACAAGCGCCTCGGCCGCCTCCGCGATCCCGAGGGTGGCGACCGCGGCAGCCTGGTCGGCAATGAACGTGATGGCCAGCACAGTCAGTTCGGCGATCGCCTCCAGCTTCATCGCCACGATCGTGTCCGCCGCAATGTCCAGCGCGGATGCCACGGTGTGACAGGCGTTGACCAGCTCCGTCATATGGCCGTCGGACAGCTGCGCCCACTTGGCCAGCAACGCCTCGTACGACGCGCCCTGGTAAACGTCTTCCAACTGCTTGATCGTGGATGTGGAGTCCTTGTGGGTGTCATCCACCTTCTGTGCGAAGTCCCGTACATGGGACGCGAATTCGCGAACCTTGTCCTCGTCGACGTTCGGCCAGTTCACCCCGATGAACTGAAGAAACGTCACCACTTGTTCAGGCAGCTCGATCGCCATAATTCCCCCCTCGGCAAAGCCCATGACAGCCCATCAGATGCTGTTCAAGGAATGCCAAAGGGAAGGGAAATGCTCACCCTAAAGTCGGTCATCAGTACGTTTGCAGCGAGGAAGCCGACACTCCCCCCGGCGCGATCGCCATCATCCGGAGCGCGGCGCTCCCCCGTGTGCCGACAGCATGGACCCCACCCGCCCGTAAGGCTGGCGCCCCGGCCGGAGTGCCCCTATGGTCCGTCCCCATGAAGCTCATTTCGGGGGACCTGACGTACGAGATCCTGGCTCGCGGCCACCACCACTACTCCCACCACTACGGCGGCAGTCACGGGACCAGCGACGGTGTCATGGACTGGTGGGAGTGGCTGATCCTGGGGGTCGGCGTGATCGTCGTCATCTGGGCGCTGGTGAAGAAGTTCAGCTCCGACTGACGCCCCCTGCCGCGGACAACGGGCCCCGTCGCAGTGCGACGGGGCCTTCACGCACCCGGCCGGTGGTCGGTCAGTCGAACCACCGCGCCTCCGCCAGTTCCTCGCCCCGGTCCGGGTCTTCGAGGAGGGCGGCGACCTCGAAGCGGCGGGGCCACTGGGCGGCGGCCCAGGAGAGGCCGGCGGCCACGCCCTCCAGGGTGGCGGCGTGCAAGGTGGCGTCCGGGGTCCAGCGCCAGTCGAGTTCCGTGCCGTCCTCCAGGGCGAGCGATTCGTGCTCGACGTACGAGGCGGGGGTGGCGGGGCCGAGCAGCACGCGCACCGCGTCCGGGATGTCGTGCCGTACGCCCTCCGAACGGACCTCGGCGGTGACGGCCTCGCTCAGGCGTCGGACCTGGAGGAGTTCGGCCAGTTCGGCGGCGCGGGACGGGCGGACCGGGAGGAGGGGGAGGTGGACGGCGAGGGGCATCAGGTCGGGCGCGTCGGCGACCAGCGCGGTGCCGGCGTCCACGACCTGGATCTCGCCGTCGACGACAACCCGCAGCTCGTCGGGGAGGGTGACGTCGTCGGGGTCCAGGTCCGTCAACGCGCCGTAAAGGGCGTGGAGTTGGGTCGCGCCGACGGTGACGTCCGGGTCGGCGAGACGGGCGAGGAGTTCCGCCGCGCCGCCCGGCTCGTCCAGCAGCGCGGCCAGGGACGTACGGACACCGAGGGCGCGCAGGACCTGGTCGTCGACCTCGCCGGCGTCCGCGGACTCGTACAGTCCGGTCAGCAGCGGGTCGCCGCCGGCCGCGCGCAGGCCGGCGGGTCGGCGGCCGTCCAGTACGGGGTGCCCGCGCAGCCACCAGGCGGTGTAGGGGCGTACGGACTCCGTGGTGCCGTCGGGGAGGAGGACCCGTACGGGGGTGGTCAGGGCATCGCGCAGGGGCGGCTGGGAGAGCATGGCGAGGACCTGGGGCCAGCAGTCCTCGTCGACCAGGTCGAGATCGCGCACGGCGACCAGCTCCGTGACGACCGGGGGGACGGGCGTCCCCGGCAGGGTGTCGAGGATGTCCTCGCACCACACGTCCACGGCGTCGAGCAGACCGGGGTCGTCGGGCTCGGGGAAGTCCCCGTCGCGCGGCTCCAGCTCGTCCGGGTCCAGGACGACGTCGGCGGCGCGGACGAGCGCGAAGGCGGCCAGGACGCCGACGGCGGTCAGCGGCTGCTCGCCCCAGCGGTCGGCCAACTCGGCGTCGCAGGCCGCCAGTTCACCTTCCCGGATGACGCGTTCGAAGGGGCTGCCGGGGAAGACCAGCTCCCCGGCCGGTGCCAGCTCGCCGTCCTCGTCCGGCAGGGCGAGGGCGGCCAGCCAGGGCTCGTCGCCGGGAGCGAGGTTGGCATCGCGGACCAGGCCGAGGACCGCCTCGGCCAGTTCCTCGGCGCCGAGCGGGGCGCCGATACCGCCGCCGAGCTCGTCCGCGAAGAGATCGAAGGCGTCCTCGTCGGCGTCGAGGGAGTTCTCCACGGCCGCCCGCACCTGGGGAGTCGTGAGCACGGCGCGCGGGGAGGCCGGGGTGGCACCCAGTTTTTCCAGGAGCGGGTGGACCGCGTCCGGATGCGCGACCTTCAGGCCGAGGCGGGCGAGGGTGCGGTGCCGGGCCTCGGTGTCGCCGTCCTCGTAGGGGCCGCCGCCGGGCAGCGGCAGCAGGACCTGACGGGGCCCGATCGTGGTCCGTACGCCGCCGCCCGCCCCCTGTCCGGCCTCGGCGCCCGCGTCCCGTCCGCCCGAACCTGCGAGCGGCACCGGGAGCCCGCTGAGCCGGTCCGGGTCCGTACCGGCCAGCGCGTCATACAGGCGCCACCACCAGCCGGGCGCCCGCTCGACACCCGCCAGCCGGTCCACCATCTCGCCCAGCGGTACCCGCGCCACACCCAACGCCCGCAACTCCGGACGCCGTTCCAGACCCGCCGGCAGCAGGCTGGGGAAGAGTTCGGCCAGTACGCCGACGGTCGCCGCGCCCGCGCCCTCCAGCAGCTCGGCGTCCACGGGGCGCAGGACATAGCGCTCGGCGGCGTCCTCCTCCCCGTCCCACTCGGGCGATGCCTCCGGCTCCTGGGGCGTTCCCGCGCTGGGCAGGAAGCGCACCCGCGGCAGCATCTCCAGCACCTGGCGGCGCAGTTCGCCGTCCAAGCCGCCCTTGCCCAGGGGGCCCGGTACGAGGTCGAGGGTGCCGACGGAGACCGGCTGCCAGTCGCGGAGCAGCGAGGCGTAGGTGACGGCGGCCTGCTCCACCAGGAAGTCGGCCAGGGGCCCCGGGGCGACATGGCGGCGGGTCGGCTCGAGGGGGAACGACGCGATGAGCAGCGCGGGCAGGCCGAGGGCCTCGTCCGTCGGGGTCGGCGCGTGCACCACGGCGGCGGTCGCGGGGCGTACCGGCGCGCCCTCCGCGTCCACCGGCACCGCCCAGGTCACCGACCAGGCGGGGCGCAGCCGCTCCTCGACGGGCCGGTCCGCGAGCAGCGCCGGATCCAGCGGGCCGCCGTCCGTGGCCACCCGCCAGCGGGTGGCGCCCCGCTCGCTGTCGTCGATCAGGACGTAGTCGCCGTCCTGACGGCACCTCAGCTCCCGTACGCCCTCCGGGGTCTCGATCACGACCTCGGACAGGCCCGGCAGGGTCAGCAGCAGGGCCGCGTCGACGCCGGCGAGCAGCCGCTCGGCGAGGTCCTGCGCCGCGCCGTCGCGCAGCGGCAGTACGACGGCGGTGTCATAGCCCTCCGGCGCGCCGCCCTCCGCGGGCAGCGGGAGGCGCAGCAGCGGTACATGGCCGTCGCGGCGGCGCAGCTCGCCGCCCAGGCCGGGGCTGTGCGCGGCCACCTCCTGGGTCAGCGCGCGGGCCTCGGCGAGCGACCAGCGGACGCCGCCGGTACGGCCGATCAGCGCGGGCTCGTCGCTGACGGACAGCACGGCCGCGAACCCGACACCGAACCGGCCGACCGCGGCGGTGGCCGCGCTGCTCTCCCGCTTCGCGGAGGCCCGCAGCGTGGACAGCGATTCGACGCCGGTGGCGTCGAGGGGGGCGCCGGTGTTGGAGGCGACGAGGACGGCGGATTCGGTGGCGTCGGCCGCGCGCAGGGTCAGCCGCAGCCGGCCGGGGACGCCGGCGCGGCCGGCCGCGTCGGCGGCGTTCTGTGCCAGCTCGACGACGAGGCGGTCGCGGTAGCCGCCCAGCGCGAGGTCTTCCTCGGCGTTGGCGTCCTCCCGGAACCGGGCGGGCGACGCGGCCCAGGCATCCAGTACGCCGCGCCGCTGCCGCGCGGTCCCGAACGGGTCGGCGCCCTCGTCGGCGCCCCGTACCCACGACGTACCAGCCACGTGTTCGTCTCCCTTGAGGTGGTCCTGCTGGGCCCGACGTTACCCTTCGGGGCGCGTCCCACGTGGCCGGGTGCGGCGCCGTGCTTCTTCTGTCGCTCTGTCCCCGCCTTCGGCGGGATCGGGGGAGGTGGTGGGGTGGCTCGCGGGGCGGTGCCGTGGGGTGCGGTGCCGGGCCTCCAGGACTTCGTCCCTACGGCCCGTCCCCTCCCGACGGTTTCGCGGCCACCCCTGAGTGGGGGTGAACACGGCTGTAGCTGATCTGGGAGGTTCAGCGGGCGGCCCGTCTTGTACCTTCCTCTCCCCCGGCCGAAGGTCGACGACGAACGGGAGGCGGCAGGCCGTAGGGACGAAGTCCTGGAGGCCTGACGCCGCGCCCACCCCGACACACCACCCGACCTCCACGGCCAACCCCCACCCCGCCCGCCGAAGGCGGGCACACCCCCACGGCGAGACAGCCGGCAACGTGGAGCCCCGAAGCGCGAGCGCACCCTCACGGCGGGAAAGCCGACGACGTGGGGAGAAAACCACAGCGCTAGCTGTGCCCGAGCTCCTCCGCCGGCCCGGCCTCCGACACCGACCCGCCCGGCTCCGGCCGCAACGACAGCGGCTCGACGACGGTCTCGTCCACCACCGGCGCGGCCGGCCGCGGCGGTGCCGGCATCACGGCCGCCTCCGAGTGCGCCCCGCAGCCGTACGACAGGGAGACGACCCGTCCGTCCGCCGGGGCGAACTCATTGGCGCACACGCCGAAGGCCTGGCGCAGCGAGCCGGTGAGCGGGGTGAGGAAGCCGCAGGTCATGCACGTGGCGGGGGCCGCCTGAGCCATCGGGGTCTTGGCGCCGTACGCCTCTTCCCAGCGGTCGGCCGCGGCGTGCAGGCCGTAGCGGGAGAGGACTCGGGCGCGGCGCATGCCCAGTTCCTCGGCGACGGCGGCGATGCTGCCGCGCTCGGGGAGGGGCTGGGACGCGGGTGAGCCCGCGACGACATCGGCCTCCTCCGTGTCGGCGACGTCGGCGGCCATTCCCTCGGCGACCACGGAGTTCGGCGGCGGGCCGTCGTCGCCGGAGTAGCCGGGCTCCAGGCGCAGGTCCTCGGCCTCGGTGGGCAGCAGATCGCCGGGGCCCATGTCGCCGGGGCGCAGCCGTTCGCTCCACGGGACCCACTCGGGGGCGAGGATCGCGTCGGGTCCGGGCAGCAGGACCGACTCATCGACGGTGACGGCCTTGGCGCGGGAGGCCCGGACGATCGTCACGGCCCAGCGCCAGCCCCGGTAGCCGGGCTCGTTGCAGGCGAAGAGGTGGGTGACCACGCGGTCCGCGTCGGCGACGGCATCGATGTGTTCGCCGACCATTCCGGGAAGCGCGGTTTCCTCCGCCGCCACCCGGGCAAGGTCGACCGCCTCGGCGCACAGGCGATCAGGGGTCCGGCTTCGCATCGCAGCACTCACAAGAATCGATTCTCTCTTCCACGCCGTCTCACGAGTGCGCCAGCCAAGGCTGTCCTGTCTGTCCGGACGACCGGCGGGGCCGGGGCGGGCGGAGCGGACCAGGGGACCGCGTCGACGTCCGCGCCCGATCGGTTTCGGTCGAGCGCACCTCTTACGTCCCATTCTGCGGGATAGCAACGAGGCACGCGGCCAAAAACGACCGCCGGTGGCGCGCTACACACGCTACCCCTTCAACGGTGCCCGACCCCTCGGCGGGAGCGGCAAATGTCAGCGGCAGCCCACGGAGGCCGGTGCGCCCCGCGTGGCAGGGCGGAGAAAGCGCCACCTGCCGGGCGAGTTGGGGCAATATGACCAGGTGGCCGGCCGAACAGGCGGGGACTCAGGCAACCGGGCCCGCCGGGCGGGCCGGGCGGCCGGCCGCGCGCTGCGTACGCCGTTCACCGGAGCGGCCCGCGGCGTGCGCCGCGCGACCCATGCGCACGGCGCGGGTGAATCCGGTCTGAGCAAGCTGATCGAGCTGCATGCGGTGAACTCCGCGGGCGACATGATGATCACGATCGCGCTGGCCTCGACGGTGTTCTTCTCGGTGCCGACGGATCAGGCGCGCGGCCGGGTGGCGCTGTACCTGGCGGTGACCATGGCGCCGTTCGCGCTGCTCGCGCCGGTGATCGGGCCGCTGCTGGACCGGGTGCCGCACGGCCGCCGGGCGGCGATGGCGGGCGCGATGCTGGCGCGGGCGCTGCTGGCGCTGACGATGTCGGGCGCGGTGGCGAGCGGCGGGCTGGAGCTGTATCCGGCGGCACTGGGGGTGCTGGTGGCGTCGAAGGCGTACGGGGTGGTGCGCAGCGCGGTGGTGCCGCGGCTGCTGCCGCCGCGGATTTCGCTGGTCAAGGCCAATTCCCGGGTGACGCTGGCGGGGTTGCTGGCGACCGGGGTGGCGGCGCCGGCCGGCGCCGGACTTCATCAGATCGGGCCGAGCTGGCCGCTGTACGGGGCGTTCGTGGTGTTCGCGACGGGCACGTTCCTGTCGTTCTCGCTGCCGCACAAGGTCGACTCGGCGAAGGGCGAGGCACGGGCGCGGCTGGCGTCCGGGGACACGGCCGCGGCCTCGGGTGCCCGGCCGCCCAAGCCGGGGCTGCGTACGGTCGGGCCGTCGGTGCTGCACGGCCTCCAGGCGAATGCGTGTCTGCGGTCGCTCTCCGGCTTTCTGACGTTTTTCCTGGCGTTCCTGCTACGCGAGCATCCGCTGGGCGGCCTGGGCCCGGCGGCGTCGCTGGGTCTGGTGGTGGTGGCGGCCGGGGGCGGCAATGCGCTGGGTACGGCGGTGGGCGCGTGGCTCAAAGCGCGCGGCCCGGAGGCGATCATCGCGGCCGTGCTGGGGCTGGCGCTGAGTGCGACGGTGCTCGCGGCGGTGTTCTACAACGTGATCGCGATCGTCGTGGTGCCCGCCGCGGCGGCCGCGGCCGGGCTCTGCCAGGCGCTGGCCAAGCTGTCGCTGGACGCCATGATCCAGCGGGATGTCCCGGAGGCCGTACGGACCTCGGCGTTCGCCCGGTCGGAGACGGCGCTCCAGATGTCGTGGGTGGTGGGCGGCGCGATCGGCATCTCGTTGCCGCTGATCGGCATGGTGGGCATGTCGGTGGCGGCGGGGCTGGTGGCCCTCGGGGCGGCGCTGGCGGTACGGGGGCTGCTGGGCGCGGCCCGCCGGGGCGGCGCGGCGCACGCCCGGGTGGCCTGACCGGCGGCCCGATGGCCCGACCGACGGGCCCGGGTGGCCCGACCGGCGCGGCACGCCGCACCCGCGCGTGGCGTGGCCGGAAGCGCCAGATAGCCTGCCCGTATGACCGCTGCGTTGATCTCCTGGGGCAAGGGCCGCCGCGCCGCTGCCGCCATTGGTGCCGTGTCCCTGGGCCTCCTCACCCTCTCCGCCTGTGAGAAGCCGACCGCGCTCGCGACCGTGACAGCCGGTTCCTCGACGGTGTCGGCCGAGGCGACTCCCGGTTGCGACGGCGGCGGCAAGTCCCTCGACAAGGAGAAATTCACCGCCTGCATCTCCAAGCAGGGCGGCAAGACGATCACCGTCAGCCCCGGCGAGAAGGTGCGCATCGGCGTGGAGCCGGACATCGCCAAGAACGGCTGGCTCGCCTTCGCCGGCGACAGCGGCCAGGGCGTGTCGAAGACCCACCAGACCTACCGCACGCTCGACAGCAGCCAGCTGTTCGTCAAGCAGGACCCGCAGACCCGACAGAGCATGAACGTCGACGAGATCACGCTTCAGGTCGCGGAGTTCCCCAAGGGCGGCGGCCAGATCCCCTCGGCCATCTTCCACTTCACGCTGAAGCAGAAGGACTGACCGGCGCTGACCGGAACCGGGAAACGGCCACGCGCCGCACGGAGCGCCTGATGCGCATCCTGGTCGTCACCGCGGTGGCCGCCGAGCGCGACGCGGTGTGTGCCGCCTCCGGGCCGTACGACGTGGTGGCGCTGCCCGGCGAGTACGGCCTGCACCGCGCGCAGCGGTCCGCCGGCCGGGACCCGCTGGTCGACGTCCTCGCCGCCGGTGTCGGCCCCGCCGCGGCGGCCGCCGGCACGGCCACGGCGCTGACCGCCGCCGCGCTCGCCGACGAGCCGTACGGCCTGGTCGTCTCGGCCGGTATCGGCGGCGGGTTCGCGCCGCGTGCGCCCCTGGGGTCGGTGGTGGTCGCGGACGCGATCGTTGCCGCCGATCTGGGCGCCGAGACCCCCGACGGCTTCGTTCCGGTCACCGAACTCGGTTTCGGCACGGTGGCCCACCGCCCCGATCCGGCGCTGGTCGAGGCCGTCGCCGCGGCGGCCGGCGGCACGGCGGGCACCGTTGTCACCGTCTCCACGGTCACCGGCAGCGCCGCCCGTACCGCCGAGCTGGCGGCCCGTCATCCCGGTGTGCTGGCGGAGGCGATGGAAGGCTTCGGGGTCGCCGAGGCGGCCGCCGCGCACGGCGTGCCGGTGCTGGAGCTCCGTACGGTCTCCAACGCCGTCGGGCCCCGCGACCGCGCCGCCTGGCGGATCGGCGAGGCGCTCGCCGCCCTGACCGCCGCCTTCCGCACGCTGCCCGCAGCCTGTGCACCATCCCCGAGGAGGATCCCGTGACCGCGACCCGGCCGCTGAACATCGCGTACTCGCCGTGCCCGAACGACACCTTCGTCTTCGACGCCCTGGCGCACGGCCGGGTCCCCGGCGCGCCGGAGCTCGCGGTCACCTTCGCCGATATCGACCTCACCAACGGCATGGCCGAGCGCGGCGAGTTCGACGTGCTGAAGGTCTCCTACGCCGTCCTGCCCTGGGTCCTCGAGGAGTACGCGCTGCTGCCGTGCGGCGGGGCGCTGGGGCGGGGCTGTGGGCCGCTGGTGCTGACCCGGGAGCAGGGCAGGGCCGGGGACCTGGCGGGCCGGACGGTGGCGGTGCCCAGCGAACGCTCCACCGCCTATCTGCTGTTCCGGCTGTGGGCGGCCGCCGAAGTGCCGGGCGGTGTGGGCGAGATCGTGGTGCTGCCGTTCCACGAGATCATGCCGGCGGTGCGCGACGGCAAGGTGGACGCGGGCCTGGTCATCCATGAGGCGCGCTTCACGTACCAGGACTACGGGCTCACCTGCGTGGCCGACATGGGCGAGCACTGGGAGGCCACCACCGGCCTGCCGATCCCGCTCGGCGCGATCATCGCCAAGCGGTCACTGGGCGAGCCGGCGCTGCGCGACCTGGCGGCGGCGATCCGTGACTCCGTACGGATGGCCTGGGACGACCCGGAAGCCTCCCGCCCCTACGTCCTGGAGCACGCCCAGGAAATGGACCCGGCCGTAGCGGACCAGCACATCGGGCTGTACGTCAATGAATTCACCGCCGACCTCGGCGAGGACGGCTATGGCGCGGTGCGCGGGCTGCTCGGTCGCGCCGCGGCCGAGGGGCTCGTACCGCCCCTCGGCCGCGATGCGCTGAATTTTGTGTGAGGTCAGACGTCCAGCTGGTCGGCCACCGCACGGAGCATTCCGGCGATCTTCCCGCCGTGTGCCTTGTCGGGGTAGCGGCCGCGCTCCAGCTGCTGGGTGACGTTTTCCAGCAGCGTGGTGAGGTCCTGCACGATCGAGGCGAGTTCGTCCGGCTTACGGCGCTGTGCGGCCGCCACCGAGGGCGCGGGGTCCAGAAGCGTCACGGTCAGCGCCTGGTCGCCGCGCTGACCGGCGACCACGCCGAATTCGACGCGCTGGCCGGGCTTGAGTGCGTCCACGCCGTCGGGCAGTACCGACGAGTGCACAAAGACGTCGCCGCCGTCGTCGCGGGAGAGAAAGCCGAAGCCCTTCTCGCTGTTGAACCACTTGACCTTGCCGGTAGGCACGTCTGTCCTCGTCCTCGTACTCGTCGGAAAATGCCGGGAAAAATTACTCGGGAAAGAGATGGGCCGGGCCCGCTGCGGAATCTGCGGATCTGCGGGAGAAGCGGGTCGGGATAAACGGGTCTGGATAACACTGCAGCGGGCCACATGACCCGCCACCACAAGGCTAATGGTCCGGTGCCCGGTGACAAGACGTCGCAGGGGGGATCCATCGATGCTTCTGGCCCGGACTTACCCTGGTCAGGTGTCTGACGAAACTCCCCAGGCCGGGGATCTGCTGGTCCGAATCGGCGCGATCATGTTCCTAGTTGGCGCAGTGGCCACTCTCGCCACGGTGACGCCGCTGTTCCTCGGGACCGATCCGCTGCCGTCCGTCTTCTACTGGGTGTGCATGCTGATGGGCGCCGGGTTCGCGGTCGCCGCGGCGGGCGTGATCCGGTCCGCCAGGGCCCAGCGGCATCAGGCGGATGCGTCCGCCAGCCCCGCGCCGTAGCCGTCCAGCCACGCCGGGAACTCCGTCAGATCGCCGAGCACCACGTCGGCCCCGGCGGCGCGCAGCTCCTCGGCGTCGCACGGCCCGGTGGCGACCGCGACCGACAGCGCGCCCGCGGCGCGCGCCCCGCGGACGTCCCCGGTGTGGTCGCCGACGTAGATCGCCGCCTTGTGCTCGCGCAGCGCCTCGGCCTTGGCCTCCGCCCACAGTGAGCCGATGACCGCGTCCGCATCGATGCCCAGGTGCGACAGATGCAGCTTGGCGTTGGGCTCGAACTTCGCGGTGACGACGATGGCGCGCCCCGCCTCCGCCCCTGCCGCGGCCGCTTGGACGGCGGCGATGGCCTCGCGCGCGCCGGGCATGGCCAGCGTCCCCGTAATGGCGTGCTCCGGATACAGCGCCCGGTACACGTCGCTGATCTCCGCCACCCGCTCCGCCGGGAACCACCGGCGGATCTCCTCCTCCAGCGGCGGCCCTATCCGGCTGATGGCCGCGTCGGCGTCGATGTACGTCCCGGTCCTGGCGGCCAGCGCCTGGTAGGTGGCCTTGATGCCGGGGCGGGAGTCGATCAGCGTCATGTCGAGGTCGAATCCGACCGTGAGGGGGTGAGCCATGGGGGTCATTCTCCCCACGCCCTTCCCTTCCCTGGGGGGCGCCCCATGTTTTCGGCTTTCCCGCCATGGGGGTGCGCCACGTTTTCGGCTTTCCCGCCGTGGGGGTGCGCCCGCCTTCGGCGGGCGGGGTGGGGGTTGGCCGTGGCGGCCGGGTGTATGTCGGGGTGGGCGCGGCTGCAGGCCTCCAGGACTCCGTCCCTACGGCCTGCCGCCTCCCGTCCGTCGTCGACCTTCGGCCGGGGGAGGGAGAGGTACACGACGGGCCGCCCGCTGAATCTCCCGGACCGGCCACAGCCACTCCCCACCCCCGCCCAGGGGTGGCCGCGAAACCGGCGGGAGGGGACGGGCCGTAGGGACGAAGTCCTGGAGGCCCGGCACCGCACCCCACGACACCGCCCCGCGGCCCACCCCACCACCTCCCCCGATCCCGCCGAAGGCGGGTGAAAACCACGGACGAGGCACGGCGCCGCACCCGGCAACCAGGGGCGAACCCGAAGGGCACGCGCACCCGGCCACGTGGGGCGAACCCCGAAGGACCTACCGCCCCCGGCGGAGACGCCAGAGCAAGAAGCCCGCCGACCCGACCGCCGCCACCCGGGCCACGCCCGGCAACGCGTCGAGGAGGGCCTGGCCCAGCAGGCCGGGCGCGAGCGGTTCGCCCCAGCGACCGTCGAACCGTCCCCACAGCCACACCATCAGCCCGCCGACGGCGGCCCCCGGTACCCAGAGCGCCGCGCACTTCGCCTCGCGCCGGGTCAGCCGCCGCGATACGTACGCCAGCGCCCAGCCGCCCCCGAGCGCGAGCCACGACCCGAGCACCGCACCGGCGAGCAGCAGCACCACGGCCAGCGTGGGGAGGGGGCTGAGCCACGCCCACGGGGACGCCGGGGCCGTTTCGGGCGGCGCTTCCTCCGACGCCTCCTCCGGCTCTTCGGCCGCAGGCTCGGCCTGCGCCTCGGGGGCGGGCCGCAGGCCGAGGGCGCGCCGCAGCAGCCGGGGCAGCGGTCGCTTGCCGTCTCCCCGCTCCTGGCCGTCGGCGGCCTTCTCCAGGGCCGGCGGCCCCTCGCCCCCGTCCCGCGGCGCGCCCGGGTGGTCCGTCGCGTTCGTCTTGGCCGTCTGGCCCTTGGGCCGGTCCCAGATCTCCGGGATCTCGATGCCGCCGACGAACCCGTGCACGGTCTCCTCCGGGCCGTACGGCGAGGGATCCACCCGCCACCAGTCCGGCGGATCGCCCCCGTCGCCCAGCTCATCGATGCCCGCAAGGTGCGGCGGTGCGGCGGTCGGCTCCGGCTCCGGTGCGGCGCGCCGGGCGCCCTTGCGCAGGAAAGCGGGCAGCGCCGGGCCCGCCCCGTCGCGCGGCGCGGGCAGCTTGCCGGCCAGGGCGCCGCGCCAGGCGGGGCCGGGGCGCGTGGCCGTCGGCCGGACCGTTTCCCCGCTGCCCGCGGCCGTCACCACGGCCTCCGGTGTCCCCAGCCGCGACAGCATCCGCTTCACGCCGGGGACCGTATCGGCCTTCTGGGCGTCGATCTCCGCCCGCAATCCGGACACCAGCCGCATCCGTGTGGCGGCCGGCAGCCCGCGCTGCTGGGCCAGGTCGCCGACCCGGCTCAGATAGTCAAAGACGAGCTGATCGCTCTCGATCCCCACGACATGCCCCCACGAAATCCCCTGCGGCGTCCGCTGGTTGCCGCTCCGACCGTACCGCCCGGCAAGATGGCGCGCCGTCGCGGACGGGCGCGCCGAGCGTGCGCCCCTCGGCGCCCTGGCCGCCGGACGGTGACCTGCGAACCCTCCCCCCGCTAACGTAAGACGAATGACCGATACACCCCGCACCCTGGCCGAGGAGCTCAGAACCCGCACCGACAGCGGGCTCGTCGGCCTGCTGCGGGCCCGGCCCGACCTGCTCAATCCGGTGCCGGGGGATGTCACCCAGCTCGCCACCCGGGCCGGGACCCGGGCGTCGGTGGTGCGCGCCGTGGAGCGGCTGGACCGGTTCGCGCTGCAGACCGCCGAGGCACTGGCGGTGGCGCCCGATCCCTGTCCGTACGGGACGCTCGCGGGGCTGATGGGCGGGGACACCGGGGACGCGGCGGTGGCCACGGAGCTGCCCAGGGCGGTGGCCGCGCTGCGGGCGCAGGCGCTGGTCTGGGGGCCGGACGACCGGCTGCGGCTGGTGCGTACGGCGCGTGAGCTGCTCACGCCGAGCGCCACGCATCCCTCCCCCACCGGGCTCGGCCCCACGGTCGCGGAGGCCATGGCCGGGATGTCGCCGGGGCGGCTCCAGGAGATCATCGCCGCGGCCGGGCTGCCCGCGACCCATGACCCGGTCACCGCTGTCGCCGCCCTCACCGGGCTCTTTTCCGGCCGGGACCGTATGGCGGCGCTGCTCGACACCGCGCCGGCCGAGTCCGTCGCGGTCCTCGACAAGCTGCTGTGGGGCCCTCCGTACGGCGGGGTCACCGACCGTCCGGCGCCGCATCTGCAGTGGCTGCTCGACCGGGGCCTGCTGATCCCGGCGGGCGGGCGCAATGTCGTACTGCCGCGGGAGGCGGCCCTGCATCTGCGCGCCGGGCGCGCCCACCACGTCCCCGAGCCGCTGCCGCCCGCCCTGGCGCCGGTCACGGAACGCGATCCCCAGCTTGTGGACAACGCCGCCGCGAGCCAGGCGTTCACCTCGCTGGCGACCGTCGAGGAGCTGCTCAAGGAGTGGGATCTGGGCGGGCCGCCCGTGCTGCGCGCCGGCGGCCTGAGCGTCCGCGACCTCAAGCGGACGGCCGTCGCCCTGGACACCACCGAGCGGCTGGCCGCCTTCTGGCTCGAACTCGCCTACGGGGCGGGACTGATCGCCTCCGACGGCGAGGCCGACGAGCAGTACGCCGCCACGCCGGCCGCCGAGGAGTGGCTCCAGCTGCCCGACCACGAGCGCTGGGGCACGCTGGCGGCCGCCTGGCTGTCCGCGACCCGTACCGCGGGCCTGGTGGGCACCGCCGATGCGAAGGGCCGCGCCCTGGCCGCCCTCGGCCCCAACCTGGACCGTTCCCCGGCCCCCGAGGTACGCCACCGCGCCCTCGCCCTGCTGGCCGGCCTTCCGCCCGGCACGTCCGTACCCGCCGCGGCGGTCCTCTCCCGCCTCCAGTGGGAGCGGCCGCTGAGGGGGGCCGCGGCGACGAGGGCGGCGGGCGCTCCTGAGGGGACGCCGGGCTCCGCCGCGCCCGCGGAATCCGACCTTCGCTCCCGTATCGCCCAATGGACGCTCGAAGAGGCCGAGTTGCTGGGGATGACCGGCCGCGGCGCGCTCGCCGCGCATGCCCGCGCCCTGGTCGACGCCGGGCCGGCCGCCACCCCCGCCGAGCACGCGGCCGCGAACGCCCGCGCCGTCGCCCTGCTCGCCCCCCACCTGCCCGAGCCCCTCGACCACGTCCTCCTCCAGGCGGACCTGACGGCCGTCGCCCCCGGCCCGCTGCGCCGCCCGCTCGCCGAGGCGCTCGACGTACTGGCCGACGTCGAGTCCAAGGGCGGCGCGACGGTGTACCGCTTCACCCCCGGTTCGGTACGCCGCGCCCTGGACGCCGGCCGTTCCGCCGCCGAACTCCAGGAATTCCTGGCCACCCACTCCCGCACGCCGGTCCCCCAGCCGCTCGCGTACCTCATCGACGACATCGCCCGTAAGCACGGCCAGCTCAGGATCGGCGCGGCCGCCGCCTACGTCCGGTGCGACGACGACGCCCTGCTCTCCGAGATCCTCGCGGACCGGCGCGCCGCCGGCCTGCGGCTGCGCCGCCTGGCGCCGACCGTGCTGGCGGCGACGACCAGCCCCGATCAGCTCCTCGACGGCCTGCGGTCCATGGGGTACGCCCCCGCCGCGGAGTCCGCCACCGGCGATGTGCTGATCGCCCGCACCGACTCCTACCGCACCTCGCCCCGTACGGCCCCGACCCCGGTCCCCGAGGGCCCGCCCGCGCCCGACGCCACGCTCCTGGAAGCGGCCGTGCGCGCCATCCGCGCCGGCGATCTGGCCGCCACCGCCGAACGCAAGCCGCTGCACGGCCCCGCCCCGACGCCGGGTGCGCTCCCCCGCACCACCTCCGCCGAGACCCTCGCCACCATGCAGGCCGCCGTCCTCACCAGCTCCGCCCTGTGGATCGGCTATGTCAATGCCGACGGTGCCGCCAGCCAGCGCGTGATCGCTCCCGTACGCGTCGAGGGCGGCTTCGTCACGGCCTACGACCACACCTCGGACGAGGTCCGCACCTATCCGCTGCACCGGATCACGGGGGTGGCGGAGCTGGCGGATGACGCGGTGTGAGGGCGTAGCGCCGCCCTCCCGACGCGCACCGCGGGTCAGCGGCCCGTAGCGCAGGCCGGCGGCCCGTAACGGCTCAGCGGCCCGCGCCGCGGTCGCCTCCTTTCCCCGCCCGCCGCCAGAGCATCACCATGCCGAGCGCCAGCACGGTCACCGCGGCAAGCACGATGACGGCCTTGATCACGAGGTCCGTCAGGAGGTGCGCGGCGAGCTCGGACGAGTCCATCGCGAGGTGCACCGTCGCCGTCGTGAGAGGCGTCATCGCCGGCCACCCCGCCCGCCCGGGCGCCCGGGGCCGTCCTCCAGCCGCCGGGCGGCGGCCCGTACCGCCGCGCGCACCGCGGGCTCCGCGTAACGGCGGGCGTCATCGAACCTGCCGCGCCGCTTGAGGGCCAGGGCGACGGCGAAGACCACCAGGGCCAGGACCACGAGGCCGCCCGCGATCAGGCCGAACCTGACGAGCATGAAATTGAGATAGCTCTCCACGCTGCACTCCTTTTTATATCACGCCTGTGATACGAAACAATTTATCACGGCCGTGATACAAAGGCCTCATGCCGAAGTACGTGGATCCCGACGCCCGCCGCCGCGAGGTCGTCGACGCCCTCTTCCGAGTCGCCGTCCGCGACGGCCTGCAACGGGCCTCCTTGCGGGCCGTCGCCGACGAAGCCGGCCTCAACATCGGCTCGGTGCGCCACTACTTCGCCGGCCAGCAGGAGCTGATGCGGTTCGCGATGCAGTCGATGCTCGACCGGGTCGGCGCCCGGCTGCTCCGGCGCGTCGAGGAGATCGGCGAGTTCGCCGGCCACCCCCGCGCCGAGCAGTTCCGGCTGGCGGCCGGGCTGCTGGGCGAGCTCCTCCCGCTCGGGGAGGACCGCCGGGCCGAGGTCATCGTGTTCCTCGACTTCAGCGCGGCGGCCCGCACCAACCCCGCCTTCGCCGATCTCGCGGAACAGACCGCCACCGGCACCCGGCGGCTCGTCCGCCGCGTCCTGGAGCGCCTGGCGACGACCGGCGCCCTGGGTACCGGCCGCGACCTCGGCATCGAGACCGAGCGCCTGGCCGCCCTCCTGGACGGCCTGGGCCTCGGCGCGGCGCTGCACCCACAGGTGCTCCCCCCTGACCGCTGCGCCGAGGCACTGCACACCCACCTCGCCGACCTCGCCACCCCCGCACCCCCGGCCGCCGCCGAGGCCTGAGGCCCCCGCCGCGGGCTCCAGCCGCAGAGGGCCCTGCGGCCCTCCCGCCAGGTCCGCCCGATGCGGCACACTGGACGTTTGGCCGCACTGTGCGGTCGAGATCCGCGGCCGGCCACCGGCCGGGAAGCGAAAGGCGAGCGCGTGAACGGACCCCTCATCGTCCAGAGCGACAAAACGCTGCTCCTGGAGGTGGACCACGAGCTGGCGGACGCCTGCCGCCGGGCCATCGCGCCCTTCGCGGAGCTGGAACGGGCACCGGAGCACATCCACACGTACCGCGTGACGCCGCTGGGGCTGTGGAACGCGCGGGCCGCCGGGCACGACGCCGAGCAGGTCGTGGATGCCCTGGTGCAGTTCTCGCGGTATCCGGTGCCGCATGCCCTCCTGGTCGATATCGCGGAGACGATGTCGCGCTACGGACGGCTCTCGCTCACCAAGCACCCCGCGCACGGGCTGGTGCTCACCACCACCGACCGGCCGGTGCTGGAGGAGATCCTGCGGTCGAAGAAGGTGCAGCCGCTGGTCGGGGCGCGGATCGATCCCGACGCGGTCGTGGTGCACCCCTCCGAGCGGGGGCAGATCAAGCAGACCCTGCTCAAGCTGGGCTGGCCCGCCGAGGACCTGGCCGGTTACGTCGACGGCGAGGCGCATCCGATCGAGCTGCGCGAGGACGGCTGGGCGCTGCGGCCCTATCAGCAGCAGGCCGTGGAGGGCTTCTGGCACGGCGGCTCGGGTGTCGTCGTGCTGCCGTGTGGCGCGGGAAAGACGCTGGTGGGGGCCGGTGCGATGGCCCAGGCGAAGGCCACGACCCTGATCCTCGTCACGAATACGGTCTCGGCCCGGCAGTGGAAGCACGAGCTGGTGAAGCGGACCTCGCTGACCGAGGACGAGATCGGCGAGTACAGCGGGGCGCGGAAGGAGATCCGGCCGGTCACCATCGCCACGTACCAGGTGCTGACGACCAAGCGGAAGGGCGTCTATCCGCATCTGGAGCTCTTCGACTCCCGGGACTGGGGCCTGATCGTCTACGACGAGGTGCATCTGCTGCCCGCGCCGGTCTTCAAGTTCACCGCCGACCTCCAGGCCCGGCGGCGGCTGGGCCTGACCGCCACGCTCGTGCGCGAGGACGGACGGGAGTCCGATGTCTTCTCGCTCATCGGGCCGAAGCGGTTCGACGCGCCGTGGAAGGAGATCGAGGCGCAGGGCTACATCGCCCCGGCCGACTGTGTCGAGGTACGGGTCAATCTGAGCGACTCGGAGCGGCTGGCGTACGCGACGGCCGAGACCGAGGAGAAGTACCGCTTCTGTGCGACCACCGGCAGCAAGCAGCGGGTGACCGAGGCGCTGGTCCGCCGGCATCAGGGCGAGCAGACGCTGGTCATCGGGCAGTACATCGATCAGCTGGATGAGCTGGGCGAGCATCTGGACGCGCCGGTGATCAAGGGCGAGACCACCAACGCGCAGCGGGAGAAGCTCTTCGACGCGTTCCGGGAGGGGGAGATCTCGGTGCTGGTGGTGTCGAAGGTGGCGAACTTCTCCGTCGACCTGCCGGAGGCCACGGTCGCCATCCAGGTGTCCGGGACGTTCGGGTCGCGGCAGGAGGAGGCACAGCGGCTTGGGCGGGTGCTGCGGCCCAAGGCGGACGGCCACGAGGCGCGGTTCTATTCGGTGGTCGCCCGGGACACCATCGACCAGGACTTCGCGGCGCACCGCCAGCGCTTCCTGGCCGAGCAGGGCTACGCGTACCGGATCATGGACTCGGACGAGCTGCTGGCGGCGGACGAGGACTTCTGACGAGGACCTGCTGAGGCGGCGAGCGCGCTGAGGCCGAGGCGGGCGCCGGGGCCGGGCGGCGTCAGCCCGTTCCGGCGCGCGTGCTGAGCCGCTCGGCCGCGCGGGGCGGCGGGATCCGGCCCGGCTCCGCGGGCCGGGCCGGGGCGTTACGCGTCCACCAGACCAGCGCGCCCAGCAGCGCCAGCCCGAGCAGCGGGTACGGCGACGCCAGCGGCTGCTGCCACCAGGGCAGATGCAGATCGAGGTCGCCGGCGTGCGGCACGATCCACAGGGTGCGGGCGGTGAAGGCGAGCGTGATCGCCGCCAGCAGCGCCCGGCGCCAGAGGACGTCACGGGCGTGCGCGGCGAGCAGGGCCAGCAGCGGTACGCACCACACCCAGTGGTGCGACCAGCTGATCGGCGAGACCAGCAACGCCGTGACGGCGGTGACGAGCACGCCCCAGGCGTCCAGGCCGCGCCGCAGATAGACCCGGCGGGCGACGGCCAGCCCGGCGGCCCCGGTGAGCAGCGCCGCCACCGCCCACAGCATGCCCGGCTCGGGATCGTGCAGGAGGCGGGCGATCAGGCCCTGGAGGGACTGGTTGTCGACGATCCAGGCCTTGCCGACCCGGCCCGTTTCGAACATCCGCCGCGTCCAGAACTCCACGCTGGCGCCGGGCAGGAACAGCAGGCCGAGGAGTACCGAGACGGTGAACCCGGCGAGGGCGGTGGCGGCGGCCTTCACCCGTCCGGTGATCAGGAGGTAGAGGGCGAAGATCGCGGGGGTGAGCTTGATGCCCGCCGCGATGCCGGTGGCGAAGCCCTTGAAGCGGGCGCCGTCGGGCCGCGAGAGGTCCCACAGGACCAGACAGGCGAGGGCGAGGTTGACCTGGCCGAAGACAAAGGTCTGGAAGACCGGTTCGAGCCAGAGGCCGAGTGCGGTGGCGGCGAGGACGGCGGGCACGGCGCCGGCGGCGTGGCGCAGGCGGGCGGCCTTGCACGAGAGGTGGATCAGCAGGGCGAGGAGCGCCGCGTTGACGAGTACGCAGACGACCTTGAGCGTGGTGAGCGAGAGCCAGGTCGTGGGGATGAAGAGCAGGGCGGCAAAGGGCGGGTAGGTGGCCGGAAGGTGCCACTTGGTGACCGTGAAGCCGTAGAGATCGCCGCCGGTCGCGGCGGCTTCGCCCTCCGCGCGGTAGACGACTATGTCGGACATCGGGAGCGGCACGAGCTCGTACAGCGCCCACAGCCCGGCGAACGAGACCGCGAGCAGCGCCGCCGCGAGCGCCAGCCGGCGCGGGCGGGCGACATCCCGCGCCCAGGTCCGGCGCCAGGTGCGTTTCAGGGTCCGCCGCACGGTCCGTCGCCACGTCCTGAACCCGGCCCCGTCGGCGGCAGACACCCGCTGTCCCCTCCCTGTCGCCCTGAGCGCGCTCTACGCGGCGACGCTAGTGGATCGAGACCGACGGCCCGTAACGAATTCCGGTCATCCGGATGACGCGGCGGGGTCGGCCGCTCGCGCCCGATGGGGGTGCGGTTGACGCGCGGCCGGGGCGGGTCGCGGGGCGGGCGGGTGCGGGGTGTGGGCGGAGGCCGGCGGCCGTCAATCCTCGGCGTACTCCCCCAGCACCGCGACGCTGAAGGCCGCCGTGACGAAGACCTTGACCGCCCGGAGGGCATTGCCGATCACATGGTGGCCCTCATGGATGCGTTCCGTGGCATGCGGGGAATCGGGGTCGGGGCCGAGGGCCGTGGCGCCCTTGGCCGGGTGCAGGGAGGTCGGGTGGATGGACGCGGGGTGAAAGGCTGCGCTGCTCATGCCTCCATGATGAATTTCACGCGATTGCCGCACATCGGTCCATGGGCCCATCCTTCGGGGCCCGCATGTCCGTCTCTGGGGCTACCCCGCCCCCTACGGGAGACCCAGGGGCCCAGGGGATGTCCCTCCCCCGTCGTACGCGGCCGCCCGCCCCCGCGGCCGCGCCGAATATCCATTGGCGCCCCTCATAGGTGCTGACTACAATCGCGCGTCTTCCCTGCCTCCCGTCGAGGAGTGCCGCCGACCGGACGGAAACCGGCCGGTCCCGCCCCGTGCCCGCCCTTCGCGGCACGCGGCCGCCGCAGTACTTCACCGGACATTTCCCACCGGAGGCAACGCCGTGCCCTCGCCTGCCCACAGCCCCCACCCGTCATCCGGCGCGGACCCGCTCGAGCGCGAGCGCACGCACCTCGCCGCCTCCCGCGCCGCCCTGCGCGCCATGCGCGAGGACGCCGAGGCGCTCAACATCGCCGATGTCACCGCGAACTGGGTCAACGCCGAGGTCCTCCAGGGCGAGATCGACGCCCGCATCAAGGCCCTCGCCGACCTCTCCCACACCCCGCTCTTCTTCGGCCGCCTGGACTATCTGCACGCGCCCGGCGTCGACGTCGCCGAAGGTGCATCGAGAGGGGCGGCGCAAAGCGCCTCCAACAAGGGTGGTGGTGGGCGACGGGAGGGCGAGAACTTCTACATCGGCCGGCGCCATGTCCACGACGCCGACGGCGACCCCATGGTCATCGACTGGCGCGCGCCCGTCTCCCAGCCGTTCTACCGGGCCTCCAAGAAGGACCCGATGGACCTCAGACTGCGCCGCAGGTTCGGTTACACCGGCGGCGAGTTGACGGCGTACGAGGACGAGCACCTCACCGACCCGGGGGAAGCGGAACGGACCAGCCGGCTGCTCCAGACGGAGATCGAGCGGCCGCGCGTCGGCCCCATGCGGGACATCGTCGCCACGATCCAGCCGGAGCAGGACGAGATCGTGCGCGCCGGCATCGGCGGTTCGGTCTGCGTCCAGGGAGCGCCGGGCACCGGGAAGACGGCCGTGGGCCTGCACCGTGTCGCCTATCTCCTGTACGCGCACCGGGAGCGGCTGGCCCGCTCCGGCACCCTCGTCATCGGCCCGAACCGCTCCTTCCTGCACTACATCGAGCAGGTCCTGCCCGCCCTGGGCGAGCTGGAGGTCAAGCAGGCCACGGTCGACGACCTGGTGGGGCATGTGGAGGTGCGCGGCAGGGACGAGGCGGCCGCGGCGACGGTCAAGGGCGACGCCCGGATGGCCCGGGTGCTGCGGCGGGCCGTCCGCTCGGGCATCACGATGCCGCAGGAGCCGTGCATGGTCGTCCGCGGTTCCCGCCGCTGGCGCGTGCCCGCATATGAACTCGAGGAGATCGTCCGGGAGTTGACGGAGCGGGAGATCCGTTACGGGGCGGCGCGCGACGCGCTGCCGCAGCGGATCGCGCACGCCGTCCTGGTGCGGATGGAGCAGGCGGGCGAGGCACCGGACGACCGGGTGCAGGACGCGGTGGCCCGGAACGCCGCCGTGAAGGCCGTGGTCAAGTCGGCGTGGCCGGCGGTCGATCCGGCCAAGCTGGTGCTGCGGCTGCTGGGCGACGCGGAATTCCTCGCCGAGCAGGCGGACGGCATCCTGACGCCCGAGGAGCAGAAGGCGATCCTGTGGGCCAAGCCGCCCCGGAGCGTGAAGAGCGCCAAGTGGTCGTCCGCGGACGCGGTGTTGGTCGACGAGGCGATGGACCTGGTGGAGCGCACCCACTCGCTGGGCCATGTCGTGCTCGACGAGGCGCAGGACCTGTCGCCGATGCAGTACCGGGCGGTGGGCCGGCGCTGCACGACGGGTTCGGCGACGGTGCTCGGCGATATCGCGCAGGGGACGACCCCGTGGGCGACGGACACCTGGGAGGAGGCGCTGGCGCACCTGGGCAAGCCGGGCTCGGCCGTCGAGGAGCTGACCCAGGGCTTCCGGGTGCCGCGCGAGGTCATCGCGTACGCGTCCCGGCTGCTGCCGGCGATCGCCCCCGACCTGACGGAGGCCACCTCGATCCGGGAGTCGGCGGGCGACTTCGAGGTCCGGCGGGTCGCGACCGAGGAACTGGACGCGTCCGTTCTCGCGGCGTGCGAGGAGGCGCTGACGAAGGAGGGGTCGATCGGCCTGATCGCGGCGGAGGCCCGTATTCCGGTGCTGCGCGCGGCCCTTGAGGCGAGGGGCGTGGCCCCTCTCGCGCCCGGCGAGGAGACGTCCGCCGAGTCCCGTCTCACGCTGGTGCCCGCCACTCTCGCAAAGGGTCTGGAGTACGACTACGTGGTGCTGGACGAGCCCGCGGCGATCGTCGACGGCGAGCCCGACGAGCGGACCGGGCTGCGCCGGCTGTATGTGTGTCTGACGCGCCCGGTGTCCGGGCTGACGGTCGTCCATGCGACGGCACTGCCGGAACAGCTGGCCGCGGGGGTCTGAGGGGCCTGCCTGAGGGGCCTGCGTGCCGCCCGCGCCCCGAGGTTCAGGGGCGGGGCGGGGCGTCCTCGACGGTTTCCGGCCGTACGGCGCCGGCCGGCCGGTCCGGGGCCGCTTCGGGCATGGCGGGCTCGTTCAGCGTGCGCAGGAGCAGCCAGCCGAGGGCGGGCAGGGCGATCAGCGGCGCGAGGGCGGTCCGCAGGGACGTGGCGTCGGCGAGGGCGCCGATGAGGGGGCTCGCGAGGCCGCCGACGCTGACGGTCAGGCCCAGCGTGACGCCGCTTGCCGTGCCCATGCGCCGGGGCAGGTAGTCCTGGCCGAGTGTGACGTGCAGGGAGAAGGGCACGTAGAGGCCGGCCGAGGTGAGCGCCACGAACAGGTAGAGCGGCGGGCCGGGGACGAGGACGACGCCGGCGACGGCGAGGACGCTCAGGGCGTAGGACCACCGGACGACCGCGATGCGGCCGAAGCGGGTGGCGAGCTTCCCGCCGGCCACCGTGCCCACGGCGCCGCCCAGGTAGAGCACGAACAGGGCGGCCGTGCCGGACGCGGCGCCGCCTGCGGTGCGCTGGCGCACGTACAGCGAGATGAACGCGCTCAGGCCGACGAAGACGACCGAGCGGCAGACGATGGCCCCGGACAGCTTGATGAAGGACGCCCAGTCGTCCCTGCCGCCGGCCCCGGTCGCGCGGCCGGTCGCGGTCGCGGTGGAGGCGGCTGCCCTGACCGCCCGCAGCGCGGCCGCGGACAGCGCCGCGCCGGCCAGGGCGGGGACGATCAGCAGCGGCGAGGCGCGCAGGCCGCCGGCGGCGACGGTGGCGGAGACCAGCAGCGGGGCGGCGGCGAAGCCGAGGTTGCCGCCGAGGGAGAACCAACCCATCGCGGTGTGGCTGCCGCGGCTGGCGTGGCGCGCCAGGCGGGCGGCCTCGGGATGGTAGGCGGCGACGCCGATCCCGGATATCGCGACCACGGCGAGGGTGAGGGCGTACGAGCCGCCGACGCCGCTCAGGGCGACGCCGACGCCGCCCGCCAGCGTGCTCACCGGCAGCAGCCACGGCAGGGACCACTTGTCGGTGAGCGCGCCGAACAGCGGCTGCACCACCGAGGACAGCAGGGATGCGGCGAGCACGATCCCGGAGGCCGCGGCATAGGTGTAGGCCCGTTCGGAGACGAAGAACGGCACCAGCGCCGCCACCGCTCCCTGGTAGATGTCCACGCAGGCATGCCCCAGGGACATCAGCGTCATCGGCCCGTTGCGCGGGGTCTGTTGTGTTGGCACCCGCTCATCGTCGCCACCGCACCGCCTGGCGCGCTTCCGATAAAATGCCTAAGCATGCCGGTTATCCGCCACACTCCCCAGGCGCCCACCCACACCCGGACGCTGGCCCCGGGAGAGCGCATCGAGGCGCACCGCCATGACGACCACCAGATCGTCTACGCGGGCTCCGGTGTCCTGGCCGTCACCACCGACGCCGGCACGTGGTTCGCCCCCGGCACGCGCGCCATCTGGGTCCCCGCGGGCTGCGCCCACGCCCACCGCGCCCGCGGCCACCTCGATCTGCACACGCTCGGCCTGCCCGCCGACACCAACCCCCTCGGCCTCGACGCCCCCTCCGTCCTCACCGTCAGCCCCCTGCTGCGCGAACTGATCCTGGCCTACACCCGCGCCCCCCACACCGACGCCCCCGAGCGCCCCGACGGCCCCGAACGGTCCGACGCCCCCCAGCCGCCCGACAGTCCCGAACGGCGGCGGCTGCGCGCGGTCCTCCTCGACCAGCTGCGCGCCTCTCCCCAGCAGCCGCTGCAACTGCCCAGCCCAGCCGACCCCCGCCTCAAGGCCGTCTGCGACCTCCTGCACCGCCACCCCGCGGACCCTCGCACCCTGGCCGCCCTGGGCACCGCGACGGGAACCGGGGAGCGCACCCTCAGCCGCCTCTTCCGCCGCGAACTGGGCATGACCTTCCCCCAGTGGCGCACCCAGCTACGCCTCTACCACGCCCTGGGGATGCTGGCCGACGAGCTGCCGGTGACCACGGTCGCCCACCGCTGCGGCTGGTCCTCCACCAGCGCGTTCATCGACGTCTTCCGCCGCGCCTTCGGCTACACGCCCGGCGTCCACCACCGCCGCCCCTGAGGGCGCCGGCCGGCGTTCCGCGTGTGCCGCCGGGCCGCCCACCGGGCGACAGACCCTAGACCCCCGCCCCGTCCGGAACCCCGTTCAGCGCCCCGTCCAGCGCGTCCCGCCACTCCCGTACCGCCGCCGCGTCCACCGGGGCGGACCAGCCGGCGGGGCGCGCCGCGCCGCCGATGTGGAACGCGTCGAGGCCCGCCGCGCGCAGCCGGGGCAGATGTCCGAGGGTGAGCCCGCCGCCCACCAGGATGCGCGGCGCGTAACCGGCCTCGCCGGCCGCCGTCCGGGCCTGCTCCGCGACCAGCGTCGCCAGTCCCGCCTCGACGCCCGCCGCGGAACCCGCCGTCAGATACGTGTCGAGCCCGGCGGCCCCGGGCAGCCCCGCCAGTTCCTTGCGCAGCGCGTCCCGGTCGGTGGCGTGGTCGATGGCCCGGTGGAAGGTCCAGCGGCAGCCGTCGAGCGCCGCCGCCACGGTCCGTACGGCGTCGAGGTCGGGCCGGCCGTCCGGGGTCAGGAAGCCCAGCACGAATTCGTCCGCGCCCGCCGCCCGCAGCGCCTCCGCGTCCGCGCACAGCGCCGCGACGTCCCCGGCGTCCCCGGCCGCGAAGCCGTCGGCGGCCCGCAGCATCACCCGCAGCGGGATGTCGACGGCCGCCCGGATCGCCGCGAAGACGGCCCGGGGCGGGGTGAGCCCGTCGGCCGCCATGTCGGTGACCAGTTCCAGACGGTCGGCCCCACCGGCCTGGGCGGCGATCGCGTCCTCCGGGCCGAGCGCGATCACCTCCAGGAGCGCGCGCTTGCTCATATGACCCCAATCCAGGAATGACAGAATGACAGGTCTAGTCCAATAAGTAGCGTAAGGCCTGGTCGGCCCTCCGCGGCCACCCCACCGCCGGACGCGCCCGGATTCACCCGGCAGCCACCCGCGCCCCCTCTTCCACTCGCCCCCGAAACCGACCCGAAACCCCTCAATGGTGCGGGTATGGATCAGGCCCAACATGGGTAACACGCCTTTCCCGTAAGGGCGTTGCCACGCAGCGTCCGTGAGGGACTATGTGCGCGTGACCGACGAATGCACCTGTGACTCATGAGCGTGGGGAGAGCCCGATGTCCGACCTGGCGACCGTTTCCGCGGAGATCGCTCCCTATCTCGCCCTGGCCGCGAACAGCCTGGGCACCTCCGTGATCACCGCCGCCCAGCAGCGGATAGCCGAACGCACCGTGACGGCCGGCGAGGGCTTCTTCCGCCGGCTGCTGCACCGCGGCGACGCCGACGGCCTCGGCGACGGCGGCAGCGAGCCGCTCCTGGACACCCGTCGCGCGGACGCCCTCGACGAGCTGCTCGCGGGCCTCGACGACCGGGAGCGCCGGCTGCTGTCGGCCGCGGTGACCGCCTGGCTGGAGAACCCCGCCGACCGGCGCGACGCCGACGGCCTGCTGGCCCACATCTCCGAGCTCGCCCCGGCCAACGGCTCGACCACCGTCATCAACACCGCGACGACGCACGGCGCTCACTCCGTCGCCGCCAACACCATCGGCACCCTCAACTTCGGCGCCACCGGCACCCAGGACGACTCATGACCGACCCAGGGGACACCGGCGATCTCCGGGACCGCGGCGGCACGACCCACAAAGAGGCGAACACACTCGGCGACCACTCCATCGCCGCCAACGACATCAAGAACCTGATCATCAAGTGGGTGATGCACCCCAGCGCACGCTGGGCCCCCCTCCTGCTGGCCTGCACCGGCCTGGTGATCGCCGGGAGCACCTGGCCGGACGGACCCGCGAGCCAGTACGCGCTGTGGGGCACGCTCGCGGCCCTGTCGGTCGCCACGGCCGCCGCGCGCGTGCTCAACCGGAGGCCGCGCGGCGCACGGGTGGTCGGCGCCCTCTCCCTCGTCTCCGTCCTGGCAACGGTCGGCGCCTGGCTGGCATTCCAGAGCGTCGCCACCCACGGCGAGATCGATGTGACCGGGCAAGTCCGCACCCGCGGCACCCAGCCGTTGGACGACACCGCGCACCGCAGCCTCTCCTTCCTCCTGGACGCCTCCGCCCTGAAGGAACCGCGCAACGCCCTGCGCCTGACGCTGGCCATCGACGATCACGATCCGGCCGGCCCGACCTGCCTCCCGGACACCGGCGCCACGGTGTCCCTGCTCACCTCGGGCGTCGCGGCGCAGACGACGGACCTCCGCCCCGGCGGAACGGCCGACTTCAGCCTGGGCGCGCGCGTCCGCTCCGTACGGATCGATCTCCAGCTGCACACCGCCCGCGGCTGCCGGATGGACGTACGGGCGACGAGCGCCGTACTGCACGACAGATGATCCGGCGCCACCCCCGACGAACAACAGACACCACGAACGACAGGCACGACGAACGACAAGCACGACGAACGACAAGCACGGCGAACAACAGGCGCGACGAACGACGGCTACAACGAACGATCAGGTACCAGGAACGGGGACCCGCACATGACGATCCGACCACCGCACCCCGGACGCAGAGGCCGCACCGGCCCCCGCGCCATGCTCGTGGCGGCCGCGCTCGCCCTCACGGCCCTGACGGCGACCGCCTGCGGCACCGACGACCCGCCCTCCCTCTTCGCGGACGGCAAGGTCCTGGTCGGCACGAAGAACGACCAGCCCGGTACGGCCGTCGTCCGCAACTACAAGTTCTCCGGCTTCGACACCACCGTCGCCCGACAGGTCCTCAAGACCGTCGGCGCCAAGCCGGACTTCGGGATCGTGCCGTCGGAGGACCGCCGGGCGGTGCTCACCGACAAGTCGAAGGACCTGGTCGTCGCGACGTACTCGATCACCGTCGAGCGGATGAAGGAACTGGACTTCGCGGGGCCGTACGCGACCACCTACCAGGGCATCATGGTCCGCAAGAACGACCACCGCATCAAGAAACCCGCCGACGTCAACGGCAAGCGCGTCTGCACCTGGCCGGGGACGACCTCCGCCACCACCCTGCAGAGCCCGGCGTACGAGCGGATGGTCGTCTACGAGCAGCCCGACGCCTCCACCTGCATCACGGACCTCAAGGTCAAGAAGGTGGCGGACGCGGTCTCCACCGACCAGATGATCCTCTACGGCTTCACCCAGGAGAACCCGGATCTCAAGGTCGTCCCCGACATCACCTACGGCTCCGCCAACCAGTACGGCATCGCCATGGCCAAGGGGCACCGCCAGGACTGCCTGAAGCTGCGCGACGCCCTGCGGGACTACCTCGGCGACAACGCCTGGAGCCAGGACTTCGCGACGTCCCTGCCGTCGATCCCGAAGGCCGACGCCGCCTGGGAAACCGACTTCAAGCCGCGGACGGAGACCGTCGACGCGCTGTCCTGCCGCGACCGGCCCAGGACCTGACGGGGCCTTGCGGATCGCCGCCGAGGACCTACCGGGGACCTGACACGGACCAGACGGGGACCTGACGGGCCGTCCGAGCTCAGGCGTAGAGCGACAGTTCCTTTTCCTCGGCGCCCGCGAGCTCATAGCGCGTACCGACCAGCGAACGCCCCGTGCAGAGCCGGATCAGGGTAGGCACATCGCAGGTCAGCCGGGCGGGCGCGCGCCCGTCGGCCGCGACGCCGAGCTCCAGCGACCGGCCGTCCCGGAGGCCGTCGTCGTCCAGGAGGTCGGCGCGCAGCAGCGGCTTACCGCGCTTCCGGGAGGCGATCACCAGCAGGTCGAGCGCCGCCTCCGCGCCCTCCCCGGCATACGCACCGGGCACCCCGAAGGCATCCCGTACGTCGCCCGCATGCACCCACTCCCCCAGCGCCACCGGGTCCAGCGGCCCGCCGGCCGCGGCGATCACCGGACCCGCCTCGGTGAACCCGCGCTCCAGCTCGTCCAGCACCCGGGCCAGCGGCCAGTCGGCCCGCTCGGCGACATCGACGGCGTTCGACTCGGGCGAGAACACCCCCGGCTCCAGGCGGCCTTCGACGACCCTGATCAGCGCCGCGCCACAGTGCGCCAGCACATCCCGTACGGTCCACCCGGGACAGGCCGTACGGAGCCCGAACCGCTCCTCGGGGGTGGCCCGGAGCAGCGGCATGAACGCATCCCGCTCGGTCGCCAGCAACCGCCCCGGCAGCTCGGCATCTCGGACGCTCTCTGATACTTCCGGTCCTGCGGACACAGCCCACCCCGTGATCGGTACGACGACGATGACTCATGACGACGATGACGCCACGGCCGCACGGTAACCGCGCCCCGCCCCCGCCCGCAGGCGTTTCCCGGACCCCGGGAGATCTTGACCCGCGAGGCACAATGACTGCCATGACCTCCGAGTCCCGCAAGGCGCACCCCACCGCTCCGGCGGATCTGGCCCGCCGTTGGGCCGCCACCGTCGCCGAGGCCCGCGGCTCGCACGCCGCCGCGGGCCCCGACCCGGCCCCGTACGCGGACAACCTCCTCGCCCGGTGGGCCGAGCCCCAGCGCCGCTATCACACCGTCGCGCATCTGGCCGCCGTCCTGGACCGCATCGACGAACTGGCCGAGCACGCCGACGATCTGCCCGTCGTCCAGTTGGCCGCCTGGTTCCATGACGCGGTCTACCGCCCGGACCGCTCCGAGAACGAGGAGCGCAGCGCCGCCCTGGCCGAACTCGCCCTGCCCGAACTGGGCGTCGGCGCGGCCCGCACGGCCGAGGTGGCGCGGCTGGTACGGCTCACGGTCACCCATGATCCGTCGCCTGACGACCCCGACGGCGAGGTGCTGTGCGATGCCGATCTGGCGGTGCTCGCCGGTTCGCCGGACGGCTACGCGGCCTATGCCGCCGCCGTCCGCGAGGAGTACGCCTTCGTCCCCGATCCCGATTTCACCGCGGGCCGCGCCGCCGTGCTGCGTCAACTCCTCGCGCTGCCCCGCCTGTTCAGGACCCCGATGGCGTACGACCGGTGGGAGCACACGGCGCGGCGCAACCTCACGACGGAGCTGGACCTGCTGACGGGCTGACCGGCTGACGGGGCGCGTCAGCGTTGCCCTTCGCGCCGCCGCCGCACCGTGGGCAGTCCGTCGTCCGTCAGCAGCACCCGCGCCTCGCCCTCGGTCACATCCGCCCGCCGGTCGTCGCGCAGGGCGCCGTGCGCGGGGCAGGCGCACCGGGCGAACAGCGGATCCGGGCAGTCGGCGAGGCCCTGGCGCAGCCGGGCGAGATCCTCCGGCTCCAGCCGCCAGGTCCAGTCCATGTCCCAGGGATCGTCCGGCTCCCACGGCCAGAAGCAGTCATGGCTGAAGTGGTAGAGCACGCCATGCCCACATTCGGGACATTCCAGGACCCGCGTGTAGTCGTGAACCTGGCTGTGCTCCGGCCCGGAGCCGTGCGGCACCCCCCGCTCATGGATCTCCGCCACCGGCCGCCTGGCGACCCCGCAACGCTCGCACCCGCTCATCAGCCCCATGCGCGGCAGCCTACGGGCGGGCCGGTCCGGCGCTCGGCCCGTCAGCGGAAATCCCTGCCGACCGGATGACCCGGCCGGGAATGTCAGGCGTCCTACGACTGTTAGTACCTGTCATGCCAGCTCGTCCCGAACGCGCCGAACGCGTCCGTATGCCCATCGCCGTCTACGTCCTGGGGCTGTCGGTATTTGCCCTGGGAACGTCCGAATTCATGCTCTCCGGCATCCTCCAGCCGCTCGCACGCGATCTGGAGGTCTCCATTCCGCAGGCCGGACTGCTGGTCTCCGCGTTCGCGATCGGCATGGTGGTCGGCGCACCGGTCCTCGCCGCGGCGACCCTGCGGCTGCCGCGCCGTACGACCCTGATAGCCCTGCTCGGCCTCTTCGGGCTGGGGCAGGTGGCCGGCGCGCTGGCCCCGACGTACGGCGTGCTGTTCGCCTCGCGGGTGGTGAGCGCGTTGGCCTGCGCCGGTTTCTGGGCGGTCGGCGCGGCGGTCGCGGTCTCGCTGGTGCCGGTGACCGCGCGCGCCCGAGCGATGGCCGTGATGGTCGGCGGGCTGAGCATCGCCAATATCGCGGGAGTCCCCGCGGGCGCGCTGCTCGGCCAGCACGCGGGCTGGCGGGCGGCCTTCTGGGCGGTGGCCGCGCTGTCCGCGATCGGGCTGATCGGCGTGATCGCGCTGGTGCCCCGTACGGCCGTGCCCACCGGCGACGACCGCCCGCAGCTGCGCCGCGAGCTCAGGATCTACAAGGACAAGCAGGTCTGGCTGGCGCTGACCGCCACGGCCCTGAACGCCGCGGCCGTCTTCGCCCTCTTCTCCTACCTCTCGCCGCTGCTGACCGACGCCGCGGGCCTCGCCGAGAGCTGGGTGCCGACGGTGCTCGCGCTCTTCGGCGTCGGCGCGCTGATCGGCACGTTCATCGGCGGCCGGATCGCCGACGCGCACCTCTTCGGCACGCTGTTCACCGGCATCTCCGCCTCCACGGCCGTGCTGGCCGTCCTGGCGCTCACGGCGCACAGCCCGATCGCCGCGGTCGCGCTCTCGCTGATGCTCGGCGTGACGGCCTTCACCACGGCCCCGGCGCTCAACGCCCGGATGTTCAACGTGGCCAACGCCGCGCCGACGCTGGCGGGCGCGACCACCACCGCCGCGTTCAACATCGGCAACACCCTCGGCCCCTGGCTGGGCGGCCTGGTCATCGGCGCCGGCTGGGGCTACTCGTCCGTGGCCTGGACGGGCGCGGCGCTGGCCGCCGTGGCGGTCGCCGTGACGGCCGTCGCCTTCCGCCTGCACCGGTCCGCCGACCACCGCTCCCGGCTCGTCGCCTCCTCGGCCGACGTGACCCTCGCGAAGACCGCACCCGCCGAGCAGCGCTAGGGCGCGTCGCCCGTCGTCCGTCACCCGGCGCCCGACGCCCGTCACCCGGCGCCCGGCACCCGTCCGTCGCCCGACGGGTCAGGGCCGGACAGGCCGCGGCGTCTGACGCACTGCACTCGCTGCACCAGACGCGCTCGCTCCGTCGCGGCTCTTCATCGGGTCCCGGCATCGGCAGCCGGGCCGCATCGCAGGGCGCCGGAGCGTCTCGATGGCGGCGCTATGGGGACGCTCCGGCAACGCGGCGAGTTGCCGTCGTGCCGGGGCACCTCCCGTCAGCCGGGGAAGCGTTGCGGACCCGGCCATGCCCCATCAGCCGCGTGACGACACCGCGGGTCAATACAGCTGGCGCAGCGTGCACGCCACGGCGGCAAGGGCGCCGGGGCGCCGACGCCAACGCCGCGCAGAGCACGGAAGCGGGACCGGGCACCGGACCTCCCGAGGGCGGTCACCAGACCGCGCGGGGAGGGCACCGGACCGCCCGGGGGTCAAGCACCGGACCGCCCGGGGAGGGCACCGGACCGCCCGGGGGCGAGGCTCACCGATCACGAGCCCCGCCACCGGACGCCTACCCCACGGGTTGTGGCTCGCGGGCCGGCTCCGGCATGGGGGCGGGGGCGGATTCGCCCTCCGATATGCCGAACCGGGCGTGGAAGCGGCGCAGGGGGCCCGGCGCCCACCAGGTGGCCCGGCCCGTCAGGCGCATGACCGCGGGGACCAGCAGGCTGCGCACGATCATCGCGTCCATGAGGACCGCGAGCGCGATGCCCAGGCCCAGCATCTTGGTGTTGGCCACCCGGGACGTGCCGATCGCCACCATCACCACCGCGAGGATCAGGGCGGCGGCGGTGATCAGGCCGCCGGTGCGCTGGAGTCCGTACCGCACCGCGTGCGGATGGTCGCCCGTGCGGTCGTACTCCTCCTTGATGCGGGAGAGCAGGAACACCCCGTAATCCATGGAGAGCCCGAAGGCGACGCAGAACATCAGCACGGGGAGCGTGGTCTCTATGTCTCCGGTGCTGGTGAAGTTCAGGAAGCCGGAGAGGTGGCCGTCCTGGAACACCCAGACGACCGCGCCGAACATCGCGGTGAGGCTGAGGGCGTTGAGCACCACCGCCTGGAGGGGTATGAGCACGCTTCCGGTGAGCAGGAAGACCAGCAGCAGCGTCACCACGGCGATGATGCCCGCGGCCCAGGGCAGCCGGTCGCCGATGGCGTGTTTGGAGTCGACCAGGACGGCCGCGGTGCCGGTGACGGACGTACGGAACGGGGCGTCGGCGGCGCGCACTTCACGGACCACGCGCTGGGCGTTCTCGCCGACCGCCTCGCCCTTCGGGAGCACCGTGAAGTAGGCCGCGTCGCCCTTCACCAGCGGTCCGTCCACCCGGGCCACTCCGGGCAGGCCATCGATCCGCTTGCGGTAGTCGGCGTACTGGGCGCGGGTCGCCCGGCCCTCGGCGAACACCTCCAGGCCGCCGCCGGGGCTGCCGGCGAAGCCGTCGCGGATGTGCTGCTGGACGACATGGGACTCGGCGGTCGCGGGCAGCTGGCGATCGTCGGCGGTGCCGAACTTGACGCCGAGGAAGGGGAGCCCGAGGAGGACGAGACCGACGGTGGTGGCGATGGCGAAGACCGGGGCGCGCCGCATCACCAGGGAGGCGACGCGGGCCCAGCCGCCGCCCGCTTCGCTGCGGGGTGCGCCGCGGCGCAGCAGTCGCCGCAGGTCCAGGGCGTTGACCCGGTGGCCGAGAAGGACGAGCGCGGCCGGAAGCAGGATCAGCGCGGCGCCCGCGGCGAGCAGCACCACGGCGATGCCGGCATAGGCGAAGGAGCGCAGGAAGTACTGCGGGAAGACCAGCATCGCGGCCAGCGACACCGCGACGGTCAGCGCGGAGAAGAGGACGGTGCGTCCGGCGGTGCGCAGGGTCGCCCCGACCGCTTCGAGTGGCTCGGCGCCCGCGGTCAGTTCCTCGCGGTACCGGCGGACGATGAACAGGGCGTAGTCGATGGCGAGGCCGAGGCCGAGGGCGGTCGTGAGGTTCATGGCGAAGACCGATACGTCCGTGACCTCGGTGAGGCCGCGCAGGACGGCGTTCGTACCGAGGATGGCGACGATGCCGATGCCGAGCGGCAGCAGGGCGGCGACCGCGCTGCCGAAGACCATGACGAGCAGCACGAGCGTGATCGGCAGGGCGATCATCTCCGCCCGGACCAGGTCCTCCCCGATCGTCGTCTGGATCTCGTGCCGCACGGCGACCGGGCCGCCCACGGAGACCCGGACCGGGCCGTGCGCTCCGCGGAGCGCGGGGGCGATGCGGTCGAGGGTCTCGCCCGCGGTCTTTTCGTCGCCGGTGACCCGGGCCGCGATCAGGGCCTCGTGTCCGTCCTTGGCGCGCAGCTGCGGGGTGGGCGTCTGCCAGTACGACCCGACGCCCGTCACCCCCCGCTCGTCCGCGAGGCGGGCCGTCAGCCGCTTGGCCTCGGCGGCGATCGCGGGATCGTCCACGGACGCCCGTCCGCTGTCCACGAGGAGCAGGAGGTTCGGCTGCGAGTCGGGGAACTCCCGCTCCAGCGCCTTGGTCGCGTACGTCGACTGCGCGGCCGGGTCCTCCCAGCCGCCGGCGCCCATACGGTCGGCGACACCGCTGCCGACGAACACGGCCAGCGCGGTCAGCACCAGCGCCACCAGCAGCGACAGGCGAGGCCGCGCGGTCACGAAGCGGGTCCAGCCCCCCACCTTCGGGGCGCCCGGCGGGCTGTTGACTTCGGACATGACGCGGTGTCCCCTTCACCGAGACCCTTGCGTCCGCGCAGGCAGCATGGGTCGCCCATTGCCATAGACTGGCAAACACGAGCGTCCGCTCGCGTTTTTCAAGAATGCGAGCGGTGTCTCGTGTTTGTCAATCGCGTCCGGAGAGTTGAGGAAAACCGTGGTCGACAAGCAGCAGGCCGAGGACGGACTGCCCCACGGCCGGACAGCGGCCGGACGGGCGCCGGCGGCTCCGTCCGAAGGCGGCCAGGACGAGAAGCCGCGCCGGCGTCAGGCCCGCGGCGAGCGCCGCATCTCCCAGCTGCTCGAGGCCGCGGCCGCCGTGTTCTGCAAGAGCGGGTACACCGCGGCCTCCACGAACGCCATCGCCCGCGAGGCCGGCGTCTCGCCCGGCACGCTGTACCAGTTCTTCCCGAACAAGGAGGCCATCGCCATCGAGCTGGGCGGCCGGCTCATCCACCAGATGCGCGACACCTACGGCGAGGTGCTCGCCCTCGGCGAGGCCGACGTCCCGCTGCGTGAGCGGCTGGACGGCATCGTCGACCGCTTCGTCGACTTCAACTGCCGGCACCCGGTCTTCTTCGCGCTGATGCACGGCCCGGACACCCCGGGCCGGATGGTCGAGGAGCACGACGCGCTGCACACGGCCCTGCTGGCGCGCATCCAGGACCTGATCGCCTTCTATCTGCCCGACGCGCCGAAGGCCGACATCGCCCGCACCGCGGAGATGAGCTTCGGCCTGTTCAAGGCGGGCGTGGAGCTCATCCTGGCGCATGAGGACACCGAACGGGACGCGTACGTCACGGAGTTGAAGAACGTCCTGTTCCGCTACCTGGACCCGATGATCGGCGAGGCCCTCGCCGCCCCCGCACAGCCGTAACGGAGAGGGTCGGGCCACCGCCCACGGCCGGGGGCGCCGCCCGCCCCCCGGACACCGGTCGAATTCGGAGTTCCGGATTCGGAGTTCGGGATTTCAGGATTCGGGATTCGATACCGCGGTTGTTAACCTGACGCGCACCCGTCAAACACACCGCGAGCGCGACCGATCGCACGGGAAACATCCGGTCGCCCGCCTACACCTCGGCCCGATGCGGCCGGTCACCTCGGGGGAGAACACCGTGAAGCGTCGTCATGTCCGTACCGCAGCCGTTTGCGGACTGGTGGTCATCGCCCTGACCGGCGCGAGCGGCTGCGGCGCCTTGTTCCCCAAGGCCAAGGTCAACGTCCCCAGCGACGGGCCGACGTCCGGGACGCTCACCGAGGCCGAGTCGGACATCACCATCACCAGCTGCAGCGTCGACGCGTCGTTCGGCACCCTGGAGGCCAAGCTGCGCGTGCACAACGGCAACTCCCGGAGCCGCGCGGACTACATCGGCATGCTGAAGTTCAGGGACGACGCCGGCAACGACGTCGGCATGGCGAACTGGAGCACGGACGGCGTGGGTGCCGGTGAGACCCGGCCCCTCCCGGTCTCCTACAAGTACAGCGGACTCGACGACATACCGAAGCACGTCAAGTGCAAGCTCGACTCGCCCTTCAAGTCCAACGACGAGGCCAACGGCTGAGCCCGCACGGCGGGAGCCCGCACGGCGGGAGCCCGCACGAGCGCGCCGCCCCGCCTCACTCCCCGCCGTCGAACCGCCACCGCGTCTGGCTGTACGTGTCCCCGCGCCCGAAGCCGAACGCCGTCACCGGCGCGACCCGGAAGACCAGCGCCCGGTGGCCCGAGTGGTG
This sequence comes from Streptomyces sp. NPDC101227, assembly GCF_044767545.1. Lineage (NCBI taxonomy): Bacteria > Bacillati > Actinomycetota > Actinomycetes > Kitasatosporales > Streptomycetaceae > Streptomyces > Streptomyces sp. NPDC101227. The sequence goes on along the minus strand of NZ_JBIWOD010000006.1, from coordinate 133,997 downwards.
AAAGGCGCCGTCGCGGACCTCGAAGCGCCATTCGTCGCCGTACTTCTGGACGTAGAGATCGGCCAGGCCGAGCAGCGTCGTGTCGTCCTCGACCCGCGCCGCCTCGCCCTCGACGACCACGTCCAGGCCCGTATGCAGGTCATTGCCGCCGACCGTCGACGTCGTCAGCACACAGCGCGGGTCGGCCGCGAGGTTCCTGGCCTTGCGCTCTTCGGGCCCGGTGGCGAAGTGGAGCGCGCCGTCGGCCCACACCGCCAGCAGTGGGGTGACATGCGGGCGGCCGTCGGGCCGGACGGTACTGAGCCAGAAGATCTCCGCCTCGGTCATCCCGCCGACCGCCGCCGACCATGCCGTGGCCGCGGCGTCCGCGCTGCTGTAGTCCGGCTGAAGCTCGGTGTACGGCTCCCTGGCTGCCATCGCTGACCCCTTTCGCTGCGGTTCGCCTACCCGTACGGGACCCCGCCAGGCCCCGTCGTACGAGCCCCCGCCATGACCCCTCGTACGGGACCACGCCAGGCCACCTCGAACAGGCCCCACCCACCGCCGCCGGCCCGACACACCCCCTAAGCGACCTCCCCCGGCGCCGCCCGGTGCTTGGGCCGCCGTAGCCCCGCCGCGGTCAGCCGGCGGAGCAGTTCCTTGCAGCCGACCTCCACCGCCCCGGCCCGTACCGCGTCGGCATAGCGCTCCGCGGGCAGGTCGTAGTGGTCGCGCTCGAAGGCCCGCCGCGGGATGCCTATTCGGGCCGCGAACGCATGCAGCTCGTCGAACGAGGTGTCGCTGACCAGGTGCGACCACATCCGGCCGTGCCCCGGCCAGGTAGGCGGATCGATGTAGATCGCCACCTCAGCCCATCACCTCAGCTCTCCAGAGGTGCGCGCAGCCTGCCGACGCGCGCCACCGCAACCGCCGTCTTGGGGCAGACCCAGTGCGGATCGGGACCCAACTCCGGCTCGACATCGAGCGCATGCGGATCGCCGGACGTCGTGCACACCGGACACAGCGGCCAGCGGCCGTACCGCTCTAGCAGCGCGTCCTGCACATCCTGCGCTATCAGTCCGGCGACGAATTCCGCGCCCTCAGGCCACTGCTCCAGCCACCATCGGCGGTGGGCGACCGCATCCTCGACGAGGGAGACGATGTCGGCGTCGGCGACGTCGTCCGCGATCAGGTCGGCGAGCACCAGCGCCCGCGCGGCATGCAGTGCCTGTTCCAGCTCCATGCCGTCCATTGTCGCGCGGACCGCCGACACCGCCCGCCCGTTGTCCACAGGCCGGTCCCGGCGTGCGACTTTTCCACAACCCGGCACGGCGAGTGTTGACGCGGTACGCGGATGAAATTACTTTTCACACGTGAGCAGCAGCGTGAAGGAAACTTTCAAGGACGCGGCCAAGGAAGCCGCGAAGGACCTGGCCGCCGAGACCCGGCCGGCCCCGACCCCGCCCGCCCCCGCGGCCCTGGCCGTCAAGGTCCGCGCGCTGAGCCCGACGATGACCCGCTCCATGCAGCGGGTCGCGGAGACGGTCGCGGGCGACCCCGCGGGCTGCGCCGCCCTGACCGTCACCGGCCTCGCGGAGCGCACGGGCACCAGCGAAGCCACCGTCGTGCGTACGTCCCGCCTCCTCGGCTACCCCGGATACCGCGATCTGCGGCTCGCCCTGGCCGCGCTCGCCGCGCAGCAGGCGGCCGGCGGCGCGCCCGCGGTGACCGCGGACATAGCGGTCGACGATTCGCTCACCGACGTCGTCGCCAAGCTCGCGCAGGAAGAGCAGCAGTGTCTGGCCGACACCGCCGCGGGGCTGGACGTCAGCCAGCTGGAGGCGGCCGTCGCCGCACTGTGCTCGGCCCGCCGCATCGATGTGTACGGCATCGGGGCGTCCAATCTCGTCGGCCAGGACCTCGCGCAGAAGCTGCTGCGTATCGGCCTGATCGCGCATGCGCACTCCGACCCGCACCTCGCCGTGACGAATGCCGTGCAGATGCGCACCGGCGACGTCGCCCTCGCGATCACGCACTCGGGCCGGACCACCGATGTCATAGAGCCACTGCGGGTGGCCTTCGACAACGGCGCGACGACCATCGCGATCACCGGCCGCCCGGACAGCGAGGTCTCCGCGTACGCCGATCACATCCTGACCACGTCCACGGCCCGCGAGAGCGAGCTGCGGCCGGCCGCGATGTCGTCCAGGACCAGCCAGCTCCTCGTCGTGGACTGCCTCTTCATAGGCGTCGCCCAGCGCACGTACGAGACCGCGGCGCCCGCGCTGTCCGCCTCCTACGAGGCCCTCGCCCACCGCCATCAGCCCTGACCGGCCCCGGGCCCCACGGCGGGGCCAGCCGGAAACCGCAACGGCCCCCAGCTACGAGTCGAACGGAAAGAGCCCGCACGCCATGACCTCCACCGCCGACTACGCCCACCTCCGCGCCGAGCTGGACACCCTCACCACGGAGGCGTTCCGCCCCGAGCTCGCGGAGATCGACCGTCGCTCCACCCTGGAGATCGCCCGGACGATGAACGGCGAGGACGCCACCGTCCCCGCCGCCGTCGCCGCTCAGCTGCCGCGGATCGCCGCCGCCATCGACGCCACGGCCGAGCGGATGGCCCGCGGCGGCCGGCTGATCTACGCCGGCGCCGGCACGGCGGGCCGGCTGGGCGTGCTGGACGCCAGCGAGTGCCCGCCGACGTTCAACACCGACCCCGCCGACGTCCTCGGGCTGATCGCGGGCGGCCCGTCCGCCATGGTCACCGCCGTCGAGGGCGCCGAGGACAGCAAGGAACTCGCCGCCGAGGATCTGACCGCGATCCATCTGACCGGCCAGGACACCGTCGTCGGCATCTCCGCCTCCGGCCGCACCCCGTACGCCATAGGCGCCGTCGAGCACGCCCGCGCCCTCGGCGCGCTCACCATCGGCCTGTCCTGCAACGCCGGCTCCGCGCTCGCCGCGGCCGCCGAGCACGGCATCGAGGTCGTCGTGGGCCCCGAGCTGCTGACCGGCTCCACCCGGCTCAAGGCCGGCACGGCGCAGAAGCTCGTGCTCAACATGCTCTCGACCATCACCATGATCCGCCTGGGGAAGACCTACGGAAACCTGATGGTCGACGTCCGCGCCTCCAACGACAAGCTGCGGGCCCGCTCACGTCGCATCGTCGCGCTGGCCACCGGCGCCTCGGACCAGGAGATCGAGGCCGCGCTCAGCGCGACGGACGGCGAGGTCAAGAACGCCATCCTCGCCGTCCTCGGCAAGGTCGACGGCCCCACCGCGGCCCGCCTGCTCGACGCGTCCCACGGCCACCTCCGCGCCGCCCTCGAATCCGCCGGCAAGACCGGCAAGGCCGGCAAGCCCTGACCGCGCGAGCGGCCGCCCCTCCCCGCCCGCCCCCGTCCTCGTCGTCCGCACAGCAAGGCACCCCCGATGGCTATGCCCGAAGACAAGAACCGAGACAAGATCCGAGACAACGCCCCAGACGCGAATCCCGCCACGAAGCACGCCGCGGCCCCAGACGCGAACCCAGCCACAAAGCACGCCACGAAGCACGCCACGAAGCACAACGCGAAGCACAACAACAGCCACGGCAAGAACGAAGACAAGCACCGCGCCCTCGCCGCCGCGATCCTGCCCCTGGTCGGCGGCGCCGGGAATCTCACCTCCATCGCCCACTGCATGACCCGTCTGCGCCTCGGCATCCGGGACCGCGCGCTGGTCCAGGACGACGCCCTCAAGGCCGTGCCGGGCGTCATGGGCGTGGTCGAGGACGACACCTACCAGCTCGTGCTGGGCCCCGGGACGGTCGCCCGCGTCGCCCCGGAGTTCGAGCGCCTGGCCGAGGAGACCCGCACCACCGCCCCCGCCACCGTCACCGCCCCCGAAGCGACGACGACGCCGCCCCCGAAGCCCGCCGCCGCGGCGACCCCCACCACGGCCCCCACCACCGCCGCCGACCTCGCCACCCAGGGCGCCGCCCTCAAGGCGAGCCGCAAGGCCAAGAACGCCACCCCGTTCAAGCTCTTCCTCCGCCGGATCGCCAACATCTTCGTCCCGCTGATCCCGGCGCTGATCGGCTGCGGCATCGTCGCGGGCATCAACGGCCTGCTGACCAACCTCGGCTGGGCGCCCTCGCTCGTCCCCGCCCTGACCGCCATCGCCGCCGGCTTCATGTCGCTGATCGCCGTCTTCGTCGGCTACAACACCGCCCGGGAATTCGGCGGCACCCCGATCCTCGGCGGCGCGGTCGCCGCGGTCATCGTCTTCCCCGGCATCGCCAACATCACCGCCTTCGGCCACAAGCTCGCCCCCGGCCAGGGCGGCGTCCTCGGCGCGCTGGCCGCCGCCCTCCTCGCCGTCCAGGTGGAAAAAAGCTGCCGCAAGCTGGTCCCCCAGGCGCTGGACGTCCTGGTCACGCCCACCCTGACGGTGCTGCTCACGGGCCTGGTCACGATCTTCGGCCTGATGTACGTCGCCGGAGAGGTCTCCACCGCCATCGGCACCTTCGCCAACTGGCTGCTCGCCCACGGCGGCGCGATCGCCGGCTTCGTCCTGGGCGGCCTCTTCCTCCCCCTGGTCATGCTGGGCCTCCACCAGGCCCTCATCCCCATCCACACCACCCTGATCGAGCAGCAGGGCTACACGGTCCTGCTCCCCATCCTCGCCATGGCCGGCGCGGGCCAGGTGGGCGCCGCGATCGCCGTCTACCTCCGCCTCCCCCGGAACGGCTCGATCCGTACGACCATCAAATCCGCCCTCCCCGCGGGGTTCCTCGGCGTCGGCGAGCCCTTGATCTACGGCGTCTCGCTCCCCCTCGGCCGCCCCTTCATCACCGCCTGCATCGGCGGCGCCTTCGGCGGCGGCTTCGTCGGCTTCTTCAACCAACTCGGCGACACCGTCGGCTCCACCGCCATCGGCCCCTCAGGCTGGGCCCTGTTCCCGCTGGTCAAGGGCAACCAGGGCATCGGCGCCACGGTCGCCGTCTACGCCCTGGGCCTGGTGGTCGGCTACCTCGTCGGCTTCCTCGCCACGTACTTCTTCGGCTTCAGCAAGCAGATGCTCGCCGACCTGAACGCCGCGCCCGACATCACCGCCGCTACCGCCTCCGCCCCCGCCCCCACGACGGCCACGGCCCCCGACGGCCCCGTGCCGCCCCCCGCCGCACCCCCGGGAAAAGAGTCGGCACCGGCCTGACGCCGCTTCCTCACCCGGCGCTACCCTTGCCGTCAACTCCCCTATGCACAGGGGCAGTTGGCGGAAGGGCGGTTGTCGTTGACCGGAAACGCCGTAAGCCCAGCCCCCGGTCCGGACCTTACGCCGGACCCGGCCACGCCCGACCCGGCCGCGCCCGGCCGCCCGCCACTCCCCACCCGCCTCCGGCGACGGTTCACGGCCCTGTCCACCAGCAACAAGATCGCGGTACTCGGCCTGCTCCTGGCGGCAGCCCCCTCATCGTCTCCGCCCTGACCTCGACCTACACCGCCGTCACCGCCGTCACCGCCGACGAACCCCCGGCAATGGCAATGGACATTGCCCAGGTGAACGACTCCTGCTTCTCCGGCTACGTCTCCCCGCCCGCCCACGACGACCTGCGCGGAAAGATCCGGGACGCCGACGAGGAAACGCTCACCCGCTGGGAACGCGACGCCAAGATCACGCACCTCTCCGAGGTCGCGGTCGACCTCAGCTTCCAGGGCAACGGCCCCAAGGCGGTCCAGGTCCGCGACGTGTCCTTCACCGTCCTCCGTCGCGAGAAACCGCTGTCCGGCCGGATCGCACCACACACCGCATGCGGCGGCCCGGGGCCGGATGTCCTCGTGGTCGACCTGGACACCCTGCCGCTCCATCGCCCCGTCTCCGGGACATACCTCCTGACGAGCCCGCACCAACGCGCGGCAAGGGAGGAGACCGCGCAGCACAACGGGAAAGAGATGCGCCTCCCGCAGACGGTCACCACTCAGGAGCTCTACGACCTCATGCTCATCGGCCGCACCCAGCGCCACTACTGCGAATGGCGCGCCACGCTCACCTGGTGGGACGGCCGGCGCGTCTACAAGACGACCATCGACAACGCCGGCCGCCCCTTCCGTGTCACAGCCGCACCCCGATAGGCACGATCGCCACCATCACGGCAGCCTGCTCGCCTGATTCAGCTCGGCCACCTTGGCCCGCAGCGCGTCCCGGGGCTCGGCGGGCCGCAGCGCGCCGGGCGGGCAGTCCCACTCCCGCCCGCCCCCGGGCGGCCGCAGCTGCACATACGGCCCCTCGTGGCCCATGACCTTGCCGATCCGCCCGTCCCGCCCGTCCAGGGCGTAGCTGCCGGGCGCCGGGATCGTCACGCCCGTCGCTCCCCGGGTTCGTGCCCCGGAGCGGCGGCCTCGGCGTACTCCGCCAGTACGCCCGCGAGCCGCCCGGCGGTGTCCAGATTGCAGCGCCCCAGCTCGATCAGCGGCCCCATATAGACGCTCGGCAGCGCCACCGGATCGAGGCCCAGCGACGGCAGGGTGATGCCCACCGCCTTCAGTGCGGATTCCAGCTCTGCCATGACGGCCGCGGCCCGCTCCTCCCGCTCGGGCCCCGTCAACATTCCCTTCATCGTCCTCCACGCCTCCGTGCATCCACGCTGAGTTTCCAGTTCGGCACACAGCGTGGCGGCTGTGCATCTAGCCTGGCCAGAGGCGCAGATCCAACATCCGGACGTGTACGACAGGGAGTTGCTGCGATGCCCGGACCCAAGAAACTCGACCCCTCTTCCTCCCCCCGCGCCATGCTCGGCGCCGAACTGCGCCACCAGCGCGAAAAGGCCGGACTGACTCAGGAAGAGCTGGGCGCCTTCCTCTTCGCCAGCGGTTCGCTCATCGGCCAGCTGGAAGCCGGGACGCGGCGGATGATGCCGGAGTACGCCGAGAAGTTCGACGAAATCCTCAAGACGGACGGCTACTTCGCCCGCAACTGCCAGGCCGCGACGAAATCGAAGTACCCCGACCACTTCGCCGAGGCGGCGGAGGCGGAAGCGATCGCGACCACCATCAGGGAGTACGCGCCGCAGCTCGTTCCGGGCCCGCTCCAGACGAGGGCGTATGCGCGGGCGGTGTTCCGCGCGTACCAGCCGACGGCACCGGAGGAGGTCATCGACCAGCTGGTGGAGGCGCGGGTGGAACGCGGACACCTCCTCGACGACCCCACAACCCCGTTCGTCTGGGCGGTTTTCGACGAGTCAACACTGCGCCGCGAGGTCGGCGGCCCCGACGTGATGGCGGAGGCCCTCGGCCATATCGCGGGCCTGGCCCGGCGCCACCGGATCATCGTGCAGGTGATCCCGTTCGCGGCGGGCGGCCACGCGGCGATGTTGGGCCCGCTCAAGCTGATGCACTTCGAGGACGCTCCACCGCTCGTCTACCTCCAGGGCCCGGAAACGGGAAAGCTGGAGGACGACCCGGCCACAGTCGCCCGTCACCAACGGACCTACGACCTGCTGACGGCCAACGCGCTCTCGCCCGAAGAATCCCTGGCCTTGTTCGAATCTTTGGCCGAGGATTACGCCCATGAAGAGCATCGGACATGAGTACGACCTGACCAATGCCACCTGGCACAAGTCCAGCTACAGCGGCGGCGACGGGGGTGACTGCCTGGAGGTCGCCCGTGACTTCCCCGGCGCCGCCCGCTGGCGCAAATCCAGCTACAGCGGCGGCAGCGGCGGCAATTGCCTCGAAGTCCGTGATGACTCGCCCGGCATCGTGCCCGTCCGTGACTCCAAGGACCCCTACGGCCCGGCGCTCGCGTTCCGAATACCGGCCTGGTCGGCCTTCGTCGCCGACATCAAATCGGGTGCCCTGAAGGGCGCCTGACACACCGGCTCGTGGGTCCGGGGCTCAAGTCGCGGACCCCGAGCCCTCCCCTATGGAACGGGCGGGAGAAGCAACCTACCTACCCCCCAACCCCCGCACGCACCAGCGCACATGACTTTCTGTGATCGGCTTGCCACGACGCGTCGAACCGGTCTAGCGTGCGTCGCAACAGCACCCACACATGCGACGACCCCGACAGGTGGTAGCACACCTGTCAGGGTCTGACCAGCAAGATCGTTAGGCCCGATCTCATGGCTTCTGAAGACTCTAGCGCTGCCGTGCCCGCGCACGCAGCCCACCCTCCGCACCCCTCCGCCAAACCCGGCTACGGAAAACGCAGCGCCCCCGACCAACACCCCGGCGGGCCCGCCGATTTCACGCACCTCCCCCGGCGCGAGGCGTCCATCGCGGCCTACCTCGACCGCCTCCCCGACGGCGCGGACATCTCCGTAAAGACGCTGGCCAAGGTCTTACCGGACTACGGCCAGTGCGCCCTGCGCACCGCGCTCCGCCACCTCTCCGAGGCCGGTCACCTCCGCCGCATCACCGAGACACTCCCGAGTGACGGCGGCAGCGTGCGCTGGGTGACGCGTACCTACTTCTCCCGTACGGCCCGCGACGACGCCTGGTGGACGGCCTTCAGCACCGGAACCGTGCCCACCCCCGACCCGGCCCCGCCGCCACCGGCCTCCCCCGCTCCCCCGTCGCGCCCGTCTCCGCCGCCGGCCCGCTCGCCCCAACACCGGCATCCCCAACACCGGCCCCGCACCCGGGCGTACGACCTCCTCGCCGCCCTCGGCCGCACCGAACCCCGTATGACGCTCTCCGCCGTCGACTGCGCCGCCCTCGAACCGCTCGCCGAGCAATGGCTGGCGTGCGGCGCCACCCCGGACCAGCTCCGCCACGCCCTGACCGCCGGGCTGCCGTCGCCCGTACTGCACCCGGGCGGCCTCGCCCGCGACCGCCTGCTCCGCAAGATGCCACCCCCCGCACCGGAACCGGACCCGGCCACGCCCCCGGCCGCGCCGCCACCCCTCCGCATCATGGAATGCACCATCTGCCGGGCCCCGGGCCGCCCCGAAGCCCTCCCGGGCGGAATCTGCGGCCCCTGCCGGGGCGAGAACGGACCCCCGCGCTTCAGCAGCCAGGCGGTCGGCGAGGTCCGCACCCGCGTCCAACAGCTGCGCGCCGCGGCCCGCGGAGCCGCCCACGAACCATCCACCGGACTCGTCCAACATCGTCGGCTCAGCCGCTGACCGGCACCTGCACGTCGTCCCGGATCTTGCTCGCCGTATCGGCAAGCGCCTGAAGATCGACCGACTTCGGATCCTTGGCCGGGTCGGCGGCGTCGACCAGGGCGACACTGGCGGTCGTGCTGGACGTCCCCCAGACACAGAACGAGAAGGTGACCTTCTGTCCCGCCTGGTTCTTCACATCAACCCCGCAGGTCAGCGGCTCCCCACCCCCACTGGGCGTGAACTTCTTCTCGGGAACGCCGACTTCGGCACCCGGGGAATCCTTCATTCCGCCAATCATGTGCTCAACGCCCTCGTCGGCGTCATCGATGGTGCCGTACATCCCCATCATCACCAGCGACTTGGTGCCCGCCGTGTACTGACCGCCCACCGTACGGATGCCATGGGCATTCGTTCCGTCATGGGGCACCTGGGAATCCGCCTGCTGAGATATGTCCTTGGTGAGCGCGTACTCCCCACCGACAAGCGACTTCGGCACCGTAATCCGGTACTTCGGCCCGGCAGAAGGCTTGGCCGCACCGCCACCGCCACCCCCACCGCCGCCACCGCCATCGCCACCACCCGCGAAAACCGCGACCGAGGCCACCGTCCCGATCACCAACACCCCGACAATCGCCCCGACAATCCCCCACACCTTCCCGGCACTACTCTTCGGCGGAGGCGGCGGCACCATCCCCGGCCCGCCATACCCATAGGGGCCCTGCTGAGGCACTCCATAGGGCCCCTGTCCCGGCGCCCCGTAGGGACCTGGCTGCTGACCGTACGCCCCGGGCGGCGCCTGCCAACCGGACCCCTGCGGCGCACCTTCCGGCCCGCCGTACCCCGGCCCATTCCCGAAGCCGGGTTGCGGCTGCTGCGGTGTGCTCATTCCATTCCCCACTTGACTGGTGTGTGACCGGACTCCATCCGGAACGCGCCGACCCGACAAGACCGGGCACAGGATGTCGGGTGAGGCACCCTTACTCCTCCCTAGCGTAATGATCACAAGGGAAGGAGACCGGGGTGCTGGAGCGGCTGAACCAAGCCATGGAGCACATCGAGGGCCGTCTCGATCAGGGGATCGAGATGCCCGAACTGGCGCGGATCGCGATGACGTCGGAGTACCACTTCCGGCGGATGTTCTCCGCGCTGGCGGGACTCCCGCTGTCCGAGTACATCCGGCGCCGGCGGCTGACCGTCGCGGGTGCGGAGGTGCTGGCCGGCGAGCGGACGCTGCTGGAGATCGCCGTGCGCTACGGCTACGGATCGGGCGAGGCGTTTGCGCGCGCGTTCCGGACCATGCACGGCGTGGGCCCCGGCGAGGCCAGGCGCACGGGTGCGGCACTGCACTCCCAGCCACGGATGTCCTTCCGCCTCATCATCGAAGGGAGCAGCACCATGCGCTATCGGGTCGTGGAGAAGGAGGAGTTCCATGTGGTCGGGAAGAAGGCGCGCGTCCCGCTCGTCCACGAGGGGGTGAACCCGGCGATCGCCGACTTCATCCGGGGCATCGACAAGGAGGACGTCCGGCGCATCGCCGCGCTGTCCGACCAGGAGCCGGACGGGATCGTCTCGGTGACCGACGACCTGGACGCGAGCCGCGCCGAGGGCACCGAACTCGACTACTACCACGCTGTGGTGACGGGTTCGCCCGCCCCGGAGGGCATGGACCTGGACACGCTCACCGTCCCGGCCGGGACCTGGGCCGTGTTCGAGAACTCCGGGCCGTTCCCGCAGTCGCTCCAGTACCTCTGGCGGGACGTCTACACGCAGTGGTTCCCGTCCAACCCGTACCGCAGCCGGCCAGGCCCGGAGATCCTGCGCACCCGGCCGTCGGACGACGGGACGCAGGCGGACTCGACGCTGTGGATACCCGTGGAGCGAACCGGCTGATCCGGCACCGCTGTTCACGGGGCGCACCCTGCGCGCGAGGGTGCGCCCCGTCCGCTTCGTCGGGTCTTCCGCACACGCGCGGAGGACCCGACTTCGCGGAAAGACACGGAACCCACGGAATCGCGGTAATCCCTGGAATCGCAGATGCCGTAGAAGTCGTAGAAGTCGTGGAAGTCGTGGAAGTCGTGGAAGTTGCAGGAGCCGCGGAAGTCGCGGAAGTCGTGGAAGTCGTCCCGCCGGAGAATACCGGTCAGCGACGGGAGGTGGGGCGGCGCTTGGGCGGCTCGATGCGAACCCGCTTTTCGGCGGGGGCGCTTTCGAGGTCGTCGAGTTGCGCAACGATCGTGCGGCGCAACTCGTCGTAGTCCTCGAAGCGGTAGTCGTGGAACAACGTGTAGCCCGTCCACATCAAGTTGGCGCAGACCCGCGCCGGCACTCCGCCGGTTTGGGCGCCCATTCCGACCAGTGCCACCGAGCGAATGCTGCCCGGCTCCTCTTCGTTCTGCCGGTGGATCGCCTGGAACGCGGCGGCGCACGCCAGGGCCACATTCAGGGTCTCGCTCACGTCCTCCGCGGACGTCTGCATCGTCGGCGTCGAGATCAGGAACTTCGGGTTGGTCGCCCCGGACCGCACGCACACCGCGCTTCCCACCGGGAGGTTTCCCGCGAACCGGTCGCGGATCGCCCGCTGTACGCGCAGCTGGATGCCCGCTCCGAGATGCCGCTTGATGACCCCGTCGACCCCGCCGTCCATCCGGCCCCGGGAGTTGGTCGGGCTGACCCAGGCATCGACTTCCTCATTGAGCATGGAGCCCTTGCGGATCTCGATCTCGGGGGTGTCGGCGAAGGCCGCCCGCCACGCCTCCACCACTTCCGCGTTGATATCGGTCAACACGACCCTAAGCGGCGGCTGCACGCGGTCCACGGTCATCATCCACTCCCATCGAGAAACGGCCCTTGCGTCACTCATGACGCTACCGTGCCCCACTGACAACGCACCCGCGGACAGCGTTTCATGACTTATCGTCAGGATTGCGAGCGTACTGACCCGGTGTTAGCCTGCCGCCAGATTTTCACGGGCCTCGCCTTGAATCCTTGCCGTCCCCTTCAGGGCCTTCGCCTGCAAATCGCCTACCTCGCCAACCATGCCCCTATCAGCATGGTTTGATAATTCGGAGCACCTCCACAATGAGCGATGCCAACACCCCGGCCCATCCCGACCCGAATGACCCACTGGCCCTCACCGAACTGTTCAAGGGTGGCGGCGAACCGTGGCTTGAGCTGCTGAAGCCGGTCATCGAGGCGCAGCCGGACGCGGCCTCGTTCATTGGGCCGGGCCGCGGACCGGAAGTCGTTCCCGTTCGCGAACTGACCTTCCAGGCGCTCAAGCCCAATCCGCCGCACAAATGGAAGGTCGTCGTCTTCGGCCAGAATCCGTATCCGCGGCCGGAAAGCGCGACCGGCATCGCCATGTTCGACAACACCTTCCACGACTGGAAAGACAGCCAGTTCGGCAGGGTCGTCAGCATCCGCTGCATCATCAAGGCGGCGGCGATGTGGAAGTACGGCATTCCCAAGAAGACGCCGATCGCCGATATTCGTGCGCTGCTGAAGAAGCAGGACACCGTACAGCCGCCGGAATGGTTCCAGGCGATGCTCACGCAGGGTGTGCTGCTGCTGAACGCGGCACTCACCGCCAGCAGCGACGGGGTGCGGGGTGCCGACCGGCACCCCGCATTCTGGCGTCCGGTCGCCGAGCGGATCGTCGAGGAGATATTCAAGGCCAAGCAGAACGCCGACGAGGAGGACCGCGGTGTGGTCTTCGCGTGGTGGGGGGCGCACGCACGCAATCTGAAAAAGGTCGTCCTCCAACTCCAGGAGAAGTACCCCGAGGTCGAAGTCCGCCATATCGACCACTGCAATCCGGCGGCGCAGGGCGATATCTTCTGCGAAGGCGACCATTTCGAAATGGTCAACGAGGCCCTCGCGTCGCTGGGCTCCGAGGCGATCGACTGGCTGCCGAGCAAGGGCTGGAACGAGCTCGCGGCGGAGGACGGCGGGAAGAACGGCGATATCGCCGATCGTATGGGCGCATTCATCGCGTCCACCATGGAACTGCACCAGCTGTATCTCGAGCGGCTCGCGAGCGTTAAGGACGAGGGGCTCGTCCTCCCCGCGATCACCGGTGTGTTCGACACCCCGCTCATGGATTTCAGCGACGCCGTCGCCCCGGTCGCCCGGCAACTGTCCGGTCTCGACCGGCACGTCTTGCTGTCGCACGAATTCGGCAAGCGGCGGGCGGACGAAGCGGCCGCCGGCCTGTCCGCCGACGCGATCGCCGCCCTCTACCTCTATACCTGCGAGTCCGCGTTCTACCGGGAGATCAACGCCATCCTGCGCACCCCGGACCGGGCCAAGGTCGTCCCCTACCTCCCGTACCTGCGGCTGCTGTTCTCGGCGGTGTCGGGGCTTCCCGCCCGCACGGAGCCGTTGTGGCGCGGGGTATCGCTGGACCTGCGCGCGCAGTACCCACTCGGGCGGACCGTGACCTGGTGGGGCGTGTCCTCGTGCACCTCCAAGCTCGGCGTGGCCCGGGCGTTCCTCGGCGGCCGCGGCAAGCGGACGCTCTTCGAGGTGGCACCCGTCCGGGCCGTGGGCATCCGCAGTTTCTCCGCGTTCACCGACGAGGAGGAATTCATCCTCCTGCCGGGCACACAACTCAAGGTGGCGGACGTCACGACCGAACGCGGCGGCCTGTGCACCGTGAAGCTGACCGAATTGGAAGAGCAGCCCCTGGTGTCCTGAGCGCGCGAGCGCGCCCGCCAACGCCGCCGGGGCGGTACCCCTCCTCTCGGAGGGGTACCGCCCCGGCGAACTTCTGGACGTGCGGCCCGGGAGGACCGGCAGTCTGATCCGTGACGGATCAGAAGTCCATGTCACCGCCCGGCATGCCGCCCGGAGCGGCCGCGGCGGCCTTCTCCGGCTTGTCGGCGATGACGGCCTCGGTGGTGAGGAACAGCGCGGCGATGGAGGCGGCGTTCTGCAGGGCAGAGCGGGTCACCTTCGCCGGGTCGAGGATGCCCTCGGCGATCATGTCGACGTACTCGCCGGTGGCGGCGTTCAGACCGTGGCCGACGGCCAGGTTGCGCACCTTCTCCACGACGACGCCACCCTCGAGACCACCGTTGACGGCGATCTGCTTGAGCGGGGCCTCCAGGGCGAGCTTCACGGCGTTGGCGCCGGTCGCCTCGTCACCGTCGAGCTCCAGCTTCTCGAACACCGCGGAGGCCTGGAGGAGGGCCACGCCACCGCCGGCGACGATGCCCTCTTCGACGGCCGCCTTCGCGTTGCGAACGGCGTCCTCGATGCGGTGCTTGCGCTCCTTGAGCTCAACCTCGGTGGCGGCACCGGCCTTGATGACCGCAACACCGCCGGCGAGCTTCGCCAGGCGCTCCTGCAGCTTCTCGCGGTCGTAGTCGCTGTCCGAGTTCTCGATCTCGGCGCGGATCTGGTTGACGCGGCCCTGGACCTGGTCGCTGTCGCCGGCACCGTCGACGATGGTGGTCTCGTCCTTGGTGATGACGACCTTGCGGGCGCGGCCCAGCAGGTCGAGACCGGCGTTCTCCAGCTTGAGGCCGACCTCCTCGGAGATGACGGTGCCACCGGTGAGGATGGCGATGTCGCCGAGCATGGCCTTGCGGCGGTCACCGAAGCCCGGGGCCTTGACGGCGACGGACTTGAAGGTGCCACGGATCTTGTTGACGACCAGGGTCGACAGGGCCTCGCCCTCGACGTCCTCGGCGATGATCAGCAGCGGCTTGCCGGACTGCATGACCTTCTCGAGCAGCGGAAGGAGGTCCTTCACGTTGCCGATCTTGGAGTTGACGATCAGGATGTACGGGTCATCCAGCGCCGCCTCCATGCGCTCCATGTCGGTCGCGAAGTACGCCGAGATGTAGCCCTTGTCGAAGCGCATACCCTCGGTGAGCTCCAGCTCCAGACCGAAGGTCTGGGACTCCTCGACGGTGATGACGCCTTCCTTGCCGACCTTGTCCATCGCCTCGGCGATGAGCTCGCCGATCTGGGTGTCGGCGGCGGAGATGGAGGCGGTCGAAGCGATCTGCTCCTTGGTCTCCACGTCCTTGGCCTGCTCGAGAAGGGCGGCGGAGACGGCCTCGACGGCCTTCTCGATGCCGCGCTTGAGGGCCATCGGGTTGGCGCCGGCCGCGACGTTGCGCAGGCCCTCGCGGACCAGGGCCTGGGCCAGGACGGTCGCGGTCGTCGTGCCGTCACCGGCGACGTCGTCCGTCTTCTTCGCGACCTCCTTGACCAGCTCGGCGCCGATCTTCTCGTACGGGTCCTCGAGCTCGATCTCCTTGGCGATGGAAACACCATCGTTGGTGATCGTGGGGGCGCCCCACTTCTTCTCGAGGACGACGTTGCGGCCCTTGGGGCCGAGGGTGACCTTGACGGCGTCGGCGAGCTGGTTCATCCCGCGCTCGAGACCGCGCCGTGCCTCCTCGTCGAACGCGATGATCTTGGCCATGTGAAGTGGTCCTCCCGGACATCGGGGTGGATTGCTCCGGACCGCGCTGGCGCCCGCGACGGACGGTCTGCTTGCCGTGTGGTTCCTTGCCCCACCCGGCCCGCGGACCTCACCGACCCGATCCTTGGTTATCACTCTCACCCGGAGAGTGCTAACGCCAATGATTAGCACTCGGCACCCCAGAGTGCAAGCGACTCCGGAGGAGTCTCATACAGGGGCGGTGGTCGGGCGACGGGCGGGCGCAAGCGGGTCTGGGGGGAGTCTCACCGCCCGGAGGGAGTCTCACCCCGCGCGCAAGAAGGCCCGCACCCCCTCAGGGGTGCGGGCCTTCCCGATGCTGCAGTCGGCCGGCGCCTCAGGCGCTCACCCGGACCATGTCCGCCTGCGGCCCCTTCTGGCCCTGCGAGATCTCGAACTCGACCCGCTGACCCTCCTCAAGGGTGCGGTAGCCGTCCATCTGAATCGCGCTGTAGTGGACGAATACATCCGCACCACCGTCGACCGCGATGAAGCCGTACCCCTTCTCCGCGTTGAACCACTTGACGGTGCCCTGAGCCATGCCTAACTCCCCTATTACTGGCCCTTGCGCAGGACCGCACTCCGCGGACCCGGGTCAGACCTCACCCCACGAAAGGCCCGTGGGGTGTGCGCCGGAACGCGTCGACCGCCGCTGAATGTATCCGCACCAATGCCCAGCGCAACAGGTCAATCGGACGAGAATTCCGGCGCCGAAGAATCGGTAATTATGCGGTGAAGTCGCGTTACGCCGGGGCAAGTCGGGCCGGGCATAGCTCACGTATCCGACAAATGCTGCACACACTTCGGGCACAACTCATCGCGATCACATATGCGTTGGGCACGCGCGCGGAGTTGTACGAGGGTCGTACGCGGGTTGTACGAGGGCCCGCACGAAGAAGATCGCCCCCATGCTATCGCCTTTCGCGACATGGAATTGCCCCATCCGCTTTTAGGCGGATGGGGCAATTCTCGCCACTCAGGCCGAGAGATGGCGCAAATCAGTTCCCGGCGCGAACGGGGTCAGCAGCCTCCGGCCACCGCCGGAATGATGGAGACGCCCGCGCCGTCCGGCGTCGGCGTCTCCAGGCCCTGCTCGAAGCGGACGTCGTCGTCGTTGACGTAGACGTTCACGAACCGGCGCAGCTTGCCCGCGTCGTCCAGCACTCGGGCCGCGATGCCGGTGTGGTTCTTCTCCAGGTCGGCGATCACCTCGGAGAGGGTCGCGCCCTCCGCGACGACCTCGGCCTCGCCGCCGGTGTACGTGCGGAGGATGGTGGGGATGCGGACCTTGACGCTCATGGGTTCTGCCTTCCAGCGACTGCGGGGTACGAGTTCAGGGGTGAGGGGCCGGGGCTCAGCCGGACAGGCCGGCCGCGCGGAACGCGTCCAGGCTCGGCCGGATGGTGGCCGTGGGCCCGGCGGCGACGGCGTCAAGCGTCTTGAGGCCGTCACCGGTGTTGAGGATGACGGTGGTCAGGGCCGGGTCGAGCAGACCGTCCTCGATCAGCTTCTTGGTGACGCCGACGGTCACGCCGCCCGCGGTCTCCGCGAAGATCCCTTCCGTCTGCGCCAGCAGCCTGATCGCGTCCACGACCTGCTCGTCGTTGACATCCTCCACCGCGCCGCCCGTACGGCGCGCGATGTCGAGCACATACGGCCCGTCGGCCGGGTTGCCGATGGCCAGCGACTTGGCGATGGTGTTCGGCTTCTGGGGGCGTACGACGTCGTGCCCGGCCTTGAAGGCCGCCGACACCGGCGAGCAGCCCTCGGCCTGGGCGCCGAAGATCTTGTACGGCTTGTCCTCGACCAGGCCGAGGGCGATCAGCTCCTTGAGCCCCTTGTCGATCTTCGTGAGCTGGGAGCCGGAGGCGATCGGGATGACGATCTGGTCCGGGAGCTCCCAGCCCAGCTGCTCGCAGATCTCGTACGCCAGGGTCTTGGAACCCTCGCCGTAGTACGGGCGGAGGTTGACGTTCACAAAGCCCCAGCCCTCGCCGAGCGGGTCCCCGATGAGCTCCGAGCAGAAGCGGTTGACGTCGTCGTAATTGCCCTCGATGCCGACCAGGTCGCCGCCGTAGACCGCGGCCATGACGACCTTGCCGGCCTCCAGGTCGTGCGGGATGAACACGCAGGACTTGAAACCGGCGCGACGGGCGGCGGCGCCGACCGCACCCGCGAGGTTGCCGGTGGAGGAGCAGGAGAGGGTGGTGAAACCGAAGGCGCGGGCGGCCTCGACGGCGATCGCGACGACACGGTCCTTGAAGGAGTGCGTCGGGTTGCCGGAGTCGTCCTTGACGTACAGGCCGCCCGTGACGCCCAGCTCGGCGGCGAGGCGGTCGGCCTTGACGAGCTTGGTGAAGCCGGGGTTGAGGTTCGGCTTGTCGGCCACGTCGGCGGGGACGGGCAGCAGCGGGGCGTAGCGCCAGATGTTGTTCGGTCCGGCCTCGATCCGCTTCTTCAGGCCCTCAGGATCGCCGCTCGGCAGGTCGTACGCCACTTCGAGCGGCCCGAAACATTCCTGGCAGGCGAAGATGGGACCGAGATCGAAGCGCTGCCCGCACTCGCGGCAGGAGAGCGCGACGGCCGGGCCCAGAGCGATGGGGGTCCCCCCTGGACGGAGCTCGCCGGAGTCCTTGGGGGAGGGGGTGGTGGCGGTTTCGGTGACTTGCACAGCCATGGAGGCGAGGCCCTTTCTCCTCATCTTCCTCGCGGCGCATCTCGCCACGAGACGGATTTGGCACCTTCCCTAGCCGGGAGCCTCGCGCGCGCAGCAACTGCGGCGGAGACCGGCTGGAGGGTTGCCGGGGCTTCAACGGGCCGTATCCCTCTGCCCCTCTGGATGAGCGGTATGGCGCTGGGCCGAAACCCAGGCGTTTGTGGCGGTGACCCCGGCATGCGACGGTCATCCGCGTTGTTCAAGACTGTAACCGAAGGCACTGACAGTTGAGATAGTCGTCCGAACCGCGAGATGGATCACACAATGGATCACCAACGGGCCCCTGGCCCGGCGGCCACCGAGGAGTCGTAGACGTGCTGGAAGAGGTGGAGCGCTGGCTCAGCAGCCGCTCCTGGTCCGCGGCCGATCGCCCGCTCGGGCGGCTGCTGGAGGCCAAGCGCCAGACAGGCCGCACGGTCAGCGTAGTGCTGCCCGCGCTCGACGAGGAAGCCACCGTCGGGGCGATCGTCGCGGCGATCCGCGCGGACCTGATGACCGGCGCCGTCCCCCTGGTGGACGAGCTGGTGGTGCTGGACTCGGGCTCCACCGACCGTACGGCCGAGGTCGCGGCGGCGGCCGGGGCCAAGGTCGTCCACCGGGACAGCGTCCTGCCCCGCCTGCCCGCCGTCCCCGGCAAGGGCGAGGTCCTGTGGCGGTCCCTGCTGGCCACCACGGGCGACATCATCTGCTTCATCGACGCCGACCTGCGCGAATTCTCGTCGACCTTCGTCTCCGGGATCGTCGGCCCGCTGCTGACCGACGCCGACGTCCACTTCGTCAAGGCGATGTACGACCGCCCCTTGGAGACGGGCGGCGAGGGCTCCGGAGCGGGCCAGGGCGGCCGCGTCACGGAGCTGGTCGCCCGCCCCCTCCTCAACCTCCACTGGCCGCAGCTGGCCGGCTTCGTCCAGCCCCTGGGCGGCGAGTACGCGGCCCGCCGCTCCCTCCTGGAACGCCTGCCCTTCCCGGTCGGCTACGGCGTCGAGCTCGGCCTTCTGGTCGACGCCCTGCACACGGTCGGCCTGGACGCCCTCGCCCAGGTGGACGTCGGCGTACGCAAACACCGCCACCAGGACGGCCAGGCCCTCGGCCGGATGGCCGCCGCCATCTACCGCACCGCCCAGCTCCGTCTCACCCGCGGCCATCTGATCCGGCCCCGCCTCACCCAGTTCGAGCGGGGCGAGAACGGCTTCGTGGCGCGCACGACCGACGTGGACACCGAGGAGCGGCCCCCGATGGCCGAAATACCGGAGTACGCGGAGCGCCGGGCGGCCTGAAGCGCCGCGGGGCTGCCTCGGCTGAATTCCGTACGTTTGCGCGGATCGGTAGCTGGTTAATGTCGCGACATGGTCTCCGAGACGGTCTCCGAGCGCAGTGCGGTCCCACCAGGCGCCGACGTTCTCGTCGCGTCCAATCGCGGTCCGGTGTCGTACGCCGTCGGGGATGACGGCGCGCTGACCGCCAAGCGGGGCGGCGGGGGGCTGGTGTCGGGGCTGTCCGCGATCGGTCCGGACACCGATGCGGTGTGGGTGTGTGCGGCGCTCGGGGAGGGCGACCGGGAGGCCGTGCGGCGGACGGGCGGCGATCTGGATCCGGCGGACACGGGCGGGCAGCGGGTCCGGATGCTGGACATTCCGGCGGATGTGCATGCCGATGCCTATAACGGAATTGCCAATTCCGTGCTGTGGTTCGTCCACCACATGCTGTATCAGACGCCGCTGGAGCCGGTATTCGATACGGAATTCCGTGCGCAATGGGCGTCGTACGAGGCGTACAACGCCGCTTTCGCCCATGCGCTGGCCGAGGCCGCGGCGCCCGGGGCCGCCGTCCTCGTACAGGACTATCACCTGGCGCTGGTGCCCGGGATGCTCCGTGAACGCCGCCCTGACCTGCGGATCGCGCATTTCTCCCACACACCGTGGGCACCCGCGGAGTATTTCGCGATGCTGCCCGATGACATCCAGCAGAAGCTGGTGACGGGCATCCTCGGCGCGGACCGGGCGAATTTCCTGACCCAGCACTGGGCACGGGCCTTCATGGGCTGCTGCCAGTGGGCACTGGGGTCGGAATGCGACGCGTACTGGCCGCGCGACGAGGACCCGTATCTCTTCTCGACATGGCTCAAGCCGCGCAAGACCCATATCGGGGTGCACGGTCTCGGCGCCGACGCGGAGTTCCTGCGCGAGCGGGCGCACCGCCCCGATGTCGAGGAGCGTCTGACGGCACTGCGCGAGCAGATCGGCGGGACGGGCCGTAAGACCATCGTCCGGGTCGACCGCACCGAGCTGTCGAAGAACATCGTGCGCGGCCTGCTCGCCTACCGCCGGCTGCTCGCCGACCGCCCCGAGTGGCGCGAGCGGGTGGTGCACATCGCGTTCGCCTATCCCTCGCGGCAGGACCTGGCCGTCTACCGCGAATACACCGCGACGGTGGGGCGGCTCGCCGAGGAGATCAACGCCGAGTACGGCACGGACGGTTGGCAGCCGGTCGTCCTGCACGTCAAGGACGACTTCGCCCGCTCGCTGGCCGCCTACCGGCTGGCCGATGTGGCCCTGGTCAACCCGATCCGCGACGGCATGAATCTGGTCGCCAAGGAAGTGCCGGTGGTCTCCGAGCGGGGCTGTGCGCTTGTGCTCTCCCGGGGAGCAGGCGCGTACTGGGAGTTGCGCGAGGACGCGATCGTCGTCAACCCGTACGACATCACGGCCACGGCCGCGGCGCTGCACGAGGCGCTTTCCATGGACGACGACGAGCGGCGCGCCCGCTGCGAGCGGCTGGCCGCGGCCGCCACGGCGCTGCCGCCGGCCCAGTGGTTCCTGGACCAGCTGCGCGCGTTGGAGGGGTGAGCGGGGCTCAGGGCCCGGCCAGGTGGTCGGCCAGGGCGCCGAGGAGGCCGACGACCCCGGTCGGCCCGTCGACCACCAGGTCGGCGCGCTCGGCCAGTTCGCTGACCTCGTTGCTGCCGCTGCAGACCAGGATGCCGGTGAGGCCTTCGGAGCGGAGCTTTTCGACGGCGGCGAAGGCGGCCAGGTCGCCGAGGTCGTCGCCGGCGTACAGGACGGTGGTGGCGCCGGTTTCGTGGATCCAGTCGGCGAGGGCCACGCCCTTGTCCATGCCCGGCGGGCGCAGTTCCAGGACGAAACGGCCCGGTTCGACGATCAGGCCGTGGCGTTCGGCGAGGGCGGCGAGCGGGCCGCGGAGCCGGTCGAAGGCGCCCTGGGGGTCGGCCGCGCGGCGGGTGTGGACGGCGATGGCGCGGCCGCCCTTGGTCTCGATGGCGGTCTCCACCCAGGTGCCGTGCCAGACGCCGGACGCGTCCAGTACGCCGGGGAGTTCGCCCTGTATGGCGGCGATGCCGGGGTGCGGCGGAGGGGCGTGGACGGTGCCGGTGGCCGCTTCCCAGCGCTCGGCGCCGTAGTGGCCGAGGACGGTGAGGTGGCCGAGGCCGGGGACGGAGGCGAAGCCGCCGAGGCGGACCGCGACGGCGGCCGGGCGGCCGGTGATGACGGCGGCGGCGCTCAGGTGGGGCACTAGGCGGCCCAGGGCGGCGGTGGCGCCGGGGTGGGCACGGGCCGTTTCCGGGTCGGGGACGATGTCGGCGAGGGTGCCGTCGTAGTCGAGGGCGATGACGGCGCGTTCGGGATGGGAGAGGAGAGCGGCGAGGCCTTCGCGGCCGGCCGGGGTCTGCGGCGTCGGGACGGGGTGCGGCGCGTTCGGGGGGCTGCCCATGGCGCCGACCCTACCGGCGGGGTGCGGGCGCATGCCGGGTGTATGGGGGCACGGGGCGGCGGGCGGGACGGCGCGTCGTGCGGGGCGTCAGCGGCGGGCGCGGCGGGCGTCGCGTATCCGGCGCAGGCGGTTGACCGTGACCGGGTCGTGGGCGAGCGCGCGGGGGTCGTCCAACAGGGCGTTCAGGAGCTGGTAGTAGCGGGTCGGGGAGATGCCGAGCCGCTCACGGATGACGCGCTCCTTGGCGCCGGGGCCGGGCCAGGAGCGGCGCTCGACGCCGAGCACCGCTTCGTCCCGGGAGGAGAGCGGGGCGCCGGCCGCTGCACCGGCACCGTCCGGGACGCCGCCGTCGCCAGGGGTGCCGCCGTCGTCCGGGGTGCCCGTGCCCTCGTCCCCGCGCGCCGTGTCCGTACCGTCTTCCGCCATCACGTTTCCACGATAAGCCCACCGTCTGACAGCGCCCGGCCGGACGCCCCCGCGGCCCCGGGCCCCTTACGGGACCATGTTGTCGGCCGTGTCCGCCGCGTTCTGGATCTCGCTGAGTACGGCGGACGGGTTGCCGTCGGGCCCGACGGCCGCGCCCATCTTGGCCTTGAGGGTCTTGGAGACCATCGGCCAGGAAGTCTTGTCGGCCGGGTAGAACTCGGCGTGCCTGAGCTGCTTGAGGAAGCTGTGCAGCTTGCTGTACCTGTCGTCCTCCATCATCGCCTGGGAGGCGGAGGCCGTGACCGGGAGCAGTCCGTAGGTGCCGGAGAACTTCAGGACGTTCTTCTCGCTGTAGACGAAGTCGAGGAACTTGCCGATCTGCTCGTGGTGGCCGTTCTGCTTGAAGGCCATCATCCAGTCGGCGACGCCCATGGTGGCCTTGGCCTTGCCGTGGATGCCGGGGAGTTCGGTGGTGCCGTAGTCGATGCCCTTGGCGGCGGCCTGTTCCATCAGGGTGGGGTGGCCGTTGAGCATGCCCACGTTGCCGTCGGCGAAGCCCTGGAAGGCGTCGGCGCGGTTGACCTTGGCGGGGTCGCCGCCGGTCAGGTCCTTGCCGACGAGGTCCTTCTGGAGCCACTCGAAGGTCTTGACGTTCTCCGGCGAGTCGATCGTGTACTTGCCGATGTTGTCGGTGTAGCCGCCGCCACCGCCGAGCATCCACATCAGCGTCTCGGCCTGGGTCTCCTCCGGGCCGAGCGGGAGCGCGAAGGGCGTCTTGACGCCGTGGTCCTTCAGCAGCTGGGCGTCGTGGGCGATGTCGTCCCAGGTCTTCGGCGGGTGGGTGATGCCCGCCTCGGCGAACAGCTTCTTGTTGTAGAAGAGGCGCCGGGTACTGGCCCCGAAGGGCATGCCGTACAGCACGCGGTTGTATTCGCCGGCGTCCGCGAGGGCGGGGGTGAAGTCGGCCTGGGTCGGTATGGAGAGCAGTTCGTCGGCGCTGTAGAGCTGCCCGTGGGCGGCGTAGTCGGCGTACGCGCCTATCTGCGCCATGTCGGGGGCCTTGCCCGCCTTGACGAGGTCCTCGACCTTCTTGTCGACGTCCGTCCAGCTGTAGACGTCGACGTCGACCTTGATGCCGGGGTTCTTCTTTTCGAACTCGTGGGTGAGTTCGTCCCAGTAGCGCTGGGAGCTGTTGGCCTCGCTGTCGCCGTAATCCGCCGCGATGAGCTTGAGCGTGACATCGCCGTCGCCCGAGCCGCTTCCGCAGCCGGTGAGAGTGAGGGTCATGACGGTGGCAATTCCCGCCGCCGTCAGGCTCAAGTACCGCCGCTGCACCGTCGTTTACCGCCCTTGTCCCGAGATCTGTTCTGCCGGGTCCATCTCGGTGTCGGGGATCACCCTTCACCGCCATGAACAGCGAGTTTTACTCGCCCGTCTCCATAAGGTCTACACCACCGGAAGTCTCGCTTCGATATCGCCCTTCCCACGCGAAGATCACGAGACCGGGCGTCGACCAGGCCAAACAGGCGCAAGGGCGCACGGATACGGTGAGTGGACTAGACCTTTTATGTCCGATCGCGCAAAACTGTTGCCGTGAGAAACGTCATCGCCCTGGATGTGGGCGGCACCGGAATGAAAGCCGCCCTCGTAGGGGCGGACGGCACCGTCCTGTACGAGGCGCGGCGCCCCACCGGCCGCGAACGCGGGGCCGACGCGGTCATCGAGACGATCCTCGGCTTCGCCGCCGAGCTGCAGGCCCTCGGCCGGGCCCGGTTCGGCGCCCCGGCCGAGGCCGCCGGGGTCGCAGTCCCCGGCACCGTTGACGAGACATCAGGCACCGCCGTCTATTCCGCCAACCTCGGCTGGCAGGACGTCCCGATGCGGGCCCTGCTGTCCGAGCGGCTGGACGGGGTGCCGGTCGCGCTCGGGCACGACGTACGCACCGGCGGCCTGGCGGAGGGCCGGATCGGCGCGGGCAAGGATGCCGACCGGTTCCTGTTCGTTCCCCTCGGTACGGGCATCGCGGGCGCCATCGGCATCCGCGGCCGGATCGAGGCGGGCGCGCACGGCAGCGCGGGCGAGATCGGCCACATCGTCGTACGGCCCGGCGGGCGGGAGTGCGCCTGCGGGCAGCGCGGCTGCCTGGAGACGGTGGCCTCGGCCGCCGCCGTCGGCCGCGACTGGGCGCTGGCCTGCGGCGATCCCCGGGCCGGCGCGGCGGACGCGGCCAAGGCCGTGGAATCGGGCGACGAACGCGCCGTCGCCGTCTGGCGCAACGCCGTGGACGCCCTCGCCGACGGCCTGGTCACCGGCCTCACCCTGCTCGACCCGCAGATGCTGATCATCGGCGGAGGGCTCGCCGAGGCGGGCGACACGCTGTTCGCGCCTCTGCGGGAAGCGGTCCGCCGGCGCGTTACGTTCCAGCCCGTTCCCTCGATCGTTCCGGCGGCCCTGGGGGACGCGGCCGGGTGCCTGGGCGCAGGACTGCTCGCCTGGGATCTTCTCTCCACGGAGGTAACCGCCTGATGGCACTGCAACATTCCGCGGGACGGCCCTCGCAGCCCCGGCGCACCCTCCTGACCGGCGCCCGTATCGCCCGGTCGGCAGGCGTGGCCGACCGCGGCCGGATCACGGTCGAGGGCGGCCGGATCACCGACATCCGCAGCCGGGACGTCGACGCCGGCGGCCCCCTCCCCGACAGCCGGGACACCGAGGTCCTCGACCTCCCCGGCCACCTCGTCGTCCCCGGCTTCGTCGATATGCACCTGCACGGCGGAGGCGGCGGCTCCTTCTCCTCCGCCGACGCCGAGGAATGCCTGCGGGTCATCGACACCCACCGGCTGCACGGCACCACCTCGATGGTCGCCTCCACCGTCACCGGCACCCTGGAAGACCTCTCCCGGCAGGCCGCGGTGCTCGCCGAGCTCGTCCAGCAGGGCGAGCTGGCCGGCATCCACTTCGAGGGCCCGTTCATCTCCCCCGGCCGCTGCGGCGCCCACCAGCCCGACCTGCTGCGCGACCCCGACCCGGCCGCGGTCCGCAAGCTGATCGACGCCGCGCACGGCACCGCCCGGATGATGACCGTCGCCCCCGAACTGCCCGGCGGCCTGGAGTCCGTACGGATGCTCACCGACGCCGGGATCGTCGCGGCCATCGGCCACACCGACGCCTCCTACGACGCCACCCGCGAGGCCATCGCCGCGGGCGCGACGGTGGCCACCCACCTCTTCAACGCGATGCCCGGCCTCGCCCACCGCACGCCCGGCCCGATCGCGGCCCTCCTGGAGGACGAGCGGATCACCGTCGAGCTGATCAACGACGGCACTCATCTGCACCCCGCGATCCTCCAGATGGCCTTCCGGGACGCCGGCGCCGAGCGCGTCGCGTTCATCACGGACGCGATGGGCGCGGCCGGGATGAACGACGGGATGTATCCGCTCGGCCCGATGCAGGTCGAGGTCAAGGACGGCGTCGCCCGGATCAGCGAGGGGCCGACGGCCGGATCCATCGCCGGATCCACCCTCACCCTGGACCGCGCCTTCAAACGGGCCGTCACCGTGGACAACCTGACGGTGGATCAAGCCGTACAGGCGCTTTCGGCCAACCCTGCGCGCCTGCTCGGCATCGACGACCGGGTGGGCTCCCTGGCGGTCGGCAAGGACGCCGACCTGGTGGTGCTGGACGCCGGATACGACCTGGTGGGCGTGATGCGCCAGGGCGCATGGCTGGTACGTCCCGAAGGCGTCTGACCGGCCGCGGCGGACGCCGCACGAACGGGCGGTGACCGGCCGGCGGCCCCCTGGTGGCCGGTTACCCGCCGGGCACCGGTCTCCCTGGGTCTGGGCCAACCACCATTGGCGATGGCATGATCGCTCGCGCACTTGTCCGCATGCCACCGCCGAACGCGGTTGCCCGACCTCGGGCCGTACTACGGCCAACGACTGCCCGGCCAACGGCTGCCGCCCACCGGCACAGCCGTCCGAGCACGGCGCGGGAGGGGGAACCATGATCCTCACGGTCACGCTGAACGCCGCCCTGGACATCACCTATCGTCTGCCCCGGCTCCGCAACCACACCACGAACCGGGTCACCGAGGTCGCCGAACGCCCCGGCGGCAAGGGCCTGAACGTCGCCCGCGTCCTGGCCGCACTCGGCCACCGTACGGTCGCCACCGGCTTCGCGGGCGGCGGCACCGGAGCGGCGCTGCGCGCCCTGCTCAGCCAGGAGAGCGAGGTCACCGACGCCCTGGTGCCGGTCGGCGGCGCCACCCGCCGCACCATCGCCGTCGTCGACGGGACCACCGGCGACACCACCCAGCTCAACGAACCGGGCCCGACCGTCTCCCCCGCCGAATGGGACACCTTCCTCGGCACCTACCGCGAACTCCTCCGCGACGCACAGGCCGTGGCCCTCTGCGGCAGTCTGCCCCCCGGCGTGCCCGTCGACGTCTACGCCCGGCTCACCCGCACCGCCCGCACCGCAGGCGTCCCGGTCCTCCTCGACACCAGCGGCGAGCCGCTGCGCCGCGGCCTGGCCGCCCGCCCCGACCTCGCCAAGCCCAACGCCGACGAGCTCGCCGCCCTCACCGGCAGCACCGAACCGCTGCGCGCCGCCCGCGACGCCCGCCGCCGGGGCGCCCATGCGGTGGCCGCGTCACTGGGCGCAAAGGGGATACTCGCGGTCACCGCGGACGGCACCTGGCAGGCCGCCCCGCCGCGGCACATCCCCGGCAACCCGACCGGCGCCGGCGACTCGGCCGTGGCCGGTCTGCTCTCGGGCCTGGTGGAGGACCTGCCGTGGCCGGACCGGCTGACCCGCGCGGTGGCCCTGTCGGCCGCGACCGTACGGGCCGCGGCCGCGGGCGAGTTCGATCCGGCGACATACGAGGAACTGCTGCCGCGCGTCGTGGTGACGGATCATCCGGCGGCGGCGTGAAGCGGACGTTTCACGTGAAACACCGGCGCCGGTGGGCCTGTTGGGCCCTTGGGATCCTTTGGATCCTTGGGGTCAGCCGGATTACTTCTTCTTCGGCGGCGCCAGCCACACCTTGTCGATGTTGACGTCGCACTGATTGCCGGCCTCGCAGGACAGCTTGACGGTGTTGGTGCCCTGATTGAGGGTCACCATTGACCAGCTCCGGGTCCAGCCCTTGTCCCAGGCGCCCTCCGGAGCATGGGCGAAGTTGTCCATGCTGACCGGCCGGGGGTCGGGCTTGCCGTTGACGGTCAGCGTGAGGTTTTCGTTCTTGCCGGGCACGCCGTAGCCGACCCAGAGCCTGTACGGGCCCGCCTTGTCGACGTCGACCGTCCAACTGACCGATGCGCCGGGGGTGTTCATTCCCGCGACGTAGGTGCCGTTCGCCGAGCGCGCGCCGGGCACGTCCTTGGCCGTGGTGGCGCCGCCGTCGAGGCGCAGGCTGCCCGCGTCCTGCTTGGGAAGCTCACCGGGAGCGGGCTTGGCGGTGGGCTCCTTGCTGGGGGCCACCGAGTCGCCGGCCGTCGGGCCCGGCTTCTTCGACGTGTCGTTCTTGTCCTTGTTGCCATTGGTGAGCATCGCGACGCCGATGCCTATGCACACCACCGCGACCACGGCGACCGCACCGATCAGCAGTCCGTTACGGCGACGGGGCTGCTGGTCGTAGCCCTGGGGCGGGACGGAACGCGTCCGCTCGCTGCCGGGCAGCGTCTCCGGCGCCGCGTAGTGCGCGTTCTGGTTGCCGTACGCCGGCTGCTGGGTCTGCTGGGCGCCGTACTGCCGCTCGCCGACCGCGCGCACCTGGTTGTAGGAGGTTCTCGGGACCCCCGGCTGCCGCGCCGCCCCGCCGCCGGCCGCCGAGCCCGGTGCGCCACCGTCGCCGCCTTCCGAGCGGTAGAGGTAGCCGAACGGGTCGTCGTTCTCCGGCGTGTCCGCGCCGTTGTTGCCGGCCGTCATTCCGTGTCACTCCCAAGCGGTGTGTGCGCGTCTGTCTGCGTCGGTACGCGTTCGCGCCATGCGCGCGAATTCTCTGTTTCGGGCCCCCGGCGGCAGCGCGCCGCATCGGCGCAGCCTACCCCTTCAAGGCCTGGCCACGCCGAGCCCGGACAGCCACAAGATCGCTACAGATCGGTGAACGGCAGGTGGGCCCGGGCGGAAGGCGGCGTTGTGAGATGCGCGGCACCTTCCCTGCCTGAGACGGCTCGACTACGCGCTGTGTCGCGCGCGGGTCCGCTGTGCGCCGGGGGCTGCGATCGCGCATTGCGTTGCGCACCGCCCGCCGCCCGCCGCATGCGGTGGCTCAGCCCGCCCGGCGGTTCGCCTTCGACCGGGACCGCTTCTCCACGTACATCCGCTGGTCGGCGGAGGCCAGGACCTCCTCGGCGGTCATTCCGCAGCTCGCCCAGCCGATGCCGAAGCTGGCGCCGACCCGCACCGCCCGGCCGTCCACCCGGATCGGCGGGATGATCGCGTTCCGCAGCCGCACCGCGAGGTCCTGGGCGTCGGCCGTGCCCAGGCCGTCCGCGAGCACCACGAATTCATCGCCGCCGAGCCGGGCGACCGTATCGCCGTCCCGTACGCCGCTGGTCAGCCGGCGGGCGACCTCGATCAGCACCGCGTCGCCCGTGTGATGCCCGAAGCGGTCGTTGATCGACTTGAAGCCGTCGAGGTCGCAGAAGAGGACCGCCAGCCCCTTGGAGCCGTCGTCCTCCGCGCCCTCCGCGGGCGCGACGGTGTGGACATGGTGGTCGTAGCCGCCCGGCACACCGCCGAAGGGCTCCTTGCCGTCCGTCCGGAAGGCCTGCCGGTCGCCCGGGTCCGCCGCGACGGTGGCCGAGGAGGCGTACGCGTCGGCCACCCCACCCGGGGGGCGGGAGCACAGCCGGGCGGCGAGCCGGGACCGCAGCTCGGCGCTGTTGGGCAGCCCGGTCAGCGAGTCATGGCTGGCGCGGTGCGCGAGCTGGAGCTCGTGCCGCTTGCGCTCCTCGATGTCCTCGACATGGGTGAGCAGAAATCGGGGCCCGTCGGCGGTGTCGGCGACCACGGAGTTGCGCAGCGAGACCCACACATAGGTCCCGTCGCGGCGGGCCAGCCGCAGCTCGGCCCGGCCGCCCTCCGCCGAGGTGCGCAGCAGGGTCCCGATGTCCTCGGGGTGGACGAGGTCGGAGAAGGAGTAGCGGCGCATCGCGGAGGCCGGGCGCCCCAGCAACCGGCACAGCGCATCGTTGGTGCGCAGCAGTCGTCCGTGCTGGTCACCGCCCATCTCGGCGACGGCCATCCCGCTCGGCGCGTATTCGAAGGCCTGCCGGAAGCTTTCCTCGCTGGCGCGCAGGGCCTGCTGCTCGCGCTCGAGGCGGACCAGGGCGCGCTGCATATTGGCCCGCAGCCGGGCGTTGCTGATCGCGATGGCGGACTGGAACGCGTACATCTGCAGGGCTTCCTGCCCCCACGCGCCGGGGCGCCGGCCGTTGCGCGGCCGGTCGACGGAGATCACGCCGAGCAGCTCGCCGCCGCCGTTGGTCGCGGAGTACATCGGCGCGAAGAGACGGTCCATGGGGTGCCACTCGTCGGGGAACCGCGGCGCGGGCCCCGCCGTGTGCCACTGCGGGACGTCGTCGTCGTCCAGCACCCAGCCCTCGGTGTACGGGATGAAGCGCAGCTCGCCCCAGCGCTCCCCCATCGACAGCCGACGGTCCCAGGAGGAGCGGGAGCCGACCCGCCCGGCCATCAGCGCCTCGGCGCCCGCGCTGCCGGCCACCGCGGCGACGACGAGATCGCCGTCCGGACGGACGAGATTGACCGCCGCCAGCTCATAGCCGAGCCCGGCGATCGCACCGTCGGCAACCGATTGCAAGGTGTCCGCAAGGCTGCGTGCGGTGTTCAGTTCGGCGACCACTTGGTGCAGCTGCCGCAGGGTCGCAAGACGGACGTATGGCTCCGACTCGGTCTCCATCGCTCGCTCTCCCTGAGACCTCGACAGCAACTCCAGGATTCTTCGATCGCCCGATTCCACGCTCTTTCTTCGCTCACTGAATCACAGTGAGCTGTTCACTCGGTACACAGGGTCAACAATTACCGCGTGCTGTGACTCAAGTCACAAGCTCCGAGGGGATGTTGATAACGCCCAAAAGGGCCTGTTGAGAGGCCCTTCCCGCCCTCTCCCGCGCGACACTCGCCCTTCCTGAACGCAAATTCGGGCAGCCGCCTCCCCCATTGCGACCTCCTCTGCGACCTCCCCCCCCCGCGGCCTCCGTCGTCCGACCTAGGGCGCGGGTGGTTCCAGGGCCCGATGCGGCGCGGGGTCGGGCGACGTTAGCGTTCATGGCGTGTTCACGAAAACCCCCGGCGAAGCCGCAGCCTCCGGACCCGCCAACCGTCCCACGCCCGCCGTCGCCCTGGCGTCCGCGCCGGGCGGCCCACCGATCCCGCATGCTGAGGGGGTGAGTGACGACGAGTTCCGTGCCGCCCTGTCCCGCCTCGCCGCCGGCGTGGTGCTGATCACCGCCCACGACCCGGACGAGGGCCCGCGCGGCGAGGACATCGGCATGACCGCCACCGCATTCGTTTCGGTATCCCTCGAACCGCCGCTGGTGATGGTGAGCGTTCGCAACGACTCCCGCATGGACGACCTGCTGGCACACCAGCCGCTGTGGGCGGTCTCGGTACTGGCGGACAGCCAGCGGCACGTTGCCGGACGATTCGCGATGAAGGGCCGCATCAGCGACCGGCTGCTCTTCGCGGACATCCCGCATGTACGGGGTGAAGCGGCCGGCGCACCGCTCATCGGCGGCGCCCTCGCGACCCTGGAGTGCCGGACCGAGGAGCGGGTGGTGGCCGGCGATCACACCCTCGTCATCGGACGCGTACTGACCTCATCGATCCCGAACGAGGGCGCGGGGCCGCTCACGTACTTCCGGGGGAACTACCGGCACTTGAGCTGAGGGCTCGCCGGTCCACTCCAGCCACTCCACTGCTCCGGTCCAGCTACCCCACCGATCCGGCCGCACCATCGGCTACTCCACCCGAGGGAACTCACCACTCTCCGTAACCGTTGTAATCGTTGCCGGAGTAGAAGGAGGCACCGCGAGGCAACGGAGGCACCGCGAGGCACGCGCCGAAGACGTCGGGGAGGGGCGCCCTCGGCCTCAACGCGCCGGAGGGGCCTCAATGGCGCGGAGGCCGGCGGCCAGGCGTCGGAGGCGGGCAGCGCCTCAGCCCCAATCGCGGCCCGTGCGGCCGCGCTTGGTCTCGCCGCGCTGCTTCTTCTCGCGCAGCCGCCGCTCATTGATGCCGCGGGGAATCCGCGACTTGCGGCGCGGCTTGGGCGGCGGGGCGGTGGCCTGGGCGAGCAGCGCCGCCAGCCGGACGGCCGCGGTCTCGCGGTTGCGCCACTGGGAGCGGTGGTCGGAGGCCCGCACGGACAGCACCCCGTCGACGAGGCGGCCCGCCAGCCGCTCCAGGGCGCGCTCCTTCCAGACGTCGGGCAGCGCCTGCGTCTTGGTGAGGTCGAAGCGCAGCTCCACTTGGCTGTCGCTGGTGTTGACGTGCTGGCCGCCGGGACCGGAGGACCGCGAGAAACGCCATACGAGCTCGGCCTCTGGAAGGACGACCGAACCGCGGATGACATAGGGCCCGGACATGGGTCCTATGATCCCTCGCATTCCGGGACCCCGTCACCCGCTTTTCGGCTCCCCTCGCAGGACGTCCACATCAGGATTCGGCAAAGAAAGTAAAGGCAGCTGGAACCTCGTGGTCCCCTGACGACGTTGTGGTGGGTGACGGTAGCTTCGTCCGCAGTACGAAGCCCGACGCTTCGACGAGTCGACAAGGAAAGGGACTTCCCATGGCTGTAAGCCTGTCCAAGGGCGGCAACGTCTCCCTCACCAAGGAGGCACCGGGCCTGACCGCCGTCACGGTCGGCCTCGGCTGGGACGTCCGCACCACCACCGGCACGGACTTCGACCTCGACGCCAGCGCCATCGCGGTCAACCCGAGCGGCAAGGTCTTCTCGGACCAGCACTTCGTCTTCTTCAACAACAAGGCGACGCCGGACCAGACCATCGTGCACACCGGTGACAACGTCACCGGCCAGGGCGAGGGCGACGACGAGCAGATCAACGTCAACCTCGCGGGTCTGCCGGCCGACATCGAGAAGATCGTCTTCCCGGTCTCGATCTACGACGCCGAGAACCGCAGCCAGAACTTCGGCCAGGTGCGCAACGCCTTCATCCGCATCGTCAACCAGGCCGGCGGCGCCGAAATCGCCCGCTACGACCTGAGCGAGGACGCCGCGACCGAGACCGCCATGGTCTTCGGCGAGCTCTACCGCAACGGCGCGGAGTGGAAGTTCCGCGCGGTGGGCCAGGGCTACGCCTCGGGCCTGGTGGGCATTGCGCAGGACTTCGGCGTCAACGTCTGAGGATCCGGATGAGCTGCGGACGCGGTGCGGGTGCGGGTGCGGATGTCGCCGCGGCCGTAACCGTGACCGCGGCCGTGGCCTTGGCCGCTCGATAGCGGTGGTGGTTGCCAGTAATCGCCGGTAGTTGGCCGTGGTTGCTGGCGATTGCTGGTGATTGCTGGAGGGCCGGTCCCCGTTTGGGGGCCGGCCCTCCGCGTGCTGGTGGGTGCCGTTACTTGCCGAGCGCCTGCGCACCGGCCTGGGCGAACTGCTCGTCGGTGGCGCCGCTCGGAGCACCCGCCACGCCGATCCCGGCGATCGGCG
The DNA here is from genome assembly GCF_044767545.1 of Streptomyces sp. NPDC101227. Taxonomy (NCBI): domain Bacteria; kingdom Bacillati; phylum Actinomycetota; class Actinomycetes; order Kitasatosporales; family Streptomycetaceae; genus Streptomyces; species Streptomyces sp. NPDC101227. Next base: position 100,906 of record NZ_JBIWOD010000006.1, on the reverse strand, counting down.
CGCCCTGCGACTGCACCGGGGCGCCGCCCGCCAGGAACAGGGTGCCCGGGATGTCCTTGAGCGTGGGCGCCTGGTCGAGGCGCTTGACCAGCTCGGACGTGGGGGCGTTCCAGGAGACGGCGGTGTACGCCTTCTTCGCCGCCGACTCGTACGACTGCGGGCCGGCGCCGTCGCCACGCAGCTGGACCAGCGTGTTGCCGTTGCGGTCCACGACGGCGACCGAGATCTTCTGGCCCGCCTTCTCCGCGGCGTCCACGGCGGCCTGCGCGGCCTTGGTGGCGGCCGCGAGGGTGAGGTGGGTGGTGTGGGTGAGGTTGCCGGCGTCCGTGCCGGCGCCTTCGGCCGCGGCGGGGGAGACGGCGCTCGGCGCCGGGGCGGCGGACGCGGACACGGCGCCGAAGGCGCCCGCACCGGCCAGCGCGACGACGACGGCCGCGCCGGTGACGACCCGGTTGCGCAGGGACAGCTTCCGGGGCTGCTGCGTCTCGCTACGGTGCTGGTTCTCGGTGTGCTTCGCCATGGTCGGGGCTCCTTCGGGACGGGGCGGGAGTGCGTGGCCTGCCTTCATCCTCGGGGCGTGGCGTGCGCGCCAGGGTCGACGTACCGGCTGCCCTGGCCGGGCATGATGGGGGATACCGGTGTCAGCCGATCGGTTGATACGGGACGCTCCCCACCCGGGTTACGACTACGGGAGACCGTTACGGGAGAGCCCCGCTAGGAGACCCAGAGCCCCGTGCACCCCCCGCGCCCCCTTCATCCCGCTCAGCAGCCCGCGCCGCCGGACCCCAATCCCGACGCCCGCTGGCTCGGCCCCGTCATGCACACGGCGTTCTTTCTGCTCCTGGCGGCCTCGCTCGCCCGCTTCCTGATCCGTCACCCCGGCGAGCCCCGCACCCCCTGGATCATCGCCCTCAGCATCGCCCTCGCCCTCCTCTACGTCCTCGGCCCGGCGCTGGGATCCCGTACGGACGACGAGCGCCGCCCCACCGTGCGCCGCCTGCTGTGGCTGGGTGCGGTCGTCGCGGCCTGGGTCGTGCTGGTCCTGCTTGCGCCGAGCTTCGCTTGGTGCGCGGTGCCGCTCTTCTATACGGGGCTGCGCACCCTGCCCGCCGGCGCCGCGTCGCTGCTCGTCGGGGTGCTCACCGCCTTCGTCGTGGTGGCCCAACTGCGGCTGTCGACCGCGTTCGACCCGAATCTGCTGCTCGCGCCGCCGGCCGTCGCCGCGCTCGCCACCGCCGTCTTCGTCCATATGGAACGCCAGGCCGCCCGGCAGCGCGCGCTGATCGACGATCTGCTCCGTACCCGGCGCGAACTGGCCGCCACCGAACGGCGCGAGGGCACCCTCGCCGAGCGGCAGCGGCTGTCGATGGAGATCCACGACACGCTCGCCCAAGGACTGTCCAGCCAGCAGATGCTGCTGCAGGCGGCCGAGCGCACCTGGGACGCGGCCCCGGGCACCGCTCGCGGCCATGTCCGTACGGCCACCGAGATCACCGCCCGCAACCTGGCCGAGGCCCGCCGCTTCGTGCACGACCTCGCCCCCGCCGACCTCGCCGACGGCGCCTCGCTGCCCGAGGCCCTGCGCGAACTCGCCGCCCGTACCGGAGAGTCGGCCTCCGGGACCGGCGCCGCCGCACCCCTCGCCGTACGCCTCCACCTGGACGGCACCCCCGCCCCCCTCCCCGACCGGGTGCAGTCCGCCCTGTTGCGGATCGCCCAGGGCGCCCTCGCCAACGTCCGCGAGCACGCCGCCGCGACCGCCGCCACCCTGACCCTCACCTACCTCGGCGACCAGGTCGTCCTGGACATCGCCGACGACGGCCGGGGCTTCACCCCCACCGATCCGGTCGCGCCCGCGCCCGGCCGCGACCGGGGCCACGGCCTGCCCGCGATGCACGCCCGGGTGCGCCAGCTCGGCGGCACCCTCACCATCGAGTCCGCGCCGGGCGAGGGCACCGTCCTGTCCGCCGCCGTCCCCCTGGAGCACGCCCCATGACCAGCCCCGCCGCCCCCGAACCCGGTACCGGGCCCGAGAGCCCGTCCGAGACCGAGGCCGCATCCGTGCGCATCCTGCTCTGCGACGACCACGCCGTCGTACGCGCCGGGCTGCTCGCCCTGCTCAGCAGCGCGCCGGGCATCGAGGTCGTCGGCGAGGCCGGGAACGGCGAGGAGGCCGTGGCGACGGCCGCCAAACTCCGCCCGGATGTCGTTCTGATGGATCTTCAGCTGGGTTCCGGCATCGACGGCATCGAGGCCACCCGCCGTATCACCCGTCTCCGCCCCACCCCCCATGTCCTGGTCCTGACCACCTACGACACCGACGCCGACATCACCCGCGCCATCGAGGCCGGCGCCACCGGCTATCTCCTCAAGGCCGAACGGCCCGACGAACTCTTCGCCGCCATCCGCGCCGCCGCCCAGGGCCGCAGCACCCTCTCCGCGCCGGTCGCCCATCGCGTACTGGCCCAGATGCGCAGCCCCCGCCCCACGCTCACCGACCGGGAGCGCGACATCCTCGGCCAGCTCGCGCGGGGCCTGAGCAACCGCGAGATCGCCCGCGCGCTGTTCATCAGCGAGGCCACCGTCAAGACACACCTGGGCCGCATCTACGACAAGCTCGGCGTGGACACCCGCGCCGGCGCGGTCTCGGTCGCCAAGGAGCAGCGACTGCTGCCGTAGAGCTGGTCATGTAGAGGTGGTGACACAGGGGTGGTGACACAGGGGTGGTGGCCTGGGGCGCGGAGGTGTCGATCGCCTCGGTCATGGCCCGGCACCCCGGTCGTTCGGGTGCAGATGCCCCCCGTGTCGTAGGCGGCGGCCGCTATCCGGTCCGGGTGGGCGGGGTCGGCCGGCGGTCCAGGTCCGGCACCCCGCCGGACTCACCGGAGGTGCGTATCCAGACCGGCGGCGCCGCGAGCGCGACCGCCGCGGCTCCCGAACGTCTCAGCAGGGAGCCAGCCATGATCAACCCCACCCCTCTGGTCGTCGGCCATGCGTGCCTGGCCGTTCGTTCTGGCCGTTCGTTCTGGCCGTTCGGTCCTGGCCGTCTGTCATCGCTCATCGATCGACGGCTACCGGCTGCGGACCAGCGGTCACGGGTCACCGGTCACCGGTCACCGGCGCTCCGACCGGCCGGATGGTCCGCCCGCCCGGTCCTCCCCACCGGCGTGACACCATCAATGACGTGATCGACCTCGGCTACTCCCTCTCCCGCCGCTTTCCGGATCCTCCGCAGCTGGACTACCGGACCGCGGATGTGCGCACCCTGCGCCACGACCTCTTCTGCGGCGATGTCTATATCGCCGACACCAAGGCGGACCGCGAGCTGTCCACCGCCTGGGGCTGGGTGCCGGTGCTGGACTTCGCCTGGGCGCTGTGCGACATCGTCGAGCAGCTCGACACCGACCCCCGCGGCAGCCGCTCCTCCCGTCCCGTCCACGCCGAGCTGGACTTCACCGAATCCTCCGACCGGATGCTCTTCGAGCGCCGCTTCGGGTGGGTGGACGTCGACGCCGACTGGATGCCGGCCGACGAGGCCCCGCTCACCTTCAACCACGCCGCGCTGCGCCGCGAGGCCCGCGACTTTCTGCACGATCTGATCGCCGACCTCACCGATCTCCACGACGGACTCGGCGACAACCCGGTCATCTGGGACCTTCAGGCCCGCTTCCCCCGCGTCTGACCGGCCCACTCATCGACCCCGCCCACCGGCGGCACTCATCGGCCCCGCCCGTCAGCCCCCGGCGGCCCCGGGCCAGGTGGGCAGCGCCGCGCCGTCACTCCACCCGTACGCCTATCTGCGCCGCGAACGCCGGGGCCAGATCGAGGAGTTGGGCCGCGCTGATCACCGCGCCCGACAGTCGGTCGATGCCCCGGGCGATGTCCACCGCGGCCGCACCCCGCAGATCGACGTCCTTCATCCGGGCCTCGCTGAAATCCGCCCGCGCCAGGGTGCAGTCGTCGAACGTCACCCGCTCCAGCTCCGCGCCCGAGAAGTCCGCCTCGACCAGCACACACCCCTCGAAGGCGACGTCCCTCAGCTTGGCCTGACGCAGATTCGGAAAGTCGATCTTCCCGCCGCGCACCACGACCCGCTCCAGCACCGCGCCGTGCAGCTGCGTCCCGCCGAGCCGGGCGTCCGTCACCTCCACATCGCGCAGGGACGCCTGCGAGAGGTCCGTACCGACCCCGCGCACCCCGCTCAGCACGCTGTCGATGATCCGGGACCGACTGAGCACCGTCTCGTCCAACGTGCAGCGCCGCACCGCGCAGTCCAGGAACCGCGCGCCGTGCGCCGACTGCCCCGCCCAGTCGGCGTCCGTGAACTCCAGCCCGTCGTAGTCCCCTTCGGACTCGAGCCCCCCGCCGTCGAACGGCCGCAGCTCCGGCAGCCGCACCTCGGGCCGCCGCACCGCCCGCACCGTCCCCTTACCGCGCCCTGCCACGCGATCACCGCCTCTCGTCGCTCACCACGCCTGCACACCCCATCGTGAACCACACCACTGACAATGACCCTGACCTGCGGAAAGACGACGGTATGGCGCCGGTCTGACGGCGGTCTGACGGCGGTCTGGCGGCGGTCTGGCGGCGATCTGACGGCCGTCTGACGGTGATCCGGGGAGGGTCACGGCGGGGCCGAGGTGGCGCACGAGTCGGCGGCGGACGGAGAGATGTTGACCTCAACCAAACCTGAGGTAGGAGGGTGGCGGCAGCCGGGCGACCACACCGCCCGCGCCCGCGTCCCCAGGACGCGCCCGCCTCCCTCAAGGAGTGGCCCGCCATGCCTGCCATCCCCAGCATCCCCAGCATGCACGCGATACGACTGCACGCCTTCGGTCCGGCCGGCAACCTCCGTTACGAGACCGTCGACGCTCCCCGGCCGGGCCCCGGTGAGGTGCGTATCGCCGTGGCGGCGGCCGGCGTCCACCTCCTGGACACGGCCCTGCGCGAGGGGCTGGCGGGCGGGCCGGCGCCGCTTCCCGAGCTGCCGACCGTGCCCGGCCGCGAGGTCGCCGGCACGGTGGAGGCGCTCGGCGAGGGCACCGACCCCCTCTGGCTCGGCCGACGCGTCGTCGCCCACCTGGACATGGCCCCCGGCGGCTACGCCGAACTGGCCGTGGTCGCCGCCGACCGCCTGCATCCCGTCCCCGACGGGCTCGACGCGGCCCAGGCCGTCGCCATGATCGGCACCGGCCGCACCACCATGGGCATCCTGCGCTTCGCCGACCTCACCGCCGACGACATCGCGATCATCCCGGCGGCCGCCGGCGGCATCGGCTCGCTCCTCGTCCAGCAGGCCAAGAACACCGGCGCCACGGCCATCGGCCTGGCCGGCGGCCCCGCCAAGGCGGCGCGGGTCACCGAACTGGGCGCCGATCTCGCCGTCGACTACACCGACGACGACTGGCCCGCCCTGGTACGCGCCTTCCTCGACGACCGCCGCTCGCCTGGCGCCACCGTCGTCTTCGACTCGGCCGGCGGCGCCCCCGGCCGCGCCGCCGTCGGCCTCCTGGCGCCGGGGGGCCGCCACCTGGTCTTCGGCTGGTCCGCGGGCGGACTCCTCACCGGTGGCCCGCTGGAGTTCGCGGACGGCGAGCTCGCGGCCCGCGGCATCACGTCCCAGCAGGTCCTCGGGCCGCCCATGCTGGCAAAGACGGGCGGCGACGACCCGCTCCGCACCCTGGAGAGCGAAGCCCTCGCCGAGGCGGCGGCCGGCCGGCTGGTCCCGGCGGTGCAGCGCTTCCCGCTGGCCGAGGCGGCCGCCGCCCACCACGCCCTGGAGACCCGCGCCACGATGGGCAAGGTGATCCTGGTGCCGTGAGTGCGGACGGCCTTAACGGAGGTCCGTAACGGAGGTCCGTAACGGAGGTCCGTAACGGAGGTCCGTAACGGAGGTCCGTAACTGGGACGCCCACGCCCTACGAGCGCACGCCCCCGCCCTCCGCCTGCCGCCCCCGGCCCCGCCCCATCCGCAGCGCCCCGCCCATCAGTGCCACCTCGGCCCCCGCACCGCCGCCGAGCGCCAGCGACGCGGCGCCGGTCTCCGTCCGGTGACCGTTCCCCGGCCGGTGCCCCTTGCCTCCGTTTGCCTCCGTCGGCCTCGCCCCCGGCCTCACCCCCGCTCCCCTTCCCCGCCGCGTGCACGACCACCGGCCCCCGCCCGCCCGCGCCCGTGTGCGCGGCGGGCGGGCGCCGTCCCGGCGAGCGGGGCCACCGCGCCGACCGCAGCCGCGGCGGCAAAGGTCAGCGCGGTCAGGAATCCGGCGCGGGAGGTCTTGATCGGCATGGCGGTGCTCCGTCGGGTCGGCACGTGAGCCGTGCCCTGAGGCCCAACGCCCACCACGTTACGCAGCGCCCCCACCCGACCGCTTCGGCCCAACAGTCACTTCCGCACCACCGGAAGTACGAGCCCCGACCCGGCCGGAACGGACCAACGACCACCAGGGACGAGGACCAACGACCACCGGAGGCGGGGGCCGAAAGTCCCCCGCCCCCGACTCCACCGGCCCCGGTTTCCCCCACCCCGGTCTCCCCGGCCCCGGCCCAGGACCAGGCCCGGCTACTGCACCACCGCCATCCCCCGCTCCGTCTCGTTCAGCCGCCGCCCGCCCGTCTCCGTGCACGTCACGATGTCCTCGATCCGCACCCCGAAGCGCCCCGGCAGATAGATGCCCGGTTCGATCGAAAAGCACATCCCGGACACCAGCGGCAGATGCTCGCCCTCGACCAGATACGGCGGCTCATGCGTGGTCACCCCGATCCCGTGACCGGTCCGGTGGATGAAGTACTCGCCGTACCCCGCGGCCTTGATGACCCTCCTGGCCACCCGGTCGATGTCCTGGCACGCGACCCCGGGCCGGACCGCCTCGAACGCCGCCTGCTGCGCCTCCCGCACGATGTCGTGCACCTTGCGCTCCTCGGCGCCCGGCTCCCCGACGTGCACGGTCCGCGTGATGTCCGAGCCGTAGCCGTCCTTGAGCCCGCCGAAGTCGAGCACGACCATGTCGCCGTCCTCGATGACCCGCTCCCCCGCCTCATGGTGCGGATCGGCGCCATTGGGGCCGGACCCCACGACCGTGAAGTCCACCTGGCTGTGCCCGTGCTCGATCAGCAGCCGCGCGAGATCCGCCGCCACCTCGGACTCCCGGCGCCCGGCGAACCGTACGCCCAGGATCTTCTCGTACGTCGCATCCGCGGCCGCCCCGGCCGCCGCCAGCCGCGCCACCTCGTGCGCGTCCTTGACGGCCCGCAGCATCGGCAGCGCCTGCGACAGCGCCCGGTACGCGCTCCCCGGCAGCGTCCGCTGGAGCCCCAGCAGATGCATCGCCCAGGTCGCGTCCGACATCCCGTAACGGCCCTCCGGCTCCAGCCACTCGGCCAGTTCCTCGTACGGGTCCGCACCATCGGTCCAGCCCCGCACGACCATCGCCCCTGCGCCGGTCGCCCGCTCGGCATCGGGCTGCTCCAGTACGGGCACCAGCAGCCGGGGCCGTCTTCCCGGGGCGATCACCAAGGCGGTCAGCCGCTCGGTGTCCGCGGGGGGCCGGTAGCCGCACAGCCACACCAGATCCGGGCCGGGCGTGACGATCAGCCCCGTCAGCCCGACGCGGACCGCGGCCTGCGCCGCCCGCGCCATGCGCTCGTCGTGATCATCCCGTGTCATAGAAGTCACCATGCCGGCGAATTTACGCCGCCCCGCCCGCCGCGGCGCGTCCAAATCCCCGTCCGTCCCCGCCCCTTCCTCCGCCGTCACCCGAGCGCCGACGATGCGTCAGGCCGCCCGGCCAACGCCGCCCGGAACGCCCCTTCGGACAGGTCCCGCTCCCCCGCCAGGAACGGCCCGCCGTCGATCCGGACGGCCGGAACGGACGGCGGCCCGAGCCCCCGGACCCGCGCGAGCTCGGCGCGCAGCCGCTCCCCGGCCCGTTCCCGCTCCCCGGCGTCCTCGGTCACCGCCACCCCCACCTCCTCGGCCAGCCGACGCAGGGTGCCGGGGTCGGCGAGGTGCAGCCCGTCGGTGTAGTACGCCCGGAACAGCCGCTCGGCCGTCCGCTCGCCCTTCCCCTGGGCGGACGCGGCGGCCAGCAGCAGCTGGGCGTCGAAGGTGCTGGTGAACACGACACGCCTGAAGTTCAGTTCCAGGCCGTCCGCGACGCCCGTGGTCGTGTCCGCGGCGACCGCCCGCGCGAAGGCCTCGCCGCGGTCCCGCTTGTGCTCCTCGAACAGCGGCTCCCCGGCGACCGGCGCATCCGGCCGCAGCTGGTACGGCAGGAAGACGGTCGCCGCCTCGCCGCCGGCCTCCCTGTAGGCGCGCACGGCCCGCATGAGGCGGGTGAACGCGAGGTACCCATGGACGCACATCAGGTCCGTGACGATCTCGACGCGCCGGGCCGGGCGCGGCATCCCCTCGCCGCCCCTCACCACGGCAGCGTCCCGCCCGCGGCGACATACCCGCCGGTGGGGCCGTCGGGCCCGATCAGCGCCATGCGCACAATGATCTCGGCGCCCTCCTCGACCGTCTGGGGACCGGTGTGCCCATTGAGGTCGGTGGCCGTGTGTCCGGGGTCGACGGCGTTGATGCGCAGCTCCGGGCAGGCATGGGCGTACTGCGCGGTGAGCATGTTCAGCGCGGCCTTGGACGCGCTGTAGGCCGGTGCCGGGAGCCAGGTGGGCACGACCGTCGCATGGCCCGCGGGATCGGCGGTGACGGCCAGCGATCCCAGGCCGCTGCTGACATTGACCACGACGGGTGCCTCGCCGGCCGTCAGCAAGGGCAGAAAGGCGTGCAGCACGCGCACCGCGCCGAAGACATTGGTGTCGAAGACGGTCCGCAGTTCGGCCGCGGAGAGTTCCCGGGCCGGCCGTGCGGTCCCGGCGATACCGGCGTTGTTGACGAGCACATCGAGGCGGCCGCCCGTTTCCTCCCGTACGGCCTCGGCGGCGGCCGCCACGGACTCGTCATCGGTGACGTCCAGCAGGAGGGAGCGCGCGCCGATCCGCCGGGCGGCCGCCGCCCCGCGCCGGGCGTCCCGCGCCCCCAGATAGACGTCATGTCCGGCCGCGACGAGCCGGCGGCCGGTCTCCAGCCCGAGCCCCTTGTTGCCCCCGGTGATGAGGGTGACCCGCGGCCTGCCGCGGCCCGTCCCCGTACCCCTGTCCGTCCCCGTACCCCTATCCGTCCCCGTACTCGCGCTCGTACCCGTATCGGTGCGTGTTTTCTCCATGCCGCCAGCCAAGCGCCCGCCCCAACAGGCAGGAAGCACCCGCCTCTTCCTGGGAACGGCGGTACCAGGCTGTGCCCGGCCGCCCCGCCCACACCACCTGGATACTTGGTCCATGACCGGAAGCCGGCCCGCAGACACCCCTTTGGCCACCGCGCTGCGTCACTGGCGCACCCGTCTCACACCGGCCGCCGCCGGCCTTCCCACGGCCCTCCGGGGCGTCCGTCGCACGGCCGGCCTGCGGCGCGAGGAGCTGGCGCTGCTGGCGGGCGTCTCCGTCGACTACATCGTCCGCCTGGAACAGGGCCGCGCGGCCTCGCCCTCCGATCAGATCCTCGCCGCCCTGGCGCAGACGCTCCGGCTCTCCGACGCGGAGCGGCGGCATCTGTTCCTGCTGGCGGGCGCGACACCGCCCGGCGACGACCGGATCACGGCGACGCTCACTCCGGGGCTCCGACGGCTGCTCGACCAGATGACGGGAAGCCCGGTCGGCGTGTACGACGCGGCCTGGACCCTGGTTGCCTGGAATCCGCTGTACGCGGATCTGGTCGGTGATCCGGCCGCCGCCCCGGAGCGCGAACGCAACATCGCCTGGCAGCACTTCACCGGACTCCCCGGGCGGGTACGGCACGCCCCCGGACGCATCGCCCGCTTTGAATCCGCGCTGGTCGCCGACCTGAGAACGGCCACCGCCCGCTACCCCGCGGACGAGCGCCTGTGGGCCCTGATCGGCGATCTGCGGCGCTCGGTCCCCCGCTTCGCGGAGCTGTGGGAGGCGCACCTCGTCGACGACCATGAGAGCGACACCAAGACGGTCCACCACCCCGTCCTCGGACCGCTCACCCTGGATTGCGACGTGCTCTCCGCACCCGGCACGGATCTCCGCCTCGTCCTCCTCACCGCCGCGCCCGGCACCCCGGACGCCGAGAAGCTCGCGCGGCTGGCGACCGCGGACGGTCGCGGATCCACGAACGGTTCGCGGGCGTGCGGGGTGTGTGGGGCGTGTGGGGGCCAGACAGGTGGACATGGGATTGGGCAACCGCCCCGGGCATATACATCCGGTGATGACGGATCCTTTGGATGTCGCGATGATCACGTCGGGGCTGATGTACAGGGGCACGGCGGAGCGGCCGCCGGACGGGGTCGGGCGGGATGAGGGCGGGCGGATCAGCGGCCGGGAGGCGGCTCTCCCGGACCGCGCGCCGGTGACGAAGCGGCGCGAAGGCGGGCCCGGAATTCCCGGACACCCGGGTTGGTGCGATACGGGCTGAGTTCGCCGAGCATCCGGGCGAGCGCTCCTTGCGCGGAGCCGGCCGCCGGCTGTCCGTAGTGGTCGAGGAAGCGGTGGCACTGCACCAGCGCGGCGTCCCCCTGTTCCGCGGCCAGCAGCACATGCGCCATCCGGGCATGGATCAGGGCACGGGCCTTGCGCTGGCCGGCCGGGCGGTGGTGCAGGGAGGACTCCAGGACCGCGATGGCTTTCCGGCGGTCTCCCAAGAGGGCGTGGACTTCCGCGCGTTGGTATTGCAGCGCGGCGTAGGAGTAGCTCGTGAACGGGCCTTCGGGTTCCGTGGAACGGCAAAGGGCCTCCTCGGCGGCGGCGAGGTCGGCGTGCGCCGTCCCGCTCCGCCCGACGGCGGCATGGCCCACCGCGCGTCCGGCGTGGAGGAAGGCCGAGGTGGCGGGAAGCGCGCCGGATCCCGCGGTGGCCAGCGCGGCTTCCGCGAGGGTGAGGGCCCGCCGGCGGTCGCCGAGGCGGTGTGCCTGGGCGCTCATACCGCGGAGCGTCACCGCGTAGGTGGCACGGTCGCCGGCGGCGTGGGCCAACTCCAGCCCGATTCCGTAGTAATGCTGAGCGAGGCCCGCGTACCCCACGTCCGCGGTCGTGCCGGCCAGCAGATGCATCAGTCGTGCGGCGCCCGTCAGCAGGCCGCGCCGCACCGTGGGGGTGGCGGGCGCGGTGAGCAGTCGCGCCACGTCTTCCGCGAGGTAGTGGGCGAGCGCGGAGCGCGCGTGGGCGCCGCCGTGCCGCTCCGCGACCCGCGCGTAGCAGCGCGCCATGTCCTCCAGCCGCGCCACGTCCGCGTCGGTGGCGGGGCCGCCGCGCCCCGTCCGCGTCGGGGTCCACAAGGGTCGTTTCTCCCATGCCGGAGGCAGTCCGGCGGGCAGCACCGCGCGGGTGAGCGGCGCCCGGCGGGCGGGATCGCTGTCCGCCCGGCACAAGGAACCGAGGCGCTGGAGGGGATCGGCCGCCCGCAGAATGACCGCCACCGGATTCCCTCCCCGTTCCGGACCGTCCAGCCCTGCGTCGCGTTTCGTGAGGGGCCTGCCGATACGACGGCTCAGAGCCTGGGTCACCAGGTCGGCGGCGGCGCCTCGCGGGCGCGCCCCGTCGAGCCAGTGGGCGACGGAGGTGCGGTCGTAGCGCAGGCGTAAGCCGTTGCCCGCGCCGAGCGCGTTGACGGCCCGGGCGAGATCGGCGGCGGACCAGCCGGCTTCCGTCAGCAACGCCCTGAGCGCGGCGTTCGGCGTTTCTGCGCCATGATCCTTCTCTCGAAGCGGAGTTCACCGCTTCCGAGCCCGTTGCGTGTTCAACACATTCACGCATTCGGCGCCGAAGCGGGCTTCCGTCGGCACCCGACCCATGATTCTGTGAGGAGACGCCGTCGGCAACGCCTCACCATAGGGAGGGGGTGATGTCGGCCAGAAGGCGGTGAAGCTCATCTCGGCGGCCCCGCGGAAGAATCGACCGCAGATGCGTCGATGGGGCCGACGGGCGGCCTTTGTGCGCGCCGCTATTGCTTACCGGCGGTCTCTTTTCGGTAGCGTACGAACGGCAGTTCCCGGCTACGCGAATTTTCTCGTATAGGTGACCGGTTGAGGGCCTCGGGACGCCGCCCCTTACGTCCTTGCGCCCGCGCGCCGGAGTTCCGCTATACGGCGGACCGCGGGGTCCGCTGATGAGTTGTCTCAAAATCGCCGACGTCGCCCTGCGGAAAGCAAGGCGTATCGATCAACGCCCGCAGATCAACATCCGTCGAACAACACCCGTCGAACAACACACGCCCATCGAAGCCTATTCGTTCCCACGAAACCGCCAACTCACCACGGCCGCCAGGGAGATGGTCTTCGCGTACACGAGCGTCCTGTCCCGCATTCCGGAGTAACGGTATTGAATCCCGGGCAGATTGGCGCCCCGGGCGAATTTCACCCCCCAGGTGGCACCCCGCCACCCCCGGCAAGTCCCTTCCGCACCGCCCCAGGAGACGTAGTGCCGTCGCCCCGCCACCCCAACAAGCCGCTCAGGGCCCTGCTCGCCGAGGCGCGCTGGACGCAGGGTGCGCTCGCCAGGGCCGTGAACATCGTGGGCGCCGAGGTCGGCCTCGCGCTGGACTACGACCGGACCGCGGTGGCGCACTGGCCGAGCGGGACGCAGCCGCACCCCCCGGTCCCGGAGCTCGTCGCGGAGGCGCTGACCCGGCGGCTGGAACGCCTGGTGACCGCGGACGTGGCGGGTTTCGCGGGCGAGGCGGAGCCGTCGGCCGCCGAGCCGGTGGCCGGCGCGCCGCGGCCCGAGGCGTCGCTGGCGGCGTTGTGCCGGACGGAGGGCGACCCGGTGCGCCGGCTGCCCGCGCAGGCACAGCCGTACCGGGTCACGGAGCGTCCCCACCGATGTCGCTCTCCCCTGCGCCACCCAGAACGACGAACTGGACGCCGAAGCCGCGACGACGCTGCTGACCCACGGCGTGAAGGCGGTCGCGGAGGGGGCGAACATGCCCCACCACACCGGGCGCCGTGCACCTCCTGCACCGGGCGGGCGTCGCCTTCGGCCCCGGAAAGGCGGCCAACGTGGGCGGCGTGGCCACCAGCGTCCTGGAAATGCAGCAGAACGCCACCCGCCAAACCTGGCCCCCGGAAGAGACCGCGGCGAAGCTCACCGCCGTCATGCGCCGCATCCACCACACCTGCTACGAGACGGCGGACCGCTTCGGCACGCCGGGCAACTACGTCACCGGCGCCAACATCGCCGCCTTCGAACGCCTCGCCACCGGCATGCTCACCCAGGGCCTCGTCTGACACCAACGGCGCTGGTTCACGGCAGGCCTTCCTCTCAACAGCCCCTCTCACCAGCCTCTTTCACCAGCTCAAAATCATCCATGCCAGGTGGCTTCAACCGCGCCGCCCGGCCCCTGTTCATGCAGGCCAACGCCTCGCGTCAGCACGTTGCCTGACGACTCGTGCGATATGTCTGATATCGGCCCGTCCAAAAGCCGTCACGGAGGGCTGGCCGCCGACCGGCAGGCACCGTTCGCGGCGCCGCCCGGCACTCCGGCGGCGGTCAGGCCGGCCACACAGCCCTTCAGGTCGTTGTGGACGCCCTGGGTGCACGCCGATGTGACGGCGCCCGAGACCGCGACGCCCGTTAGCTCAACCATCCTCGTGCAGGCCGGGATATCCGCATGGGCGGCGGGGGCGAGGAAGCCCACGCCACCGAGCGCAAGGGTCACACCGGTGAGGAGACCGGCGATACGTGCCGACGTGTGCATGGAGACACCAGCTCTCCGGGGTTAGTCAAAAAATTTCGCGGAATCAACGCGCCGAGCGGCGGAAGCGGCTGGTGGACGGCCGTGTTCCCGGGCCCCGCACCCGTCGGCTCGGCAGGACCCGCCCTTTCTTCCGACGCTAGGTCAGCCGACGGCCACCCGCAAACTCAGGCCGAAGGCCGCCCACCAGGCCGCCTCTCGTTCCCGTCCCGCAGAGCGGACGAATAGAAAAGGCCCAGGTCAGCAACTAGCCGACCCGGGCTTCCACAAAGCCCCCTGTCAGATTGGAACTTCAGCGCAAAGACGTTGCCGTCAACATCTACCGTCATGGCGACGTCAGCATTAAGAAAATCAAAGGTCATCTGCACGCGGCGATTCTCCGAGACGCCAGGGCCGCTGTGCCCCGCCCGTCCGGTCCCGCGCTTCAGGAAATGGCTTCCGAGTGTCCGTCGGGGAAGGTGCACGTGGCGCCGCGGTAGGGTCCGGCCGGGTTGACCGTTCCGCCCTGGGCCGTGCACTGCGCGGCGGAAACTGCCGGATGCGTCGCTGCCGGTTGCGTCGCTGCCTGAGCTGCGGCGGCACCGACGGCACTCACGCCGGCGAGGGTTGCTGTGGCGAGGGCGAGGCCTAGCAGTCGTCGTATACGCATGCCTTTCTCCTCTCGAGTGCCCCTGGCTCGGTGCTTCGGGATGATCGAGCTCATGCCAGGGACCCCCTATTACAGAATGGGTGACGGCGAGCAGACCCGCGAGTTGTGACAGCCCACGTTCCGGATAGGCCACCCGTTCTTCCGAAAGCTGGGCAACGCTCCAGAGGGCCGTCCGGGCCGTCCGCCCACTTCCACCAAGTCCGTTGGTGTGGATAAGGGGTGTGGCCATGACCCGTCCAACTGCCCTTGCATCGGTCCAAGGGGACGCCACGGCGTGAGGCCGGTTGCTGTGGTCGCTGTTATGGACACCGACTGCGGCACACCCGCCGCCGGGGCATCGAGACCAAGAACCTGCACTACGCCGCCCTGCTCACCGCGACCGGTGCGCCCCCGCGCGTTCCGATGGAGATCCTCGGCCACAGCCGGATCAGCATGATCATGGACATCTACACCCATGTCACCCAGGACACCCAGCGGGAAGCGCTCAGCCACCTGGCCCGGCTCCTGAAACGGCGGCTCGACCGAGACGGATCACGACGGCTGACCTCGACCGACTGCCCCCGCGGACGTCACCCGCAGACGCCAGAAGCCCCGGGTCATCACCGACCCGGGGCTTCATCCCTGCTCACACACAGAGCCCCCTGTCGGATTCGAACCGACGACCTTCGCTTTACAAGAGCGGTGCTCTGGCCAGCTGAGCTAAGGAGGCGTGCCGGAAGAAGTGTACCCAGGCCTGCCGGATGCCCGTCGCCGGATTTACGTGATCGCGGGGCCTGGGGATTTTCGTGACCTCTGAGGTACTGACACCGGGAGCCGCCGCGGGTAGCGTCACGGCCAGTCCACTGCGGTGCGGTGGACTACACCACTCCTTTTACTCGGATCGTCCGGCACGTTCCTGCCGGTGAAGGGATTCATCATCATGGCTACGGTCACCTATGACCAGGCAACCCGCATTTACCCGGGTTCCGACAAGCCCGCCGTCGACAAGCTCGACATCGCCATCGAGGACGGCGAGTTCCTCGTCCTCGTCGGCCCCTCCGGATGCGGCAAGTCCACCTCCCTGCGGATGCTCGCGGGGCTGGAGGACGTCGACGGAGGCGCCATCCGCATCGGGGACCGCGACGTCACCCACCTGCCGCCCAAGGACCGGGACATCGCGATGGTGTTCCAGAACTACGCGCTCTACCCGCATATGACGGTCGCCGACAACATGGGATTCGCGCTCAAGATCGCGGGCGTGCCGAAGGCGGAGATCCGGCAGAAGGTCGAGGACGCGGCGAAGATCCTGGATCTTACGGAGTACCTGGGGCGCAAGCCCAAGGCGCTCTCCGGCGGCCAGCGGCAGCGGGTCGCGATGGGCCGGGCGATCGTCCGGGAGCCCCAGGTGTTCCTGATGGACGAGCCGCTGTCCAACCTGGACGCCAAGCTCCGCGTCCAGACCCGTACGCAGATCGCGGGGCTCCAGCGGCGCCTGGGGATCACCACGGTGTACGTGACCCACGACCAGGTCGAGGCCATGACGATGGGCGACCGCGTGGCCGTCCTCAAGGACGGGCTGCTGCAGCAGATCGATTCGCCGCGCAACATGTACGACCGCCCGGCCAACCTGTTCGTGGCGGGGTTCATCGGGTCGCCCGCGATGAACCTGGTCGAGGTGCCGATCACCGACGGCGGCGTGAAGTTCGGCAACAGTGTGGTGCCGGTGAACCGCGAGGCGCTGGCCGCGGCGAGCGACAAGGGTGACCGTACGGTGACCGTGGGCGTGCGGCCCGAGCACTTCGAGATCGTCGAGCAGAACAGCGCCGCGGCGAAGTCGCTGACGAAGGACGCCGCGGACGCGCCGGCGGGCCTGGCCGTCACGGTCAACGTCGTCGAGGAGCTGGGCGCCGACGGCTACGTCTACGGCACCGCGGAGGTCGGCGGCGAGGTCAAGGACCTGGTCGTACGGGTCAACGGCCGCCAGGTGCCGCAGAAGGGCACCCAGCTGCATGTGGTGCCGATGCCGGGTGAGACGCATGTCTTCTCGACGTCCTCGGGTGAGCGGCTCAGCGACTAGCGGCACGGCGAACGGCGGCTCGGCGCACAGCGGCCGAGGCGACCGGCGCGGAGCGCATCGGCGGCGGTACCGGGGCCCGTACCCGGTACCGCCGCCGTCGTCCATAGCGGAGAGTGACGGCCGGCGGGCCCCTGCCCCGCCATCGGACCCCGTACACCCGCCACGCCCATACCGGTCGACAAATACCCCGACAGAACCGGCTTTTCGCACCGATGCGTCAACCTCATAACCGCACCGACGAGCCATTTCGTCCCTCGATAAGGTGACCAAATGTCGCCAAATCATCACTCCTCGCTACCATCACCACCGTGAACTCCGCAGCCCGCCGCATCGGCCGAACCCTTGCCCTTGTCCTGCCCGTCGTCCTCGTACTCTCCGGGACTCTCGCGGTCACCCGCGTCCCGTGGGCGTCACAGGCCGCCGACTCGCAGGTGCTGACCGCGTCCTCCGGAACGGCCGCCATCAAGGCCCAACCGCAGGCCCGTCGCGCACCCCAGGACATCCTCCGCGACCGCCTTCTGCTGGATCTCCAGGAGAAGGACCCCGGCGTCGCCCTCACCCACCTCCAGAAGGAGATGAACGCCAGGCCCTCGCTGGCCAAGCACTGTGCCTCCATCGCCCGCTCCCTCGGCCGCGCCGCGGTCGCCAAGTACGGTGCCGCACACCGCGCCCAGGCCTTCTCCCGCCCGGTCTGCGACACCTCCTTCGCCACCGGCGTCGCCGCCGCCCAGTGACCCCGGCCCGCACCCCATAGGGTGCGAACCATGGCAGAAGCCCCCCATCCCTATCCCACGCAGGCCGTGGTCCTGGCCGGCGGCCAGGGCTCACGACTTCGCCCGTACACCGACGACCGGCCCAAGCCGATGGTCGAGATCCCCGGGACCGGGACCCCGATCATCGGCCACCAGTTGAACTGGCTGGCCGAAGAAGGCGTCACCGACGCGGTGATCTCCTGCGGCCACCTCGCCGAGGTACTCCAGGACTGGCTGGACCGGGCCCAACTGCCCTTGCGGGTCACGACCGTCGTCGAGACCGAACCGCTGGGCCGCGGCGGCGGACTCAAGTACGCCGCCGCCTACCTCCCCCGCCCGGAGGAGCCCTGGTACGCCACCAACGGCGACATCTGGACCCGCTTCCCGCTCCGTGAGATGGCCGCCTTCCACCACGAGCGCGACGCCGAGGCCACCCTCGCGCTGGCCCGCCCGCGGATCCCCTGGGGCGTCGTCGAGACCGACGCCTTCGGCCACGTCCTCGACTTCATCGAGGCGCCGCCCTCCCCGTACCTCATCAACGCGGGCGTCTACGCCTTCTCCGCGACCTTCAAGGACCTGCTGCCGGCCCGCGGCGACCACGAGCGCACCACCTTCCCCCGCCTGGCCCGCGAACGCCGCCTGGCCGGCTATCCGCTCCCGCACGGGGCCTACTGGCGTGCCATCGACACCGCCAAGGACCTCACCGAGGCCGCCAAGGAACTGGGGACGCAGGGCCGTTGAGCCCCCGGGACCGCCCCACGGCCCGAGGCCCGACCTTGCCCCGGCCGGCGAACCGCCCCGCCTCACCGCCCCCGCACACGACTGTCCCCGACCACCCTTGCGGTGATCGGGGACGGTCGCACGTCCGGGTGCGGTCGGTCCGGGTGGGTCAGCCCAGGAGGCCGCCCAGCGTGCTGCCGCGGCCGGAGTCGCTTCCCCCGGAGCCCGAGGGGCTGCTGCTCGTACCGCCGCCGGTCGTGCCGCCGCCGGTGCCGCCGGAGCTCGGCGTCGCGCGGCTGGGGGTCGAGGTGCGGGACGGGACGGTCCGCTGCGGCGGGCCGCTGGTGGTCGCGCCGCCGGGCTGGACGATGCCGCTGGTGGTGCCGGCGGTGGGCGCGGTCGAGGCGGACGGCAGGCCCCGCTTGCCGGCCTTGTGCGAGGCGTCGGCGGAGGGCTTGCCGCGGTGCCGCGGGATGCCGTTGCCGGTGCGGTGCTGACCGGGCCGGGTGGCCTTCTTGCCGGGACGCGGCAGCGGCGTACCGGGCAGGTTGTTGATCGCGGGCTCGCCGGGACGCGGTACGGGCGCGACGGACGCGGACCGTACGGCGCCACCGAGCAGCGACCCGATGAGCAGGGTCAGCCCGGCCACCACGGCGGTCATCGCCGCGCCGCGGCGCAGCACCCGGCGGCGCAGCTCGCCGACCTCGACCCGCGGACCGAGCCGCCGCCAGGCCTCGCCGGCCAGCCGCCCGTCCATGGAGTAGACCGGGGCGCCCGCGATGATCAGCGGGCTCCAGGCGGCGAGGTAGATGATGTCCGGGGCGTCGTACGCCGGGACCGTGCGCCAGCTGACGGTCATCAGCAGCGCCGCGGAGAGCAGCGCGCCGATGGAAGCGGCGACCCGCTGCCATAGTCCGCAGATGGTCAGGACGCCGACGACGACCTGGAGGAAGGCGACGGTCAGACCGGCGCCGACGGGATGCGAGACGGCGAAGTCGCGCAGCGGCACGGCCAGCGCCCAGGGGTCCAGCGACTGCAGCCACTTGACCATCGAGCCCCGCTCGCCGCCGTCGAAGTAGACGGGGTCGCAGAGCTTGCCCATACCGGCGTAGACGGAGATCAGGCCGAGGAAGATCCGCAGCGGCAGCAGGACGACGCCGAGGTTCATCCGGCGGCCGGGGTAGTAGGCGTGGCGTACGGAGTCGCCGCCGCGCCGCTTGCCGTCGTAGCGGTCCCGGGCCTCGAACTGGTCGTCGTCGTAGCCGTCGTCGTCGTAACCGTCGTCGGCGCGGCCGCCGTCGTGGTAGGCGGTGTCGTTGTAGGCGCTGCCTACGGGGCGTACGCCGCGCAGCAGGGTTTCGTTGGATTCGAGGGGGCTGCGCTGGCCGACCACGGTCGAGGCGCGGGCGTCGTCGACGCGGATCCGGGGCAGGACCTGGGTCGTTCCGATGTCCTCGCCCTGGCCGCTGTCCAGGCCGATGCCCGCGTTGCGCACCGCGTGCAGGAGTTGGGTGGTGGCGCCGGCCGTGCCGCCCGGGGTCGTACGGCCGCTCCACACCACGGGCGCCCGCCGTCTGGCAGGAGCGGACGACCCCCGGATCACGGGGATGCGCGCGGTGTCGGCCATGGTGTTACCCACCGCGCCCGCTACGGGCCCGGCGAGCTGCACTCGGAAACTGGCGTGGTTGACAATGACCTGCGCGGGATCGCACGGCACCTTGACCGAGCTCAGGATGGGCTCGTCATCGAAGCCCGGCGAGCGTCCCCCCGTAGGCGTGCGGGGTGTTCTGGTGTCCACGCTCATCTAACCGAGTGACTCGCGGTTAAGACACTGCCTTGACCGGTTATCTCTGTCCGAGACCCGTCAAAGATTCGGGGGATTCGCGAAAGTCGGTCGGAATTCGCACGGAGGGTCAGGCTTTGCCCCGGGCTGCGGTGTGACTCCGCCCGCCCGGGGCGCCCTCGCTCAGGCGCGGCGGCGCGCCGCCTCCCACAGGACGACACCGGCCGCGACACCGGCGTTCAGCGACTCCGCGCCGCCCGGCATCGGGATCCGCACCCGCACGTCACAGGTCTCCCCGACCAGCCGCGACAGGCCCTTGCCCTCGCTGCCGACGACGATGACGACCGGGCCGTCCAGCGCCTCGACGTCCTGGAGCTCCAGCTCGCCGTCCGCGGCCAGGCCGACGACCGTCAGGCCCGCCTTCTGGTACGACTCCAGCGTCCGGGTCAGGTTGGTGGCGCGGGCGACCGGCGTACGGGCCGCCGCGCCCGCCGAGGTCTTCCAGGCGCCGGCCGTCATCCCGGCCGCCCGGCGCTCCGGCACGACCACGCCGTGGCCGCCGAAGGCGGAGACGGAGCGGACGACGGCGCCCAGGTTGCGCGGGTCGGTGACGCCGTCCAGCGCGACGATCAGCGGGTCCTCGCCGTCGTCGAAGGCGGCCGCGGCGAGGTCCTCCGGGTGCGCGTACTCGTACGGCGGGATCTGCGCGACCAGGCCTTGGTGGTTGAGGCCGTTGGTCATGCGGTCCAGCTCGGGCCGCGGCGCCTCCATGAGGTTCATCCCGCGGTCGGCGGCGAGCTGCAGCGCCTCGCGCACCCGCTCGTCGCTGTCGATGAACTGCTGGACGTACAGCGTCGTGGCGGGCACGCCCTCGCGCAGCGCCTCGACGACCGGGTTACGGCCGACCACCAGCTCGGCGGTGCCCTTGGGACCGCCGCGGCGCGGGGCCGGGCGGCGCGCCGCGGCCTGCTTCGCCTGCGCGTTGGCGACCCGGTTCTTCTTGTGTCCCTTGCGCGCGGAGGCGGGCGGGGTCGGGCCCTTGCCCTCCAGGCCCCGGCGCCGCTTGCCGCCGCTGCCGACCTGCGCGCCCTTCTTGTTGGACGTGCGGCGGTTCCTGCGCTGGCTGTTGCCGGCCATGGGTCACCCGTTTCTTCACTGCTCTCGACGTCTCGCGACGTGGAGTGGGTACGTACGTATGGATTGAGTGTCGCCCGCGGCCGCCGGATAGGGCGAATCCGGCTGGTGGCCGGGGGTCGCGACAGGCTTCGGGACGGGTCCCGGGACGCGATTCAGGACGCGTACCGGGACCACGCTTTTCAGGAAAGCGACCAGCGCGGACCCGACGGGGTGTCCTCGATGGCGAGGCCGGAGTGCTGGAGCTGGTCGCGGATGGCGTCGGCGGTGGCGTAGTCCTTGCGGGCGCGGGCCGACTGCCGCTGATCGAGGACGAGGCGTACGAGGGAGTCCACCACGCCGTGCAGGTCCTCGCCGCGCTCCGTGCCGCCGGACCAGCGCTCGTCGAGCGGGTCCAGGCCCAGCACGCCGAGCATCGCCCGCACCTCGGCGAGACGGGCCACCGCCGCTTCCTTGTCGTCGGCGGTGAGCGCGGAATTGCCCTGCCGGACGGTGGTGTGCACGATCGCCATCGCCTGCGGGACGCTCAGGTCGTCGTCCATCACCTCGGCGAAGGCCGGCGGCACCTCGGCCGCGGGCTCGACCATGCCGGCCTTCTCGACGACCCGCTGGACGAAGCCCTCGATCCGGGCGAACGCCGACTCGGCCTCGCGCAGCGCTTCCTCGCTGTACTCGATCATGGAGCGGTAGTGCGGCGTACCGAGGTAGTAGCGCAGCACGATGGGGCGCCACCGCTTGACCATCTCGCTCACGAGCAGGGAGTTGCCCAGCGACTTGGACATCTTCTCGCCGCTCATGGTCACCCAGGCGTTGTGGGTCCAGTACGCGGCGAAGTCGTCGCCGAAGGCCTTGGCCTGCGCGATCTCGTTCTCGTGGTGCGGGAAGATCAGGTCGATGCCGCCACCGTGGATGTCGAAGCGCGAGCCCAGGTACTTGTGGGCCATCGCCGAGCACTCCAGGTGCCAGCCGGGCCGGCCGCGGCCCCAGGGGGTCTCCCAGCTGGGCTCGCCCTCCTTGGCCACCTTCCACATGGCGAAGTCGCGCGGGTCCCGCTTGCCGGTCTCGCCCGCGCCGGACGGCTGCTTGAGGTGGTCCAGCTCCTGGTTGGACAGCTCCAGATAGCCGGGGAAGGACTTCACGCCGAAGTAGACGTTGCCGTCGGCCGCGTACGCATGACCGCGCTCGATCAGGCCGCGCATCATCTCGATCATCTCGGGGACGTGGCCGGTGGCGCGCGGCTCGTACGTCGGACGAAGGCAGCCGAGGGCGTCGTACGCCGTGTTGAAGGCGACTTCGTTCTCGTAGCCGATCGACCACCAGGGGCGGCCCTGCTCGGCCGACTTCTGGATGATCTTGTCGTCGATGTCGGTCACATTGCGCACGAAGGTGACGTCATAGCCGCGGTAGGAGAACCAGCGGCGCATGATGTCGAAGTTCAGTCCCGACCTGATGTGCCCGATGTGCGGGGCGGCCTGCACGGTGGCACCACACAGGTAGATCGAGACACAGCCCGGCGTGAGCGGGTTGAAATCGCGAATCTGCCGGGCGCTGGTGTCGTACAGGCGAATCGTCACGGAACCAGGGTAGTCGGAAGGAAGGAGTGCCCCGTGACCCGTCGGCCACGGGGTCACACAACCGTGACACTGGCCCGATTCGCCGGAAGTGTCGGCCGCTCGCCGGCCAACTCCGACTCGGCTCCGGCCGCCGCTCAGACCCGGCCGACCACCTTGCGCGGGGCGATCCGCACGACGACCCTCTCGCTGTCCTCGCCGGCCGCCGGATTGAACTCGGCATACGGCTTGCCGGTGTACTTCCGCGACAGCTCGTCTATCAGCTCCTGCCCGCCCTCGGTCGTGAGCGAGGCCGTGCCGCGCACCTCGGCATACGTATACGGAGCGTCGAAGGGCTGGATGACGACCGAGACGCGCGGGTCGCGCCGGAGGTTGGCCTCCTTGCGGCGCCCGACGGTCGTCGAGATCAGCAGATCGTCGCCGTCCCGCTTCACCCAGACCGGGGAGACCTGGGGGCTGCCGTCCGGCTGGATGGTCGCCACGGTCACGAAGACCGGCGTGTCGAGGAGCTTCCTGAGGTCGTCGGAGAGGGTGGCAGTCACGAGCGCGTCCTTCCTGCGGTCCGATCCGATACGTCCCGCGGACCGGTGGGGCCGATCCGCCGGCATGAGTACCCGTCGCTTCCTCAACACCCCGTGCAGGGCGCGGCATTCCCGCTGCGGCCGAGGGATCTCGGCACCGGCCGCGCCGGGGACCCGGCACGGGGCGCGCGGGTCAGCCCGTACGGACCACCAGCGCCGTGGCGATGGCCGCCAGCCCCTCGGCGCGGCCGGTCAGGCCCAGCCCGTCGGTCGTCGTCCCGGACACCGAGACCGGCGCCCCGACCGCCGCCGACAGCGCCTTCTGCGCCTCGTCGCGCCGCTTGCCGACCTTCGGCCGTACGCCGATGACCTGGACCGCGACATTGCCGATCGCGAACCCCTCGGCCCGTACGATGCGCGCGGCCTCGGCCAGCAGCGTCACCCCGGAGGCACCGGACCACTCGGGGCGGCCGGTACCGAAGTGCGCGCCGAGGTCGCCGACGCCGGCCGCCGAGAACAGCGCGTCGCAGGCGGCGTGCGCGGCCACATCGCCGTCGCTGTGCCCCGCCAGGCCGTACCCGTCGCTGTCGGCGGCGTCCCAGAGCAGCCCGGCGCACCACAGCTCGCGGCCGCGCTCGAAGGCGTGCACATCCGTGCCGATGCCGACGAGGGGGATGCCGGCGACGGGTGCGGGGGTCGGCTCAGACGTAGCCATCGGTGGCCCTCCTACGGGCGAGTACGGCCTCGGCCAGGACCAGGTCCAGCGGCCGGGTCACCTTGAACGCTTCCTCATGGCCGGGCACGACCACGACCGGCTGCCCGAGCCGTTCGACGAGCCCGGCGTCGTCGGTGGCGCCCTCGCCCTCGACGACGGTGGCATGCGCCTTGAGCAGGGTCTCGCGGTCGAAGCCCTGCGGGGTCTGTACGGCGCGCAGCAGGGCCCGCTCCGGGGTGCCGACGACCCGCTCCGGGGTGCCCTGCGGCTGCGGCTCGACCTGCTTGACGGTGTCGGCGAGCGGCAGCGCGGGGACGACGGCGGGCGCGCCGGCGCGTACGGCCGCGATCACCGCGTCGACCGTCTCGACGGGGACCAGCGGGCGCGCGGCGTCGTGCACCAGCACCACGTCGATGGCGTCCGGAAGGGCCGCGAGCCCGAGCCGTACGGACTCCTGGCGGGTCTCGCCGCCGGGGACCACCACCAGGTCGGTGCGGTCGCTGAGCGGATGCTCGTCGAGGAGGTGCCGGACCGCGGGGGCGCCGTCGGGCGGGGCGACCACGACGACCACGGAGACGGCGCGGGAGGCGGCCATGGCGCGGACGGCGTGCACCAGCATGGGGGTGCCGCCCAGTGCACGCAGCGCCTTGGGGGCGCCGGGGCCGAGCCGGACTCCACGGCCGGCGGCGGGGATCACGGCGGCGGTGCGGATCGGGCGGGAGGGATCTGACATCGAGGGCTCCGGAGTCCGGGGCGAGCCCGGAATTGGCGCAGACAGGTTTGTTTCCTCGGCCGGGGTGGGTATGGCCTGGAGGGACCCCGTGCTCGTAGGGCGTGGGGGAGTGCCGGGCGCGACGCCTTGACCGGACCCTTCCGTGACAGCGGTCGAGGCAGCTGCCCGAGCCCGGCACGCTACAGGTGCATATGACGGAGATCCGTCACTTTTCAGCCGTCTCGTGTGTCGCAGAGTTTTCGTGCGTCGCAGAATTCCGTGGATGCGCCGTCGCAGATATGCCGCAGCGCCCGGCAACAGACCTCTCCATCGGGGAGGCGGTCGTCACTCGGGCACCGCGGCATTGCTACGTCGCATCACGTCAATTCAAGATCGATAGGGCGCTGCTCTTGATTGACGTTACGTGCTTGACCTTGTGCGTCGTCAGGACGCGAGGACCTCGTCGAGCAGAGCCTCGGCCTTGTCTTCGTTGGTGTTCTCCGCGAGGGCGAGCTCGCTCACCAGGATCTGGCGCGCCTTGGCGAGCATCCTCTTCTCGCCGGCGGAGAGTCCGCGCTCACGCTCACGACGCCACAGGTCACGAACTACCTCGGCGACCTTGATGACATCGCCGGAGGCGAGCTTCTCGAGATTTGCCTTGTAGCGACGGGACCAGTTCGTCGGCTCTTCGGCATACGGTGCACGCAGCACCTCGAAGACCCGGTCCAGCCCGTCTTGACCAACCACGTCGCGTACGCCGACGAACTCCGCATTGTCCGCTGGCACACGAACAGTCAAGTCGCCCTGGGCGACCTTCAGCACCAAGTAGGTCTTGTCCACGCCTTTGATCTGGCGAGTTTCGATGGCCTCGATCAGCGCGGCCCCGTGATGGGGATAGACCACGGTGTCGCCAACCTTGAACGTCATGTGACAGGTACCCCTTCCGTGGCTATCCATGCTAACACGGGAACGGGCCGTTCTGAATGGCGTTTTCGCAGGTCAGGGCATATCTCGGGGCTTGACAACAGCGGCCGGAACGTGCTTCGAAGGGTCCCGTTGCGAGGGTATTCGCAGGTGGGAGGGGCTTCACAGGTGAGCGGAAACGCACCCGCCAGGCACCCGGAACACGGTGATCAACAGGTCGAACGTCCCGTTTTGCGGCGATCCGTATGAGCGACTTCAGCTACTCCGTTCGGTTGCTCGCGGAGGGCCCCGACGCGATTCTTTGAATTGATCATCCGGGGGTGGCGGAGCGCGGTGATCAAATTCCGGGGTGTCCGCATTCCCTGCGAATACTGCTTTTCACCGGGGGAAACGGGGGAAACAGAGCCGCCGCCGACCGACCGGACTCTTGGCGGTCTCTTGGTCGTCTCTTGGCGCCGGTGTCCTCTTGAGGATTATTCAAAGCGAGTTCACCGGACACGCCGGGAAGTGATCCGGATCCGTCCCGTGATCCTTTGCGCGATCCTTACCAAGAGCTCCCCCGGGGAACGTCCTCCGGTACTTCCCCAGCACTTGCCCGGCTCTTCTCCGGGGGCCTCCGGGAAGCCGCGGGACCTGGTGCGGGGCGGATGCCGCGACAGAGGTGCGGAACGCCTCCCCGGCGGCGGCCGGACCGGACCGCCGGACCCCTCGCGAGGTGCGTGATCGCGCTGGGGGCGGGTCGGGTGCGGCGGCGCGAGGACGGCTCGGTAACCTAGCGGCGCTGACACACCCTTAGGGCGGCTTTACGTGCCCGTCGCCATGACGCGTACGCAATGCCGCCCCAGCCGCCCATCCGCGACCGGGCACGAAGTTCGGCCGCCGTAGCTCGTCAAGGAGATGCCGCCGCCGTGAGCCGCAGCCTTCGACGCGGCGTCCTCGCCGCTACCGTCCTGTCGCTGTCCGTCGTCTCGCTGTCCGCCTGCGGGGCCGGGAGCGACGCGCAGACGCTGCAGGTCAAGCCGGACAACGCCGAGACCTCCGTCGGCGACATCAAGATCCAGAACGCGAATGTGATCACGCAGCCCGACGTGAACTCCAAGGGCCCGGCCGTGATCAGCGCGACCGTGTTCAACAGCGGCACCAAGGACCAGAAGCTGACCGCGATCTCCGTCAACGGGACCGGGACGTCGGCCAAGCTGTCGCCCGCCACCGGCGCCGGCCCGATCACCGTGCCGGCCGGTGGCTCCGTCGTGATCGGCGGCGCGAAGAACCCCTCGGCCGTCCTCGCGAGCGGCCGGGAGTCCGTCCAGGACGGGAACATCCAGCAGCTGACCTTCGCCTTCAGCTCCACCGGCAAGGTGCAGATCGGCGCCTTCGTCGTGCCGGCGAAGAACTACTTCGAGGGCTACGGCCCCACCCAGATGCCCCAGCCCTCCGGCTCGGCGTCCCCCTCGGAGTCGGGCAAGCCGACCACCTCCGCGAGCCCGTCCGAGTCGGGCAAGCCCACCGAGGCCGGCAAGCCGTCCGGCGAGGCCTCGGAGACGGCCCACGCCGGTCACTGAGCCGCACGTCCGCAGCGGAGTCGCTGCGCAGCGCAGAACGCGTCAGGGCGCCCTTCCGGTCTGGAGGGGCGCCCTGACGCGTTACCTGCTAATCGGCCTTTGCCGGGCACGGCCTACGGCTCGAACTTGTAGCCGAGGCCGCGGACCGTGACCAGATACCGCGGCGCGCCCGGGTCGGGCTCGATCTTGGCGCGCAGCCGCTTGACGTGCACGTCCAGGGTCTTGGTGTCGCCCACGTAGTCGGCGCCCCACACCCGGTCGATGAGTTGCATACGGGTCAGCACCCGGCCGGCGTTGCGCAGCAGCATCTCCAGGAGGTCGAACTCCTTGAGCGGCAGGTCGACCTTGCCGCCGGAGACCGTGACGACGTGGCGGTCCACGTCCATCCGGACCGGGCCGGCCTCCAGGGCCTGCGGGGTGACCTCCTCCGGCTCGCCGCGGCGGCGCAGCACCGCGCGGATGCGGGCGACCAGTTCGCGCGAGGAGAAGGGCTTGGTGACGTAGTCGTCGGCTCCTATTTCCAGGCCGACGACCTTGTCGATCTCGCTGTCCTTGGCGGTCACCATGATGACCGGGACATTGGAACGGCCACGCAGCTGGCGACAGACCTCGGTGCCGGGCAGACCCGGCAGCATCAGGTCCAGCAGGACCAGGTCGGCGCCGTTGCGCTCGAACTCGTCCAGTCCGTCGGGGCCCGTAGCCGCGATGGCGACCTCGAATCCCTCCTTGCGGAGCATGTACGACAGTGCATCGCTGAACGATTCCTCGTCCTCGACGACAAGCACTCGGGTCACGGAAGGACCTCCGGGGCGGGGTGAGCAGGGAGCGGTTCGTTGAAGGTTTCGTACGGGCGGTCCTCGTCGTCGAGGCCCTCCGCGGTATCGAGGTCGGCGGGGCGTTCGCGGTCGCGTACGGCGCCGGCTTCCGGGAGACGCAGGGTGAAGGTGGAGCCCTGTCCCTCAGCGCTCCACACCGTGACCTCTCCGCCGTGCGAGGCGGCCACGTGCTTGACGATGGCGAGGCCGAGGCCGGTCCCGCCGGTGGCGCGCGAGCGCGCCGGGTCCACTCGGTAGAACCGCTCGAAGACGCGGTCCCGGTCCTTCTCGGAGATCCCGATGCCCTGGTCGGTCACCGCGATCTCGATCAGGTCGCCCCCTGGCGCCGTCACCCGGCGGCCGGCGATACCGACCCGGGTGCGTGCCGGGGAGTAGTTGACGGCGTTCTCGACGAGATTGCCGAGGGCGGCGGCGAGCTGGCCGCGGTTGCCCCATACGTGCAGGTCGGCGGTGCCTCCGGCGGCCATGGTGATCTGCTTCGTACCGGCCTGCTGGCGGCAGCGGTCTATCGCCTCGGCCACCAGCTCGTCGACCCGGACCGGCTCGGCGTCCTCCAGCGGGTCGTCGTTCTGGACCCGGGAGAGGTCGATGAGCTCCTGGACGAGGTTGGTCAGGCGGGTGGCTTCGTTCTGCATCCGGCCGGCGAAGCGCTCGACGGCCTCGGGGTCGTCGCTGGCGTCCATCACGGCCTCGGAGAGGAGCGAGAGGGCGCCGACAGGGGTCTTGAGCTCATGGCTGACGTTGGCCACGAAGTCGCGCCGGACCGCCTCTATGCGGCGGGCCTCCGTGAGGTCCTCGACCAGGAGGAGGACCAGGCGGGAGCCGAGCGGGGCGACTCTGGCGGAGACCGCGAGGGCGTCCCCGCGGCCCGTGCCGCGGCGCGGGAGGTCCAGCTCGACCTGGCGTATCTCGCCGTCCCGCCGGGTGTCGCGGGCCATCTGCATCATCGGTTCCACGGCGAGCTTGCCGCCGCGGACCAGCCCGAGGGCGTACGCGGCGGAGCTGGCCTTGACGACGGCGTCGGCCTCGTCGAGAACGACGGCGGAGGAGCGCAGTACCGAGAGGACGGTGTCGACGCCGGGCGGGAGCACGGCGTCGGTGTGCAAGGACGTACGCGTGGGCTTGGCCTGGTCCCGCTCGCTCCAGCGGAACGCCAGCATGGCGAAGACACCGGTGCACAACCCGGCGATCGCTGCCACTGCGGCAACGGCCGCGTCCACGTTCATGACTCCAGCGTATGCGGCAGGTCGGACACTTCCCCAGCGGTGGGAGCCTCTGCTCGAACACCCGTCGCCCAGAGTTCACCGTGGCGTCGGTGGTGGTTCACTCCGGAGGTCCGAAAAGGGGCGCGTACGGATATGCCGGAAGTCGCTGGTGAGCGCGGTGCGACCGCGCGGCGGACCCCTGGCGCGGCTCACCCGAGCGTAAGGCCGGGCTGGTGGCAGCGGTCGCGTCGCCCAGAATTCACCTTCATGTCGGCGGCGATTCACTCCGGGTGGCAGCACAGGTCGCGATCTGGCCGCACGGTGAGAGTGCGGGTGAGGAATCGATCCCGCACCGGCGCGCGGCGGTCGGACTCGGCGGAGTGCGGGTCGTGCGGACACGGAGCGTGGGAGCGTGGGAACCGGACGTCACAGCCCGTTCGTTCCCCTCACAGCCCACCCCACCACCCGATACCACTCGATGTGAGAGAAGGTCACTGATGCGGGACGCGTACCACGAGGAGCTTGATTCGATCGGCGAGGGCCTGGTCGAGATGGCCCGGCTCGTCGGCTCCGCGATCGGGCGCGCCACCACGGCGATACTCGACGCGGACCTGAAGCTGGCCGAGAGCGTGATCGCCGCCGACGAGAAGGTCGACGACCTCCAGCGCGACCTGGAGGCGCGGGCGATCGCCCTCCTGGCGCGGCAGCAGCCGGTCGCCACCGACCTGCGGATCGTCGTCACCTCGCTGCGGATGAGCGCCGACCTGGAGCGCTCCGGCGACCTGGCCCAGCATGTGGCCAAGCTGGCCCGGCTGCGCTTCCCGGAGACGGCCGTACCGCGCGATCTGCACGCCACCATCCTGGAGATGGGGCAGCTGGCGCAGCGCCTGATGGCCAAGGCCGGCGAGGTCATCATCACCAAGGACGTCGACCTGGCGCTCCAGCTGGAGCAGGACGACGACGCGATGGACCTGCTGCACCGCGCCCTCTTCCAGCACCTGATGGACGACCGCTGGAAGCACGGCATCGAGACGGCCGTGGACGTGACCCTGCTGGGCCGCTACTACGAGCGTTTCGCGGACCACGCGGTCTCCGTGGCCAAGCGCGTCGTCTATCTGGTCACCGGTGAGCACGCCGACGAGATCGCGCCGCCGACGGCGGTCGAGGGCGCATAACGGCTCCACCGAGCCACCGTTCGCCACCCCGCGCCATTGACGTGCGCCTCCACGCGCCGTTGACGCGCCTCGGCAGCCTGGCTTGCAATGGGCACCAAGGTGACCCCGAGGAGGCAATACATGGCACTCATGGCGGACTCCCCCAGCCCGACCCCGCCGCACGGCGCCCCACCGGCCGCCACACGGCCGCAGCTTCCGCTGCTCAGCGGCTGCAGCTGCGGCCCCGGCTGCAGCTGCGGCTGCCAGTCCGGCGGGTCGTGCCAGTGCGGCGGCAGCTGCGGTTAGCCACCGATAAGCGCACCACGGCCCCGGTCGGCATCCCTGCCGGCCGGGGCCGCTGCGTTGTCGGCGCCGCGTCCCGGTCGCCGGCGTTCGCCCGGTTCGTCGACGTTCGCCCGAGTCATCTCGGCGTCGCGTTGCCGCGTTGTCGCGTTGCCTGCGGTCGCGCCACGGAAGCCGCCTCCCCCGGCCGCGACCGCGGCGCTTTTCGCGCGCCCGTTCCCCGCTCGAAACGCCGCCATCGGTCCGTTTTGTCACAAATGCATCGCGAAGCTGCCACCCCCCATACCGGGTGGCACCCCCGAAGCGTTGGCCCGAGCATGAAGCCCTCGCACCACTCACCCACCGAACCGACCGCACGCGACGAGTACCGTGCCGGCGTCAATCCCGAGCTCCTCGGCGCCTACTGGCTCGACACCCCCGGCCGGGACCATGTGGCGGCCGACTGCCCCTGGTGCCGCGAACTGGCGGCCTCCGAAGCCGGCCGGAACACGCCACAAGCCCCCCACCCGGGGAGAACCCGCAGGTAGGGGGCTTGCGAAGGCGCTGCGCTCGCCGCCGTTACTTCTTCTTGCCCTGGTTCTTCACTGCCTCGATGGCGGCCTTGGCGGCCTCCGGGTCGAGGTAGGTGCCACCGGGGTTGAGCGGGCGGAAGTCGGCGTCCAGCTCGTAGGCGAGCGGGATGCCCGTGGGGATGTTCAGGCCGGCGATGTCCGCGTCGGAGATCCCGTCGAGGTGCTTGACCAGGGCGCGCAGGCTGTTGCCGTGGGCGGCGACCAGGACCGTACGGCCGGCGACGAGGTCCGGGACGATGCCGTCGTACCAGTACGGCAGCATGCGGACGACGACGTCCTTGAGGCACTCGGTCTTCGGGCGCAGCTCCGGCGGGATGGCGGCGTAGCGCGGGTCCTCGCTCTGGGAGAACTCGGAACCGTTCTCAAGGGCGGGCGGCGGGGTGTCGTACGAGCGGCGCCACAGCATGAACTGCTCCTCGCCGAACTCGGCGAGCGTCTGCGCCTTGTCCTTGCCCTGCAGCGCGCCGTAGTGCCGCTCGTTCAGGCGCCAGCTGCGGTGGACCGGGATCCAGTGGCGGTCGGCGGCCTCGAGGGCCAGCTGCGCCGTGCGGATGGCGCGCTTCTGGAGGGAGGTGTGCAGCACGTCGGGGAGCAGACCGGCGTCCTTGAGCAGCTCTCCGCCGCGGACCGCCTCCTTCTCGCCCTTCTCATTGAGGTTGACGTCCACCCACCCGGTGAACAGGTTCTTCGCATTCCACTCGCTCTCGCCGTGGCGGAGGAGGATCAGCTTGTATGTCGCGTCGGCCATGGCGTCGAGCGTAATCCAATTCCGGATACGGCCCGGCGCGGGTCCAGGGCCTGGGCTTCCTCGTGACGATTGACGCTTCCCGTCAATTGGGTGGCGGCCGGACCATTCCGCTATGTAGGTTGCGAACATCGCCTGCGCCACTTACATGGCGACACTGGCGCACCACTCGCCCCGCACCACTGCCTCCACCACCGCATCGCAGCTCTTGCATCCGCCCGCGCCACCGCCATCCACCGCTCGCCTACGGGCGGCACGCCATCCGGGGGAACTGTCATGTCCGCGTCTCCTTCCGTCCCTCCCCTCACCCGTCTGAGGCAAGCCGCCACGGAGAGCGTCGCCGGGCTCCCCCGCCAGTTCTGGTGGCTGTGGACGAGCACCCTGATCAACCGGCTGGGTGCGTTCGTCGCCACCTTCCTGGCGCTCTACCTGACCCTCGAACGCGGCTACTCCGCCTCGTACGCGGGCCTGGTCGGCGCGCTCTACGGCCTCGGCGGCGTGGTCTCGTCGATCGGCGCCGGAGTGCTGACGGACCGGCTGGGCCGCCGGCCCACGATGCTGATCGCGCAGCTGTCGACGGCGGCGTCCGTGGCGCTGCTCGGCTTCATGGAGGACCCGGTCGCCATCGCCGCGGTGGCGGGCGTGGTCGGCATGGCGACCAACGCTTCCCGCCCCGCCGTACAGGCGATGATGGCCGACATCGTCGCCCCCGAGGACCGCGTGCGGGCCTTCTCCCTCAACTACTGGGCCATCAACCTCGGCTTCGCCGTCTCCTCCACCGCCGCCGGACTCATCGCCGCACACGGCTATCTGGCCCTCTTCCTGGGCGAGTCCACCCTCGTGCTGACCTGCGCCCTGGTGGTCTTCTTCAAGCTCCCGGAGTCCCGGCCGGAGACGGCCCCGCGCTCCTCCGACGCGCCCTCGGGCGCCGGGCCCGACCAGGTCTCCATGCTGACCGTGCTGCGCGACGGCCGCTTCATGACCGTCGTCGGCCTCAACCTCCTCCTCGCCCTCCTCTTCCAGCAGGCGTACGTCTCGATGCCGGTGTCGATGGGTCAGGACGGCTTCTCCAGCGCGGACTTCGGCATGGTGATCGCGGTCAACGGCGTACTCGTCGTCCTGCTCCAGATCCCGGTCACCCGCTTCATCGAACACCGCAGCCCCGCGATGCTACTGATCGGCTCGTCCCTGCTCGCCGGTTACGGATTCGGGCTGACCGCGCTGGCCGGCTCGGTGGCCATGTACGCGGTCGCGGTCACCGTCTGGACCCTCGGCGAGATCATCAACTCCCCCACCCAGATGGGCCTGGTGGTCCGTCTCTCCCCCCTCCACGGCCGCGGCCGCTACCAGGGCATGTACGCCCTCTCCTGGTCCATCGCCTCCCTGACGGCCCCGCTGCTCGGCGGCGTCGTGATCGACCGCTTCGGGGCCGATGCGCTGTGGGGCGCCTGCGCCGTCGTCGGCACCGTTGCGGCCGTGGGCTACGGGGTGCTGCTGCGCGGACTGCCGGACCGGGCCCCTACGGGGGCGGTTGCCGGAGGGCGGCCCACGACGGAGGACGCGGAGCAGGGGCCGCACGGGGAGAACGTCGCAAACGTGGAGAACGGCGAGGACGGCGAGAACGGGGCGGGTCCGGAGAACGCCAAGGGCGCGGGGGCCCCTTCGGCGACTTCAGCGACGTCGGTGACTTCGGAGACGGTGGGGTGATCGCACCGGGCGCCCGCGAGGCCGGCGGCCCCGGCACGCCGTAGGCGCCCGGGCCGTCGCTCAGTCGGCCGTCCGGCCGGTCCCAGCCGAGCTGGAGGAACCGTCGCGCGGGAGTCCACCCCGTCGCTCGGACAGCCACTCCGTTACGCGGACGACCGCCCCGTCAGATGCGCAAACGCGTCCAGATTGCGGGTCGACTCGCCGCGCGCCACCCGCCAGGCGTATTCCTTGCGGATCGCCGTCGCGAAGCCCATCTCCAGCAGGGTGTTGAAGCTGCCGTCGGCGTTTTCCAGGACCGTGCCGAGGATGCGGTCGAGTTCGTCGGGGGTGACGGCGGCGAGCGGGAGTTTGCCGACGAGGTAGATGTCGCCGAGCTTGTCGATGGCGTAACTCACGCCGTAGAGGCGGGTGTTGCGTTCGAGGAGCCAGCGGTGGACCGCCTCGTGGTTCTCGTCCGGGTGGCGGACGACGAAGGCGTTGATGGAGAGGGAGTGCTTGCCGACGATCAGCGAGCAGGTCGTCGAGAGCTTGCGGGTGCCGGGGAGCTTGATGACGTAGGTGCCGTCGGACGGGGACTCCCACTCCAGCTCGGCATCGCGAAGCGTGCTCTCGACGACCTCGACCGGGGTCATCGCCCCGCCGCCCACACCACCCGTGATCTCACCCATGCAGGGATCGTAGGTGACGGCGGTGTTCCTGCATGGCGGCGGTGTAGACGTCTCCGGTCGCCGCGGCGGCGGTGTCCCAGCCGAAGGACTGGGCGTGCCGGGCGGCGTCGACGCCCATCCGGGTCGACAGCGCCGGGTCCGCCACGAAGCGGGCGAGCGCGCGGGCGTAGTCGGCCGGGTCGTGGCCGGCGACGAGGAAGCCGCTGACGCCGTCCCGTACGGCCACCGGGAGACCGCCGACCGCGGCCGCGACGACGGGCGTGCCGCACGCCTGGGCCTCTATCGCGACCAGCCCGAATGACTCGTTGTACGAGGGCATGACCAGCACCGATGCCGCGCGGTACCAGTCGGCGAGCTGCTCCTGACCGACCGGCGGACGGAACTGCACGATGTCCGCGATGCCGAGCCGCGCGGCCAGCTTCTGCAGCCCCTCCGGCTTGGCCAGACCGCTGCCGCTGGGCCCGCCGACCACCGGAACGACGAGGCGGGAGCGCAGCGCGGGGTCCGCGTCCAGTAGGGCGGCGGTCGCGCGCAGCAGGATGTCGGGGGCCTTCAGCGGCTGTATGCGGCCGGCGAAGAGCGGGATGACCGCGTCCTGCGGCAGGCCGAGGCGGGCGCGGGCGGCGGCCCGGCTCTCGGCGACGCCGGAGCCGTCGAAGCCGCCCGTGCCGTCGGCGGACCCGGCGGCCGCTACCTCGCCGGTCAGCGGCCGGAACCGCTCCAGATTGACCCCCGGATGCACCACCGCGACCTGGCCGGGCTCCGCCTCGTAATGCCGTATGAGCTCATCCGCCTCCTCGGCGGTGTTCGCAATCAGGCGGTCCGCGGCGCGCACGACCTGCGTCTCGCCGATCACCCGGGCGGCCGGCTCGGGGGTGTCGCCGACGGCGAGGGCGGCGTTCTTGACCTTGGCCATGGTGTGCATGGCGTGCACCAGCGGTACGCCCCAGCGCTCCGCGGCCAGCCAGCCGACGTGGCCGGAGAGCCAGTAGTGGGAGTGGACCAGGTCGTAGTAGCCGGGCCGGTGGCCGGCCCAGGTCTGCATCACGCCGTGGGTGAAGGCGCAGAGCTGGGCGGGCAGCTCTTCCTTGGCGAGGCCTTCGTACGGGCCCGCGTCCACATGCCGCACGAGCACGCCCGGCGCCAGCTCGACGGCGGGCGGGAGGGTGCCCGTCGTGGCGCGGGTGAAGATCTCGACCTCGATGTTGATCGCGGCGAGCTTCTTGGCCAGCTCGACGATGTAGACGTTCATTCCGCCGGCGTCGCCCGTGCCGGGCTGATGCAGCGGGGAGGTGTGCACGCTGAGCATCGCCACGCGGCGCGGGCGGCGCGGGACGCCCGGCAGCCGGAGCCGCGTCTGCCCGGAGAGCTGGCCGCCGCCACGCCTGGACGGCGCGGGGGGACCCCCGTGCCGGCTGCGGAGCCGGGAAACGTATGGGCTCACTGCGAGCTACCTCCTAGGCCGGGCGGTCTGTACGCCTCCGCCCCCGTCCAACAACGGAGCTTGCCCATCCATTTCCGTCCGGCGCACTCTCCGGGCACTTTGCCAAAGCGTGACCTCTCGCCGGGCGGCGCGCCCACGGCCCGTACTCTCGATGCCATGGCCCGCCGCACCTCCGTTGCCCCCACCACCCCGCGCGCCTCGGTTCCCGCCGCCCCGGCCCGGCCCGTCGGCACGGTCACCCGCGGCACCACCAACCCCAATCGGCTGCGCCGCATGGACCGCTGGATAGCCGCCGAACACGGCGCCGAGCTGCGCCGCGCCGCCGACCCCGTCGCCGTCGACCTCGGTTACGGCGCCGCGCCCTGGACCGCGGTGGAGCTGCTGGGCAGGCTCCGTACGGTCCGGCCGGACGCCCGGGTGGTCGGCATCGAGATCGAACCGGCGCGGGTGGCGGCCGCCCAGCCGTACGAGCGGCCGGGGCTGGACTTCGTCCACGGCGGCTTCGAGGTGCCGCTGCCCGGCGGGCCGGGGCGCGCGCCGGTGCTGATCCGGGCCGCGAACGTGCTGCGGCAGTACGACGAGGACGCGGTGGCCGCCGTGTGGCAGCGGCTGTGCGCGCGGCTGGCGCCCGGCGGGCTGCTGGTCGAGGGCACCTGCGACGAGATCGGGCGCCGGCACGTGTGGGTCGCGCTGGGCCCCGAGGGGCCCCGTACGGTCACCTTCGCCACCCGGCTCGGCTCCCTCCACACCCCCTCCGACCTGGCCGAACGCCTCCCGAAGGCGCTGATCCACCGCAATGTCCCGGGCGAGCCGGTGCATGCGTTCCTGCGGGACTTCGACCGCGCCTGGGCGGCTGCCGCCCCGCTGACCGCGCTGGGCGCCCGGCAGCGCTGGCTCGCCGCCGTACGGTCCCTGGCGGCCGACTGGCCGCTGACCGGGGACCCCCGGCGCCGCCGTCAGGGGGAGGTCACCGTGCGGTGGGAGGCGCTGGCGCCGCGGCGCTGAGACCCACCGGCTCCCCCGGCGCGCGCCGCCCCCGCCCGTACGTCCCGCGCTCCTCGGCCCCCGGCTCCCGCGCCACCACCTCCGCCAGATCCCGCAGCCGCGCTTCGGTGTCCGAACCCCGCGGCGCGCTGTACGTCACCAGCACCTGATCCGCGTCCGTGGTCAGCCGGAAGCTCTCGAACGTCACGACCAGCTCGCCGACCACCGGGTTCACGATGCGCTTCGTCCCCCGCAGGCACTCGCTCACCGCCTGCGCCTCCCACACCCGCCGGAAGTCCGCACTGCGCTCGAGGAGTTCGGTGACGACCTCGCAGACCCGGGGGTCGTCGGGGTTGCGGCCGCTCTCGGCCCGTAGATTGCCCACGACCTCGTCGGCGATCCGCTGCCAGTCCGGGTGCAGGCCGCGCGCCTCGGGGTCGAGGAAGACCAGCAGCGCCGAATTGCGCCGGCCGGGCTCCAGCATTTCGAGGTCGAAGGCGACCCGGCCGCCGAGACCGTTCCAGGCGAGGATGTCCATACCCCGCCCGATGATCATGGCCGGGACCGTGTCCGCCATCGCGTCCAGCAGCTGCCGGATCTCGGGCCGTACGGTCTGACCGGGCACAACGGCCCCCGGCGCACATGCATCGCCGTCGCCCCGCCGCCGCGGCGCGGCCACGTTCCGCAGATACGTGATCTCCCCGTCCGTCAGCCGCAGCGCCCGCGCGATCGCATCCAGCACGGAATCCGAGATCGCGTTCGCCCGCCCCTGCTCGATGCGGGTGTAGTAATCGACGCTGATGCCGGCGAGCTGGGCGACCTCCTCGCGCCGCAGCCCACGCACCCGGCGGCGGTTGATCCCCCCGGGCAGGCCGAGCCCGGCCGGATCGAGCGCCGCGCGGCGCGCCTTGAGGAACGAGCCGATCTCGACTTCCGCGTACAGCATCCCCCCAGTATGCGGCGCACCGCCGGAAGGGTGGTTCCGCCGGACCCAGGCTGCGACGGGCCTGGCCCCCTCCGCGCCCGGCCAGCAAGGTGGTGCACACGCCTCAGGGACACCGCGTACGCCCCACCGGCCCCGGCAACGGCCCTGAGAACTCGCATAAGGAGCGACTCATGAAGCGCAGGATCCTCGGCGGCACCGGCATCTCGGTCAGCGAGTACGCGCTGGGCGCGATGATGCTCGGCGCCTGGGGCAACACCGACCACGACGACTGCGTACGGATCGTGCACCGCGCGCTGGACGCCGGCATCAACTTCGTCGACACCGCGGACGTCTACGCCGCCGGCGAGTCCGAGGAGATCGTCGGCAAGGCGCTCAAGGGGCGCCGCGAGGACGTCGTCCTGGCCACGAAGGCCGTCAGCCCGATGGGCGACGACCCCAACCACAGGGGCAGCTCCCGGCGTTGGATCATGCGCGCGGTGGAGGACAGCCTGCGCCGGCTGGGCACCGACTACATCGACCTCTACCAGATGCACCGCCCCGACCCCACCACCGACATCGACGAGACCCTCGGCGCGCTCTCCGACCTCGTACGGTCCGGCAAGGTACGGGCGGTCGGCTGCTCGACCTTCCCCGCCGAGCAGATCGTCGAGGCCCACTGGACCGCCGAGCGCCGCGGTCACGTCCGCTTCCGCAGCGAGCAGCCGCCGTACTCGATGCTGGCGCGCGGCGTGGAGAACGCGGTGCTGCCGACCGCGCAGCGCTACGGCATGGGGGTGCTGACCTGGGGCCCGCTCAGCGCGGGCTGGCTCTCCGGCCGCGACCTCTCGGTCAGCTCCCGGGCCGGGATGGAGTCGCAGAAGTTCGACCTCGCCATCCCGGAGAACGCCCGCAAGGCCGAGGCGGTCGCCGCCCTGTCGAAGGTCGCGGCCGAGGCCGGCCTCACCCTCCCCCACCTCGCGACCGCCTTCGTCCGGTCGCACCCCGCGGTCACCTCCGTCATCATCGGCCCGCGCACCCTCGACCAGCTCACCAGCCTGCTGGACGGCGCCGAGATCACCCTGACCGCGGACGTGCTCGACCGCATCGACGAAATCGTCCCGCCGGGTACGGACCTCAACCGGGCCGACAACTACTACGTCCCGCCGGCCGTGGCGGACGCGTCGCTGCGCCGACGCTGAGCGGCCGCCCCCTGACCGGCCCGCCCCGGCCGGTCAGGGGCCCGCCCGGTGCGCCGGCGCCCGTGGCACGAAGTCCCCGGAAATCGGCCGCAGTTCGGCAGGGACGGGCGACGTCGGCACCGTGGGGAGGGTCCGGGCGCGGCCTCCGACGAAGGGCACCGACCGGCTCCGGACCGTGACCGGACATATCCGAATTGCATATGTTTGACCTTGTCGGGGCCCGTGCCTACGCTCGGAAGAGGCATCTGTTTGAGACTGCAATATCGCGATTGCGGAGGTGCCAGCGCAGCAGGTCCGAGTCCTGCGAAGTCGCCCCGCCCGGTGCGCCGGGTCTCGCGCGTTCCTGGCGCGCAACGGTGAGGCCCAGGAGAACTCCCAAGGAGAACTCCACATTGATACGCCGATGAATCGGCAACCTGTCAGCCCCGAGAGGGGACATCATGCGCGCGAAGACCAGGACTCACCGCATTGCCGCAGCACTGTGTGCCGTGCCCTTCCTTGTGCTGGCCGGGGCCGGCGCCGCGAGCGCGGCGACCACCGACGCACCGGCAACCGCACCGGCACACGCCTCCTCGCACCCGTGGTGCGACGACGACTGGGACTGGGGGGACTGCTACGGCGGCGGATACGGCCCTTACATCGTCATCTACGGCCTCGGATTCGGTGGCGGCTATGGATACGGCGGCCACGGTTACGGCGGCGGATACGGCTACGGCGGCGGATACGGCTACGGCGGCGGATACGGCGGCTACTGATCATTCGGTCACCGGGGATCCCGGAAACTTCCTACTGCAGGGGACCTGCCCGCACGGGCCGGTCCCCTGCCCTTATGGCGCCCGCCCCGCGCCGGGCCCGAGGGTCAGCGGATGCCCGCGTCCGGATGCGCCGCGTCCCATGCCTCGCGCGCGGCAGCGACGGCCGGGCGGTGGGTGATCGACCAGTCGGCGAGCGTCTTGACGAGGTGGGTGAGGCTGTGGCCCATCTCGGTCAGCTCGTACTCCACTTGCGGCGGGATGGTGGGGTACACGGTGCGCTTCACCAGCCCGTCGCGCTCCAGGCGGCGGACGGTGAGCGTGAGCATGCGCTGGGAGATGGCGCCGGGGATGACGCGCTGGAGTTCCTTGAAACGGCGTACCCCCGCGGCGAGTTCGACCACGACATAGACGGACCACTTGTCGCCGAGCCGGTCCAGTACGTCCCGGACCCCGCACTCGTCCTGCGGGGTGTCGCAGGAGATCACGGGCTGCCCGGCGGCCACCGGGGCGGTTACCGCGGTGTGCCCTGCTGACATCAAAGTGCCTCCTTATGCGATCCAGTGCCTCCGCCGAGGATGGAACCACACCGCCCAGGAGGACGTTCCCATGATTCTGATCACCGGCGCCGCGGGCGCTCTCGGACAGCTCGTCGCCGCGAAACTGGCGCACCGCGACGATGTGCTGCTCGGCACCCGCACCCCCCGCTCCCCGGCCGAACGCCGCGTCGACTTCGACGACCCGGCCTCGCTCGACTTCACCGGCGTGCACACCATGCTGCTGATCTCCGCCGGGTACGGGGAGGACGACGCCGTCCGCGCCCGCCACGAGGCGGCCATATCCGCCGCCGAGAAGGCGGGCGTACGGCACCTCGTCTACACCAGCCTCAGCGGCGACGGCGACCACCTGGCGTACGCACTCGCCCACCGCTGGACCGAACGCCGGATCCGGCGCAGCTCCCTGGAATGGACGATCCTGCGCAACGGCCTGTACGCCGAGTTCCTCGCCGCCATCGCCCCTCCGGGCCCGGACGGCACGATCGCCGCGCCGCTGGGCGACGGGCGCCTGGCCGCCGTGGCCCGGGAAGATCTCGCGGAGGTGGCGGCCCGCGTGGTGACCGCGCCGCAGCGGCACGCCGGGCGCGTCCACGAACTCGTCGGCGAGGAGCCCTTGGGCGGCGCCGAACTGGCGGCCGCGGTCGGCGGCTCGTACCGGCCCGGCCCGCTCGGCCGCACCCGGGAGGCGATCATCGCGGCCGGCCAAGCCCTGCCCTTCCAGGTGCCGATGCTGGTGGGGACGTACTCCGCCATCGCCGCCGGCTTCCTGGACGGCACGGGCGTCGGACCCAACGCGCTGCGCGAGCTGCTCGGGCGCACGCCACGATCCGCCCTGGAGGCGTACTCCACCGCGGTCGCCGCGGCGAACCCGGCAGACCCTGCAGGGGCGGCCTCAACGGCCCCGCCGAGCGGGGGTGCTTCGGCCCGGCCGGCATGAACGTCGTCCGCGTCGGCATCCCCCCTCGCCTCGACGTTCGATAATGCCGGTGGCTAGGGTTGCCGCCGTGACGCAGAACGCGGTTCCCCAAGGCTGGTACCAGGACCCTTACGGCACACCGGTTTTGCGCTGGTGGGACGGATATCGCTGGACCGAGCACACCCAGGCGACGCCCGTCCCCGCACCCGCTCCGGCTCAGGCCGCGGTACCGCCGCAACAGGCCTATCCTCAGGCGCCGGTTCAGCAGGCTCCCGCTCAGCAGCAGGGCTACCCGCCGGCCCAGGCCCAGCAGCCGTACGCACCGGCTCCGGCCCAGGCCCAGCAGCCCTACCCGCAGGCTCCCGCTCAGCAGCAGGGCTACCCGCCGGCCCAGATCCAGCAGCCGTACGCACCGCAGGCCCAGCAGCCGTACCCGCCGGCCCAGGTCCCCCAGCAGCAGGCACCGCAGCAGTTCCCGCAGCAGCAACCACAGCAGTTCCCGCAGCAGTTCCAGCAGCCCCACCCGCAGATGGGCGGCGGGCCCGGCCCCGAGGCGCTGCTCTCGGCCGATCTGCTGCTGGTCGAGCAGGACTTCAAGTGGGTGGACATCACCACCAGTTACGGAATCCGGGACCGCAACGGCAACGAGGTCGGCTCGGTCGCCGAGACCGGCCAGAACGCCGCGCGCAAGGCGCTGCGGTTCGTCAGCTCCATGGACCGCTATCTCTCGCGGAAGTTCGAGATCCGGGATGCCGCGGGAGTGCCGTTCCTGGTGCTGAGCCGAGGCGTCAAGGTGGTCAAGTCCCGGGTGGCCGTCGAGCGCCCGGACGGGACGCCGGTCGGCGAGATCGTCCAGGACACGGTGATCGGCCACGTCAGCTTCGACCTGATCGCGGGCGGCCAGACCCTCGGCCAGATCAAGGCGGAGGGCTGGTACGCCTTCACCTTCACGATCACCGATCACACCGGCGCCGAGGTGGCCCGGATCGGCCGGGGGGTGCTGGACATCGTCCTGGACATCATCGGCGGCTCGGACTTCTACCACCTCCAGGTCCTGCGCCCGCTGCCGGAACCCCTGCGCACCCTGGTCATAGCGGCCGCCCTCACGGTGAACACCATGCTCCGGCCGGACAAGGACGGGAACGCCTGACGCACGGGCGGGGCCCGCGGGACGCCACCCGCGGGCCCCGTCCGGCACACCTCGGGCAAACAGTTGTCTTGACAAGAGTTGCCGTGACATTCACG
This sequence comes from Streptomyces sp. NPDC101227, assembly GCF_044767545.1. Classification (NCBI taxonomy): domain Bacteria; kingdom Bacillati; phylum Actinomycetota; class Actinomycetes; order Kitasatosporales; family Streptomycetaceae; genus Streptomyces; species Streptomyces sp. NPDC101227. Next base: position 58,830 of record NZ_JBIWOD010000006.1, on the reverse strand, counting down.
ATGGAGGGGTGAGCAGCACAAGCGGACTCCATGACCACCTCGGCTACTGGCTTCGCCGGCTGTCCGACGAGGTCCACGGCCGGTTCGAGACGGAACTGGGCCGGCACGGCGTCACCGTCTCCCAATGGGGAGTGATGGTGAGCGTCTTCCACGGCCAGGACACCACCAAGGCGGTGGCCTCCCATATGGACATCGATCCCGGAGCCGTCTCCCGGCTGGTCGACCGTCTCATGGCCAAGCAGCTGATCCGGCGCGAGCCCGACCCCGCCTCCCGGCGCACGGTACGGCTCGTACTGACCGACGAGGGCCGCGCCCTCGTGCCGGTCCTGGCCGAGATCGCCGACCGCAACGACGCCCACTACTTCGGCTCGCTCGGCAGCGACCAGCGCGGGCAGCTGGAGGCGTGGATCCGGCGCCTGGTCGGCGAGGCCCACCCCCCGCCGCACCACCACACACCCGAGGAAACGACATGAGCATCATCTCCTCCGTCACCAAGACCGTCAGCATCGACCGCCCCTTCGCCGAGGTCTTCGGCTTCCTCGCCGACCTCGCGAACTGGCCCCGGTGGGCCGTGGTCAACATCCAGTCGATCGAGCCCACCAACGACCCGGACTGGTGGGGGATGTCGACCCCGATGGGCCCCGGCAAGCTCCGCCTGCGGGCCGACGCCGAACTCGGCATCCTCGACCACGACTACCTCGACGACACCGCCTCCTGGAGCGTGCCGGCCCGCGTGGTCCCCAACCGCGACGGCGCCGAATTCATGATCACGTTCTTCCGGCCGCCGTCCTTCACCGAGGAGTTCTTCCAGAAGCAGGTCGCCCTGGTCGACACCGAACTCGCGACCCTCAAGAAGATCCTCGAAGAACGGTCGTGACCCCCGCCTCCGGCCGCCCGGCCCCGCTCACCCACTCCGGCGTCAGCGCGTCTCCCCCGTCATATGGAGGGCGCTGAGGAGCGCGTCCACCAGCTCCTTGTCCCTGGGCTGGGTGAGACAGTGGCGGGCTGCGGCGGGGGTGACCCACAGCATCCGGTCCACCTCCCTGTTCGGTACGAAGGTGCCGCCGGTGGCCTCGGCCGCCCAGTAGCGGACCTCTTTGGGGCGGGAGCCGACCAGGTAGCGGAGGGTGGGGAGTTCGGGGCCGGTGGCGCAGGTCATGCCGGTCTCCTCGGACACCTCGCGTACCGCACCGGTCAGGGCGTCCTCGCTGCGCTTCAGTTTGCCCTTGGGGTGCGACCAGTCGTCGTACTTGGGGCGGTGGACGAGGGCGATCTCCAGCCCGCCGCCGGCCGCCGCTCGCCGCCACAGCACGCACCCCGCCGCCCGGATCACCGGTTCACCGGTCATAGCGCCCGCCTCCCCTGGCGTGCGACAGCCACACCCGGCCGAAGGTGAAGCGGGCCGCCTCCACCTCGTGACGCTGGTCGGCGTGCAGAACGCCCAGTGCGTACGCGGTGGCCGGGGCGATGCGGGGGGTACGGGCGGCGGCGGACGCGGCGGCGGCGGCCTCCGCGGCGTCGCGGTGACGTTCCAGCGCGCGGCCGGCATCGGCCAGGCGGGGGTCGTCGTACCCCGGCGCGATCACTTCCTGCGCGTAGCGGCTCAGCCGTACCAGCATCCGCGCCTGGTGCCAGGGCGCGTCCTGGCGGTGGTCGGCGGCCAGCGCATCGGCGTTGTACGGGTGGCCGGCGCGGGAGAGGGGGAGGGCGGTGACGGCCTCGGTGAGGCGGCGGTGGGCCTGTTCGGCGAGCTGGGGCAGCGCCTCGGCGGCCGGTACGTCGGCGGTCGCGTGGGCCAGTGGCGCCTCGGAGGCGAGTACCGCGACGGAGTCGGCGACGGCGTGGAAGCGGGAGGAACCCAGCGCCTGGAGCGCGGCGGAGTGCGCGCGGGTGCGGGCGAGGGTGAGCTGCCGGTCGAGCAGCGCTCCGGCCCGCGCGGCCCCTGCCGACAGGGCGCTCTCGGCGTCCGGGTCGGCGGCGGGGGTGTTCGCCGGCGTCGTCAGGCGTTGCAGGGCGGTCATCAGGCGCTCGCGGCGGGCGGCACAGGCGTGTTCGCGGGCCAGGGCGCCGGCCAACCAGCCCAGTTCGGCACGGAGTTGATCGGCCCAGGCCTCGTCGGTCAGCGGCTGGAAGGTGTAGAGCGTGGCACTGATGCGGCGGGCGGCGCTGCGCAGCAGCGCGGCGGCCTCGCCCGCACCCTGGGCGTCCGAGCCGCTCTCGCGGTGCAGGCGCAGGCTGCGCAGGAAGTCCGCGGACCGGCGGTGGAGGTAGCCGGCCAGAACCTCGCCGGCCGTCCGGGCGTCGGCCCCCGGCCCCCCGGACTCCCCCGGCTCCCCCGAACCGGCCGCGCCCCCCATGTCCCCCAACTCCCCCAATTCCCCGTCCCCGTACGGGCCGTACGGCTCCCCCGCCGGCCCGTCCACCACCGCGGCACGGGCTCCGGGCGCCCCGCCGGGCTCGTATCCGATACCGATGAGACCCGCCGGCCCTCCGGTCGGCTGGTCATGTCGCTGGGCCACGCCGGCGCCTCCGGGCGTCAATGAGCATTTCCTGTACGTTGCGCAGCGGCGCGCCGTCCGCGTCCACCGCATGCCGGGTCCAGTCGCCGTCCGGGCCCAGGTGCCAGGAGGACGTGGTGTCCGAAACCCCGGTCTCCAGCAGGCGGCTGAGGGAGGCGCGGTGTGCCGGGTCGGTGACCCGCACCAGCGCCTCGATCCGCCGGTCCAGATTCCGGTGCATCATGTCCGCGCTGCCCAGCCAGACCTCGGGCTCGCCGCCGTTGCCGAAGGCGAACACCCGCGAGTGCTCCAGGAAGCGGCCGAGGATGCTGCGGACGCGGATGTTCTCGCTCAGTCCGGCGACTCCCGGGCGCAGCGCGCAGATGCCGCGCACCCAGATGTCGACCGGTACGCCTGCCTGGGAGGCGCGGTAGAGGGCGTCGATGACGGCCTCGTCGACCATGGAGTTGACCTTGATGCGGACGTAGGCGGGCCGTCCTGCCCGCTGGTGCGCGACTTCCTTGGTGATGCGCTGGACCAGGCCGTCCCGCAGGGACTTGGGGGCGACCAGGAGCCGGCGGTAGGTCTCGCGGCGCGAGTAGCCCGACAGCCGGTTGAAGAGGTCGGAGAGGTCGGCTCCGACCTGCGGGTCGGCGGTCAGCAGTCCCAGGTCCTCGTACAGCCGGGCCGTCTTGGGGTGGTAATTGCCGGTCCCCACATGGGAGTAGCGGCGCAGCATCTCGCCCTCCTGGCGGACGACGAGCGACAGCTTGGAGTGCGTCTTGAGGCCGACCAGGCCGTAGACGACATGGCAGCCGGACTCCTCCAGCTTGCGCGCCCACTTGATGTTGGCCTGTTCGTCGAAGCGGGCCTTGATCTCGACGAGGACGAGGACCTGCTTGCCCGATTCCGCGGCGTCTATCAGGGCGTCGACGATCGGGGAGTCCTCGCCGGAGGTGCGGTAGAGGGTCTGCTTGATGGCGAGGACGTCGGGGTCGGCGGCGGCCTGCTCCAGGAAGGCCTGTACGGAGGTGGAGAAGGAGTCGTAGGGGTGGTGGAGCAGGACGTCACGGGCCCGGAGGGCGGCGAAGATGTCGGGGGCGGTCGCCGACTCCACCTCCGCGAGGTCGCGGTGGGTGCCGGCCACGAACTTCGGGTACTTGAGCTCGGGGCGGTCCAGGGCCCCGATGCCGAAGAGGCCGGTCAGGTCGAGCGGGCCGGGCAGCGGATAGACCTCGGCCTCGGAAACCTTCAGCTCCTGTACGAGGAGATCCAGCACGCCGGGATCGATGGATTCCTCGACCTCGAGGCGGACCGGGGGGCCGAAGCGGCGCCGCATCAGCTCCTTCTCCAGCGCCTGGAGGAGGTTTTCCGCGTCGTCCTCCTCGACCTCGAGGTCTTCGTTGCGGGTGACGCGGAACATGTGGTGCGCCCGCACCTCCATGCCCGGGAACAGCTCCTCCAGGTGGGCGGCGATGACGTCCTCGATGGGGACGTAGCGCTGCGGGGCGGCTTCCAGGAAGCGGGAGAGCAGCGGCGGCACCTTGACCCGCGCGAAGTGGTCGTGGCCGCTGACCGGGTTGCGTACGACGACGGCAAGGTTCAGCGACAGGCCCGAGATGTACGGGAAGGGGTGCGCCGGGTCCACCGCCAGCGGGGTGAGCACCGGGAAGATCTGCTGGCGGAAGAGGGTGAACAGGCGGGCCTGCTCCTTCTCGGTCAGCTCGGGCCAGCGGATCAGGTGAACGCCCTGTTCGGCCAGCTCGGGGGCGATGTCCTGCTGGAAGCAGGCGGCGTGCCGGGCCATGAGCTCGCGCGAGCGCGTCCAGATCAGGTCCAGCACCTCGCGGGGCTGGAGGCCGGACGCGGAACGGGTGGCCACTCCGGTGGCTATCCGCCGCTTGAGACCGGCCACCCGGACCATGAAGAACTCGTCCAGGTTGCTGGCGAAGATCGCGAGGAAGTTCGCCCGTTCGAGGAGCGGGGTCGCCGGGTCCTCGGCCAGCTCCAGGACCCGCTCGTTGAACGCCAGCCAGCTGCGCTCGCGGTCCAGGAAGCGGCCGCTGGGCAGCTCCTCGCCGTCGGCGCCGGGCACACCCGTCTCCTCGTACGAGTCGAGGTCGGCGTCCATCTCGGGCTCCAGCTCGGGGAGCGTGCCACGGACGGCATTCGGGCGGTGCGCAGCGATGGAGCCCACCGACGGCTGGACCGAGGGCCCCGCGGCCTCGGCCGGGGCCGGTGACGGCTTCGGCGACTGCGTCTCGGGCTGGACCTGGGCCTGAGCGCGCGACTGCTGGTTCATGGTCCCATTCTTCCGCGCTCCGGCGATTCCAGGCGCGTCGGAACCAGGCTCGTCGGAACCTGGAGGCGACGCGATGCGGAGCCTCGGGTTCGGTGCGTTCGGCACAGCGGGCTGCATTCAGCGATGCTCGCAAGCGATATTGAATCGCCGGTAACGCGGATATGGCGGACAGGCAAGCGGGGGGCCACTCCCGGGGGTTGGGGCCCGCGGGGCCGGGCGGCTCCGGCCCGGCCGGCGGCGGTCCCGGGCGCCGCGGGCGGCCAGTATAAGGCCCACGTAAAATCGCCCGTTACGTATGAGAAATGCCCTCATCCTTAATTAAGCAAGACCTCATGGGAAAAGGCCCGTCGGCTCGGTTTTCTGCCGTAACGTTTTCCTCGTCGCCGCCGGAGAGCAACAAAACGGCGGCGGGAAAACCTCAGCCAATTGACGAACAACGGAGAAATTCATGAGCTTCCGCAAGATCATTGCCGCCGTTCCGGCCCGTCGCGCCGAGCCCGCCCACCGCGGCGTTCCCGCCCGGCACTGCGACACGGTGACCACCGGTCCCGCCCGCGCCCGCCGGGTCGTCACCGTCGAGCGCGCCCACCGCCGGGTGATCGGCGGCTGACGCCGACGCCCTCCGGAGGCCGGCCCCGGTGTGGGGCCGGGGCCGGCCTCCGGGCCTCCCCGTACGGACACACGACACACGGATCCACCGGGCTCACGGGACACACCGGGCCACCGGCCCCACCGGCCCACCGGATCCACGGAAGAGGAGCGCGGCGGCGGATGTCTCCGTACGACGACCAGGCGACGGTACGGCTGCGAGCACTCACCGCCGTACCGAAATTCCCGGCACCCGAATTCACCGGGGGCAAGGAAAAGGAAATTCTGGAAACCCCGGCGGCCGCCGCCGAAACAACGAAAAGCGCGTCCGTCCGGCAGGCATTCCGCACTTTCTGGCCGCTGGTAAAAGGGGACCGGCGATGGCTGGTCCTGATCTGCGTCTGCGTCGTGATCGCCGCCCTCGCGGAAACCGCCGCCATTCTCCTCTTCGGCGAATTGACCGACCATGCCCTGCAGCAGGGGTCGCTCGGCGCGTTCTGGGGACCGGCCGCGAAGTGGCTGGGGGTGGCGGCCTTCGGGGCCGTCATCGGTTACCTGGGCAACTCCACGGCCGTTTGGGTGGCGGAGCGGTTCGTCATGCGGCTACGCGCCCAAGTCTTCGGCCACGTCCAGGACCTGCCGCCGCACTTCTTCCAGCGGCACCGGCAGGGCGATCTCGTCGAACGCCTCACCGGAGACGTCGAAGCCATCGAGCAGTTGGTCGTCTCCGGGGTGGTCAGAACCGTATCCGCGCTGTTCAGCACGCTCTTCTTCTTCACCGCCGCGCTCATCCTGCGCTGGGACCTGGCGCTGGCGACCTTCGTCCTGGCGCCGCTGTTCTGGCTGGCCGCCCGGCAGTTCGCCGCCCGCATCAAGACCGCGGCGCGGCAGGAACGGGTCGCCGACGGGGCGATCACCTCGGTCGTCGAGGAGTCGCTGGGCAACATCGTGCTGACCCAGGCGTACAACCGGCGGCGGGACGAGGAGCGGCGGCTGCGCACGGAGGCCCGCGCCTGGATGCGCGCGTCCGTGCGCGGGGCCCGGCTGAGCGAGATGTACACCCAGCTCGTCGAGGTGCTCGAGACGGTGTGCGTACTGGCCGTCATCGGGCTCGGCGCCTGGGAGATCTCCCAGGACCGGATGACGCTCGGGCAGCTGCTCGCCTTCGCCGCCTTCCTCGGCTACCTCTACCCGCCGGTCCGGGCGCTGGGCCAGCTCGGACTGACCGTCACCGCCGCCACCGCCGGCGCCGAGCGGCTGCTGGAGATCCTCGCGGCCCGGCCCGCCGTGTCCAGCCCTCCCGCCATGCCCCGGCCGCCCGGGCAGGTCCGCGGCGTCCTCGACGTCGACCACGTCTGGTTCCGCTACCCCGGGCCGGCCGCCGCGGACGCCGGCAGATCCACGGACGCCGCGGCCACCGCGAATGCGGCCCCGGCCGCCGCCCCGTACGCCCTCCGCGACCTCTCCTTCACCGCCCGCCCGGGAGAACTGGTCCTGATCACCGGCCCCAGCGGAGCCGGCAAGTCAACGGTCTCCAAGCTCCTGCCGCGCTTCTACGACCCGGCCGCCGGCCACATCCGGCTCGACGGCACCCGCCTCGACGCCCTCCCCCTGGAATTCCTGCGCGAGCACCTCACCCTGCTCCCGCAGAAGACGCTCGTCCTGCACGGCACCATCCGGGAGAACATCGCCTGCGGCCGCCCCGGCGCCACCGACGAGGAGGTCGTACGGGCGGCACGGGACGCCGCCGCGCACGATTTCATCGGCGCGCTCCCCGACGGCTACGCGACCCATATCGCCCCGGGCGCCGCCCAGTTGTCCGGCGGCCAGCTCCAGCGCATCGCCATCGCCCGCGCCCTCTTGCGCGACGCCCCGGTGCTCGTCCTGGACGAGCCGACCGCCGGCCTCGACGCGCTCTCCGCCCGCCGGGTGATCGCGCCGCTGCGCCGCCTGATGTCCGGCCGGACGACCCTGCTGATCACCCACGATCTGCGGCTGGCGCCGGACGCCGACCGGATCCTCGTCCTGGACCACGGTCGGCTGGTGGAATCCGGCCGCCACGAGGAACTGCTGGGCCGCGCCGGCACCTACGCCCATCTGCACGGCCACACAGCCGCCGGGCCGACGGCCGGTCAGGAACCCGCAGCCCGGTCAGGAACGACCACGCCGTAGTCCCCGAGCCGCGGCCGTCGCGGACCCTCCGCCGCCGTGCGCTACCGCCCCGCTAAGTCGGCTGCGCCCGCCACCCGCCCTGCGTACGCTGACCGCGTGACCACACCTCACACCCCCACCACACCGCCGCCGCTCCCCTACACCCCCGCCTACCCCATACGCACCGAGCGCCTGGAGCTGCGTCCGGTCCGTACCGAGGACTTCGAGGCGATCTACGCCTACCAGCGGCTGCCCGAGGTCTGCCGTTACCTCTACTGGGGCCCGTACGAGGAGGCGGAGTCGCGCGCCGCCGTCGCCACCAAGACGACCCGCACCACCCTGCGCGAGAGCGGCGACATCCTGAACCTGGCCGTCATCGTCCGCGAGAGCGGCCGGCTGATCGGCGATGTCACCTTCTTCTGGACCAGCGCCGAACACCGCCAGGGCGGCATCGGCTATGTCTTCCACCCCGGTCACGGCGGCCACGGCTACGCCACCGAAGCGAGCCGCGCGCTGCTGAAGCTGGGCTTCGAGGACCTTCAACTGCACCGCATCCAGGCCGAGTTGGACGGCCGGAACACCGCATCGGCCCGGGTGCTGGAGCGTCTGGGGATGCGCCGCGAGGGCCATCTGCGGGAGAACGAGTTCCTCGACGGCGAATGGACCGACGAGGTCATCTACGCGATGCTGGCGCGGGAATGGCGGGCGCAGCGGGACGCGGGCCGGCCGAAGACCGGATAGCCGGCGCCCGGCGGGCCCCGCCGTCCCCGCCGTCCCTCAGGTCTCCGACCGGTACATCAGATCCGTCTCGTGCGTGACGAACCCCAGCCGCTCGTACACGCTCACCGCCGCCACATTGTCCGCGTCGACGTACAGCATCGCGGTCGGCAGGCCCTGCCCCGCCAGATGCCGCAGCCCGATCGCGGTCAGCGCCTTGCCCAGCCCGCCGCCCTGCGCACCCGGCCGCACCCCGAGGACATAGACCTCGCCGAGGCCCTCCTCGGCATGCACCTTGGTCCAGTGGAAGCCGACCAGCCTGCCGTCCCGCTCCGCGAGGAAGAAGCCCTTCGGGTCGAACCACGGCTCGGCCTTGCGGGCGTCCAGGTCGCGCTGGGTCAGCGAGCCCTGCTCGGGGTGGTGCGCGAAGGCCGCCGCGTTCACCTCCAGCCAGGCCGCGTCGTCGGTGCCCGGCTGGAAGGTCCGTACGGAAGTGCCCTCGGCGAGCTGCGGCTCCGGCAGCATCAGATCGCCCAGCGAGCGCCGCATCTGACGCAGCTCGCGGAACATCGTCAGGCCGAGGGTCTGGGCGAGGTGCCGGGCGGCCGGATGCCCGCCGTGCGCCCACACCCGCAGCCGGCGCCCGGACTGGGCCAGGAGCTCGGTACCCAGTGCCCGGCCGTGCCCGCGGCCGCGGTAGGCGGGGTGCACGACCAGCTCGGCGGCCGGCGCCTCCACCGGGTCGGTGTCCTCCAACTGCCCGTACCCGACCAGCTTCTCCTCGTTGTCCACCAGCGCATGGACGAGCACATGCCGCACGCCCTCCCGCCGGCCGCCCCGCAGCTGCAGCCGCCCCTGCTCGGACACGGCCGGCTGCCCGTCCGTCCGCGCGGCCCGCTCGATCAGCTCCAGCACGGCCGCGGCCGCTTCCGGCGCCGGCTCCTCGACCACCTGAATCCTGCGGCCGGACCGGCCCATCTCGTGTGCAGCGTCAGTCATGCCTGAAGCGTACGGCTCTCCCGGGGGCGGGGACCGGGTGGTCGGGCGCGAGAAATCGCACGGGGGTGTCGTCGCGGACATGTCCGGTGTCGTCGAACCGCTCGGCGAACGGCCCGCCGGAGAGGCAGTGGGCGGCGTTGTCCGCCGGGTCGGCGTCGGGCCCGATCAGGCGGGTCCTGGCCGCGGGCGGGCCGAGCCGGGCCCGTACCGCGCCCGGCCCCTCGGCGCGCAGGTCCGGAAGGGGCGCGGCCGGTTCGTGGGCCTGGCGTGTCGCGGATCCGGCGGCCACGACGCGGGCGTCGCCCACGGCGTCGCGCAGCGGGAGCAGAGCGGTCGGCGGGGCGGCCGGAGCCAGAGTGGCGAACGGGATTCGCCTGCCCGTAACCGTTCCCCCCTGTTGCGCTACGCGCGTTGACCTTATGCTGCCGACCGCTCAGACCATCCAGGAGGGGAACCCATGCCATCCACACCTCAACGGCGGCGGCCGGCAAGCAGATTGACGGTCGGACTGACGGCCGGGGCCGCGGTACTGGCCGCCGCCATCGGGGTCACCGCGACGGCCCTGCCCGCCGGGGCCCAGAGCGCGCATCAGCGGCCCGGCCGCACGGTTGACGTGCAGCTTCTCTCCTTCAACGACTTCCACGGCAACCTCGAACCGCCGCAGGGCTCGTCCGGCACCGTCGAGGAGCTCCAGCCCGACGGCACCAAGAAGAGCGTCCCGGCGGGCGGCGTCGAGTACCTGGCGCAGTCCCTCCGTACGGCCCGCAAGGGGCACCCGTACTCCATCACCGCCGCGGCCGGCGACCTCGTCGGCGCCAGCCCGCTGCTGTCCGGGCTCTTCCACGACGAGCCGACCGTCGAGGCCATGAACAAGCTGGGCCTGGACGTCACCTCGGTCGGCAACCACGAGTTCGACGAGGGCCGGGTGGAGCTGACGCGGCTGCAGAAGGGCGGCTGCCATCCGAAGGACGGCTGCTACGAGGACGGGAAGAAGTTCGCCGGCGCCGGCTTCCCCTACCTCACCGCCAACGTCACGGACGAGAAGACCGGGAAGCCGCTGCTCAAGCCGTACACCGTCTGGCAGCGCAAGGGCGTCAAGATCGGCTTCATCGGCGTGACGCTGGAGGGCACCCCCGACATCGTCAACGCCGAGGGCATCAAGGGCCTGAAGTTCCACGACGAGGTCGAGACGATCGACAAGTACGCCAAGGTGCTGAACAAGCAGGGCGTCAAGGCGATCGTCGCCCTGATCCACGAAGGCGGCATGCCCGCCTCCACCTCGTACAACTACAAGTGCGACAGCCCCGGACCGGGCGACGGGATCTCCGGCCCGATCACCGAGATCGCCAAGCACGTCACCCCCAAGGTCGACGCCCTGGTCACCGGCCACACCCACCAGGCCTACGCCTGCACCATCCCGGACCCGTCCGGCCGCCCGCGCACCGTCACCTCAGCCGCCTCCTACGGCAAGCTCTACACCGACACGACCCTCACCTACGACCGGCGCACCCACGACATCGTGCGCACCAGCGTCAAGGCGCCCGGCGCGGTCAACCACGTCGTGGACCGCACCCAGCCCAAGGCCGCGGACATGACGTCGCTGATCGCCCGCTGGAACAAGCTCGCCGCGCCGGTCGCGAACCGCCCCGTCGGCCACATCTCCGCCGACATCGCCGGCCGCGGCGCCGCCACCCCCGAATCGCCGCTCGGTGACGTCATCTCCGACGCCCAGCTGGAGGCCACCCAGGCCGCCGACAAGGGCGGCGCCCAGCTCGCCCTGATGAACCCCGGCGGCATCCGCTCCGACCTCGCCTACAAGGCGTCCGGGGCCGAAGGGGACGGCGTCGTCACCTATGGCGAGGCCTTCACCATCCAGCCGTTCACCAACATGATGAACGTCGTCGACCTCACCGGCGCCCAGCTCCTGACCGCCCTCCAGCAGCAGGTCAGCGGCCCGAACCAGGCCTCCCCCAAGATCCTCCAGGTCTCCAAGGGTCTGACCTACACCCTGGACCTGACCAAGTCCGGCGCCGACCGCATCGTCAAGGACTCGGTCAAGCTCAACGGCACGCCCCTCGACCCGGCCAAGACCTACCGCGTCGCGATGAACGAGTTCCTGGCCGGCGGCGGGGACGGCTTCCCCGTCTTCAAGGAGGCCAAGAACAAGTACGTCGGCCCCTCCGACGTGGACGCCTTCACCGCCTACCTCACGGCCCACTCCTCGGCGTCCGGCCCGCTGGACCCGCCGAAGGCGGACCGGATCACCGTGGTGAAGTAGCCCGCCCGCGGACCGGGTGCCTGCGCCCGGTGCCGCCCATACCAAGCGCCCCCTGTCCGGCCCGAGTGGCCGTACAGGGGGCGCCGTGTCGGTGCGCGAGGTCAGCCGCCGTACGGGTTGCCCTGCTGCGGCGGGGCCTGCTGGTAGCCGGGCTGCTGGGGGTGAACCGGCTGCTGCGGCTGACCGGGTGCGGCCGGGTAGCCGTACTGGCCGGGCTGCTGCGGGTGCTGACCCGGCTGCTGGGGCTGGGCCTGCGGGTAGCCGTACTGGTTCTGCTGGGGGGCCGGCTGCTGCGGCGCCTGCTGATAGCCGGGCTGCGGCTGCTGCGGGGCGGGCTGCTGGTAGCCCGGCTGGGGCTGCTGCTGGTAGCCCTGTTGCGGCTGCGGGGCGCCCTGCGGCGCGTACCCCTGCTGCGGTGCGTACCCCTGCTGCGGCGCAAGGGCCGGCTGCTGCTGCGGCGGGGCCATCATCCCCGGCTGCTGCTGGACCGGCGGCATACCGGGCTGCTGGCCGGCGAACCCCTGCTGCGACACTCCCAGCGTGCCCAGCAGCTGCTCCAGCTCACCCCGCCAGATGCGGTGGACGTTCAGCCGGACCGGCGCCGCCTCGCCGGGGAGCGCCATCTTGACGTAGCTCCACAGCGGGTTGAAGTTGATGTCCGAGAACGCCTGCTGGGCCTGTTCCCGCGGAATGGCGTGGACGACCTCCTGCGGCCGCTGGCTGAGCCGGTGCAGCCGGTGCAGCACGACCGCCTGGTCCGTCACCGTGACGAAGTAGTACTTCACCAGCAGCTGCCCGATCAGGCCCAGCACCCCGTTGGTCAGCCACGGGGTGGGCCCCGTGACCGTGGCGAATGTCACCAACGCCCGGTCCCCCGGGGCCTGCTGGGCTATCGCCGCGGAGACCTGTTCCTTCATCGTGTCCTTGCGTATCGCCATTGCGGCTGTTCCCCAATTCCCGTGACAGTGGACCGCCCAGCGTATCCACGCGGCCAGTGGGCTCCATGGTGGCGCCGGATGCCGGTCCCCCGCACCCTTCCGTGAAACACGGCACATCCGCTCCGCACCCGCGCGCCGTGCGGACGTTGGGAACGGCGGACCAGCCAGGACCGGCCGGGACCGGTCAGAAGCGTTCAGGTCCCGTCAGGACACACCAGGCCACCTCAGGAGAAGTCGGCGGCGTGCTCCCGCGCCCACTGGGCGAAGGTGCGGGCGGGACGTCCGGTGACGCGCTCGACCGCGTCCGAGACGGGAAAGAGCGGCTGTCCGACCGACCCGCCGAAGAGCCTGACGAGCTCCAGCGCGGCCTCCTTGGGGAAGTGCGGACCGGACATCGCCTCGGCGGCCGCCTCCTCGGAGATCTGCTCGACGCGGGTCTCGCGCCCGATCGCCCGGCCGATCTCGGCGACCTGGTCCGCCATGGTCATCGGCTCCGGGCCGGTGACGGCATAGGCCTGGCCCAGGTGGGCACCGGTGCGGTCCAGCAGGGCGATGGCGGCGACATCCGCGAGGTCGGCCTCGTGGACGGGGACGCCCTGCGCGCCCGGATGCGCCTCGCGCACCACGCCCGACTCCCGGATCGCCGGGGCCCAGGCGAGGGTGTTGGTGGCGTAGTTGCTGCCGCGTACGAAGGTCCACTCCAGGCCGGAGTCGCGCACCGCGCGCTCCACGGAGGCGTGCATCCGGGCGATGAAGTTGGACTCGTCGGCGGGCGTATCGGTCACCGACGACGAGGAGTTGAGGACGACGCGCCGGACGCCGGCCTTCGCCGCGGCGGCCAGCACCGCGGCGGCGGCCTCCTGACCGCCCGCGGCGAGATTGAGGAACAGGGCGTCGGCGCCGGTCAGCAGGGGTTCGAGGGAGGCGGCGTCGGTGAGGTCCGCGCGGACCGTCTCGGCCTCGGCCGGCAGGCCGGCGCGGGCCGGATCGCGGGTCAGCGCGCGGACGGCCACACCGTCCTCGAGCAGCCGGCTGACAAGGCTGCGGCCGATGTTTCCGGTTGCCCCGGTTACGACGATCATGGAATACACCTTTACGCGAGATGTCGGAACGTGCGGTCGGTCGTCACGGGAACGCCCCGGCCGCGCCGCTTGTTCCGTCGACGCGCGCCCATCCCCCGAAGAAGCCCGGAGGGGACCAACGAACCCCGAAGACACCGAAGTGCCCGCGGAGAAGGAAAGGGCGGAAGGAAACCGAACGGCGGGAAATGCCGCGGAGAACAGGCACGGTGGGTGTCGACGACTCAGGTCAACGAACGACCTGACGCCAGTTCAGCGGGACTCACCCGCGCGACAAATCTTCCCCAAGTCGACGGGGCATCTTTCGCGTACATCACATACTGCCGGTAAGAGTTGCACTCAAGGGTCCCGCTCGTGGTGGGATATGCGGATGCGAACCCCCATACGCATACCCTCACCCGCACCGTCGTCCGCCCCTCAGCGGCACCCGCACTCCCCGGCAGCAGGTGCTTCGGACGACACCCGCGGCGACACCCGCAAGCTGGAAAAGGTCAATCCCTACGCGGATCTGGCCGCCCTCGCCGACCCCGAGCCGGAGCCCGAGCCGGAGCCCGAGGCCGGGTACCGGATCGCCCGCCGCACCTACCTCAATGAACGCGACGAGAGCGATGACCCGCTGGGTCTCGGACTGCGGTCGGACGACGAGGACGAGGAGTCGTGGACGCCGCCGAACCACCGCCGGATGAAGCGGGGGGTCAGCCGCTTCGCCGCCGTCCCGATCACCGCGAAGGTGCTGGTGGCCGTCCTGGTGTGTACGGCATTCCTCGCCCTCTTCGACCGGTTCGCCGTGCTCTACGCGCAGAACAAGACCGAGGAAAAGCTGAAGGAATCCCTGCATCTGACGGCCAATCCGGAAGTCACCATCGAGGGATTCCCCTTCCTCACCCAGGTCCTGGACAAGCGCCTCGACCACGTGGACGTCACCATTCCCGACCTGGCCGCCGACCGGGTCTCGCTGGCGAAGTTCTCGGCGACCGCGAACGACATCCGTATCGACGGCGATCTGCCCACCTCCATCAAGGGCGCCACGATCGGCAGCATGAACGGCAGCGTGCTGCTCGCATTCGACGACATGAATCGCGAACTGGGCGCCTCCCAGGTCAAATTCAGCGAGATGGGCCCCAATGCGGTCCGCGCGGTGGGCCAGCTGCCGATCGCCGGCCACCAGCTGCGCGTACGGGCCGAGGCGCGCATTCAGCGGGCCGGCGACCGCGGGATCTCCACCGACATCAGCCGGATGCGTCTCGACATCGGCGATGTCGCCGTCTACCGCCCCGGCACCGGCAAGGAGGAAGGCCTCCGGCTGACCCGCAAGACCGCCGCCCAGCTCAGCCGGGAGGCCGCCAAGGTGAAGGCGATGCTGAGCATTCCGGCCATCGCGCAGCGCATCGGCATTCCCCAGCGGTACATCGACGACGCGCTGCGCAGCGAGGAGAAGCTGCATGAGCTGACCGGTTCGCCGCGCTTCATCGAGAAGCTGATGCAGGTCAACCTCGTGGACGTGGTCGTCGACCACCCCTGGCTGCTGGAGAAGGTCGGCATCGACCCGAAGATCCTCGGCGCCCTGACCGGACTGACCAAGCCGCAGCTCGCCGACCAGCTCTCGCTCTCCTTCCGGCTGCCGAAGACTCCGGGCGATGTCCGGCTGCTCGACATCTCCGTCGAGCGGGACGGCATCCGCGCCAAGATGGCGGGGCGGAACCTGCCGTTCGGGGATGCCGCGAAGAAGTAGCCGAGAGGCGGCCGGAGCGGGCCGGGGCTACGGCTACGGCTCCCGCTGCGGCGGCGCCGGAGGCTCCGGCATCTCCGGCGTCTCCGGAGGCGGCGTCGCCGCGCCCGGCAGGGTCAGCACCGCCTCCGTGCCGCCGAGGTCCGCGGACCGCAACCGCACGGCGCCGCCCGCCTGTTCCGCCGTACGGGCCACGATCGACAGGCCCAGCCCGCTGCCGGGCAGGCTGCGTGCGGACGGCGAGCGCCAGAACCGTTCGAAGACATGCGGCAGCTCGTCCTGCGGAATGCCGGGGCCGTGGTCCCGGACGGTCAGCTCGCCGCCCGCCAGCCGGACCTCGACGGAGCCGCCCGTCGGGCTGAACTTCGCGGCGTTGTCGAGGAGGTTGACCACCGCGCGCTCCAGCCCGGCGGGCTCGGCGCGTACGTACCAGGGGTCGAGGTCCGCGGTGATGGTCAGGGACGGGCCGCGCAGCCGGGCGCGGGCCAGCGCCGAGCCGACGATGTCGTGCAGGGCGACCACCTCGACGGCGGCCTGCCCGCGCACCGGGCGGGACAGCTCCTGAAGGTCGCCGATCAGCGCCGCCAGCTCCCCCATCTGCGCCTTCACCGACTCCAGCAGCGCCGCCCTGTCCGCCGCCGGGATCGGCCGACCGGACTGCTCGCTGCGCACCAGGAGGTCGATGTTGGTGCGCAGCGACGTCAGGGGCGTCCGCAGCTCATGGCCGGCGTCGGCGATCAGCTGCTGCTGGAGATCGCGGGAGGCGGCCAGCGCGGAGGTCATGGAGTTGAAGGAGCGGGAGAGGCGGGCGATCTCGTCTTCGCCGTCCACCGGGATGCGGACGGCGAGGTCCTCGGTGCGGGCGATGTGTTCGACGGCGTCGGTGAGCCGGTCGACGGGCTTCAGCCCCGCGCGGGCGACCCACAGGCCGGCGCTGGCGGCGCCGAACACGCCGGCCCCGGCGACGAACAGCAGGATCAGGGCGAGCTGGTTGAGCGGGCGGGTGACCTGGTCCATCGGGGTGGCGATGGAGACGGCGAGCCGGTTGGCGCCGTCGAAGGCGGGCACGTCGAAGACCCGCATCTCGGCGCCGCTCTCGTCCTGGGTGGTGTACAGGGTCTTGCCCAACTGCCCCTGGGCCACCCGCAGATCCGTCCGCTGCGCCGGGATCTTGGCCTTGCCCGGGACGTGGCAGACGTCGCCGGCCGCCGTGATCACCCGGACGGTGTACGTCGTGAAGAAGGGGGGCTGGGGCTGGCCCTGGCAGGACGCGTACAGCTTCGAGATGTTCGCGTCGGCCGCGTTGACCGAGGTGAGGGTGTCGTCCAGCTGCTGGGTGAGCCGGTCCCTGGTGATGAGCCAGCACGCCGCCGCCGAGGCGGCGACCGCCACCGCGACGGCCGTCGCCACCAGCATCGCCAGCCGGGACCGCAGCGGCAGTCTGCCGTACCAGCGCGTCATTCCGTGCCGCCCTCCGACCTCAGGACATAGCCCACGCCGCGCACCGTGTGCACCAGCCGCGGCTCGCCGCCCGCCTCCGTCTTGCGGCGCAGATACATCACATACACATCGAGGGAGTTGGAGGTGGGCTCGAAGTCGAAGCCCCAGACGGCCTTGAGGATCTGCTCGCGGGTCAGGACCTGGCGGGGGTGCGCCAGGAACATCTCCAGCAGCGTGAACTCGGTACGGGTCAGCTCGACCGGCCGGCCGCCGCGGGTCACCTCGCGCGTGGCCAGGTCCATCCGCAGATCGGCGAAGGCCAGCGTCTCGCCCTCCTCCGGCTGCGCACCGGCCGCCGCCGCGTACGAGCTGCGCCGCAGCAGCGCGCGGATCCGGGCCAGCAGCTCGTCCAGCTCGAACGGCTTGACCAGGTAGTCGTCGGCCCCGGCGTCCAGCCCGGTGACGCGGTCGCCGACCGTGTCCCGCGCGGTCAGCATCAGGATCGGTACGGTCACCCCGCTCGCCCGCAGCCGCCGGGCGGCGGTCAGCCCGTCCATCCGGGGCATCAGCACGTCCAGCACGATCAGTTCCGGGTCGTAGGAGGCGACCTTCTCGACGGCGTCCAGACCGTCGACCGCCTGCTCCGTCCCATAGCCTTCAAAGGCGAGCGAGCGTTGCAGCGCCTCGCGGACGGCCGGCTCGTCGTCGACGATCAGGATGCGGGCGGGCTGATCACCGTGCTCGGCGGGGCTCATGTGCGTGGTTACCTCGGGGTGGATGGGGGTACCTCCCGTGCCCTTGAGGCAGGGGGAGGAACGAACGGCTGGTTCTCAGCCTTGCACGGCGGTGGGCCGGGGTGGGGGCACCTCCGTGCCCTTACGGCGTGGGCGGTCAGACGCCGCTGTTGCCGCCCCCGCTCCCGCCGCCCCGCAGCGAGTCGAGATCCGCCTTGACGGTGTTGATCGGGATGGCGAAGCCGAGTCCGACGCTGCCCGCGGTGCTGCTCGACGCCGAACTCGGCGAGTACATCGCGGAGTTGATGCCGATGATCTGGCCCTGCATGTTGATCAGCGCGCCGCCGGAGTTGCCCGGGTTGAGCGAGGCGTCGGTCTGTATGGCCTTGTACGAGGTCTTCGAGGACCCGGTGTCGCCGTTGTACTGGTTGCCGCCGAACTCGAACGGCCAGCCGCCGCGGTCGCCCGGGTCGCCCTGCTGCCCCTGGCCCTCGTCCTTGGGGACGGTCACGTCCCGGTTGAGGGCGGAGACGATGCCGCTGGTCACGGACCCGGTGAGGCCCTCGGGCGAGCCGATCGCCACCACGCCGTCGCCGACCGCGATCTTGTCGGAGTCGCCGAGGGTGGCGTGCGTCAGCCCCTTGGCGCCGTTAACCTTGATCAGCGCGAGGTCCTTGTCGGGGTCGGTCCCGACGACCTTGGCGGTCTTCCTGCTGCCGTCGCTGAAGGTGACCCGGACCGTGCGCGCACCGGCCACCACATGGTTGTTGGTGACGATCTCGCCGTTGCCGGTGAGCACCACACCGGACCCCGTGGACTCCCCGCTCGCGGTCCGGGACTTGATCTCCACTATCGCCGGGCTGACCGCCTTGGCCACCCCGGAGACGCCGCTGCCGCTGGTCTTGCCCGCGTTGACGAGCGGCGTGCCGGCGCTGTCCTGCTGGACGTGCCGGGTGGCGCCGGCCAGCAGCGCCGCGCTGCCGCCGCCGATGAGACCGGAGGCGAGCGCCACCGCCGCGATCAGCGCGATCGGCCGGCGAACCGTGCGCCGCGGCTCATGGGGCGCGGGGCCCGGCATGCCCGGCGTTCCCGGCGTGTACGAGGGCGGCGGCGGAACCGCCTGCCCGTAGCCGTACTGCCCGTGGCCGTTGTGGCCGTGGTCGTCGTCGCCGTATGCGTACGGCCGGTCCTGTGGCATCTCATCGCCGCTTCGGCGGTAGCTGTCGGTCATGGCTTTGACTGTGCTGTGCATCCATGAGAACCGTCTGAGAGCGCCCTGAGAGACCCGACAGAAGTCGGTATGCCCGGTATAAGGACGGCCTCCGGGAGGGGCCGACACTGCTGCGATACGGCCGCGTTGTGTCCGCGATCCCGCGGCGGCCGTCAGCCCCCGCAGCCGCAGGACCGGCGGACCACCAGCCGCGACGGGAACTGCCGCAGCCGCTCCCGGCGCGACCCGACCACCCGCAGCCCGTCATCCAGGACGAGATCCACCGCGGCCCGCGCCATCGCCTGGCGGTCCGAGGCCACGGTCGTCAGCGGCGGGTCGGTCAGCCCCGCTTCCTTCACATCGTCGAAGCCCGCGACCGCCAGCTCGCCCGGCACATCGATCCGCAGCTCACGGGCGGCCCGCAGCACCCCGATCGCCTGGTCGTCGGTCGCGCACATGATGGCCGGCGGCCGGTCCGGCCCCGCCAGCAGCTCCAGCGCGACCTGGTAGGCGTCATAGCGGTTGTACGGCGCCAGGAAATAGCGGCCCTCCGGCGTCTTGCCGGACTCCAGCATGGCCCGCCGCCAGCCCTCGACGTGGTCGGTGACGGGGTCGCCGGACTTCGGGGTCTCCTCCGTACCGCCGAGGAAGGCGACGTAAGGGTGGCCGTGCTCCAGCAGATGCCGGGTGGCCAGCTGGGCGCCCCAGACGTCGTCCGTCATCACGGCGACGTCGTCGATGGCGTCCGGACGTCGGTGCAGCAGCACCACCCGGGCGTCCCAGGCGTCGATCTCGGCGGCGGCGTGCTCGCTGGGGCCCTGGCTGATCAGGATCAGCCCGGCCACCCGCATCCCGAGGAACGCCCGCAGATAGTGGGCCTCGCGCTCGTCCTCGTAGTTGGCGTTGCCGACCAGCACCATCTTTCCGCGCTCGGACGCGGCCCGCTCCACGGCGTGGGCCATCTCCGCGAAGAACGGCTGCCGGGTGTCCGGCACGATCAGGCCTATGAGGTCGGTACGGCGGGACGCCATCGCCTGCGCGACCCGGTCCGGCCGGTAGCCGAGCTCCTTGATCGCGGCGAGTACCCGCTCGCGCGTGGCCGGGGCGACCGGCCTTGGTCCGTTGTTGATGACGTAACTGACAACGGCGGTGGACGTACCCGCCAGTCTTGCCACATCATCCCGCGTCACCTTGGCCACGCGCGGCAGTCTACGCGGGTGGTCCTACCTGGAGGCAGGGCGTCCGGCGGCGGATTCCGCGCGGGCCCCGACGGCCTTCCCGGAGCCGTCACCGTCGCGCGACGCCCCCCGCTCGTCCGTCGCCGCCTTCGCGGCCTCCGCCTTGGCCTTCGTCTGGCTGTCCGCCGGCCGTTCGGCCTTCTCCGGCGTCACGAAGCGGTAGCCGACGTTACGGACCGTACCGATCAGTGACTCGTGCTCGGGGCCGAGCTTGGCGCGCAGCCGCCTGACGTGCACATCGACCGTCCGCGTACCGCCGAAGTAGTCATAGCCCCACACCTCCTGGAGGAGCTGGGCGCGGGTGAAGACCCGGCCCGGGTGCTGCGCCAGATACTTCAGCAGCTCGAACTCCTTGAAGGTCAGATCCAGTATCCGGCCCTTCAGCTTCGCGCTGTACGTCGCCTCGTCCACCGAGAGATCACCGTTGCGGATCTCGGTGGGGACGTCGTCGGTGGTGATCTGCTGGCGGCCCATCGCCAGCCGCAGCCGCGCCTCCACCTCGGCGGGCCCCGCCGTGTCCAGCAGTACGTCGTCGATGCCCCAGTCGGCGGTGACGGCGGCCAGGCCGCCCTCCGTCACCACGAGCACCAGGGGACAGCCCGGTCCGGTGGACCGCAGCAGCTGGCACAGGGAGCGGACATGCGGAAGGTCACGACGGCCGTCGATCAGTATGACGTCGGCCCCTGGGGTGTCGATCAGGGCCGGGCCCTCGGCGGGGGCCACCCGCACGCTGTGCAGCAGCAGGCCCAGCGCCGGGAGCACCTCCGTCGACGGCTGGAGTGCGTTGGTCAGCAGCAGAAGCGAACTCACTTCCGACCACCTACCCGGTTTTCGGCGTGATTCATCCTGTGCGGCTGCTCACGGTTCTGCTCGCTTCGTTTGCCCATGACGTCTGGTTCCTCCTCGGTCCCTGCGACGAAGGCACCACCCGGCCGGAGCCGGGGGCAGTCTGCGGCACTGCTTCGTACGGGTGCTCTCCCGACGACGCTTCACGGACACCTTCCGCCTGCCCGCTTCGCATGTGTGAAAGCACAAAAGGACCCGGGGGCTACGCTGCCCGGATCCTTCTTGCCCAGCAGAATAGCTCAACTGGCTTCCGGACCCTCGGCCGATTTTGCACGTTCTTGTGTTCCGTCGATCACTTCGAGTGGTCATCGGACGCCATCGTTGACGCAAGGCGGCACCCGGCCCGAGGCCCCGGACACCCCGCTCACGGCCCGGATCGGGCGGAATTCGGGGGTTTCCCCCGCCCCCTCCTCCGCCACCGCGATCGCCCTCGCACGCGACTCCGACGGGCGCCCCGCATCTCCCCCGCGCCACGCCGTACCGCGCCGATTTTCCCAGCATGCGGACATGATCACGCTCACCCCGCGGGGCCCGGCCACGCCACCGTCGGCAACCGCGAGCCGCCGGATCAGGCGCCTCCCCGATCCGCCGGGCCCGCGCCCCGAGCCGTCGGCGGGCCCGCGCCGCCGGCTTCTCCACGGGCGGCTCGCTCGACCCCCGGCACGCGGCCCCTTGCGGCCCCTTGCGGCCAGGGGGAGCACGAGGGGCGCACGGGTGCGTACTCCGAAAGCGTGGTGGCGGTGGGCGCCCGGGGCGGCCGCTCAGAAGCCGCGGAATATCCCGTCCGCGTCCGCGGCGTCGGCCCACTCCCAGAAATCCATGTTGCCGATGGAGAGGTTGGCGTCGAACGAGACGAGCTCGCCGGCGACGATGCGGAAGGTCTGCCCGCGCCGCTCCTCGTCGTCATCGAGATCGACGGCGATCACCGGATGCTCGTCGGAGGTCATGGCCAGACGGTCCGCGACAAAGCAGTAGTACGCGCCCCCGGCCGGCGCCAGCGCCACCAGCCGCTCGGGCGTGACGTGCTCATAGGCGCGGTCGTCGACGTACTGCACATCCGCCTCGAGGGGCTCGCCCTCCACCAGGGGCGGCGTCTCCACCGCCCTCCGGAGCGCCGCCCAGGCGGCCGGGTCGTCAAAGTACGTGCGGATCATCAACGGGGCGTCGGCGCCGGGCAGTTGCTTGTCCATACCCGAACGGTAGGGCCGCCCACTGACAACGCCGCCGCCCCGCCGGCAGCCGGCTACTCCGGCTCCGCCACCGCCTCCGCGAACTGCGCCGCGTACAGCCGGGCGTAAGCGCCCCCGGCCGCCAGCAGCTCATCGTGCGTGCCCTGTTCGACAATGGCGCCGGATTCCATGACGAGGATCAGGTCCGCGTCGCGGATCGTGGACAGCCGGTGCGCGATGACGAAGCTGGTGCGGCCGGTGCGGAGCTGCGCCATGGCGTGCTGGATGAGGACCTCGGTACGGGTGTCGACCGAGCTGGTGGCCTCGTCCAGCACGAGGATGGCGGGTTCGGCGAGGAAGGCGCGGGCGATGGTGATGAGCTGCTTCTCGCCGACCGAGACATTGCTGCCCTCTTCGTCGATGACGGTGTCGTAGCCCTCGGGGAGGGTGCGGACGAAGCGGTCGACGTGGGTGGCCTTCGCGGCCTCGATGACCTTGTCGAGGGAAGTCCCCGCGGGGGCGCCGTAGGCGATGTTGTCGGCGATCGTGCCGCCGAAGAGCCAGGTGTCCTGGAGGACCATGCCGATGTGGGCGCGCAGTTCCTCGCGGGACATGGCCGCGATATCGACGCCGTCCAGGGTGATGCGGCCGCCGCGGACCTCGTAGAACCGCATCAGGAGGTTGACCAGGGTGGTCTTGCCGGCGCCCGTCGGGCCGACGATGGCGACGGTCTGGCCGGGGTGGACGCTCAGGGAGAGGCCGTCGATGAGGGGCTTCGCCTCCTCGTAGCGGAAGGAGACGTCCTCGAAGGCGACCCGGCCGGTGATGTGGTCGGGGCGGGCCGGGCTCTCGGCATCCGGGTCCTGCTCCTCGGCGTCGAGGAGTTCGAAGACCCGCTCGGCGGAGGCGACGCCGGACTGGACGAGGTTGGCCATCGAGGCGACCTGGGTGAGCGGCTGGCTGAACTGGCGCGAGTACTGGATGAAGGCCTGGACGTCGCCGATGGACAGGGCGCCGGAGGCGACCCGGAGTCCACCCACGACCGCCACCAGGACGTAGTTCAGGTTGCCGATGAACATCATCGCGGGCTGGATGATCCCGGATATGAACTGGGCCTTGAACCCGGCGGCGTAGAGCGCGTCGTTCTGCTCGCGGAAGAGCTCCGCGGACTCCCGCTGGCGGCCGAAGACCTTGACCAGGGAGTGCCCGGTGTACATCTCCTCGATGTGTGCGTTGAGCTTGCCGGTGGTCTTCCACTGCTGGACGAACTGCGGCTGGGCGCGCTTGCCGACCTTGGTGGCCACCACGACCGAGAGCGGGACGGTGAGCAGCGCGACCAGCGCCAGCAGGGGCGAGATCCAGAACATCATGGCGAGGACGCCGAGGATGGTCAGCAGCGACGTCACTATCTGGCTGAGGGTCTGCTGCAGCGTCTGCTGGATGTTGTCGATGTCGTTCGTCGCCCGGGAGAGCACCTCGCCGCGCTGCTGCTTGTCGAAGTAGCTCAGCGGCAGCCGGGCCAGCTTCTCCTCGACCTGCTCGCGCATCCGGAACACGGTCCGCTGGACGACGCGGGTGGCGATCCGCGCCTGGACGAAGCCGAAGACGGAGCCGCCGGCGTAGATCAGCGTGGTCCACAGGAGGACGACGCCCACCGCGCCGAAGTCGATGCCGTGGCCGGGGACGACCGGCATGGCGGGGAGCATGTCGGCGAGCCCGCCCTGGCCGTGGGCGCGCAGCTGCGCCGCGGCCTGGGCCTTGGATATTCCCTCCGGCAGCCCGCGGCCGACGATGCCGGCCATGATCAGGTCGGTGGCGTGGCCGAGGACCTTGGGCGCCGTCACGGTCAGCGCCACGCTCAGCACGCCGAGCAGCAGACCGGCGGTGATGACGGCGCGCTCGGGCCGCATCTGGCCGAGCAGCCGTTTGCCGGAGCCCTTGAAGTCCATCGACTTCTCGGTGGGCTGTCCGCCCATCATCCGGCCGGGACCGGCCATCGGGGCGGGCCCGCGCCGGGGCGCCGCCTTGGCCTCGGGGCCGGTGGCGGGAGCGGCGTCGACCGCTCGGGTGGAACCGGTGTCCGTACCGGGCTTCCTGTCCGCGGTGGTCACGCCGCCTCCTGCTCGGTGAGCTGGGAGAGGACGATCTCCCGGTACGTGTCGTTGCCGGCCATCAGCTCGGTATGCGTGCCCGTGCCGACGACCCTGCCCTCGTCGAGGACGACGATCCGGTCGGCGCCGCGGATGGTCGACACCCGCTGCGCGACGATCACCACCGTCGCCCGGTCCGTCTCGCGGGAGAGCGCGGCCCGCAGCGCCGCGTCGGTGGCGTAGTCGAGGGCGGAGAAGGAGTCGTCGAAGAGGTAGATCTCGGGCTTGCGGACCAGCGCCCGCGCGATCGCGAGGCGCTGCCGCTGGCCGCCGGAGACATTGGAGCCGCCCTGGGCGATGGCGGCGTCCAGGCCGCCGTCCATCCGCTCGACGAACTCGCGCGCCTGGGCGGTTTCGAGGGCGTGCCACAGCTCCTCGTCGGTGGCCCTCGGATTGCCGTAACGGAGGTTCGTGGCGACCGTGCCGGAGAAGAGATACGGCTTCTGCGGGACCAGGCCGATGGCCGTCGCCAGCGTCTCCTCGTCGAGGGTGCGGACGTCCTCGCCGTCCACCAGGACCGTGCCGCCGGTGGCGTCGAAGAGCCGCGGTACGAGCCCGAGGAGGGTCGACTTGCCGGAGCCGGTCGAGCCGATGACGGCGGTGGTCTCGCCGGGGCGGGCGGTCAGCGAGATGTCCTTGAGGACCGGCTCCTCGGCGCCCGGGAAGCGGAACTCGACACCGCGCAGTTCCAGCTCGCCGTGGCGGCGCAGCTCGGTGACGGGGTGGTGCGGCGGGACGACGCTGGTGTCCGTGCCGAGCACCTCCTGGATGCGCTCGGCGCAGACCTCGGCGCGCGGCAGCATCATCACCATGAACGTCGCCATCATGATCGACATCAGGATGTACATGAGGTAGCTGAGGAACGCCGTCAGCGCGCCGATCTGCATCTCGCCGCTGTCGATACGCAGCCCGCCGAACCAGACGACGGCCACGCTGGAGAGGTTCACGATCAGCATGACCAGCGGGAACATCATCGACATCAGCCGGCCGGCGCGCAGCGAGATGTCGTAGAGGTCGGTGTTGGCGCCGGCGAACCGCTCGCGTTCGTGTTGGTCGCGGACGAAGGCGCGGATGACCCGGATGCCCGTGATCTGCTCGCGCAGCACGCGGTTGACCGTGTCGATACGGGTCTGCACCCCGCGGAAGAGCGGACGCATCCGGCGGACGATCAGTGAGACGAAGATCCCGAGGACCGGGACGATGACCAGGAGGGTGCCCGACAGCGTCACGTCCTGGTTCAGTGCCATGACCACGCCGCCGACGCACATGATCGGCGCCGAGACCATCATCGTGAACGTCATCAGCACCAGCATCTGGACCTGCTGGACGTCATTGGTGGTCCGGGTGATCAGCGAGGGTGCGCCGAACGTGCCCATTTCGCGGGAGGAGAAGGACTGCACCCGGTCGAAGACGGCGGCGCGGATGTCGCGGCCCAGCGCCATGGCCGTACGGGCGCCGAAGTAGACCGCGCCGATGGCGCAGAGGATCTGGAGGACCGTGACGGCGATCATGAAGCCGCCGAGGCTGAGTATGTAGCCCGTATCCCCCTTGACGACACCGTTGTCGATGATGTCGGCGTTGAGGGTGGGGAGATAGAGATTTGCCAGCGTCTGGATCAGCTGGAGCAGCACGATCAGGGATATAGAGCGCCTGTGGGGGCGCAGATGCGCCCGCGCTAGTCGGACCAACACGAACCGAGCCTAAGGGAAAAATTGCCTTCGGCAATCGAATATCCGGGTTCGCGGAAGGCCCTCGCGAGCCATCGCCGGGCCCCGGCCGGGAGCGGGACCGGTCGCCGCGTGCGCCATCATGGTGGCGGCAACGAAGGAGAAGGGGCCGTCGTGACAACAACAGGCACCGTGCGTTACTGGGCGGCGGCCAAGGCCGCGGCCGGTACGGCCGAGGAGCCGTACACGGCGAGCACGCTCGCCGAGGCACTGGACGCGGCGCGCGCCGCGCACGCCGCCAACCCGGAGTTCGCACGCGTCCTCATGCGCTGCTCTTTCCTGGTGAACGGCACCACCGTCGGCTCCCGGGACCACGCGACGGTCGAACTGTCCCAGGGCGGCACCGTCGAGGTCCTGCCCCCGTTCGCCGGAGGGTGAGCACACGATCATGAGCGACAACCAGCCGCAGCAGTACCCCGGGTACCAGCCGCAGGAGCCCTACGGGCCGCCGTACGACCGGCAGCCGGCGCCGCAGCCGTACGACCCGTACGCGCAACAGCAGCCGCAGTACGGGCACGGCCAGGAGCAGTACGGCCAGGACGCCTACGGCCAGGCCCCGTACGGCACGCCGCCGCCCGCGGACCCCGCTGCCTTCCCCTCCCAGCACCACCAGGCCACCCTGGCGCCCCAGGAGCCGGACGCCCGGCAGCACCCGCAGCCGACCCGGCCCGGCACCGCCGCCGGCGCGCCCGCGCCCGCGTCCACCGCGCACCTGGCGCCCAATCAGCGGGCCCGCGCCGAGGGCCGCTCGCCGATCATCGCGCCCGGCATGCAGCCGGCCGTGCTGACCGCCGTACTCGCCGCGCTGCTCGCGCTGACCGCGCCGCTGCCCCGTCCGGTGCTCGCCGTGCCGGTCGTGCTGCTCCAGGCGGTCACGGCGGCCGGCTGGTTCCGGCTGAACGGCATGTGGCCCGCCCGCCAGGGCATCGCGCTCGCCTTCCTGGCCGGACTCACCACCGATGTCGCGCTGCTGGCCACCGACCGCGCGGACGCGCCCGTGGTCGCCATCGGCACGCTCGGCGTGTGGTGCATGTTCGTTCTCGTCCTCCAGCTGCGCAATCGCAGCAGCGCCGACGAGCGGATGTACGCGCTGACCGCGGGCCTCACCTCGACCGCGCTGGCGGTGCTCGCCTCCGGCCACCTGGCCGCCGCCCCGCACGCGGTCTCGGTCGGCGCCGCGGCGGTCGCCGTGGCGACGCTCGCCCGCGCGCTGCCGCTGCCCTCGTTCGTCTCGGGGGCCATCGCCCTGGTGGCGGCGGCGGGCGCCGGGATCGGGGCCGGGCAGCTGACCGGCTTCGGGACGTCCGGCGCCCTGCTCGGCCTGGCGGCCGGCGGCTGCGCCCTCATCGGCCTGCGGGTGGCCAGCTACGACTACCCGTCGCGCTTCGTGCACATGACGGCCGGGGTGGCGCTGCCGCTGGCGCTCGCCGCGCCCGCCGTCTACGTCCTGGGCCGCGCCCTGGGCTGACCGGCCGCCACCGGGAGAACCACGAGATCATCCGGGAGAACCGGGAGAGATCGCACCTCCCGGTGGCCGCGGGGCGCGCTCGCCGGGCGTCCTCGTTTAGGCTCCCGGTGCGCAGGCAGGGGGCCTGTGCCGTTTGCACCGAAGACACGGCCGGGCGACCGGCCCTTGTGTGGGGGTAGTGGTTCGATGCGTGCACTACGAGTGCTGCTGGTCATCGTCGTCATACTCGGCGCGCTGTTCGTGGTCGGCGACCGCCTCGCGGTGAATTACGCCGAGGACATGGCGGCGGACAAGATCCGCAGCAGTCAGGGGCTGGAGAAGACCCCCGAGGTCTCGATCAAGGGCTTCCCGTTCCTGACCCAGGTCCTCGGCCGCAGCCTGGACGAGGTGGACGCGGAGCTCGGCGGCGTGTCGGCCAGCGCCGACGGGCACACCCTGCGCGTGGACAAGCTGAGCGCCCAGTTCCACGACGTGACGCTGGGCAGCGACTACACCTCCATCCAGAGCGCCGCCTCGGCCACCGGCCAGGCGCACATCTCTTACGCGGACCTGACCAAGGCGGCCGGCGGCGACGTCAAGATCAGCTACGCCGGTGAGAAGAACGGCCGCAGCCAGGTCAAGATCTCGCCGAACATCCCGGTGCTCAACAGCCTCGAGGTGACCGGTTCCCTCACCGTCTCCGGCAACACCGTCAAGCTGCGCGCCGACGAGATCCCCGCGATGTGCCGGGCCATCCCGAGCTGCCAGTCGAGCGTGCGCTCGCAGACGGACCACGAGTGGACGCTGTCGCAGCTGCCCGGCAATCTGAAGCTGGACAAGGTGGCGACGAAGGCGGACGGCATCTCCCTCACCGCCTCCGGCACGGACGTCAAGCTTCCCAGCTGACCGGCCGGGCTCCCGCGGCGGACCGCCCCACCGGCCCGCCGCGTCCACACCCTGAGACGGCGCCGTCCGCACCCCAGACCCCCCACCGGCACACCGGACACCGCGGACCCGCCCGCACCCCCGCCCCGCACCCTCGTATCCCACATTGCGGACAATCACGTCTCAGTATTTGAGGCACCGGTGACATGCCCGGTCGTCCGTCCCTACGATCGGTGCCATGCAGAGCGCATTGAGCGGTCTCCGTCCACGGAGACAAGCGGTACTGACGAAGCGGCGGGCAGTCGACCTGTGCCGCGTCGCCGCCATGCTCTGTCGCCCTGCCTGACGGGCACTCCGCTCCCCGTCTTCACCCGGCCCGCCCCTCGGGCCGTCCCTGCATGTCCCCCGCGCAGCGCCGCGCGGCACCCCTCGTACAGACCCCCCGTCTGGCGTGGCGCCGCAGCGCACACCTGGCGCACCCGCGTGCAAACCTGCCACTGCCCCCCGCAACTGCCCCGGAGGAGAAGAACATGAGCCGTAGCGACGTCCTCGTAGACGCCGACTGGGTCGAGGCCCACCTCGAGGACCCGAAGGTCGTGATCGTCGAGGTTGACGAGGACACCTCGGCCTACGACAAGAACCACATCAAGAACGCGGTCCGCATCGACTGGAAGAAGGACCTCCAGGACCCGGTGCGCCGCGACTTCGTCGACCAGGCGGGCTTCGAGCAGCTGCTGTCGGCCAAGGGCATCGCCAACGACGACACCGTCGTGCTCTACGGCGGCAACAACAACTGGTTCGCCTCCTACGCCTACTGGTACTTCAAGCTCTACGGCCACGGCAGCGTCAAGCTGCTCGACGGCGGCCGCAAGAAGTGGGAGCTGGACTCGCGCGACCTGGTCGACGGTTCCGAGGTCCCCGCCCGCCCGGCCACCGAGTACAAGGCCAAGGCCCAGGACACCTCCATCCGCGCCTTCCGTGACGACGTCGTCGCCGCGATCGACAACCTCAACCTCGTCGACGTGCGCTCCCCCGACGAGTTCAGCGGCAAGCTGCTCGCGCCCGCTCACCTCCCCCAGGAGCAGTCGCAGCGCCCCGGCCACGTTCCCAGCGCCCGCAACATCCCGTGGTCGAAGAACGCCAACGACGACGGCACCTTCAAGTCGGACGACGAGCTCAAGGCCCTCTACGAGGAGGAGACCGTCGACCTGGCGAAGGACACCATCGCCTACTGCCGCATCGGTGAGCGCTCCGCGCTGACCTGGTTCGTGCTGCACGAGCTGCTCGGCCAGAGCAACGTCAAGAACTACGACGGCTCGTGGACCGAGTACGGCTCGCTGGTCGGCGTGCCGATCGAGCTCGGCGCCAACAAGTAACCCTCAGAGCTTCTCCCTT
Source organism: Streptomyces sp. NPDC101227 (assembly GCF_044767545.1). Taxonomy (NCBI): domain Bacteria; kingdom Bacillati; phylum Actinomycetota; class Actinomycetes; order Kitasatosporales; family Streptomycetaceae; genus Streptomyces; species Streptomyces sp. NPDC101227. The sequence continues at coordinate 29,310 of NZ_JBIWOD010000006.1, read as the reverse complement.
ACCCCTCAAGGAAGTACCCCCATGTGTGGAGCACAGGCAGGCGGCCCCGACGCCTCGACCATCAAGCCCGGTGAGACGACCATCCAGGGCAGCGTGACCCGCGACGGCCAGCCCGTCACCGGCTACGTCCGTCTCCTCGACAGCACCGGCGAGTTCACCGCCGAGGTCCCCACCTCGGCGACCGGACAGTTCCGCTTCTACGCGGCCGAGGGCACCTGGACGCTGCGTGCGCTCGTTCCGGGCGGCACCGCCGACCGCACCGTCGTCGCCCAGAAGGGCGGCCTGGCGGAGGTCGCCATCGCCGTCTGACACACGGCACTCTCCCCCAGCTGACGCTGGGAGGGCCCCCATGCCGGAGGGCCGCACCCCAGGGGTTTGGACGCCTTTGCCGGGGTGCGGCCCTCCGCGCTGCCACCGGGCTTCTCTCCCGTCACCGGCGGATTTACCGTGGACTTATGTCCGCGCACCGTCGGCTGTCAGCACCACAGCGCCGTCATCGCAGGTACTTCCTCCTGATGGGCGTGTGCCTGGTGCTGTTCGTGCTGGCGTGGAGCGTGGTGCGGCTGTGGTCCGTGCCGGTCGCGGTGGCGATGTGCGTGGTCGCCATGGTCATCCCGCCCGTCGCGGCGATCGTCGGCAACCGCCGGGAGCCCGGCGAACGCTGGTGGGACGAGTCCGGCGACCCGGAGTCCGACCGCTGGTGGCGCGAGCTGGACGACCGGGACGACCAGCAGCACCCGCAGTAGGCCGCCGCCTCCGTGGACCGGACGGGCTCCCGTACGCCGGGCTCAGTACACCAGCGCCTGCACGCCCTCCGGCATGATCTCGCTGACGAAGACCTGCGCGCCGGCGAGCCCCGCGCGGTCGATCAGGTCCTTCTGCTCGATGCCGCGCCGGGCCGCGCACTGGGTGGACACCGTGATCGCCCCGCCGCCCGCCAGGATCTTGTCGATCAGCTCCGGCAGCGGCGCCGCATGGGCCAGCTCGAACTCGGCGGCCCGGCCCGGCAGTGCGAACCACGCCGATTCCCCGGTCAGCCACAGCGACACCTCGACGCCGCCGGCCACCGCCACCGCCGCCACCGTGAACGCCTGTGAGCACCGTTCGGGCGCGTCCGCACCCGCCGTCACCTTGATCACGAGCTTTTTCGCCATATGCCCAGCGTAGGCCGGGGCGGCGGACCTCACAGCGCCGCCGACACCGGCGCCGACTAGACTCACAGGCGGTCCGTTACACCACACTCCGCCCAAGGAGCGCGCTCGTGCTTGAGGCAGTCTTCACCACCCTGCTCGTTCTGGTCGCCGTCGGCGTCATCGCTTTCGCCGGCCTGACCTGGAAGAAGCTGTACCAGGGCCAGCGCTGACGGTCCCGCCGAGCAAACCCTCCCCTCTCTATAGATCGCCTGAGCTCTCATGATCGAGATCCCGTCCGACCTGAACCCGGCCCTGGTGCCGCTCGCCTTCCTCCTCGGCACCTGGGAGGGCGCGGGCGTGTCCGACTTCCCGGGCGCCGAAAAGTGCAACTTCGGGCAGGAGGTCACCTTCAGCCACGACGGCCGTGACTTCCTCGAATACACCTCGCACAGCTGGGTGCTCGACGGCGAGGGCAAGAAGGTCCGCCCGCTGGAGACCGAGAGCGGCTACTGGCGCATCGACGCCGACCGCAAGGTCGAGATCGTGATGGTCCGCGACCAGGGCGTGGCGGAGGTCTGGTACGGCGAGCTGGCCGACCAGAAGCCGCAGATCGACCTGGCCACCGACGCCGTCGCCCGCACCGCCGCGTCCGGCCCGTACAGCGGCGGCAAGCGCCTCTACGGCTACGTCAACGGCGACCTGATGTGGGTCGGCGAGAAGACCACCCCCGAGGTGCCGCTGCGGCCCTACATGTCGGCGCACCTGAAGAAGGTCGGCGATCTGAAGGCATGGGCGGAGAGCCTTCCCGACGACATGCCGGACGGCGTCTCCTTCTTCCGCCCGGACGGCACGCCCTACGAGGGCTGACCGGCACCTGGCACCACCCGGCGGTCGCGGCACCCGGCCCGCGGCCGCGGGGCAGGCAGGAATTCTTCGCCCTCGCGGGGAGAACACTTCATACTGGGCGTGTGGTGACGACCGACTGGCAGAGCGACCTCCGCAGGCGCGGGTACCGCCTGACCCCACAGCGCCAGCTCGTCCTGGAGGCCGTGGACAGGCTGGAGCACGCCACCCCCGACGACATCCTCACCGAGGTGCGCAAGACGGCGGGCGGCGTGAACATCTCCACGGTCTACCGGACCCTGGAGCTGCTGGAAGAACTCGGCCTGGTCAGCCATGCGCACCTCGGGCACGGCTCGCCGACGTACCACCTGGCCGACCGCCATCACCACATCCACCTGGTGTGCCGGGACTGCACGGACGTCATCGAGGCGGACCTTTCGGTCGCCGACCTCCTCACGACCCAACTGCGGGGTCAGTTCGGCTTCGAGACCGATATGAAGCACTTCGCGATCTTCGGGCGGTGTGCGGCATGCACGGAGAAGGCCGCTCGGAAGCAGGATTAGCCGCGCCGTAGGCTGGATGCATGCTGCGACATTCACCCGCCAGCCCGCTGCTGTCGCTTCCCGGCGCCGTTGCCGCCGAGGCTCCCGACGAAGGCGTCGCGGCGCACTACGGCGATCTCTTCCGCGAGCAACGCGCCCTCGCCGACGGCTCCGGCTTCGTGGACCTCTCCCACCGCGGCGTGGTCACGGTCACCGGCGCCGAGCGGCTGAGCTGGCTGCATCTGCTGCTCACCCAGCACGTCAGCGATCTGCCGCCCGGCCAGGCCACCGAGGCGCTGATCCTCTCCGCGCACGGCCACATCGAGCACGCCCTGTACCTCGTCGACGACGGCGAGACCACCTGGCTGCACACCGAGCCCGGTAATCAGGAGGCGCTGATCGCCTACCTGGAGAGCATGAAGTTCTTCTACCGGGTCGAGGTCGCCGACCGCACCGCGGAGATCGCCGTGGTCCATGTACCGGCCGGCTCCATCGCCGAGGCCCCCAAGGGCGCCGCCGTACGCGAGACCCCGCACGGCCGCGACTTCTTCCTGCCCCGCGCCGAGCTGGAGTCCTTCGCGGCGGACCACGGACCGGCCATCGGCATCCTCGCCCTCGAAGCCCTGCGCGTCGAGGCGCACCGGCCGCGCCTGGGCCTGGAGACCGACCACCGCACCATCCCGCACGAGTTGGGCTGGATCGGCACCGCCGTACACCTCCAAAAGGGCTGCTACCGCGGCCAGGAGACGGTCGCCCGGGTCCACAACCTGGGCAAGCCGCCGCGCCGGCTGGTCTTCCTCCACCTGGACGGCAGCGAGGTCCATCTCCCGCCGCACGGCGCCCCCGTGCGCCTGGCCTCGGAGGGCGAGGAGGGCCGCCAGCTCGGCTTCGTCACCACCTCGGCCCGCCACCACGAGCTCGGCCCGATCGCGCTCGCCCTGATCAAGCGGAACGTCCCGGTGGACGCGGAGCTGATGGCCGGGGGGACGGCGGCGGCACAGGAGGTCGTGGTCGAGCCGTAGGGCCTGACCGGCGGATCATGGTCGGGCCGGGCCTCGCCACGTAGGGCGGCGGGGCCCGGCTGGGTCCTAGGGCCCGGCCATGACCCATCGGACAGGCCCTAAACCTCCACCAGCACCGTGAACGGCCCGTCGTTCGTCAGGGCCACCTTCATGTCCGCGCCGAAGCGGCCGGTCTCCACCCGGGCGCCCAGGGCGCGGAGTTGGGCGACGACCTCGTCGACGAGGGGCTCGGCGACCGGGCCGGGGGCGGCGGCGTTCCAGGTGGGGCGGCGACCCTTGCGGGCGTCACCGTAGAGAGTGAACTGGCTGATCACCAGGAGCGGCGCGCCGTTGTCCGAACAGGACTTCTCGTCCTGGAGGATCCGGACCGACCACAGCTTGCGGGCGAGCTGCGCCGCCTTCTCGCGGGTGTCCTCGTGCGTGACTCCCACCAGCACGCAGAGCCCTTCCCCGACGATCTCCCCGACCGTTTCGCCCGCCACCTCGACGCGTGCGCCGTTCACCCTCTGTACCACTGCTCGCATACGCGCCATCATGCCCCGAGCGTCTCGCCCTTCGGACGGCCGTACCCCCACAGGGGCCGTTCGGGTGCCCTCGCCCTGCACACGGACCGCCCAGAGTGGCACGATGCGTGCACGTGGTGCGTTTCACGGACAACATGCCCTGGATGCCGCACCGGACAAGGGGACGGAACGACTCATGACCACTGCCGGCTCCGGGCAGACACCCGGTCCCGTACCAGCCGCCCGTACGACACCGACCGCGCCCGCGCCGTCGGCCGCCCGTATGAGACCGACCGCCCCAGAGATGCCCACCGCTCTGACGCCGCCCAACGCCCTGACGACCACGGCAACGGCTCGTATCGAGCCCGCCCGTACCGAGGATGGCCCCATGCCCCAGGCAGGCCAGGCGCAGCACCCCCGCCCGCCGCAGCAGCGAGACCGCTTCCGCCCCGTCGCCACGCCCGACCTGTCCGGTCTGGGCCTGCCCGAGCTGCGCGTGGTGCGGCGGGACTCGCAGCAGGAAGAGGCCGATCTGAGCTATCTGCGGCGGCTGCTCCAGGGCCGGATCGACATCCTGCGGGCCGAGATCGCCCACCGGACCGCGCCGCATTCGCCGCTGCTGGACCGCCTCCCGGAGATCCTCACGGACGTCCCGTCGCGGCACCGCTCCTCGGCCCGGCATGTGACGCTGGGCACGCCGCACAGCGAGGAGTACCGCCTGCTGGCCGAGGAGATGCTCGGCGAGGTGGAGCTGTCCGATCTGGGCGCCCGGACGGACGAGGAGCTGCATGCGGCGATGGCGCGGCTGATCCGTCACGAGCGGGGGATCTCGCTGCGCCGTCAGTCGCTGCAGCGGATGGCCGATGATTGCAGCGGCGAGATTGCCCGCAGGTACCGTGAAGGTGAAGCACAAGTCGACGACCTGCTGTCCTGACCAGGCCACAAGCCCTCGGGGTGCGGGTCCATCTCATCCTCCGGAAGGCAGCCGATGACCTCGCCCCGCCCGATATCCGACCCGGTATCCACACCGGTAGCAGCACCGGTATCTGCGCAGTCCCCGGAAGCCCCCACCTCCCCCGTCCTCGCCGAGGTCGTCCGCTCCGGCTTCGTCGAGGGCCGCCACCGCGGTTCCCTGGTGGTGCTGGCCGCCGACGGCAGCGTGGAGTGGTCGCTCGGCGATATCGCCGCCCCCGTCTTCCCCCGCTCGTCCAACAAGCCGATGCAGGCCGCGGCCGTGCTGCGGGCCGGTCTGGACCTGGCGGGCGAGCGGCTGGCGCTGGCCGCCGCGAGCCACTCCGGCGAGCCCTTCCACCTCGATCTCGTCCGCACCATGCTCACCGAGCACGGCCTGACCGCCGGGCAGCTGCAGACGCCGCCCGACCTGCCGCTGGACCCGGCGGAGGCGGAGGCCTATCTGGCCGCGGGCAACGTCCGCGAGCCGCTCGCCATGAACTGCTCCGGCAAGCACACCGCGATGCTGGCCGCCAGCGCCCTCAACGGCTGGCCGCTCGACTCCTACCTGGACCAGGACCACCCGCTCCAGCAGCTGATCCTGGCGGGCGTCCGGGAGGCCGGCGGCGAGGACGTCGCGCACATCGGCACGGACGGCTGCGGCGCGCCCCTGATGTCCCTGTCGCTGACCGGTCTGGCCCGCGCCTTCCGCCACTTCGTCCTGGCCGATCCCGGCACCCCGGAGCGTCGGGTCGCGGATGCCATGCGCGCCCACCCCGAGTACGTCGCCGGTACCCGCCGCCCCGACACGTGGCTGATGCGGGCCCTGCCCGGCACGCTGTCCAAGATGGGCGCCGAGGCCGTCCAGGCGCTGGCCCTGCCCGACGGCCGGGCCCTGGCCTTCAAGATCGACGATGGCGCGGCCCGCACCCTGGGCCCCGTGCTGGCGCGCGTCCTGCGCCAGATGGGCATCGACGACCCCGTACTGGCGCAGATCGACGACGTACCGCTGCTGGGCGGCGGGGCGCGCGTGGGGGAGATCCGGGCGGCGTTCTGACGGGCGGGGAGCGCTGCGGTCCTCATGTCGTCGACGGTACGGCGGGGGTCTGACAGCGGCGGGTGCGGCAGAGAATCCGGAAAAGCGTGCGACGCGCCCGCCCGCCCGTGGCTAGCGTGCGGGCATGAGCCCAGAGATCCGCACGATCGGCGACGATGACCTCCGCGACTGGATCACGGCCCTGGCGACGGGGTTTCTGCGCCCGGCGGAGGCGTCCGACGAGGACATCGCGTTCCGGAAGGCGGATTACGACCCCGAGCGGACCTGGGGCGCGTACGACGGCGGACGCTGCGTCGCCACCTTCCGCAGCTTCGCGCAGGAGCTGACGGTGGTCGGCGGGGCGGTCGTCCCCGCCGACGCCGTCTCCGCCGTGACGGTCCTGCCCACCCACCGCCGCCGCGGCCTGCTGAGCCGGATCATGGCGAACGACCTGCGGGCCGCCAAGGAGCGCGGCGACGTCGTCGCGAGCCTGATCGCCGCCGAGTACCCGATCTACGGGCGGTTCGGTTTTGGGCCGGCGTCCTGGACCACCAGCTGGCGCATCGATACGGCCCGCGCCGCGCTCGACCCGCGGCACGCCGCCCCGGAGAGCGGCGGCCGGATCGGCTTGGCCACCCCGGAGGAGGTCCGCGAGTTCGGGCCCGGCCTCCATGACCGCTTCCGCGTCCAGGTGCCCGGCGCGGTCTCCCGTAATCACTGGTGGTGGCAGCGGGACACCGGGGCCGTGCGGCTGACCGGCGACACCGCGGGGGAGCGGCACCACGCCGTCTACCGCTCCCCCACCGGTGAGATCGAGGGCCTGGCCAGTTACTCCTACGAGGCGCGCTGGGAGGCCAAGCGGCCGGAGAACACCGCGCATGTGCACCGTCTGATCGCGACCTCGCCCGCCGCCGAGCGGGCCCTGTGGCAGTACCTGTGCTCCATCGACTGGGTGCGGCACGTCACCACGGGCTGCCGCGCGCCCGACGATCTGCTGCCGGACTTCCTGGGCGACCCACGGGCGGCGGCCGTCGACGAGCACTCCGACTACCTGTGGCTGCGGCCGCTGGACGTTCCCCGCCTCCTGGAGGCCCGTACGTACCCGGTGGCCGCCACCCTCGTCCTGGAGGTCGAGGACCGCGCCGGGCTGGCCGGCGGCCGCTTCCTCCTGGACGCGAGCCCGGCGGGGACCAGCTGCACGCCGACCACCCGCTCCGCCGAACTCACCTTGGACGTGGGCGAGTTGGGCGCGCTCTGCCTGGGTGACGCGGCGGCCGGCCGGCTGGCGGCGCTGGGCCGGATCCAAGAGGAGCGGCCGGGCGCGCTCGCCACCGCCGACGCGCTGCTGCGCACGGCGCGCCGACCGTGGTGCCCGGACCTTTTCTGACCGGGCGATCCGGCCCGGTCAGACGACGTCGCGCGCTCCCCGCGAAACGGCGGCCGTGGGCGCTGCCCCGCGCGTCCCGGCCTGCATAGGGTGGCGAGGACAGACGACAGCGCACGAGTGCCCCGGAGCACCTCCCGTGCACCGGAGCACCACCCACCACAACAGGAGGCCGGCGACCATGAGCGACGCGAATTCCCAGCCGCAGGGGCCCGAGGCGATCGAGCACGCGCACGACCCTGAGGTGCTGCAGCTCGCGGCCAAGGTGTTCGACCTGGCGCGGCACGGTGACACCGACACCGTCGCCGCATATGTGGACGCGGGCGTGCCCGCCAACCTGACGAACGACAAGGGCGACTCCCTGGTGATGCTCGCCGCCTACCACGGTCACGCGGCGACCGTGGAGGCCCTGTTGCAGCGCGGCGGCGACGCCAACCGCCCCAACGACCGCGGTCAGACGCCGCTGGCCGGGGCGGTTTTCAAGGGCGAGGACGAGGTCATCAAGGTCCTCGTCGCACACGGTGCGGACCCGGCGGCGGGTACGCCCTCGGCGATCGACACCGCCCGGATGTTCGAGAAGGCGGAGCTGCTGAAGCTCTTCGGCGAGGGGTGACCCGGCGGCCCGGCAACACGCCTTGACCTCAAGATTACTTGAGGTTCTAGCCTCGGGGTCCTGACGGCAACACCGCCGTGCGCGCGCCTTTCCGGCCGCGCGCTCCCGCCACGAAGGGCCCCGCATGTCCGAGCACCGCCACACCCTCGCCGTGATCGTCGGCAGCACCCGGGAGGGCCGGTTCGCGCCCGTCATCGCGAACTGGTTCACCCGGCACGCCGAGACCCACGCCCATATCGACGTCGACGTCATCGACCTGGACACCATCCGCCCGTACGAGCTCCGCGCCGGCACCGAGGCACACACCTCCTTCGCCAAGCGCATCGACCAGGCGGACGCGTTCGTCGTGATCACCCCGGAGTACAACCACTCCTTCCCGGCCCCGCTCAAGCACGCCATCGACCTGCTGCGTCCCCAGTGGCAGGCCAAGCCGGTGGGCTTCGTCTCGTACGGCGGGATCTCCGGCGGCCTGCGCGCCGTCGAGCAACTGCGGCTGGTCTTCGCCGAGTTGCATGCCACCACGGTGCGCGAAACGGTCAGCTTCCCGATGGCCGGCAACCTCTTCGACGACGCGGGCGAGCCGCGCGACCCCGCCCCGGTGGCGAAGGCCGCCGACGCCCTGCTCCGCCAGCTGACCTGGTGGGCGGTGGCGCTCCGGGAGGCCCGGCTGGCGCGGCCGTACGGCGCATAGCCCGGTCGCCGCCCGGCCGCCCCACCCACTCCGTTACTCGGCTACTCGATCACCCGGCTTCCGGGCCGACCGTCCGGTCGACCAGGGTGGAGATCAGCCCGTCCGTCTCCTCGACCGGCACCACCCCCGGCAGCGTGAGCTGCTCCAGCATCAGCCCGGTCATCGCCAGGTAGATCAGCATCACGGCCGTCCGGTCACCCGGCAGCCCGCCCTCCAGGTGGAAGCGGATGTCCTCATCCAGCGTCTCGCGGATGGCCCGGGTCAGCTCCGCCCGCAGCTCGGGCCGCCGGGTGGCCTCAAGGCGCAGCTCCAGCATCGCCAGATAGCCCGTACGGTTCTCCGTCACCCGGCGGTTGATCCAGCGCATCAGCTCGGCCACCAGCTCCCGGCTCGGCGGCGCCGCCATCACCTCGGCGACCTCGTCCGGGTCGGGGGCGATGCGCTGGTGGATCTGGCCGGTGACCTGGGCCAGCAGATCGTCGCGGCTGGCGAAGTAGTTGGACGCGGTCCCCTTCGGCACTCCCGCGGCCGCGTCAACGGCCCGGAAGGTCAGCCCGCGGGCGCCGTCCTTCGCCAGCACCTCGATCGCGGCGTCCACCAGGGTCGTACGCCGCTCCGGATTACGCACCATTCCGCTGCTCTCCCTCCTCGAGCCCGCACCGGAAGCCGATGGGCTCGGAGTCCGCCGGATCCCGGAACAACTCGTTCCCGAAATCACTTGCAACCACTACAGGAAGAGTACTACAAATGGAGCACTACAGCCGGAGTGGTTAGGCGGTTGCGGTCTCGTGCCGCGCCGCCCGACCACCCACGCACGGCACGAACACGAGGAGACCCGTATGCGATTCACCAAACTCGGCACCGCCCTGCTCACCGACGACGTCGCCGCCAGCACCCGCTTCTACACGGACCACTTCGGCTTCCGGCCGCTCGTCGAGCTCGACTGGTACGCCAGCCTCCAGCACCCCCAACACCCCGATTACACCCTCGACTTCACGCAGCGCGGCCACGCGGCGATGCCCGAAGGGTTCCGCGCCCAGGAAACCGGCGGCGTACTCCTCGGCTTCCTGGTGGAGGACGCGGCGGCGGAGGAGGCCGCGCTGCGCGACAAGGGCGTCCACATAGCCGAACCGCTTCGCGACGAACCCTGGGGACAGCGCCGCTTCAACGTCTGGGGCCCCGAGGGCACCCTGATCGAGGTGCTCCAGACCATCGACCCCGACCCTGAATGGATGGCGGCGCAAGGGCTGTGACACCCGTGCGCGCCCGTCCCGCGGATAATTGCCCTCGGCCGGAACGACTTCAGGGGGCATGGGGCATGAGCGCACGCAAGGGTCCGTACGAATGCGGTCTGGACGCCGCCGTGGATGTGATCGGCGGCAAGTGGAAGGTGCTGCTGCTGTGGGCTCTGGCCGAGAGCCCGCGGCGGTTCGGCGAACTGCGCCGGGAGCTGCCGAAGATCAGCGAGAAGGTGCTGGCCCAGCAGCTGCGCGAACTCGAGGCCGACGGCATCGTGCACCGCGATGTCCACGACCAGGTCCCGCCGAAGGTCGAGTACTCCCTCACCGGCCGGGGCGCCTCCCTCAACGAGGCGCTGGCGCCCCTCGGCGCCTGGGGCCGCACCCATATGACGCACCTGGAGGCCACCTTCCCCCGGCGTCACCCGGCGGAGGCCTGACCGCCCTCGCCGGCCCGCCGCGCGCGTCGCGGCGGGCGTTGCCTGCACGCGCATCGGAACGGTCCGGGGCCCACCGGAATTCCGTTACCAGGCCACTTCCCCGGCGACCTGGCGGGTGGTCGGGTTGAGGCGGTTGAAGAGGTTGGTCACGCCGATCCACAGGATCAGGCCGGCCAGTTGCCGCTCGTCGTAGTGGTCGGCGGCGGCGTCCCAGATCGCGTCCGGAACCGGGTCGGACCGGTCCGCCGATTTCCCGGCGCGACCGGAAATCTCCCCGCTACGCGCCCACGCCGCAGGTCACACCCCTTATCCGGGCACCCCCTCGGCCGGCCGCTCCTGCAGCGCCCAGCCGTTCCCGTCCGGATCGCTGAAGTAGACGAACGAGTTCCACGGCTCGCCCGGCCCGTCGGCCATCGCGCCGTTCTCCACATGCTGTACGGGACCGGCCGCCACTCCCCGCTCGACCAACTGCGCCCGGGCCGCCGCGATATCGGAGACGACCAGCTGCAGCCCCTGCACCGACCCCGGCTCCGGCGCCTCGACACCCGCGCCCTCGGCGATGACGATGGAGCAGCCCGACCCCGGCGGCGTCAGCTGCACGATGCGTACGTCCTCGCCGACGCGGGTGTCGTGATCGACGACAAATCCCACCTGCTCGCTGTAGAAGCGCTTCGCCCGGTCGATGTCGGACACCGGAACCGGCACCAGTTCGAGCTTCCAGTCCATGCCCATCACGCGTCGTCCTTCCCTCGAGGCGACGGACAAAAGTGTAGGTAACGGGCGCCGGGTGCGCTCGCGACTCGGATCCGACGGCCAAATCCATTGACGGAGTGAGCACTCACTCCGTACCGTGAATGTCATGACGCCACGAACTTCGGAAACTGCGCAATCCGCGGAATCTGCGGAAACGACGTCCGCCGGCGCGGCCGCGCCCCGCCGCCGCGCCCCGGGCATGAGCATCGACCAGCGCCGGATCATGATCGTGACGGCCGCACTGCCGCTCGTGGCGGAGTACGGCGCGGCCGTCACCACCAGCCAGATCGCGCGCGCCGCCGGAATCGGTGAGGCCACGATCTTCCGGGCGTTCAAGGACAAGGACGAGGTGCTGGACGCCTGCGTCGCGGAGGCCATCGGCACGGACCATGTGCTGCGCGAGCTCGGCTCCATCGACCTCGCGGAACCGCTCGAGATACGACTGACGGAGGCGGCCGAGGCGCTGCATGCCCATCTGGAGCGGGTGGGCGCCGTCGTCGGCTCGCTGCACGCCTCCGGTCACCGCCGCGGGCGCGAGCCCGGCGGCCCCGCCCACCCGGCCGACCGCCCGGCGCCGGACAGCCGGGCGCGGTCCTTCGCCTCCCTGCGCAACGGCGTCATCGACCTGATCGAACCCGACCAGGACAAGCTGCGCCTGCCGCCCGAGAAGGTCGCCGCCGCCTTCCTCGGCCTGCTCTTCACGCGGATGCAGACCCCGGTCGCGGAGGCCGATGCCCCGCTGACGCCGGAAGAGCTCATCGCCGTACTGCTGCACGGCACCCTCAACGCCCCAGGGAAGAGCAGGCAATGACGATCAGCCTCAACCACACCATCGTCCCGGCCGTCGATCACCACGCGGCCGCCCGGTACTTCGCGACGGTCATGGGGCTCGAGGCCCCTTCGAGCAAAGCCGAGAACGGGCGAGGGCGCTTCGCCCCCGTCCGCGTGAACGAAACGCTCACCCTCGACTTCATGACGGTGCCGGACCCCGAAGGCCATCATCTGGCCTTCGACGTCGACCCCGAGACGTTCGACGGAATCCTCGCCCGCATCCGGGCGGCGGGCATTCCCTTCGGCAACCACCCCGCCTCGCCGGACAACGGGCGGACCGACCACCCGCTGTGCGCCCGCGGCCTCTACTTCGGCGACGACTCCCGCAACCTCTACGAGATAATGTCCCCGGCGTGACCGGGCCCGGCGGGCCGTCGGGGTGCCGGGCTCAGCGGCCCACGAACCCCATGCTCGTCTCGTCGTACCGCGTGCCGGCGATCTGACCGGCCGGGGCCGCGGCGTCGATCGCGGCGAGGTCCTCGGGGGACAGCTCCACGTTCAGCGCGCCGAGGTTCTCCTCCAGGTACTTCTCGCGACGGGTGCCCGGGATCGGCACGACATCGTTCCCGCGGTGCTGCACCCAGGCCAGCGCGAGCTGCCCGGCGGTGACCCCCTTCGCGGCGGCCAGCTCGTTGAGCTTGTCCACGATGGCCAGGTTCTGCTCCAGGTTGCCGTCGGCGAAGCGCGGCTGGGAACGGCGGACGTCGGTCTTCTCCAGCCCCTCCACCGAGGTGTAACGCCCGGTCAGGAAGCCACGGCCGAGCGGCGAGAACGGCACCAGCCCGATGCCGAGCTCCCGGCACACCGGCGCGATCTCGTGCTCCAGATCGCGGGTCCACAGCGACCACTCGCTCTGCAGCGCGGCGATCGGATGCACCGCATGCGCCCGCCGGATGGTCGCCGCCCCCGCCTCGGAGAGCCCGAGGTGGCGTACCTTGCCGGCCGCGACGAGTTCGGCCATCGCGCCGACGGTCTCCTCGATCGGCACATCGGGGTCGACCCGGTGCTGGTAGTAGAGGTCGATGTGGTCGACGCCGAGACGGCGCAGCGAGGCGTCGCAGGCCTCCCGTACATACGCGGCGTCACCGCGGATGGCGGTCGGCTCGCCCAGCCGGTTGGCGAAGCCGAACTTGGTCGCCAGCGTCACCTCGTCCCGCCGCCCTGCGATGGCCCGCCCGATCAGCTCCTCGTTGTGCCCCGCACCGTAGAAGTCGGAGGTGTCCAGCAGGCTGACGCCGAGGTCGAGCGCCCTGTTGATGGTGGCGATCGACTGCGCGTCGTCCGAGTTCCCGTAACCGTGGCTCATCCCCATGCATCCGAGCCCCTGCGCGAAAACCGCCAACTCACCAAGCTGACGTGTGGAATTGTCCGTCATGCTGCCGCCTCCAGGCGCCGTACCGAGGATGGATCCCGGGCGGTCCCCGTGATCACGTTCCAAACGGTAGGAGTTGAAGCGCACTCGAAGTCAACAGGCAGCAGGACGGCGGGCCGCATCCCCGAGACCCCTCACTCCCCTCACTCCCCTCAGCCACCTCAGCACCACTCACCACACCGGCCACTAGGGTCACCTCATGGACTCGAACTCGCCGCCACCAACCGCCACTTCCCCCTTTAGCGAGGCCTTCGTACGGGTCGCCGAACCGCACGCCGCCTGGGCCGCGGAGCAGCTGGAAACGTTCAACGCCTTTATGCCGAGCGGGCCGTGGAACGCCGATCTCGACCGGCGGCTCTACCAGCAGGGCGGCCGCGACCTGCGGATATCCATCCTGGGCAGCTATGACGAGTCCGATGGCTCATGGCTGTGGGGCTGGGCCAACCCCGGCTTGCAGGGCACCCCGGCGGTCGGTGCGGCTCAGTCGTTGCGGCAGTTCGGGCAGGCACACGGCGTGCGCGAGTTCACCGAGGAGGCCCTCGGCCTGTCCGGGTGCGGTGACCCGCGGATGGCCGTGGAGACTCTCGCCTTCGCCGCGATGGGCGTACTCGGCGCGGCCGGCTACATAGGCGTCCAGGCCTCCCCCGACGCCCGGCTGTACATGGTCCCCGACGATCCGCAGGTGCCGCTGGCCGCGCCCGACCCGGTGACCCTGCCGCGCATGCTGCTCACCGGCGCGGGAGTTCATCCGGGCGGCTCGGCCCGGTCGGTGGTCTCCGGCTACTTCGCACGACACCGGCTTCCGCAGCGCCCCGGCTCCGGCCGGATCAGCGCCGAACTGCCCAACGGCAGCACGGCCGATGTCTCCTTCGACGACGCCGGCCGCATCGCCTCCGTCGAGGTCGGCGCCATCGGAGCGTAGGCGAGAGGAATGGCCAGAGGAACGGTAAGAGGAATGGCAAGAGGAACGGCGAGAGGACCCGCAAGAGGAGTGCGCGAAGGCATCGCGGCCCGTACTGGCGGGCCGTCAGGAATCGACGACAGCGACGCTCCCGGCGCGGTCCCGCCCGCCCTCGGGTACTCTTGCCGTCCCAACAAGGGATCGACCAAGGAGGTGAGACCGATTTCCCGCCAGATCAGGCAGGTGCTCCCGTCTCACGCCGCACGGTCCACCGGACTCAGGTGACTGTCCGGCACAAGTGACCCGGGAGCGCCCATCGGCGTCCCGAAAGGCTCACAGGCTCGTATGCCGACCCAGCGTTCCTCACTCAGCTCGACCCGCGGCGCATCGCACGGCTCCTCCCGCGTCTCAGCAGGCAACGCCGCACCCCACGCGTCATCCCCCTCCCCGCTCGGCTCCTCTCCCTTTCCCGCGGCTGCCTCGTCGGCCTCCGCGTCGGCCGGCTCCATAGCCGTCCCGCCGGCCCTCGCCCGCCCCGCCGTCATCGCCAGGCTCCGCGCCGCGGGCTGTGTCTTCGCCGAGGACGAGGCGGAGTTGCTCGTCTCCGCGGCCCGCACCCCGGCCCAGCTCGCCACCATGGTGGAACGGCGGTCCCTCGGACTTCCCCTCGAACACGTCGTCGGCTGGGCGGAGTTCCACGGACTGCGAGTGACCGTGGACCCCGGCGTCTTCGTGCCCCGCCGGCGCACCGAATTCCTCGTCGGCCGGGCCGTCGCCCTCGGCCGCCGGGCGGCCCGCGCCACACCGGACCGTACGGTCGTCGTCGATCTGTGCTGCGGCTCCGGCGCGGTGGGCGCCGCGCTGGGCACGGCGCTGGACCGGGTCGAGCTGTACGCGGCCGATATCGAACCCGCGGCGGTGCGCTGCGCCCGCCGCAATATCGGCGCCGTCGGCGGCGAGGTGTACGAGGGCGACCTCTTCGCCCCGCTGCCCGCCGCGATCCGGGGCCGTATCGACGTCCTGGTGGCCAACGTCCCGTACGTACCGTCCGAGGAGGTCGGCCTGCTCCCCGCGGAGGCCCGCGAGCACGAGCCGCTGGTGGCGCTCGACGGCGGCGCGGACGGGCTCGACGTACTGCGCCGGGTGACCGCCGCGGCGCCACAGTGGCTGGCGCCCGGCGGCCATCTGCTCGTCGAGACCAGCGAGCGCCAGGCCGACCGCGCCGTCGAAACCTTCGCCCGCAACGGACTGATCCCCCAGGTGGCGGTGTCCGACGAGTGGTACGCCACGGTGATCATCGGGACGAGACCGCGACGAGGGCGCGACCACCGGCAATAAAGAACGGCGCCCCGCGCCGCCCGGGGCTACCGTGACGGCATGCCTTCGACGAGCCTGAGCTTCGCGCGCCACTGCACCGAAATCGTCGCGCAGACCGACATGTTGAGGTCCGTCGTCGAACGCGCAGACCTGACGACGCCGGTGCCCGGCTGCCCCGACTGGACCCTCGGCCAGCTGCTGCGGCACCTCGGCGGGGCACACCGCTGGACCGAGACGATCATCCGGACCCGGGCCACGCGGGAGGTCTCCGACGCCCAGGTCAATGACGTCTTCGGCTTCCACGACGAGGATCCCGCCGCGCTCGGCGCCTGGCTCGCCGAAGGCGCCGAGCAACTGGCGGACGCATTGCGCGCGGCCGGACCGGACGCCGAGGTATGGACCGTGGTGCCCGGCGGCACCCCGGAGTTCTGGGCGCGCCGTATGACCCATGAGACGGTCGTCCACCGGGCCGATGCGTCGTTCGCCGTCGGCGCGGAATTCGCCGTCGACGCCGCGGTCGCCGTCGACGGCCTCGACGAGTGGATGGCCTTCGGCTCACTCGCTCAGGTGCTGGAGACCAAGCCGGAGATGTACGACCTGCTGGGCCGCCCCACCAGCACCCTCCACTTCCACGCGACCGACACCGCGCCGCAGGCCGCGGCGGAATGGCTGATCGACCTCACGGGCGACACCATCACCTGGCGCCGCGCCCACGAAAAGGCCGCCGTCGCGGTCCGCGGCCCCGTCGCCGACCTGCTGCTGCTCGTCTACGGCCGACGCCGCCCGCACGGCGACGGCATCGAGATCCTGGGCGATGCACGGCTGCTGGATGCCTGGCTGGACGGCGTGAGCTTCTGGCTCAAGGAGTGACCCCCGCGGGCCCTCCTCGACCAGCGGCCTCTGATGACGGCACGGGGGACGCCGGATGACGGCTTGCCCCCCCGGCGACGGCTTGCCCCCGGCGACGGGACACCGCCGGCCGTACGGCATCACCGCGTACGGGATCACCACCGACCGCACGACATCACCGCCATACATAGGTGTCGTCCGTGACGGCCTCCAGCGCCGCGTCGGCGACGGCGGCACGCGCGTCCGGGAGCGCGGCGAGCGCCGGCCCGAGCGGGGGAAAGATGTGCAGCTCGGCCGTCTTGCGATAGTCGATCCACTCGATCACGCCGACGTCCTGAGACCCGTCGGGCAACGCGTCGTACTCCTCGGTGGCCAGGCCGGCGCGTACGGCCTCGGCGATGTGCAGCCGGTGGACCAGATGCAGCTTGCGCGGCGACGGAGCCGGCCCCGGCCGGCGGACCATCTGATCGACCACCCACAAGAGCCCGCCGTCCTCGGCCCGGTCGATGTCGAGGGCAAGTTCCTCCGCCAGCTCGCGGCGCAGCGCACCCGGAAGGCTCTCGCCGGACTCGACGTTGCCGCCGGGCACGCTGTAGAGGGGCCCGGCGGGCCGGTCACGGCGGATGAGGGCGACCTCATCGCCGCAGAACACCAGCGCGGCAGTACGGATCTTGATGCGGGAGAAGGGCAGCGCCGAGTCGGCGGCGTCCGGGGTGGCCGTCATGCCGCCATGGTGCCGCTCGCCACGCCCGTCGTGCAGGCATCACCTCGCTCGGGCATCACGTCACGCGGGCATCACGTCACGCGGGCATCACCTGGGCAAGCAATCAATGACGGCTAGATGAGCAGGACAATGGCGGCGCCGACACCCCCCGCAAACAGGGCGAAGGCCGCCTCACCCCAACCGCCCTTCCCCCAGCGGAACGGCCGGTCCAGGGAGAGCCGGCCGGGGCCGGTGGCGGCGATGGCGAGGGCGACGACCGCGATGCAGACGTTGTACTCCGTGCCGCCGCTGATCGCCCACAGGCCGTGCGCCGCGGTGACGGTGACCATGGCGTTGATCATCACGCCGATCAGGGCGGCGGCCGCCAGCGGGGTCAGCAGCCCCAGCGCCAGGCCGAGGCCGCCGAGGAACTCGGACGCGCCGCCGATCACGGCGTAGACCTTTCCGGGGTGATAGCCCAGCCTGGAAAATCCCCCGGCGGTTTCCGACAGACCGCCGCCGCCGAACATCCCGAAAAGCTTCTGGGCGCCGTGTCCCGCCATGAGCAGGCCGAAGGTAATCCGGACAAGAAAGAGACCGCAGTCGCCGGCGGACGCCAACGGCTGCGCCGAGGCGTCGGCCGAGGGCGTGGGTGAGGCGCGCAGTCGCTCAGCGATGCGTTTCATCGGGAGCTCTCTTCTGCGCCGAGGTCCCCGGGCGGAGCCGACCGGCCGCTCAAGGAACCGGCAGATCGGGTGGTGCAGTCACGCGGTGTTGCCCCTCGCGTGCGAGGCGCGGAGGGTCACCACACTGCCGGGGCGGCGGCCAGGACGCAGTGGGGCAGGCAATGGGGCGGGCAATCGTGCCGAAATTCAGCCGGAGTAACGCCGCAGGCTCACGCGCACTCACACGCTCACGCGCACACCCACGCCACCGTTTTCCGCGCCGGTCCTGGTTCTCGCGGCGGACCGGCCGGGCCGCCGGTCTTTCTCGTTATGAAATATGTCGGCTTGGGGTGCTCACATCGTCATTCCTTTCCCTTCAGCCTCTCACGCCGACCCCGTGGCGCGGGAGTACGCCGACCGGCCGGTGGAGTGCCGTAGACACTGTCTACAACCTCTGGTAGACAGTGTCTATGACCAAGCCGATGTCCACGCCCGCGCCGACACCCGCACCCCCGCCCCTCCCCGGCAGCGACGACAAGGAAGCGGGCCTGCGCGCCCGGCTGGTGGACGTCGGCGTCGACCTCGTCACCCGAGAGGGAATCCAGGCGCTGTCCCTGCGCGAGATCGCCCGTCAGGCCGGCGTCTCCCACGGGGCGCCGCGGCGCTACTTCCCGACCCACCTGTCCCTGCTGTCCGCCATCGCCCGCCGGGGCTTCGCCGACCTCGCCGCCAAGGTCACCGACGCGCTCGCCGACGGCGACCGGGACACCCGGCAGGCCGCTCGCGCCCAACTCCTCCAGCTGAGCGGGGTCTACCTCGACTTCGCCCTCACCCACCGCGGCATGTATGAGCTGATGTTCCGTCACGACCTGCTGGAGAGCAACGAACTGGGCCTGCGGGACACCAGCCTGCCGCTCTTCGACACACTCGTCCGGCTCGTCACCCGGGCGCGACCGCCATCGGACGCGGAGCCGGCCGCGACACCGGCGGTCGTCGCGGGCGCGCTGTGGGGGAACCTGCACGGCATCGCCCAGCTGTGGGGCTGGGGCAGCCTCCCCCTCGCCACCGGCGCCGACACCGTCGAACCGCTGCTCCGCGCCGCGCTCGACGCCCACCTCGGACCGGATGCGGCGGACCGGTGACCCCCACACCCCACGCCGAGCACCGACGCGAAGCCCACCCCGAGAACCCTCCCGAGAACGCCCCTCGGCGCCCCCGCCACCGGCGCCTGGCCCTCGCCGGCAGCATCATCGGAGCCGTGATCGTCGCCCTCGACGGCACCGTGCTGACCGTCGCCCAGCCCTCCCTGCAACGAGACCTGCACGCCTCCTTCGTCCAGGTCCAGTGGACCAGCACCGGCTACCTCATCGCCGTGGCCGCCCTGCTCGTCTTCGCGGGCCGGCTCGGCGACCGGTACGGCCACCAACGGGTCTTCGCCCTCGGCATCCTGGGCTTCGGCGCCGCCTCGGCGGGGATCGCCCTGGCGCCCGGCGTCGGCTGGGTGATCGCCCTGCGCATCGTCCAGGGAATCTTCGGCGCGCTGCTGCAACCGGCCACCCTGGGCATGCTGCGCGCCACGTACCCGCCCGACGAAATCGGCATGCCCATCGCGCTCCGGACGAGCGCCATCGGGCTGGCCGCCGCCGCGGGCCCGGTCATCGGCGGCGCCCTGACCGCCCGCCTGGGCTGGCAGTCCGTCTTCCTCCTCAACGTCGCACCCGCGCTCGCCATCGGCGTACTGGCGCTGCTCGTACGGATACCGACACTCGCACGGATACCGACACCCCGTCAGACCGCGTCCGCCACCCGTCTCGACCTGCCCGGTGCCTGCCTGCTCGCGACCGCCCTGGCGTGCCTGGTGCACACCCTCGTCGGCATACCGGAATCCGGCTGGACGGCGACGACCGCGCTGGGACTCGTCGCGGCGACGGCGGCAGGCATCGCGTTCGTCCGGCACGAACGCCGCACGACGAGCCCACTGGTGCCGCCCGCCGTACTCGGCTCGGCAACCGTCGCCTCGGCGCTCGGCGTCCTCCTCTCCGCATCGGCGGCGATGTTCGGCACGCTGTTCGTCGCCACCTACTTCCTCCAGGACGTCCTCGCCCTCGACCCGCTCCAGAGCGCTCTGCGTGTGCTCCCCCTGGCCGCGATGATGGTGCTGAGCGCGCCCGCCTCGGCCGTACTGCAACGCCGGCAGGGCCCCCGCCGGACGACCGCCGCGGCGATGGCCCTGCTCGCCGTCGGCATCCTGCTCCTCTCCCGCCTCGACCAGTCGTCGTCGGCGGTGGCGATCGGCGGCGGGTTCCTCTTGCTGGGCGCCGGTTTCGGCACGGTGATGGTGACCGCGACGGCCGTCATCGTCCGCCACGCCTCCGTGGCCGACGCCGGGGTGGCCGGCGGCCTCCAGCAGACCGCCATGAACATCGGCCCGGCACTCGGCGTCGCCGCCGCGACCATGCTGGTGACCCTCGCCGCACCGAGCGGCGCGGGACACCCGCCGGCACCCGGCGACGGTCCCCACTGGAGCGGCCCGGCCTTCACCTCGGCCATGGGCACCACCCTCACAGCCCTCGCGGCCGTCGCCGCCGCCGGCGCCCTGCTTGCCGTCAGACTCCCCGGCCGGACCGCCCGGCGACGCGCCGAGCCCCCCTCGGCATCCGCCGCCTGACCACCCGCCCGCCCACAAGACGCCGGCGAACCTGCCTGCCTACCGGCCTGCCCACCTACCCGCGGCCGAGGACCTCGGCGATCCGGATGAACCCGTCCGCGCCGTGCCCCCGCCCGATGGCGCGACGGGCCATGCCCTCGGCCGCGCGCATCACGCCCGCGTCGATGCCATGGGCCTCGGAGGTGTGGACGATATGCGCCATGGACGACACCGCCGAGGTGAGCGGATTGCCCTCGCCGGAGAAGCCGCCGTCGTCCGCTTCCGCCGCGGTCTCTTCGAAGAGCGGCGGCAGGATCGCGCCGATGCCCTTGGCGAACGGTGCCAGCTCGCGCGCGGTGACACCCTCCGCCCGCGCCACCGCCAGGGCGTGCGCATAGCCCGCCATCGCGGTCCAGAAGATGTCGAGCAGCGCGATGTCGTAGGCCGCCGCCCGGCCGATCTCCTCGCCGAGGTGGGTGTGGGTGCCGCCCAGCGCGTCCAGTACCGGGCGGTGCTCCCGGTAGAGCTCTTCCGGGCCGCTGTGGAGGAACACCGCGGCCGGCGTTCCGATGGTGGTGGTCGGCGTCATGATCGCGCCGTCCAGGTACCGGATGCCGTGCCCGGCCGCCCAGTCCGCGGTGTCCCGGGCCCGGTTCGGGGTGTCGGCGGTCAGGTTCACGACGGTGCGCCCCTTGAGCGCACCGGTGACCGCGTCGCGCCGCAGAATGGCGTCCGCCGCGTCGTAGTTCACCACGCAGACCACGGTCAGCCCGCTCGCGGCGACCGCCTCCTCGGCCGATCGCGCGCCGACCGCCCCCCGCCCGGCCAACTCCCGGTCCCGTCCGGGCGTCCGGTTCCAGACCGTCGTCCGCAGACCGGCATTCAGAAACGCACCGGCCAGCGCCCGGCCCATCGGCCCCAGCCCGAGCACGGTGACGGAGGACTGTTCGGAGTGCATGGACGCACTGGACATGAGCTCAACTCCCTTGAAATAACATCAAAAACAACGAAGAGAAAACGAAGAGAAACAGAAAGCCGCAGCGGAAACAGAAACCGGAACGGGAAAAGGAACGGGACGCAGATGACACGCAGTCGTGCCCAGGACCCGAATGTCTGCGGAGTGACCGCCGCGATCGCCGTGATCGACGGCAAGTGGAAGACGGCGCTGCTCTGGCTGCTGGAGTCCGGCCCGCAGCGCCCCGGGGAGCTGCGCCGGCAGCTGCCCGGCCTCAGCGAGAAGGTGCTGACGCAGGCGCTCCGCGAAATGGAGACGGACGAACTCGTGCACCGGGAGGTGCACGATGTGCTGCCGCTGAAGACCGAGTACTCCCTGACCGCCTTCGGCCGCGAGCTCTCCGAGGCGCTGGGCCCCGTTTCCGACTGGGGCCACCGCCGCCTGGCAAAGCTCGCCGAGGCCCCCTCGGCCTCCTGACGCAAACGCCTCCGTCCCCTCCGCGTCCGGCGGCCCGCCGGCCGCCCGTCACCAGATTCGCCCGCTCGTCATCCGCTGCCAAGTACCCACAAAAAAGTGGGTACTACGGGCATCGGCACGCGCCATGTCGCGGGAGATCCCGGCGCCGGTTTCACGCGGTCGCGCCCGCCGGCCGGAGTGGCCGCGTACGGAATGCGAGACTGAACCCATGTTCGTACAGTTCCTTGCCGCGGCCGGCGTGCTCGCCGTGCTGACCATGGTTCCCGGTCCGGACATGGCGGTGACGACGAAACGCGCCCTCACCTCAGGCTGGCGGGACGGCCTGCGGACCGTCGGCGGCATCACGGCGGGGCTGCTCGCCTGGGGCGTGCTCACGGTGGTGGGCCTGGCCGCGGTGCTCGCCGCCTCCGCGACGGCCTACACCCTCGTCAAGCTGGCCGGAGCGTTCTACCTGGCGTTTCTCGGCGTCCAGGCGCTGTGGAACAGCCGGCGCGGGCGCGCGGAGGCTTCGCCGGCGAGCGCGCCGCCCCAGGCGGGCAGCGCCTGGCGGTCCGGGTTCGTCAGCAATGTCTTCAACCCGAAGATCGCCGTCTTCTACACCGGCTTGCTGCCCACCCTCGCCCCCTCGGGCCTCCCCCCGCAGGCCGGCATGGCGCTCCTGGTGCTGCTGCATGCGGCCCTTACGTTCCTCTGGCTCGGCAGCTATGTGATGGTGCTGGCCAGGGCCCGCGCGTTCTTCGAGAAGCCCGCCGTACGCAGGGCCATGGACCGTGTCACCGGCGTCGTCCTGATCGGCTTCGGCGTGAAGGTCGCCACGGCTCAGCCCTGAGCGGCCCGCCGCGCCAAACACACCCCCACTTTTGCTAGCGCTTGCTTGCAATAGTTAGCACTACCGTGCAGTATCGAGTCATGGCATCACTCAACGTCGGCAATCTCGGTGAGTTCCTGCGGGAGCAGCGGCGCACGGCGCAGCTGAGCCTGCGGCAGCTCGCGGATGCCGCGGGGGTGTCCAACCCGTATCTCAGCCAGATCGAGCGCGGCTTGCGCAAGCCGAGTGCGGAGATCCTGCAGCAGCTGGCCAAGGCGCTGCGGATCTCCGCCGAGACGCTGTACGTCCAGGCCGGGATCCTCGATGAGCGACAGGGGCTGGACGGGGTCGAGGTGCAGACCGCGATACGCACCGATCCGTCGCTGAACGAGAAGCAGAAGCAGGTCCTGCTGCAGATCTACGAGTCCTTCCGCAAGGAGAACGGGCTCGGGAGCAGCGCGGACCGCACTGCGAACGGGCATGAGAACGGGCGCGGTTCGGACTCCCCAGAGTCAGAGGCCGACGGCGGCCCGCACGCCACCTGAGCAACCGATTTCGTTTCCAGGAGGAAGAACGCATGGCCATCACCGATGACCTCCGCAAGACCGTCACCGACGCGACCCCGCTGTACGCCCTGGCCGGTGCCGCCGACCTGGCCGCCGAAAAGCTCGGCGAGGTGCCGGCCTTCGTCGAGAAGATCCGCGCCGAGGCGCCCAAGCGCTTCGAGGCGGTACGGGCCACCGACCCCAAGGACGTACAGGACCGGCTCGCCAAGCAGGCCAAGGACGCTCAGGAGAAGCTGACCGAGCTGCTGGGTTCGCTGGACGGTGACCTGAAGAAGCTCCGCGACCAGGCACAGGACATCGCGCTGCAGGGCCTGGGCCGGGCCGCCGAGGCCGCCGTGCAGGTGCGGGAGACCTACGACGAGCTGGCCGAGCGGGGCCGCGGCGCGGTGGACAGCTGGCGCGGACAGACCGCCGACCACGTCGAGGAGCTCGCGGTGGCGATCGAGCCGGAGTCGACCACGAAGTCCGAGCCCCAGTCGCAGTCGGCGGCGAACCACAACTCGGCCGCGGGCAGGGCCACCACCGCGAACGGCACGAAGACCGCGGACGGCAGGCCGGCCGGAGCGAAGAAGACCACTCCCCCGGCGCGCAAGCCGGTGGCGAAGAAGACCACGCCCCCTGCCGCCAAGTGACTTCCGTCACCTTGCGCTGAGCGGGGTCGGGCCGGGCACACTTCGGGTGCCCGGCCCGTTGGGTACGGTGGGTCCGCAACAGGGCCGTAAGAGGCCGGGCCGCAAGAGGCTCGGGCCGGTAGAGCGACTGGTGGTGCAAGCGTGCTGTTGTACGGGTTTGGAGAGTTTCTGTACTGGGTGCAGATGGCTCTGGGCGTGTACGCCGCCGTGATGCTCATCGATTCCGCGGTGCACCGCGAGGACGCCTACCGCGCGGCCAACAAGCAGAACAAGGGCATGTGGCTGATCTTCCTCGGCCTGGCCACGGCGGCGCTCTTCCTGCTGCCCTTCGACGCGTTCGTGCCGATCCTCGGCCTGATCGCCGTGATCGTCTACACCGTGGACGTCCGGCCGGCGCTCCGCCAGGTCGCCGGCGGCGGCCGGGGCCCGCGCCGCGGCGGCTCCAGCTCCGACGGTCCGTACGGGCCGTACAACGGCGGCCGGTAACCCCCCGGGGGCACCGGCCTCGGCCCTACCGCCGGTCCAGCAGCAGCACGGCCACGTCGTCCGTCAGCTCGCCGCCATTGAGATCGCGCACTTCCCGCACCGAGGCATCCAGCAGCTCCTCGCCGCGCAGACCGGCCGCCATCTGGCGGCTGACCAGGTCGGTCATGCCGTCCTGGCCCAGCCGCTGATTGCCCTTGCCGATCCGGCCCTCGATCAGGCCGTCGGTGTACATCATCAGGCTCCAGGAGCCGCCCAGCTCGACCTGCCGGCGCGCCCAGCGGGCGTTGGGCAGCAGCCCGAGCGCCGGGCCGCCGAATTCGTACGGCAGCAGGCGCGGCGGCCGTCCCGCGCGGGCCAGCAGCGGCGCGGGGTGGCCGGCCAGGCACAGGCCGGCGCGGCGGCCGTCCGGGGAGATGTCGACGGTGCACAGGGTCGCGAAGATCTCGTCGTCCGAGCGCTCGTGCTCCAGCACCTTCTGGAGGGTGGCGAGCAGCTCGTCACCGCACAGCCCGGCGAAGGTCAACGCCCGCCAGGCGATGCGCAGTTCGACGCCGAGGGCGGCCTCGTCCGGGCCGTGGCCGCAGACATCGCCGATCATCGCGTGAACCGTGCCGTCCGGGGTGCGGACGGTGTCGTAGAAGTCGCCGCCGAGCAGCGCGCGGCTGCGGCCGGGGCGGTAGCAGGCGGCGAACCGCAGATCGGAGCCGTCGAGGAGGGGCGTCGGCAGGAGACCGCGCTCGAGGCGGGCGTTCTCCTGGGCGAGCATCCGCGATTCGGTGAGCTGGCGCTGGGCGAGATCGGCGCGTTTGCGTTCGACGGCGTAGCGCACGGCGCGGCTGAGCACGGCGCCGTCCAGCTCGTCGCGGAAGAGGTAGTCCTGGGCGCCGACCCGTACGGCATCGGCGGCCCGCTCCGCGTCCGTCTCCGAAGTGAGGACGAGGACGGCCTGCCCGGTCGCCATCCGCAGCACCTCACGCAGCGCGCCGAGCTCGTCACCGGGGCAGTCGGCGTCGGCCGCATCGCACTCGGTGTGCTCGGGCGGGGCCAGGTCGAGCAGGATGCAGTGCACATCGTCGGTGAGCAGGCGCTCGGCCTCGGTGAGGTTGCGGGCGGTGCGCATCCGGACCCTGCGGCCGGCCCAGTCCCACATGTCGGGGATGGGGCTGTTGGGGTCCTCGCCGATGAGGAGCAGGATCAGACCCTGGGGCAGCGCGCCCTGATCGTCGGAGGCGAGGCCATCGTCCGCCACCGGGGCGCCGGCGTCCTGGAGGGAGGCATCGCCCGTCGCCGGTGCGACGGCCTCCTGCGCGGCGTCCGCGCAGGCGTCATCCACCGGTCCTGCCTGTTGCGGCAGCACGGCCGTCCGCTGGTGCGGTACGGGTACGGGCATTCCTCAGTTCCTTCCCTCCCCCCGAGGGTGCGGCGGCGCGCCGAGCGGCGCGCCACCGTGCCCGGATTTGGCTGCCGCTCTTCGGTCACATGAGCGAGGCACTACCGGGCACTGAGAGGCGACCATAGCGTCAGTGCCGAGCGGTTTGGAATGGCCGATGGCAATCGGCCAAAGTCATATGCGGCACCTCATCTGCGATTTGGCGCGCGGCGGGAGGAAAGCGGAATGACGAACATCACCCCGCCTGACCGAATCCTGACCCTGCGCGGTTACCCGCCGTTAACCGGCCGATACCGATCAATCCGGTCATTCACCCAGTGGCCCAGGTCACGAGACGGGGCTCCTATCGGCCATATGGCCGCCGACAGCGGTAAGGGCGTTCCCGTTCCCCCGGCCGCACCGACTTCTCCGACTTCCCTCGGCGCCCGTCCCGACTCCGCTCGGCTTATGCCGGCGCTTTCGGCCGCTCGCCGCCGCTACCGGTCCGCGTCACGGTCGGATTCGGCATCCGGCCGCACGACGCCCAGGATCGGCATCGAGCCCGCCCCGGTGATCGTCACCTGCCGGCCCGGCCGCGGAGCATGCACGATCGCGCCGTCGCCGATGTACATCCCGACATGGCTGGCGTCCGAGAAGTAGATGATGAGGTCCCCGGGCCGCATGTCCTTGATCGCGACCCGGTGCAGCTGCCGCCACTGCTCCTGCGAGGTCCGCGGAATCGTCGTGCCGCCGGCCTGCCACGCCCGCAGCGTCAGTCCGGAACAGTCAAAGGTGTCCGGCCCCTCGGCACCCCATACATAGTCCTTGCCGATCTGTGCCGTGGCGAACGAGATCGCCCTTTTCCCGAAGCGGGAGGCTTTGTTGCTGATCTCCTCCAGCACGCCGGAGTCGAGCCATTTCTGCTGCTTGAGGAACGCCCGCTCATCCTCCAGCTTCTTCAACCGGTCCTTTTCCTTGGCGGCCAGCCGGGATTCGAGTTTCTTCGCCGCGTCGATCTTTTTCTTGATGTCGCGCTGCGCGCTTTCCTTCTTCTTGCGGTTCGCCTCGAGCCGCTCCCAGCGGTCCGTCGCGTCCTCTGAATACCCCTCCAACTCGCCCTTTGTTCTGGAGAGTTGAGCGATCACACCCTTGGCGGCCTGCTGCGCCTTACGGACCAGGGTGGCATCGTCGAGAAATCCGCCGGAGTCGGCGCCCAGCATCAGCTTGGCCTCGGAGGGCATTCCGCCGCCGCGGTACTGCGCGCTGGCGAGCGCGCCCGCCTGACGCTTGAGGGCGGCCAGCTTCTGCTGGGTGCGGTCGATGTTCCGGGCCAGCTTGACGATCTCTTTCTGCTGGAGCTCGACCTGCTCCTTGGCCCCGTTATAGGCGTCGGTGGCCTTCTCCGCCTTGCGGTAGAGATCGTCGATCTTCTTCCGTACGTCCTCGAGGTGCTTGAGCGACGCCTCGGCGGAATCCGTCCCCCGCCCTGACTCCCGTCCCGTTCCCTGTTTCGCGCCCCGCTTCTCCCCCGGCTTCGGATCCGCGTACGCGGCGGACGCCGTCCCGCCCAGCAGCCCCATCGCGCACAGGACCACCACCGTGCACGCCACGACCCGGCCGCTCCGTACAGCGCCGTGGTCCCCATTGCCCCGTACGCCCCGAACGCCCTGCCGTGCCCCCTGGCTCCCCACCAGCCACCTCCGGTCGTTCCGCACCGATTCGCGTGTTGTTCGTCTCCCGCGCGGATGCTGCCATACCAACCGGTAATTCAACAGGGCGACGGGCCGTTCCGTCCGGGTCCATGGCCCGCAGGGGCGCGGGAGCGGCGGTGCACCGGGTACTCGGGGGAATGCGCGAAGCGATTCACCCAAGGCCCGCCGCGCAACGGCCCGCGCCACGGCGGGACATTGCCGCCCCGTTGGACGCGCGGCACTCCCGTTCCGTTCCCTTCCGCGACGACCCGGGCCGCCAGATCGGCAACCGCGGCCGGACCGGCGACCGGGCGGGCAACCAGGCAGGCGATCACACCCCACGGCGCACGCATGCTCGATGGCTAGGCCCCTATGTGCCGCAATGACCGAACGTTTTCGGACACTCTCGGGCGCCCGCCCCCATCCGATGGCCGAGGTTCACCTTGCGTTCACTCCTCTCCATCGGCCGCTTCACCTGATCTGCCTAATTTCGGCCGTGCCGAGTGCGCGTCACGCCCAGATGGCAAGCGCGCCACGGCGGACCGACGCTGGAAGTTGCGCTGGTCACCTCACCCTCATAGCTCCCCAGCACGCCGGTGAAGCGGCGCGCCCCAGGAAGGAACTCTCGACAGTGAAGCTTCAGCGCAAGAACCGGGTTCGCGCCCTCGCCGTTGGCGCTCTCGCCGTCTCCGGTGCCCTGGCCCTGACGGCGTGCGGCTCCGACGACACCAGCGGCTCCAGCGGTGGCGGCGGTGCCGCCAAGGCCGCGAACATCAAGTGTGAGGGCAAGGGCAAGCTGCTCGCGTCCGGCTCCTCCGCGCAGAAGAACGCCATGGACGTGTGGGTCCAGAGCTACGCCGGCGCCTGCAAGGGCACCGAGATCAACTACCAGCCCACCGGCTCCGGCGCCGGCGTGACCACCTTCCTCCAGGGCCAGACCGCCTTCGCGGGCTCCGACTCGGCGCTCAAGCCCGAGGAGATCGCGAAGTCGAAGAAGCTCTGCAAGGGCGGCCAGGCGATCGACCTCCCGATGGTCGGCGGCCCGATCGCGGTCGGCTACAACGTCCCCGGCGTGGACAACCTCGTCCTGGACGCCCCCACCCTGGCGAAGATCTTCGACTCGAAGATCACCAAGTGGAACGACGCCGCCATCAAGAAGCTGAACCCGGGCGCCAAGCTCCCGGACCTCAAGATCCAGGCGTTCCACCGCTCCGACGACTCCGGTACGACGGACAACTTCACCAAGTACCTCAAGGCCGCCGCCCCCGGCGACTGGAAGCACGAGCCGGCCAAGAAGTGGGAGGGCACCGGCGGCCAGGCGGCCTCCGGCTCCTCCGGCGTCTCCTCGCAGGTCAAGCAGACCAGCGGCGCGATCTCGTACTTCGAGCTGTCCTACGCCACCGCCGGCAAGATCCCCACGGTCAAGCTGAACACCGGCGCCAAGGCCCCGGTCGAGGCCACCGTCGACAACGCCTCCAAGGCGATCTCCGAGGCCAAGCCGGCCGGCGAGGGCAACGACCTGGCCCTGAAGCTCAACTACACCACCAAGGCCGAAGGCGCGTACCCGATCACCCTGGTGACGTACGAGATCGCCTGCGACAAGGGCAACAAGGCCGACACCCTGCCCGCCACCAAGTCCTTCCTGACCTACGTCTCCAGCGAGGACGGCCAGAAGGCCCTCAAGGCGCTCGGCTACGCCCCGCTGCCCACCGAGATCGCCGACAAGGTCCGCAAGACCGTCGCCACGCTCTCCTGACCTACCGGGCGGGGGGGGGGGCCCCCCCGGGGGGGGCCCCCCCCCGGGGGGGGCCCCCCCCCCCCCGGCCCCCCCCCCCCCCCCCCCCCCCGGGAAAACCAAAAAAAAAACCCCAAACAAAAACCAACCCCCCCCC
>NZ_JBIWOD010000005.1:458598-574586 GCF_044767545.1 Streptomyces sp. NPDC101227 | reverse complement strand
CATCTCCCGGATGTTTCCGGTCGACGGGGTATCAACATATCTGGCGTTGACTTTTGGCACGCTGTTGAGTTCTCAAGGAACGGACGCTTCCTTTGTGCCTGTTTCACCAGGCTCTCCGGGCGCTTCCCTTCGGTCTTGCGTTTCCGACTCTATCAGATCCTCGCGGCCCTGATTTTCGCCGGTGCGTTTCCGCCTTTCGGCTTCTTCGCGTTTCTAACCTTACCAGATCCGTTTCCGTCTCCGGCCCCCTGTTGGAGCGGGGTTCGGCCTCCGGCTTTCGCTTTTCGGCCTTTCCGACTGTATCAGATCCGATTTCGTTCCGTTTCCGGTTCGAATTCAGTTCCGATTCCCTGTCGGGGTCACTACTTTAGCGGAATTCCTCGGTTACTCATAATCGAGTCCCGGTGCGAAATTCGGCATGCCGAAATTGTTCCCGGTGAGGAGTCGTGCAGTAGTGGTGTGCCGCGAAGCGGCGGGATGGTCGCCCGGGGCCTGTCGGCTCCGTGGCAACTCGGAGAACACTACACGAGGGGGTGAGGTGCTTCAAACCCGTGCGGGGCACGGGTTGTGGCGGTACTTTGGGGTCCATGACTACGCATGCGCTCGTACAGCTGTGGTGGCTCGCCTGACGGCGGCCGACCACCAGCGCATGCATGACGACGGCCGCCGCTTCGGCGGCCGTTCGCGTATCTCCATCTCGTAGCCGGCTGGCGAGTGCGGCGGTCCCGGGACGTGTCCAGGCCATGGACGGCGTGGGCGAGGTAGGGAGAGATGGATGTTGGGTTCGCGGGCTTTGGGTGCTGCTGGGCCTCGGGTCTTCAGTGGGGTGCAGCCGACGGGGCATCTGACGTTGGGGAACTACCTGGGGGCGATGCGGCGCTGGGTCGAGGTGGATCAGCGGCGGGGCGATGCGTTGTTCTGCGTGGTGGATCTGCATGCCCTGACCGTGGAGCACGATCCGGGGCGGGTGCGGCGGCTGACTCGGCAGGCGGCGACGCTGTTGCTGGCGGCGGGGCTGGAACCGGAGCGGTGCACGGTGTTTGTGCAGAGCCATGTGGATGAGCATGCGCGGCTGTCGTATCTGATGGAGTGCACGGCTTCCGACGGTGAGATGCGGCGGATGGTGCAGTACAAGGAGAAGGTGGCGCAGCGGGCGGCTCGGGGGGAGAGCGTGCGGCTGTCGTTGCTGACGTATCCCGCGCTGATGGCGGCGGACATCCTGGCGTACGGGACGCAGGAGGTACCGGTGGGGGCGGACCAGGCGCAGCACGTGGAGCTGACGCGGGATCTGGCGGTGCGGTTCAACCAGCGTTACGGGGAGACCTTCGTGGTGCCCAGGGCTACGCATCCGAAGGTGGCGGCGCGGGTGATGGATCTTCAGGAGCCGACGTCGAAGATGGGGAAGTCGGGGCAGGAGCGGAAGACGGGGGTGGTTTATGTGCTGGATGAGGCTGAGGTGGTGCGCAAGAAAGTGATGCGGGCGGTGACGGATGGGGGGAGCGATGTGGCGTATGAGCCGGAGGAGCGGCCTGGGGTGGCCAATCTGCTGAATGTGCTGGCCGCGTGTACGGAGGGGGATCCGCGGGAGCTTGCCGGGGCGTACGGCTCGTACGGGGCGTTGAAGAAGGACACGGCGGACGCGGTCGTGGAGGTGTTGCGGCCGGTGCGGGAGCGGCATGCCGCGCTGGCGGCGGATGCGGGGTATGTCGATTCGGTGCTGCGGGACGGGGCCGAGCGGGCCCGGGCGATGGCGCGGCCGCGGGTGGATGCGGCGTATCGGGCCGTGGGGCTGCTGGCGTAGGCGTTACGGGCGGGGCGCACGCGGTGCGGCGCCCCGCCGCACGTCAGCCGTTGCCGGAGGCCAGTTCCCGGCTGCGGTCCCGGGCGGCCTCGAGGGCCGAGATCATGGCGGCGCGGACTCCGTGGTTTTCGAGTTCGCGGATGGCGTTGATGGTCGTGCCGGCCGGGGAGGTGACGTTCTCGCGGAGTGTGACGGGGTGTTCGCCGCTGTCGCGGAGCATCACGGCGGCGCCGACGGCGGCCTGGACGATCAGGTCGTGGGCCTTGTCGCGGGGCAGGCCGAGCAGGATGCCGGCGTCGGTCATGGCCTCGACGAGGAAGTAGAAGTAGGCCGGGCCGGAGCCGGAGAGCGCGGTGGCGGCGTCCTGCTGGCTCTCGGGGACGCGGAGGGTTTTGCCGACGGTGGAGAAGATCTCCTCGGCGAGGGTGAGGTGGGCGGCCGTGGCGTGGGTGCCGGCGGAGATGACGGACATGGCCTCGTCGACGAGGGCGGGGGTGTTCGTCATGACCCGTACGACGGGGGTGTTGGTGGCCAGGCGTTCCTCGAAGTACGAGGTGGGGATGCCGGCGGCGCCGCTGATGACCAGGCGGTCGGCGGGGACGTGCGGGGCGAGCTCGGTCAGGAGCGTGCCCATGTCCTGGGGCTTGACCGTGAGGATCAAGGTGTCTGCGGACTCGGCGGCCTCGGGGTTGCTGACGGCCTCGACGCCGTAGCGGTCGTGGAGCGTCTTGGCGCGTTCCTGGCGGCGGGCGGTGACCAGGAGGTCGGAGGGTGCCCAGCCGCCTCGGATCATTCCGCTGAGGAGGGCTTCGCCGATTTTTCCGGTGCCGAGTACGGCGACCTTCTGGGTCATGCTGCGGTTCACCTCGCCGATGGTGCCTGATCGGTTACGCCGTCATCCTCGCACCTGGGGGCGCGAGGTGCCGGGGCGTATCGAGGGCCGGACGGGTCAGGCCGTGCGGCGGCGGAGGGTGGCGGCGCCGAGGGCGAGGACGAGGAGGGCGCAGCCGGTGACGATGAGGGTGTCGTGGACGAAGTCGGTGGTGATGTCGGGGTGGTGGAGGACCTCGGTCATGCCGTCCACGGCGTAGGACATGGGGAGGACGTCGGAGAGGGCTTCCAGGGCCGGCTGCATGGTGGCGCGGGGCGTGAAGAGGCCGCAGAGCAGGAGCTGGGGCATCAGGACGGCGGGCATGAACTGGACGGCCTGGAACTCGGAGGCGGCGAAGGCCGAGACGAAGAGGCCGAGGGCGGTGCCCAGGAAGGCGTCGAGGACGGCCACCAGGAGGAGCAGCCAGGGCGAGCCGGTGACGTCGAGTCCGAGGAGCCAGACGGACAGGGCGGTGGCCAGGGCGGACTGGACGGCTGCCAGGAGGCCGAAGGCGAGGGCGTAGCCGGTGAGCAGGTCGGCCTTGCCCAGGGGCATGGCGAGCAGGCGTTCCAGGGTGCCGGAGGTGCGTTCGCGGAGGGTGGCGATGGAGGTGACCAGGAACATCGTGATCATCGGGAAGATGCCGAGGAGGGAGGCGCCGATGGTGTCGAAGGTCTCCGGGTGGGCGTCGAAGACGTAGCGGAGAAGCGTGATCATCGCGCAGGGGACGACGAGGAGCAGCGCGATGGTGCGGGGGTCGTGGCTCAGTTGTCGCAGGACCCGGGCGGCGGTGGCCAGGGCGCGGGACGGGGAGAGCGGCGGGGCCTTGGCGGGGCGGGGTGCGGTGGTGGTCATCGGGCCGACTCCTTGGGGGTGGGCGCCGGTTGCGCGGCGGCGGTGGCGGCCCGGTCGACGAGGTGGAGGAAGGCGTCCTCGACGGTGGGCGAGCCGGTGCGCTCGCGGAGGGCGTCGGGGCCTTCGGCGGCGAGGATGCGGCCCTCGCGCATCAGGAGGAGGTGGTGGCAGCGCTCGGCCTCGTCCATGACGTGGGAGGAGACGAGGAGGGTGGTGGCGCGGGTGGCGGCGAGGGCGTGGAAGAGGTTCCACAGGTCGCGGCGGAGGACGGGGTCGAGGCCGACGGTGGGCTCGTCGAGGACGAGGAGTTCCGGGGTGCCGAGGAGGGCCACGGCGAGGGAGACGCGGCTGCGCTGGCCGCCGGAGAGCCGTCCGGCCAGGGTGTCGGCGTGGCGGGTGAGGTCGACGTCCTCGATGGTGCGGGTGACGGTGGCGCGGCGTTCGGCGCGGGCGGCGCGGCCGGGGTGCAGTACGGCGGCGAAGTAGTCGAGGTTCTGGCGGACGGTGAGGTCGTCGTATACGGCCGGGTCCTGGGTGACGTAGCCGATGCGGGGGCGCAGGCGGGGGTGGCCGGCGGGGTGGCCGAGGACGTCGAGGGTGCCGGTGAGGTGGGCCTGGGTGCCGACGACGGCCCGCATCAGGGTGGTCTTGCCGCAGCCGGAGGGGCCGAGGAGGCCGGTGATCCGGCCGCGGGGGATGTCGAAGGCGAGGTCGTCGAGGACGGTGTGGCCGCCTCGTACGACCGTGAGGGCGCGGGCGTGGACGGCCGGGTCCGGGCCGGCGGGGGCGCGCGAGGGATGCGTGGAATTCATCATGTGATGAATAATCGTGGTGGGTGGGGTGCGCGTCAAGCGGTCGGGGCCGGCCTTCCGTGCCGTGGGGCCGTCGTGGGCCCGTCGAGGGGCGCGTTGTACGGCATATCGCGCTCCGGCGGGCGCCGGGGCGATCGGAGCTGATCGTTCCTTTTCGGCAGTTCCGGGTTTACACGGCGGTTACATGCCGAGTTGCGACGGGACGTGTCCTCTTGGACAGAATGGAGGGCACTGTCCAGCCACACCGAAACGCGCCGGAACGCGCCGGAACGGGAAGGGGCGACGATGGCCGGCAGTCCTTTTCATGGCCGCGATCGCGGCCGGTTCCTGCTCCTCGTCGTGGCCGTAGTGGCACTGGCCCTCGTCCTTCCGGCGGGCGCCGGAGGTGGCTACGGGGAGGCGTACGGCGCGAGCGCGTCGGCCGCACGGACGGCGGACGGCGGGGCCGGCACCGGCGCCCCGGCCGCCACCCCGGAGGCGCCGGATTCCCATGAGCATCCGCAGACCGCCACCGACCGCCTGCGGCCGCGCCGCGGCGGGCGGCCGGCGG
Organism: Streptomyces sp. NPDC101227; assembly: GCF_044767545.1. NCBI lineage: Bacteria > Bacillati > Actinomycetota > Actinomycetes > Kitasatosporales > Streptomycetaceae > Streptomyces > Streptomyces sp. NPDC101227. Next base: position 569,697 of record NZ_JBIWOD010000005.1, on the reverse strand, counting down.
CCGCGGTGTCCGCGGCGCCACCGCTGTCCACGCCCCTGTCGACCGCCTCCCCCGTACGCGACCCCGACGGGCTGCCCGTGTCCGTACCGCTGACCGGGCACCAGGCCGTCCCCCTGTCGAGATCCGGCGAACTGCCGGGCCGGCATCACGTCTTCCGCTGCTGAGAGTCACGCGCCGAGCGCCGCTCCCGGGCTTCCCCCGCCCGCGCATCCCGACGGATCCAGCCGTCACCTTCACCGCGCCACGCGGCGCGCGCCCGGCTGCGCGCCGCCGCGTCGCGCCACCCGTCTCGTCACGCTGGAGGCACTCTCATGCAGAAATCCCGGCAGATGTTCCCGCGCATTTCGGCCCGCATAGCCGGGCGCCGCTCGACGCACACGCCCCAACGGTTGTCCCCGCGCAGGTCCCCCCGGCCGTTCGCCACCTGGCGGGCCGACTTCACCGCCTCGCTCGTCGTCTTTCTGGTCGCCGTCCCGTTGTGCGTGGGAGTGGCCGTCGCCTCCGGGGTACCGGCCGAGCTGGGGCTGATCACCGGAATCGTCGGGGGGCTGCTCACGGGGCTGCTGCCCGGCAGCAGTCTCCAGGTCAGCGGGCCGGCCGCCGGGCTGACCGTGCTGGTCTACGAGGCCGTGAAGGAGTACGGGCTCGGCGCCCTGGGGGCGTTGGTGCTGGCGGCCGGGGTGCTCCAGCTGGCCATGGGGGCGCTGCGGCTGGGGCGGTGGTTCCGCGCCATTTCCGTTGCGGTGGTGCAGGGGATGCTGGCGGGCATCGGACTGGTGCTGATCGCCGGTCAGTTGTACGTGCTGATGGATGCCAAGGCGCCCGGAAACGGTCCGGCCAATGTGGCCGGCCTGCCGGGACTCGCGGCCGAGACCGCCGGGTCCGGGCCGGGGCTGACGGCGCTGGCGGTGGGCGTGGCGACCATCTGTGTGCTGCTGCTGTGGCCGCGCTGGCGGCGGGCGGCGGAGGTGCTGCCCGCTCCGCTGGTGGCGGTGGTGCTGGCGACGGGGGTCGTGTTCGTCCTGGACCTTCCGGTGGCACGGGTCGAAGTGCAGGGGCTGCTGGAGGCCGTACAGCCGCCGGGCGGCGCGGACTTCGCCCGGCTGGCGGAGGCGGGGGCGATCGTCGGCGCGCTGGGCACGGTGCTGGCGTTCGCGCTGATCGCTTCGGCGGAGTCGCTGTTCAGCGCGGCGGCGGTGGACCGGCTGCACGACGGGCCGCGTACCGAGTACGACAAGGAACTGATGGCGCAGGGTGCGGGCAATGCGGCGTGCGGGCTGCTCGGGGCGCTGCCGATGACCGCCGTGATCGTACGGAGCTCCGCCAATGTGCGGGCGGGCGCGCGGACCAAGGCCTCGCGGGTGCTGCACGGTGTCTGGCTGCTGGTGTTCGCGGCGGCCTTTCCGGCGGCCCTGGGTCTGGTTCCGGTCGCGGCGCTGGCCGGCGTCCTGGTGCATGCGGGCTGGAAGCTGATCCCGGTGCGCGATCTGCGCCCGCTGTGGCGCGAGCACCGGGGCGAGGCCGTGGTGCTGGCGGCGACGGCGCTGGCGATAGTCGCGACCAACATGTTCGAGGGGGTGCTCCTGGGGCTGCTGATGGCGGTCGCCAAGTCGGCGTGGGAGACCTCGCACGTCCACCTGGAGATCGCGGGCATGGAGGAGGCCGGGGAGACTCCCCCGTCCGGCCGGCCGCTTCGCGTACGGGCGGTCGGGCATGCCACCTTCCTGCGGCTGCCGAAACTGCTCGACCAGTTGGAGGCGCTGCCCCGGGACCGGGAGATCGAGCTGGACCTGTCCGGGCTGCGGCACTTGGACCACGCCTGCGCGGCCGCCCTCGGCAACTGGTCCGAGCAGCGCCGCCCGGGACGGAACGCATCGCTCCATAACAGCCGCTAAACGGAAAGGAACGGCGTACGGGCGGAAATGACCGTAGGGTCGGGGAACTTGTTGATCACCAACCGGTCCCCGACCCGAGGAGTGCTGTGACGACCCGCCGGCCCCTGCGCTACTGCGGTGCGACCGCCGCGTTGTCCGTCGCCCTGCTCCTGTCGTCCTGCACGGGATCGGCGCCCTTCAAGGGAAAGGCGGGCGCCGGCGGGGTCGGCGATCCCCTCTTCCCGGCGCTCGGCAACGGCGGCTACCAGGTCACCCACTACGGGCTCGCCCTCGACTACGACGTCAAGAAGCGGCATCTGGACGCGACCGCCCGGATCACCGCCGAGGCCACCCAGAACCTGACGACGTTCACCCTCGATCTGCAGGGGCTGAAGGTGTCCGGCGTGCAGGTCGGCGGCGAGGACGCCACCTTCTCCCGCAAGGGGCACAAGCTGCGGGTCACGCCGGCCACGGGGCTCAGGAAGGGTGCGACGTTCCGGACCACCGTCACGTACAACGGAACCCCGCAGGAGGTGACGGACCCGGACGAGTCGTCGGAGGGGTGGGTCAAGACCCCCGACGGCGCCTTTGTCGCCGGGGAACCCGAGGGGTCCATGGCCTGGTTCCCGGGCAACAACCACCCCGGCGACAAGGCCACTTATGACTTCACGATCACCGTGCCGGAGGGCTACACGGCCGTCGCCAACGGGGAGCTGCGGTCGCAGAAGACCGCCAAGGGCCGCACGACGTTCGTCTGGCACAACGGCCAGCCGATGGCCAGCTACCTGGCGACCGCCGGCATCGGGCGTTTCCGCTTCACCGTCGACCGGATGCCCGACGGGCTGCCGCTGTACGAGGCGGTGGACCCGGCGGAGGAGGCCGACAGCGAGGAGGCGCTGAGCAGGCTGCCGGAGATCATCAAGTGGGAGCGGGGGCTGTTCGGCCCCTATCCCTTCCGCTCCGCGGGCGCGATCGTCGACAACACCCCGGAGCGGGTCGACTGGGAGGCCCTGGAGAGCCAGACCAAGCCGATCTACGCGGGGGCGCCGGACACCGTGACCGTGGTGCACGAGATGTCCCACCAGTGGTTCGGCGATTCGGTCACGCCGAAGACCTGGCAGGACGCGTGGCTCAACGAGAGCTTCGCGACCTACACCGAGTGGCTGTGGGAGCAGCGCGAGGGCGGCAAGACGCCTCAGCAGCAGTTCGACGCGCTGTACAAGAAGGGCGCGAAGGACCCCCTCTGGGAGTTCCCGCCGGGCAAGCCCGGCAAGCCCGAGAACGTCACCGCCGACCCCGTCTACTACCGCGGCGCGATGGTCCTCCAGCAGCTGCGGGACGCCGTCGGCGACAAGACCTTCTTCAAGATCCTCAAGGAATGGCCCGCCAAGTACCGCTACGGCAACGCCGATGCGGCGGACTTCATCGCCTTCTGCCAGGAGCGGACCGACAAGGACCTGACGGACCTCTTCGACGTCTGGCTGTACGGCAAGGGCAAGCCGGACCGGACGTTCTGAGGCACGCCTCCGGGCGTCGGCAGGCCCGTCTCCTCACAGCCGGTCGAAGTCCAGGTGGCCGAGCTTGTCGGGGTTGATGACGGCGTCCACCTCCGTGATCCGGCCCTCGTGGACGGTGAAGGCGAGGACGCCCTCCTGGCTGCCCTCGGCGTCGGCGTAGACCAGGCCGGTGGCGCCGTTGACGTCCCGCAGCGCGACCCGCATCGTCGCCGGGTCGAAGGTGCGGGCGACCAGGCCGAGCGCGTAGCGGGCGACCTTTTCGCGGCCCAGGACCGGGCGGCGGGCCGCGGTCACCTTGCCGCCACCGTCGGAGCGCCAGATGACCTCGGGGTCGAGCAGGGAGAGCAGCGCGTCGAAATCGCCGCCCATGACGGCGGACAGGAACGCCTCGACGGTGCGCTGGTGTTCCGCCCGGTCGACGGTGCGGCGCGGGGCCTCGGCGCGGACCTTCTTGCGGGCGCGGGAGGCCAGTTGACGGACGGATTCCGTGGTGCGGCCGACCGCCTCGGCGATCTCGGGGAAGGTGACCGCGAAGACGTCGTGGAGGATGAACGCGGTGCGCTCGGCGGGGGTGAGGCGCTCCAGAACGGCCATCAGGGCCATGCCGACGGATTCATCGAGGGTGACCCGGTCCTCGGGGGCGACCCCGGTGGCGTCGGCGTCGGCGAGCAGCGGCTCCGGGAGCCAGGGCCCGACGTAGAGCTCGCGGCGGGCGCGGGCCGAGCCCAGCAGGTCGTAACAGATGCGGCTGACCACGGTGGTGAGATAGCCGCGCGGGTTGGCGACCGGCGGGTCGTCGGGCAGCGCCTGCCAGCGCAGCCAGGTCTCCTGGACGGCGTCGTCGGCGTCGCTGACGGTGCCCATGATCCGGTAGGCGACGGCCCAGAGGCGGCTTCGCTGCTCCTCGAAGCGGGCGAGGCGGTCGCCGCCGGGTATGTCCTGGGGGTCGTGTGCGTCCGTCACGGTGTGCTCCTCTGCGTCGTCCGGCTCATCCGGCTCGTCCGGCTCGTCCGGCTCGTCCGGCTCGTCGGGCTCAACTGCCTCGTCCTGGTCATACGGCCCGCCGGCCCGTCCCGCTCATCCGGCGTGTTGGCCTCGCGGTGCCTTCGTCGCTCTTAGGACGACCCGGCCGGACGGACTGTGACCGTGAGGTCGACCCCGTACTCCTCCTGGACGATGCCGTCGGGGAAGACGTCCAGGAGGGCGGCGCGTTCGTCCTCCAGGATGGCGGCGACGGTGCTGTCGTCGGCGACGGCGAGCTGGGAGTGGCTGCCGAGCATGGCGAGGTGGGTGTCGAGGGGCACCGGCCGGGTCCAGTCGGCCGCCCGGAACGCGGGGCGCAGGCCGTGGCTGCGGAACAGGGTGTCGGGGTCGTCCGTGATGCGGTGGCGGTCGTAGCCGGGCAGCCGCCGGGCGAGCCGGGCGTCCTGGTCAGCGGCCCAGCCGGTCTCCCGGTGGGGGGTGTTCCACCACAGGGCGAGCGCGCCGCCGGGGCGGAGCACCCGCATCGCCTCCGGGACCGAGCGGGCCGGGTCGGTCCAGTGCCAGGCCTGGGCGTAGCAGACGAGGTCGAAGGCCGCGGCGTCGGAGAAGGGCAGGGCGTCGCCGCTCGCGCGGACCAGCGGGGTGCCGGGGAGGTCGGCGCGCAGCTGGGCGGCCATGCCGGGGCCCGGTTCCACGGCCGTGACCTCGGCGCCGCGGGCGGCCAGCAGCCGGGTGGCGATGCCGGTGCCGGCGCCGACGTCGAGCACCCGGGCTCCCTCGAGGGAGCGGCCGGACCGCTCCTCGATCGCGTCGAAGAGCTCCGGGGGGTAGCCGGGGCGGGATGCCGCGTACTGGGCGGCCACCGCGTCGAAGGAGCGGGATCGGGCGGCGTGGGTGGCGGCGGTGGACCGGGACTGGTGGTGTTGGTGGGGCTTCTGGGGCATACGGGTCATCCTGCCTGGGAGGTCGGGGACCGGACCGGAATTTTTGCGAAATGCATGCCTCTCCGGCCGGTGCGCATTGCCGGCCGGAGGGGCCCACGGCCGGTACGCGGGCCTCCGGGAAATTCCCCGGACTTAAACGCCGGGGCGCTTCGCGAAAACCGCGCCGGGGCCGCGAATGAGGGAAGCTCGGCGACCCGGTGGTTTGGTACGACATACTCCGCCTTGAGAATTGCCGCTCGAGCCCATACCCGCGCCGACCGCGCGGTGAATGGCCCAATCCGTCCCCATCGCGGCGCAGTTCACCACTGCGGTCGGGGAGGGGCCGGAGAGAGTAAGAGGTTGATGTGCGCGCACGGGGTATCAACTACGACACCGGTTTTCTGCCCGGTGACGAGCTTTCCCGCAAGAGCTTCCGCGAGGGGGCCGTACAACGGGACATGGCGGTGATCGCCGATGAGTTGCACTGCACCGCCGTACGGATTTCGGGCGGGCATCCCGAACGGTTGGGTGTGGCGGCACGGTATGCCGCCGAGGCCGGGCTGGAGGTGTGGTTCGCGCCGTTTCCGGTGGATCTCGGGGTGGCGGAATTGTTGCCGTTCTTCGCGGATTGCGCGGAGCGGGCCGAGGCCGTCCGGGCGGCCGGGGCCGAGGTGGTGTTTGTCGCCGGGTGCGAGATGAGCGCTTTCTGCCACGGGTTCATTCCGGGGGAGACGTACGGGGCGCGACTGCAGGCGATGGTCACCGCCGACCTGGACTGGTGGATGGCGCTGGGGCCCGTACAGGAACGGCTCAACGCATTTCTCGCGGAGGTGGCCGAGGTGGTCCGGGGCCGGTTCGGTGGCCGGGTCACCTATGCCTCGGGGCCGTGGGAGGCCATCGACTGGCGGCCGTTCGATGTCGTCGGTGTGGATGCGTACCGGGCCGCGTACAACGCCGGCACGTTCCGGGACGAGCTGCGCGGGCACCTCGCCCACGGCAAACCGGTCGCGGTGACCGAGTACGGCACCTGCGCCTACCGGGGTGCGGGCGAGCTGGGCGGGCTGGCCTGGCAGCCGCCGCAGGGTGCGGTGCCGGACGAGGGCGAGCAGGTGCGCTATCTGACGGAGCTGCTGGACATCTTCGAGGAGGAGGGGGTGGATACGGCGCTGTGGTTCACCTTCGCCGCGTTCGGCAAGGTGGCGGACGGCGGCGGTCCGTCCCCGCAGGAGGACCTCAAGTCGTACGGGGTGGTGCGGATGGTCGGCCCGGAGCGGTGGGAGCCGCGGGAGGTGTTCCACACGATGGCGGAGCGGTACGGGCGCGGCGGCGTGGGCTAGGGCCCGCCCGGCGGGGGCCTAGCGGCGCTTCTTGCCCTTCGGGCCGGGCTTCTTCGCGGCCGGGTTGCCGGTGCGGGTGTTCCGCCGCCGTTCGTGGCGCTCGCGGGCCGCGTCGTACTCGGCGCGGTGCAGCTTCTCGCCGGGGGCCTCGACGAGGCTGCGGCAGAAGTAGGCCAGGAGCGAGCCGATGAAGCCGATGAGCATCAGGCTCTGGGCGGACTTGTCGGCGGCGCTCTCGCTCGCAGGGTCGGGGCGCCGACCGAAGCCGTCCCAGGTACGGCGGAAGGCGAGGGCGCTGCAGACGGCGAAGCCGGCGACGACGAGGACGCTGACGAACGGGCCGACGTTGCCGAACTCCAGGCCCTGGAAAGCGAAGCGCAGGATGAGCGCGCCGAGGGCGGCGAGCGCGAGCGAGCCCACCGCGACGGCGACGCGGCGCAGGGCGTAGCCGCCGTCGTGGTGGACCCAGGTGGTGCCGAAGAAGCGGATTGCCTCGGGTTGCGGGCCGCCGGTGACCGCGCCGCCGTCCCGCTCCGGGCCGCCGGGTGCCTTGTGCGCTTCGCTCATGGCATCGATTATCCCCGGCGGCCGACCGCCCTCGGCCGGTGCGGCGCGGCTCAGCTGGTGCAGCTCGGCGCGACCGGGCCGCTGCTGCCGGTGCGTACGTAGGCGTCGGAGACGTACTGGCCGGGCGCGATGTTGTCCCAGATGTCCGTGGTGCCGCAGGGGCCGCTGACCTTCTGGCCGCGTCGCTGGCAGCGGATCTGGATCCAGGCGCCGCCCGCCAGCTTGCGGACGACCGGGGCGGCGGTGGTGGGGCCCTTGCGGACCTTGACCTGCTGCCCGGGGGCGACCTGGAAGGAGCGGCGGTAGCCGGCCGCCTGGACGGTGACGGTGTTGGCCGCGCCGGCCGCATCGGAATCCGTGACGGAGTCCCGGGCGGCTTCCTTCTCGGCACCTGCGTCGGAGCCCGGATCGGAGTCCAGGTCCCCGACGATCGCGTCCAGGTCCGGGAAGTGCCGATGGTCCTCAGTGGTCATTTCTTGTTCCCCCGTATGTGACTCGCCGGTGACCGGCGCGTGGTTGGTACGTGGTTGATAGGTGGTGGATGGATGGCGGATATGCGTTTGGCGTGTGCTGCGTGTGATGCGAGTGCCGCCCTTCGGTGCCCATGGCGCTCGGCATTTTCGGACACGCAACGCGCACGCTAGCAAGCCTCGTTCATCTCGCACGTGCCATCGACTAGGCTCCGCGCGTCGCACCTGCGACCGAATTGCACAGGTAGGACACGGGGGTGGAACAATGCCGCCGCTGCGTGATTCCGGGGCCGACCCGGAAGCGGAGCGTCCGGAATACGCCGGTCAATATCGCCTGGAGGCACGGCTGGGCTCCGGCGGTATGGGCGTGGTGCATGTCGCGCGCTCTTCTTCCGGACTGTCGCTAGCCGTCAAGGTCATTCATGCCGAGTTCGCCCAGGACTCGGAGTTCCGGGGGCGGTTCCGGCAGGAAGTGGCGGCCGCGCGCCGGGTCAGCGGGGCCTTTACGGCGCCCGTCGTGGATGCCGATCCGGATGCCGAACGGCCCTGGATGGCGACCCTCCACATTCCCGGCCCCACCCTTTCCGACCATGTGAAACGGAATGGGCCGCTGGCACCCAACGAGGTGCGGAAGCTGGCCGCCGGACTCGCCGAGGCGCTGCGCGACATCCACCGCGCCGGCGTCGTGCACCGCGATCTGAAGCCGTCGAATGTACTGCTGGCCGCCGACGGCCCGAAGGTCATCGATTTCGGTATCTCCCGGCCGTCGGACAGCGAAATGCGCACCGAGACCGGCAAGTTGATCGGCACCCCGCCGTTCATGGCACCCGAGCAGTTCCAGCGGCCGCGCGAGGTGGGCCCGGCGGCGGATGTGTTCGCGCTGGGTTCGGTGCTGGTGCATGCCGCCACCGGGAGCGGGCCGTTCGACTCGGAGAGCCCGTATCTGGTGGCGTACCAGGTGGTGCATGACGAGGCGGATCTGACGGGCGTGCCTCAGGAGCTGGCGCCGCTGATCGAGAGCTGTCTGGCGAAGGATCCGGAGGACCGGCCGACGCCCGGCGAGCTGATGGAGCTGCTGCACACCGAGATCCACACGGAGCTGGATCTCGGCCTGCCCCCGGTGCCCAGGGTGCCCTCGGCGTCCGGGCGCCCGCCGGTCTCCACGTCCGCGCGCATACCGGCCCAGCGGCAGCCGGCGGGCACCGACTCCGCCCCGTCCCCCGCCGAGGCCACCCACGTCCGCGCCCGTACGGCCCGGCCGCCGGACCCGCCCGAGGAGACCGGACGGAACGGACGCAACGGAGGCAACGGACGGGGCGGGCGCGCCGGACCGGCCGGACGGACCGGGCCGGAAGCGGACGGCGGCGCGGGAAGGACGAGGCGCCGCTGGCCGGTGTGGGCGGCGGTGGCGCTGCTGATCACCGGCGCCGGCGCCTTCGTCGGCGTACGGGCACTGTCGCCCGGCGACGACGCCGGGCTCCAGACCCGTGCGCCGCAGGCCGAGGCCGAAATCCGCCCCTGGCACACCACGGTCGCCCATCGTCCCGACGGCCACCGCTCCGAGATGCCGTTCTGCGCGGCCGGCTCGGGTGCGGTCTTCTGCTCGCTGTCCGGGCTGCGGGCCGGCCGCTTCGATGCCGCCACCGGGCGGGTGTCCTGGCACCGCGACGGCAAGGTCGTGCCCCGCACCGACACGCCCCCCACGGCACCGGTGCTGTCCGGCGGGCTGCTGTACGTCTGGACTGCCGACAGCAAGCGGCTGGAGGCGCTCGATCCGACGGCCAAGGGGAAGGGCGTCACGCGCTGGAGCCAGGACCTGTCCGGATACGAGGGCGGGGCGGCCGTCATCGGCGACCGGGTACTGCTGTGCGCCGGCGACGGCACGGTGACCGCGCTGGATTCCGCCACCCACCGGCAACGCTGGCGCAAGCGCTACCCCGCCCACACCCCGGCGACGCTCTTCTCCTACGGCGACCCGCGCACCGTCTACGCCGTCGACCTCACCCCCGACAGCAAGGGCACCCAGATCACCGCGATCTCCCTGAAGGACGGCGCGGTCCGCTGGGCGCGGCGGCTGCCCGGCTCGCTGACGCCCGCCGGCGTCGGCTCCTCCGGCGCCCTCTACTTCACCGCCGCCACCCCCGAGCAGCCCTTCACCACCATCGCCGTCGTCCGCTACGACCCGCGCACCGGCCACCCACGCCGGATCCCGCTGGCCACCCCGCTGGACGGCACGGTGACGGCCGCGGTCCACGGCGAGACGGTCTACGTCCTCGCCGAGGGCGGCTCCCTCCAGGCCGTCGGCGAACGGAAGTGGAGCACCGAGACGTCGGTCAGCCGCGCCTCGGCGCCCGTACTGAGCGACAACCGGCTCTACTTCACCGCGGCGGACGGCCGTCTGCTGGCCGTCGACACCCGCACCGGCGCGCTGCTCGGCCAGACCTCGCCCCGCCTGGCGGCCGACCGGCACAACGGCTACCTCGAAACCCTGCCCGCTCCGGTGGTGGACGCCCACCACGGCCGGGTCTTCGCCTCGGCGCCCGACGGAACCGTCTTCGCCGCACAGACGAAGGACCCCTCCCGCTGGTGACGCGCGGCGCCGCGGCCCCCGGCGGCAGGGGACGCGGCGCCCCAGTGGGTGCCGGCGCCGACGACGGCGTCGGCACCCTCCGCATGACAGCGACAGGAACAGATCTCCCACCGAACGCCGGGGACCAGGGTGATCTCGACCTCCGGCGTGCCCTTGTCACAGGTCGCGTGCGTCCCGATGTGACAGGCCGGCGAGACGTACGGGGCCGGGATATACGGCCGCACGAGCCGCGGGGTGTCCATGAACAGGCCCCCGCCGGCCGCATCGCGCGCGTACGGACTCTTGTGCCGCGGCAGCCGCCGACGGTGCCGGGGGCCGGGTGCAGCCCCCGGCTCCGACTCCGTTACGGCTGCGGCGCGGTGCCTCCCGTACGCGGGGAAGAACAGCGCGCACACGGCCCGTACGAGCCACCGCCCGCTCACCGCTCCGCCGCTTTCCTGATCACGGCGATCAGCCGGTGGGCCGTCTCCAGATTGCAGCGCCCCAACTCGACCAGCGCGCGGGGCTGTACGTGACTCAGCCAGACCGGATCGACTCCGAGTGACGGCAGCACGATGCCGACCTGCTGGAGTGCGGCGGCCAGCTCTTCACACGCCGCCTGCGCCTCGCTGTGGGGTTCTGTGGTCATTTGGTGCCGCTCCCGATCGCCGTTTCCCTGCATCGCACACCGGACGCTGACTACCGTGAGTGGTCCGGCCATTACGAGAATGGACCGGCGAAAGGGCACAACCCTCCAATTGCGGGTCCTAGTTCCTCGCCCTGGGTCGTTAGTTCCACACCTTCCCCGGAGGAGGCCGCCATGCCGCCGAGAAGCGCCGTCACCGGACGCAGCACGGACCCGCGCCGACGCTTCGCGGAGGAACTGCGATTACTGCGCACGCACCGCGGGGAAAGCCTGCGGCAGCTGGGCAAGGCGCTGGGCTGGGACGCGTCCCTCTTCGGAAAGATGGAGCGCGGCCAGACAATCGGAAGCCCCGAGGTCGCCGAGGCGCTCGACCAGCACTATGGGACGCCTGGACTGCTGCTGGCGCTGTGGGAGTTGGCGGCGGCGGATCCTACGCAGTTCAAGGAGCGGTATCGGCGGTACATGACTCTGGAACGCGAAGCAGTAAGCCTGTGGCACTTCGGGGTGAGCACGGTCCATGGGCTGCTTCAGACGGACGACTACGCAAGTGCGGTGCTCGAAGTGGGCGGCACCAAGGGGGAGGAACTGACGCGACAGATCGAAGCGCGCATAGGACGCCGCGAGCTACTGATGGGCGAAGATGCGCCGCCCTTCCGCACCATCCTGTCGGAGGCCGTGCTGCACGATGCACGCCCATGGCGCAAGCAGCTGGAGTACCTGGTTGAGGCATCCGAGCGTGCCAACGTCATCCTTCATGTGCTGCCTCATGGCTCTGGTCCGCATAGCCTGGTCAGCACAGACGTGATCTTCCTACGGCTGTCGAACGGCCTCGCCGTGGCTTATACCGAGAATGCCCATCATGGCGAACTCATCGAGGAAACCGGGGCTGTTGAGCGACTGCAACGCGCGTACGATTCGGTGCGGGACCGGGCGTTGAGCCCGGACGAATCGCGGAAGTTCGTCATGCGGATGTTGGAGGAAGTGCCGTGCGAGCCATCGACCTGAGCACCGTCACCTGGCGCAAGTCGAGCTACAGCAATCCGGACGGCGGCGCCTGTGTCGAGGTCTCCCACGACTTCCTCGCGGCCGCCAACTGGCGCAAGTCGAGCCACAGCAACCAAGACGGCGGCGCGTGCATCGAGATCGCCGACAACGTCCCCGCCATCGTCCCCGTACGCGACAGCAAGAGCCCCCACGGCCCGGCGCTCATCTTCGAGGCATCATCCTGGTCATCGTTCGTCACGGCCGTGAAGGGCGCGGAGCTGCCCCGCGTCTGACGGACCGCCAACGGAAATGAGCCCCCACTTCCGTGGGGGCTCATTTGCGTCAGCGTGTTCAGCCGAGCTTGCTCACGTCCCGCACCGCGCCCTTGTCCGCGCTGGTGGCCATCGCCGCGTATGCCCGCAGTGCCGCCGAGACCTTGCGTTCGCGGTTCTTGGGGGCGTAGACGCCGCCCAGCGCCTCGCGGCGGGCGGCCAGGGTGGCGTCGTCGACGAGGAGCTCGATGGAGCGGTGCGGGATGTCGATGCGGATGCGGTCGCCGTCCTCGACGAGGGCGATGGTGCCGCCGGAGGCCGCCTCGGGCGAGGCGTGGCCGATGGAGAGGCCGGAGGTGCCGCCGGAGAAGCGGCCGTCGGTGACCAGTGCGCAGGCCTTGCCCAGGCCGCGGCCCTTGAGGAAGGACGTCGGGTAGAGCATCTCCTGCATGCCGGGGCCGCCCTTGGGGCCCTCGTAGCGGATGACGACGACGTCGCCTTCCTTGACCTGCTTGGTGAGGATCTTGTCGACGGCCTCGTCCTGGGACTCGCAGACCACGGCGGGTCCTTCGAAGGTCCAGATGGACTCGTCGACGCCGGCGGTCTTCACGACGCAGCCGTCCTCGGCGATGTTGCCCTTGAGGACCGCGAGGCCGCCGTCCTGGGAGTAGGCGTGCTCGACGGAGCGGATGCAGCCGCCCTCGGCGTCCACGTCGAGCGAGTCCCAGCGCTCGGACTGCGAGAAGGCGGTCGCGGAGCGCTGGCAGCCGGGGGCCGCGTGCCACAGTTCGACGGCCTCGCCGGACGGGGAACCGCCGCGCACGTCCCAGGTCTTGATGTGTTCGGCGAGCGAGCCGGAGTGGACGGAGTGCACGTCCTCGTTGAGGAGGCCGCCGCGGTAGAGCTCGCCGAGGATGGCGGGGATGCCGCCGGCGCGGTGCACGTCCTCCATGTAGTACGTGCCGCCGGGGGCGACGTTCGGGGCGACCTTGGCCAGGCACGGGACGCGACGGGAAACGGCGTCGATGTCCTTGAGGTCGTAGTCCAGCTCGGCCTCCTGGGCGGCGGCCAGCAGGTGCAGGATCGTGTTCGTGGAGCCGCCCATGGCGATGTCGAGGGCCATGGCGTTCTCGAAGGCGGCCTGGGTGGCGATGTTGCGCGGCAGGACGGACTCGTCGCCGTCCTCGTAGTAGCGCTTGGTGATCTCCACGACCGTCCGGCCGGCGTTCTCGTACAGCGCGCGGCGGGCGGTGTGGGTGGCGAGCACCGAGCCGTTGCCGGGGAGGGAGAGGCCGATGGCCTCGGTCAGGCAGTTCATGGAGTTGGCGGTGAACATGCCGGAACAGGAACCGCAGGTGGGGCAGGCGTTCTCCTCGATGCGGAGGACGTCCGCGTCCGAGACGCTGTCGTTGGCGGCGTCGACCATGGCGTCGATCAGGTCGAGCTTGCGGACCGTGCCGTCGACGAGGGTGGCCTGGCCGGCCTCCATGGGGCCGCCGGAGACGAAGACGACCGGGATGTTGAGGCGCATCGCGGCCATCAGCATGCCGGGGGTGATCTTGTCGCAGTTGGAGATGCAGATCAGCGCGTCGGCGCAGTGCGCCTCGACCATGTACTCCACCGAGTCCGCGATCAGGTCGCGGGAGGGGAGGGAGTACAGCATGCCGCCGTGGCCCATGGCGATGCCGTCGTCGACCGCGATGGTGTTGAACTCACGGGGCACGGCGCCCGCGGCCAGGATGGCGTCGGAGACGATCCGGCCGACCGGGGCGAGGTGGGTGTGTCCGGGCACGAACTCCGTGAAGGAGTTGGCGACCGCGATGATCGGCTTACCGATGTCCGAGCCCGCTACACCGGAGGCCCGCATAAGGGCGCGGGCGCCCGCCATGTTGCGGCCATGGGTAACGGTGCGGGACCTCAGCTCGGGCACGATGGTCACTCCCTCGGGATACGTACGTACGGCAGCGGCGCCATACGACAGGCCATACAGCAGCTGATCCCGAGGTTACGCTCTTGATCCAAGATCCGGACACCGACTCCGGTATGTGAGATGCCTGACCGGAGTGCGGACAGCGCCGCGCCTCGCGGAATCCGCGCCCCGATGCGGCGAATCCCCGGAAGCGGGGTGAGGAAATCCCCCGTGAAGAGGGTGGGGCCGGCCGGATTCTTCGCCGCCGCGCCGCCTCGTAGCGTCGCGGCATGACGTTCTCCACGGGGCCGTTACCGCTGCCTCTCGAAAGCCCGCGCATGCCTCCCAGGAGCAGGCGCCGCGGCCTGCTCGTCTACCTCGGTGTGGCCTACGCCGGCATGTGGGCGGCCATGGCGCCGCTCCTGGCCGGCGGCTTCCAGCGCGGCGACGCGCGGCAGGACCCCGGTGCGCTGGAGCAGGCGTGCATCGCGGCCGCGATGTTCGCCCCGGCGCTCGCCGCGATCCTCGTCGTCCGCTGGGTCGAGCGCGGCGGACGGGTGCGGGACGCCCTCGCCCTGCGGTGGCCCCGACCCTGGGGGCGGGCGGTACGGGCATGCCTGATGGCCCTGGCGGTCCCCGCCGGCCTCACCGCGGCGGCCCTGGCCCTCAGCACCCTGGCCGGCCGCTACCCCTTCGACGGGCTGCACGGGGACGAGCTCGGTACGTGGGCGGGTGCGGCCGCGCTGGACCTGCTGCTGTCCCTTCCGCTGTTCTTCGGCGAGGAACTGGGCTGGCAGGGCTATCTCTTCCCCCGCCTCGCAGGGGACGGCGGCCGCGCGGCCCTGGTGCGGGCGTACGTGGTCACCGGTGCCGCCTTCGCCCTGTGGCACCTGCCCACGCTGCTGATGGGCGGGCAGTACCCGGGGCGGCCCTGGTACGTGTCGGTGCCCGCGATGCTGGTGAGCTGCGTCCTCGTCCTGCCCGTCTTCACCTGGCTGCGACTGCGCTCGGGCTCCGTCGTCCCCGCCGTCATCGGCCATGCGTTCATGAGTACGGCGAGCGTGGGGATGATCAAGGAGTTCGCCGATCCCCGTGCCGCGCTGGATCCCCTGCACATGGGAATCGCAGGATGGCCCGGCTGGATCGTCCTCGGGGCGTTCGTCGCCTTTCTCGCGCTGACGGGCCGGCTCCGGCCCGCCGTCGGAGGGCCTCCGGTTGAGGCCCGCCGTCTGACGGCCTCCGGATGAGGCCCCTCCGGCCCGGCCATGATCCGCCGGACAGGCCCCGCGGACACACCCTGCGGACACGCCCTAGGAGGCGGTCAGATACCTCTCGAGCGTCGGCGCCACCATCGCGACGATCTCCTCCAGGTCCGCGGACGCCATCGGCTCCATCTTGACCACGTAGCGCAGCATGGCGATCCCGATCAGATGGCTCGCGGCCAGCTGCGCCCGGAACTCCGGGTCGGGTACGTGCAGTTCGCCCGCCACCCGCTGGAGCAGACGGCGCTCCACCAGCCCGCGCAGCACCGCCGCCGCGGTGTCGTTGGTCAGCGCGGAGCGCATGATCGCCAGCAGCGGCGGGCGGCTGACCGGGTTCTCCCAGATGCCGAACATGAAGCGGGCCATCCGCTCCCCCGCCCCGGCCGCGCCGCCGCCCGCGATCGCGTCCGGCATGGTCAGCGCGGGCGCGAAGGACAGCTCGATGGCCGCCGCGAAGACCTGCTCCTTGGTGCCGAAGTAGTGGTGCACCAGGGCGGCGTCCACCCCGGCCGCCTTGGCGATGGCCCGTACCGAGGTCTTGTCGTAGCCGCGCTCGGCGAATTCCGTACGGGCCGCGGCCAGGATCCGCTCGCGGGCGCCGGGCCCTTCGGCAGCCTCGGCGCGGGCCGGGCGGCCGCGGCGGCGGGTGGGCTTCGCGGGCTCCGTACCGCTCATGCCGACGCCTCGCCGCGCTCCGCCTCGCCCGCGCGCGCCGCGCACCCTTCCACCGTTCCCCCGCTGCGCTCGCTCACGACCCCGGCACCCAGGTGGGCGACGCGAGATGCAGCCGGGTGAAGGCCAGCGCCTCGGCGAGGTCGGCCTCGCGTTCGGCCGCGGACATCGCCCGGCGGGTGTTGACCTCGACGACCACATGCCCCTCGAAACCGGTGGCGGCCAGCCGCTCCAGCACATCGGCGCACGGCTGACTGCCGCGGCCCGGCACCAGATGCTCGTCCTTGGCGGAGCCGTTGCCGTCGGCCAGATGGACATGCGCCAGCCGGTCGCCCATCCGCTCCACCATCTCCAGCGCGTCATTGCGCGCGGTGGCGGTGTGCGAGAGATCGACGGTGAAGTGGCGGTAGTCGTCGTTGGTCGGGTCCCAGTCCGGTGCGTACGCCAGCATCTCGCGGTCCCGGTAGCGCCACGGGTACATGTTCTCGACGGCGAACTTCACATCCGTCTCGTGCTCCATCCGCCACACACCGCGCACGAACTCCCGGGCGTAGCTGCGCTGCCACCGGAACGGCGGGTGCACCACCACCGTCGAGGCGCCCAGCTTCTCCGCGGCGCTGCGGGCCCGCTGGAGCTTGACCCAGGGGTCGGTGGACCACACCCGCTGCGTGATCAGCAGACACGGCGCGTGCACGGCCAGCACCGGCACCCCGTGGTAGTCCGACAGCCGGCGCAGCGCCTCGATGTCCTGGCTGACCGGATCGGTCCACACCATGACCTCGACGCCGTCGTAGCCCAGGCGCGCGGCGATCTCGAAGGCCGTCGCCGTCGACTCCGGATACACCGAGGCCGTGGACAGGGCGACCTTCGCATCGGGGATGCGCACCACTGGCTCTGTCACGAGGGACAGCGTACGGGCCGTGGCTGTGCACCGGGCAGGAGGTCCGGGCCGCCGCGCTCACTCCGTCGCCGGGGGCGGCAGATGATCCAGCCGCCGCAGGATGACGCCCTCGCGCAGCGCCCACGGGCAGATGTCCAGCGTCTCCACCCCGAACAGGTCCATCGCCGCCTCCGCGACCAGCGCCCCGGCCAGCAGCTGCCGGGAGCGTCCCTCGGACACCCCGGGCAGCTCGGCCCGCTCCCGCGCCGACATCCCCACCAGCCGCGGCACCCACTCCTCCAGCCGCTTACGCGTCAGCTCCCGCTGGACGTACAGGCCCTCCGCCGAGCGCGCCGCACCCGCGATCCGGGCCAGCTGCCGGAAGGTCTTGGAGGTGCCGACGACATGGTCGGGCGTTCCGAAGCGCGTGAAATCGCTCACCACCCGGGCGATCTCGGCCCGTACCCGGCGCCGCAGCGCCCGTACGTCCTCCGGGTCCGGCGGGTCGCCGGGCAGATCGCGACCGGTCAGCCGGCCCGCGCCGAGCGGCAGGGAGGCCGCCACGTCCGGCTCCTCGTCCAGGCCGTACGCGATCTCCAGCGAGCCCCCGCCGATGTCCAGTACGAGCAGCCGCCCCGAGGACCAGCCCAGCCACCGGCGGGCGGCGAGAAAGGTGAGCCGCGCCTCGTCCTGGCCGGACAGCACCCGCAGCTCGACGCCGGTCTCCACGGCGACCCGGCGCAGCACGTCCTCGCTGTTGGTGGCCTCGCGGACCGCGGACGTGGCGAACGGCAGCACTTCCTCGACGCCCTTGTCCTCGGCCACCTGGACCGCCTCCAGGACGGTGGCCACCAGCCGCTCCACCCCGTGGTCGCTTATGGCGCCGTCGTCGAGGAGTTCGGCAAGGCGCAGTTCCGCCTTGTGCGAGTAGGCGGGCAGCGGGCGCGCGCCGGGGTGTGCGTCCACCACCAGGAGATGGACCGTATTCGAACCCACATCGAGGACACCGAGTCTCATACGGGGAAACCTACTGCCGCGGCCGGTAACTCTTGTCAGCCGCCTTAGGCTGGAGTCGTGGCTAAGACGAAAAAGGCGAAGAAGACAAAGCACACCAAGCAGGAAAAGGCCGTGGCGGCCGGGGCGTCGCCCGACGAGGTGGGCCTCGACTTCGCTCGCGCCTGGGTCACCTTCCCCGACCCGGCCGATGACGAGCAGCTTTTCCGCTGCGACCTGACCTGGCTGACCTCGCGCTGGACCTGCATCTTCGGCAGCGGCTGCCAGGGTATCCAGGCCGGCCGCGCGGACGACGGGTGCTGCACGCTCGGCGCGCACTTCTCGGACGAGGAGGACGAGGAGCGGGTGGCGACGCATGTGGCGCGTCTCACGCCCGACCTGTGGCAGTTCCACGACGTCGGTACGACGACCGGCTGGACCGAGGAGGACGAGGACGGCGAGCGGCAGACCCGCCGCTGGCAGGGCTCGTGCATCTTCCAGAACCGCCCCGGCTTCGCCGCCGGCGCGGGCTGCTCGCTGCACATCCTCGCGCTGCGCGAGGGCCGCGAGCCGCTGGAGACCAAGCCGGACGTGTGCTGGCAGCTGCCCATCCGGCGCACCTACGACTGGATCGACCGGCCCGACGACACCCAGATCCTCCAGGTGACGATCGGCGAGTACGACCGGCGCGGCTGGGGTCCGGGCGGCCACGACCTGCACTGGTGGTGCACCTCGGCGACCTCGGCACACGGCGCGGGCGACCCCGTCTACGTCACGTACAAGCCGGAGCTGACCGAGCTGATGGGCAAGAAGGGCTACGCCAAGCTCGCCGAACTGTGCGAGGAGCGGCTGGCGGCGACGCTGCCGATGGCACCGCATCCGGCGGACCCGAAGCCGGTGGGTGCGAAGTCGGCGGACGCGAAGGCGGCGGACGCGAAGGCGGGCTCGAAGAAGTAGGCGCGGGGGCGGCCGGGGGGGGCGGGGGCGGCCGTGAGGTGGCGGCCCTAGGGGGCGTGCGAACGGATCACCTAGGGGACGCATGGGCCCCCTGCAGGGCCACAACGTGGCGGGGCGGTGCGGTATTCCCGGACGGGGACGGGGTGTTGGCGGTCGAAGCCCAGGCGTCGGCGCCCGACCGTCCAACGGTCTCGCCCGGCCCCTGGCGATCAGCGGGCGGGATTGGTCGTCGTCGACGGCTGCGTGGTCGGGGTCGGCGGCGGTGTCGAATCGGTGGGGCTCGGCGTCGGCGTGGGGGTCGGCGTGGGCGTCGGCGACGAAGGGGGCGGGGTGGGGGCCGGGTCGGTGGGCGAGGGGTCGCCCGGGACCGGGTCGGGGTCGCTCACGCCGTAGCCCTCCATCGTGACGGCGGTGCCGCCGGGCTCGATCGCGATACGGGTCCTCCAGTGGCCCTCGGGCTCCCGGTCGTGATCGACGTAGACCGTGATCGTCGTGGACTCCCCCGGCCGCAGCACCCCGGCCGTATGGCTCATCTGGAGCCAGGGCGCACCGGCCGACGCCGTCCAGCGCACCGGGGTGCCGCCGGACGCGCTGAGCGTGATGACCGTCATCTCGCCGCTCGGCTGCGCCGTCACGGTCAGCCGGCCCGGACCCGACCGGCTCCGGGCCGGGTCGGTCGGGTCCAGCGGGGTGCCGTCCGCGCCGATCACCTGGACCGACACATCGGACGCCGGGTCGCGCGGCGCGAGGGCCGGGCCGGGGGTCGTCCGGGCGTTGCCGGCGTTCTCGTACGGGCGGCCGCCCAGCCGGCCGTCCTTGCCGCCGGACTCGTTGGCCGTCACCGCGGGCACATCGTCCGTCGCCTCCTCGGTCGCCGGGGCCTGGCGGTACGCGGCCCATACGGCCAGCATCGGCGCCGCGAGCACGGTGGCGACGACGGTGCTGGTCAGCGCCCGGTTGCGCAGTCGGCGGCGGCGGGCGGCCCGGTCGGTGGGGGCGGCGGGGAATCCGCTGCGGTCATAGCGAGGAGAACCGTTTGCCCCGTTGGCTCTGCCCGCGCGCCCGGCACCCGCAGCCACGCCCGCGCCCGCCACCCCCTCCGCGCGCCCCGACCGCGACCGCCGGGCCGCCGCCATCGCCACGGCCACCGCCGCCCGCGGCGCGGCGACCAGCGGCAGCGAGCCGGGGGAGGCGGGCTCGGTACCCGGCCAGGGGCCGATGGCGGTGGCCCGCTCCGCCGTCCGACGGCACTCGCGGCAGTCGTCCACATGCCGCACCAGCTCCCGGCGGAGCGCCGCGCCCAGGAGCATCTGCGTGTCGGTCGCGAGCTGGGCGACCTCGGGGCAGCGGCCGCGTTCGACAACCGCCAGCGCGGCCCGGGTCCGCTCGACCTCGCAGCAGGCGGCGGCCAGCAGCACGCGGGTGGCGGCCGGTTCGGCGCCGAGCACCGCGGCGACCTCGCCCGCCGGGAGGCGATGGCGTACCGACAGCTCCAGCGCCTCGCGCTGCTCGGGGGTCGTGCCGGCGGCCTCCGGCCAGGCCAGCGCGGCGAGTTCGCGCTGCCGGGCCTCGGCGTCGGCGGGCGCCTCGCCACCCGGTGCGATGGGGGTCCCCCCTGCACCGGAGCTTGTCGAAGGTGCTTGGGGGAGGTCGGCGAGGCGGCGCAGGCAGGCCCAGCGGGCCAGCGCGTAGAGCCAGGGACGGTAGAGGTCCGGGCTCGCCGGGCGGCGGCCGTGGTGGCGCTCGGCGAGCGCCAGCGTCTCGCCGAGCACCGCCGTCGCCGCGTCGTGCTCGCACAGCACCGACAGGCAGTACGTGAACAGTCCGTCCAGAAAGGCGTCGTAACGCTCCATGCGCTCGGCGCGTTCCTGGGGCTGCGGGCTGCGCGACCGGTGTGCGCCGGTGGTGTGCGTGGGGTGCTCAAGCCTGCTGCTCATCACCCGGCGACGGTAGGCGGATGATGCAGCCGCTCTCGCTCCCCTTGGACAGTTTTAACCCTTACGGGTGACCATCTCCCTCAAAAGGGGACACCAGCCACCCGTCCCGCCCCGCGCGCGCCACCCGGTCGGCCCAACCGGCGGTGGGGCCGGGCATTGTCAGTGCCCGCCGATACGGTGACCCCATGGCAACCCGTAAAACGTCGGCCAAGGAGCGCCCCTCCTACCGTTGCACCGAGTGCGGCTGGACCACCGCGAAGTGGCTCGGCCGCTGCCCCGAGTGCCAGGCGTGGGGCACGGTCGAGGAGTTCGGCGGCGCCCCCGCGGTGCGTACGACCGCGCCCGGCCGGGTCACCACCGCCGCGGTGCCCATCGCCCAGGTCGACGGCAGGCAGGCCACCGCACGCTCCACGGGCGTGCCCGAGCTGGACCGCGTACTGGGCGGCGGGCTGGTCCCCGGCGCCGTCGTCCTCCTGGCGGGCGAGCCGGGCGTCGGCAAGTCCACGCTCCTCCTGGACGTCGCCGCCAAGGCCGCGAGCGGCGATCACCGCACGCTCTACGTCACGGGCGAGGAGTCCGCGAGCCAGGTACGGCTGCGCGCCGACCGCATCGGCGCCCTCCACGACGATCTCTACCTCGCCGCCGAGACCGACCTGTCCGCCGTCCTCGGCCATCTGGACACGGTCAAGCCGTCCCTGCTCGTCCTCGACTCCGTCCAGACCGTCGCCTCCCCCGAGATCGACGGGGCGCCGGGCGGTATGGCCCAGGTCCGCGAAGTGGCCGGCGCGTTGATCCGGGCGTCCAAGGAGCGCGGCATGGCCACCCTCCTGGTGGGCCATGTCACCAAGGACGGCGCCATCGCGGGCCCCCGCCTCCTGGAGCACCTGGTCGACGTGGTCCTCCAGTTCGAGGGCGACCGCCATGCCCGTCTCCGCCTGGTCCGGGGCGTCAAGAACCGCTACGGCACCACCGACGAGGTGGGCTGCTTCGAGCTGCACGACGAGGGGATCATCGGCCTCGCCGACCCCTCCGGCCTGTTCCTGACCCGCCGCGACGAGCCGGTGCCCGGTACGTGCCTGACGGTCACCCTGGAGGGCCGCCGCCCCCTGGTCGCCGAGGTCCAGGCGCTGACCGTCGACTCCCAGATCCCCTCCCCCCGGCGCACGACCTCCGGCCTGGAGACCTCCCGCGTCTCGATGATGCTGGCCGTCCTGGAGCAGCGCGGCCGGATCAGCGCCCTGGGCAAGCGGGACATCTACAGCGCGACCGTCGGCGGCGTGAAGCTGACCGAGCCCGCCGCCGACCTCGCCGTCGCCCTCGCGCTGGCCAGCGCCGCCAGCGACACCCCGCTGCCGAAGAACCTGGTCGCCATCGGCGAGGTGGGCCTCGCGGGCGAGGTCAGACGCGTCACCGGCGTCCAGCGCCGGCTGTCGGAGGCGGCCCGGCTCGGCTTCACCCACGCCCTGGTCCCCTCCGACCCCGGCAAGATCCCCGACGGAATGCGGGTGCTCGAGGTCGCCGACGTCGGACAGGCGCTGAGCGTGCTGCCCAAGCGGGTGCGGCGGGAGGCACCACAGGATCAGGAGTAACGCCGGTAGACTTTGCCCTGGTCTCGCCCGTCACCGCAGTCGCGTTACCGACTGTGATCCCGGCGTACCCTCGCTGAGTACGTCACCCCAGCACGGGCCGGGCGGCCTGCGGACCGATTGACCTTGCGACGGAGGAGTGCAGTGGCAGCCAACGACCGGGCATCGGCTCCCGGCAGGTCCGGGAGCTCCGGCACCGATCGCCTGATGCGCGCCACACTGAGCGCCGTCGCGCCCGGTACGGCCCTGCGCGACGGCCTCGAGCGCGTCCTGCGCGGCAATACGGGCGGCCTGATCGTCCTCGGCTGGGACAAGACCGTCGAGTCGATGTGTACCGGCGGCTTCGTCCTCGACGTCGAATTCACCGCCACCCGCCTGCGCGAACTGTGCAAGCTCGACGGCGCCCTCGTCCTCGACAAGGACATCACCAAGATCCTGCGGGCCGGCGTCCAGCTCGTCCCGGACGCCTCCATCCCCACGGAGGAGACCGGCACCCGTCACCGCACGGCCCAGCGCGTCTCCATCCAGGCGGGCTTCCCGGTGGTCTCGGTCAGCCAGTCGATGCGCCTGATCGCCCTGTACGTGGACGGCGAGCGCCGCGTCCTGGAGGAATCGGCGGCGATCCTCTCCCGCGCCAACCAGGCCCTGGCGACCCTGGAGCGCTACAAGCTCCGCCTGGACGAGGTCGCCGGCACCCTCTCCGCCCTCGAGATCGAGGACCTCGTCACGGTCCGCGACGTCACCGCCGTCGCCCAGCGCCTGGAGATGGTCCGCCGCATCGCCACGGAGATCGCCGAGTACGTCGTCGAGCTCGGCACCGACGGCCGCCTCCTCTCCCTCCAGCTGGACGAGCTGATCGCCGGCGTGGAGCCCGAGCGCGAGCTGGTCGTCCGCGACTACGTCCCCGAGCCGACCGCCAAGCGCTCCCGCACGGTCGCCGAGGCGCTCGCCGAACTGGACTCGCTCAGCCACACCGAGCTCCTCGAACTCCCCGCCGTGGCCCGCGCATTGGGTTACAGCGGCGCCCCCGAGACCCTGGACTCCGCGGTCTCCCCGCGCGGCTTCCGCCTCCTGGCGAAGGTCCCCCGCCTGCCCGGCACGGTCATCGACCGCCTCGTCGACCACTTCGGCGGCCTTCAGAAGCTGCTCGCGGCCAGCGTGGACGACCTCCAGGCCGTCGACGGCGTCGGCGAGGCCCGCGCCCGCTCGGTCCGCGAGGGCCTGTCGCGCCTGGCGGAGTCGTCGATCCTGGAGCGGTACGTCTGACCCAGCGGTACGCCTGAGGCCGCAGCGGTACGTCTGAACCCGGCGCCTCGCATGGCGGTGGCCGCCCCTCGCGGCCACCGTCGGTCCGGCCCCCCGGGGGGCCCGCTCAGCCCTTGGCGAGCGTGAACTTCGCCTCCGCCGGATCCAGCCCCGGCACCTTCGCCTCGATGACGTACTTCCCGGCCGGCACCGCCGCCGCGCTCGGGGTCGCGCACTGCGGGGCGCTGGCCCGCCGGTCCCACTCGACGGTGCGCTCCACGGAGCCCTTCGCCGGGACCTTCAGGAGGGCGGGGCTGGTGCCGGCGGGGCAGTCGTTGGAGGCCCACACCCGGTCATCGCCCGCGGAGTCCTTGATCGTCAGCACCGCGGCCTTACGGCCCAGGTCGACCTTGCAGGCGGAGCCCGCGGAGTTCTTGACCGTCAGCTCGAACTCCGGCTTCTCACCCGGCTTGTAGGTGTCCTTGACGCTGCGGAGCGTCAACTCGGCGCCGCTGGTGGTGCAGTTGAGGAGCGAGGAGCCGGCCGGTACGAGCTTGCCGCCCGTGCCGTGACCGATGGGCCCGCCGTCCGGGCCGCCGGCATCCGAACCGCCGCCGGAACCCTTGTCGCCGTCGTCCGATCCGCCCGCACCGCCCGAGCCGTCCGATCCCGACTCGCCGCCGCCCGATCCCCCGCGTCCGCCCGGCTTTTGACTGATCGCCGGCCCGCTGCCGGAGGGCCCCGGCGTGATGGAGGTCGCCGGCCCCGAGCCGTGCGCCTTGCCCTTGCCTTCCTTGCCGCCGGCCTGCTCGGCGTCCCCGCCCATGTTGAGGACCCACACCACCATGAGGGCGAGCAGTGCGACGATGGCCAGCGCAACGGCCCTCCGCCGCCAGTAGATGGAGGAGGGAAGCGGCCCGATCGGATTGCGCAGTGATCCCACGCGGAAACTCTACGAGAGATCGGCGCGCAGACCGGCCAGTACCCGCCGCATGACGCTGCAACTTTTCCCATCATCGGCCCGGAAACGGCCCGTCGGGGACCCGGCATGGGGCATTGCCGCCCGATCCGGCCCGATCACACCCGATGTGCCGCGCGCCGCGCGTTCCGGACGTTTGCGCACCGAAAACGACCTTGCGAACGGTCAGGTGAAGGGCGCGCGCATGACGCGGCGGATTTCCCCGCGAAGGAACCGCGGGAGGAGCCGCAGAAGGAACCGCGGGAGGAACCGCGGGAGGAACGGCAGGGAGATCCCGCGGCCGAGCGCGTGAGTACCCCCGCGAACGGCCGGCCTCCTGGTCATGAACGCCGGTTACGGGGCCCCGGCGCGCCGCCACTCCTCCTTGTGCCCGAATCCCCGGCCGTTGTCGATCAGCCGCAGCCAGTCCGGACGCAGCTCCCACAGCGTCGTCCGCTCCAGGGCCGCGCGCAGCGGCTCGCTGTCGGCGACGAAGGGGAAGCGTTCGGTGTAGACGCGCCAGCCCGCCGCCCGCTCGTCGTCCCCCAGTGGCCGGCAGTGGCCCCGCCCCTGAAGGCCGGTCAGTCCGCTCCACTCCTGGCCGTCGCGCTGTGCGGTGAAGGCGACGCGCGTGCCGCCGGTCGCGGGCGCGGGCCCGGCCAGGGCCCGGCCGTGGCGGGTGCCGGTCGAGGTGACGAAGTAGAGGACCGGTCCCGCGTCCACGTCCGGCGCGTACAGCACCGCGGCCGCCTGCGGCCCGTCCGCGTCCACATACGCCAAGGTCATCGTCGTATGGGCGGCCAGCGCCCGGCGGATGTCCGCCGGGCAGGCGCTGTCCTTTGTGACCGCATTTTCTTCGCTCATGACCACATCCTCTTCCTTCCTGCCCCCTCTTGATTGCCTTGTGATTCGCTCCTGGCCCCCTCCTGACTCCCTCCCGACCGCTTCCCCGCGTACCGCCGGTAGCGGCCACCCGTACGTACCGGGCCGTCCCGCGTGCGAGTGGGCGCGGGCGGCACGGGGCCCGGGCGTTTCTTGGGCGGGCGTGAGCGTGCCAGGATCGGTGGTGCCATGACTTCGACGCCTGCCACATCCACTGCCATGACCGCCGCCGCCGAGACCACCTCCGCCGCTTCGGCCGCGGAGGCCGCCGACGGGACCGCGCTGCACGGCCCGGTCACCGACTGGTTCGACGAGCACGCCCGTGATCTTCCCTGGCGCCGCCCCGAGGCGGGTGCCTGGGGCGTGATGGTCAGCGAGTTCATGCTGCAGCAGACGCCGGTCAGCCGAGTGCTGCCGGTGTACGAGCAGTGGCTGGCCCGCTGGCCGCGCCCCGCCAACCTGGCCGCCGAGGCGCCGGGCGAGGCGGTGCGCGCCTGGGGCCGCCTCGGCTATCCACGGCGCGCGCTGCGGCTGCACGCGGCCGCGTCCGCCATACAGGAGCGGCACGGGGGTGACGTTCCGCGCGAGCACGGCCAGTTGCTGGCGCTGCCCGGCGTCGGCGAGTACACCGCCGCGGCCGTGGCGTCCTTCGCGTACCGGCAGCGGCACGCGGTGCTGGACACCAATGTGCGCCGGGTGTTCGCCCGCGCGGTCAGCGGCTGCCAGTACCCGCCGAACGCCACCACGGCCGCCGAGCGCAAGCTCGCCCGCGCCCTGCTGCCCGAGGACGAGCAGCTGGCGGCGCGCTGGGCGGCGGCCACGATGGAGCTGGGCGCCCTGGTGTGCACGGCGCGCGGCCCGGAGTGCCACCGCTGCCCGATCGCGGCGCAGTGCGCCTGGCGGCTGGCCGGGTCGCCGGCGCACGAGGGGCCGCCGCGGCGCACCCAGACGTACGCCGGCACCGACCGCCAGGTGCGCGGCAAGCTGCTGGCCGTGCTGCGGGAGGCGGTGGCGCCGGTGCCGCAGCAGGTGCTGGACGCGGTGTGGGACGAGCCGGTGCAGCGCGCCCGTGCGCTGGACGGGCTGGTCTCGGACGGTCTGGTGGAGCCGCTGGGCGGGGGCCGGTACCGGCTGCCGCACGCGTAACGACCGAAGTCGTCACCATGTGACTGA
Organism: Streptomyces sp. NPDC101227; assembly: GCF_044767545.1. Taxonomy (NCBI): domain Bacteria; kingdom Bacillati; phylum Actinomycetota; class Actinomycetes; order Kitasatosporales; family Streptomycetaceae; genus Streptomyces; species Streptomyces sp. NPDC101227. Next base: position 543,100 of record NZ_JBIWOD010000005.1, on the reverse strand, counting down.
AAACGGCCCCAATCTGGCTTGAATGCGCTTGATTGGGGCCGTAGACCTTTCGGCGGGTGCCCTTGTCCCCCCGGAGTATGACCCGCAGCGGCCCGGCGTCCGCCCAAGGTATGACCCCTGGCGGGCTGTTACACAACCGCAGGTTTTCCGTGCATTCGCTGTGGGGGCGACGCACATTACGTCGCAACACCCCCTCCGTAGCGTCTTCCTCGTGCTGGAGATGACCGCCAGCGCAGTCAACGTGGGGAACGCAAGCGGATCGGAGGCGTCGGAGATGGCGACCAGCGGCGGCAAGGTACTGGACTTCGAAGAGTATGTGCGTACGCGGCAGGAGGCCCTGCTGCGCAGCGCCCGGCGCCTGGTGCCGGACCCTGTCGACGCCCAGGACCTGCTCCAGACGGCCCTGGTCCGCACCTACGGCCGCTGGGACGGCATCGCGGACAAGTCGCTGGCCGACGCCTACCTCCGCCGCGTCATGATCAACACCCGTACGGAGTGGTGGCGCGCCCGCAAGCTGGAGGAGGTGCCCACCGAGCAGCTCCCCGACGCGAGCGTCGACGACGGCTCCGAGCAGCGCGCCGACCGGGCCCTGCTGATGGACATCCTCGGCGTGCTGGCGCCCAAGCAGCGCAGCGTCGTCGTGCTGCGACACTGGGAGCAGATGAGTACGGAGGAAACCGCGGCGGCGCTGGGCATGTCCACCGGGACGGTCAAGAGCACGCTGCACCGGGCGCTCGCCCGGCTCCGCCAGGAGCTGGAGATGCGCGACATCGACGCGCGGATGCTGGAGCGCGGCGACCGGGACCGGGAGCGGTGCGCGGCCTGAGCCGAGGCTCGGGCATCCTGAGGAAGGCCTACGGCACGCGCGGTACGGCTCACAGCATCCCGCGCGACAATCTCCACACGAGCAGCGGCGGGACCAGCGGCTGTGCGAGCGGCACGGTGAGCAGGAGCGGATTGTCCAGGAACAGGTTGACCGGGGGGTTGACCAAAGGCGGCGCGGCCACGGCGGGGGTGGCCGCCGTCGGCCTTTTGCTGGCCGGATGCAATCCCGGTGGCGACGGCGTACGGACCGAGGGCTCGGCCACCGGCACGCCCGCACCCAAGGGCGCGGTGAGCGCCTCCCCCGTTCCCTCCCCGGCCGGCCGCTACAAGAAGGTCGACGCGGTCGAGCTGCTCAAGCACGACCCCAAGGTCGGCACGGATGTGAAGAAGTCCCTCGCCAAGCCCTGCGCGGCGGACGAGTACCCGGTCGAGGTGACCTATGCCTCCCTCACCGGCAACAAGGCCCCCGACGTCATCATCAACGTCATGACCTGCGCGGACTCCGTCGGCCTCGGCGCCTATGTGTTCCGTAAACAGAGCGACGGCGGGTATGACAACGTGTACCGCAATGAGCAGCCGTCGGTCTCCGCCGGGGTCAACAAGGGAGGCCTGGAGGTCTCCGTGCAGACCTATGACGCCGATGACCAGGTGTGCTGCCCATCGGGCGAGGACGTCCTGACGTACCGCTGGTCGGACGACCGCTTCACCCCGTACGGCGAGAAGTCCCACACCGACTACAGCAAGACCACCGTCGATGACGCGCCCGTGCCCGTCGACGGCACGGGATCGGAGGGTTGAGACAACGGCATGGCCGACACCCATGTGCTCTTCGTCGAGGACGACGACGTGATCCGCGAGGCCACCCAGCTCGCCCTGGAACGGGACGGCTTCGTGGTCACCGCCATGCCCGACGGGCTGGCCGGGCTGGAGGCGTTCCGCGCCGACCGCCCGGACATCGCCCTGCTCGATGTGATGGTGCCGGGCCTGGACGGCGTCAGCCTGTGCCGCCGCATCCGCGACGAGTCCACGGTCCCGGTGATCATGCTCTCGGCGCGCGCCGACTCCATCGATGTGGTCCTCGGCCTGGAGGCCGGCGCCGACGACTACGTCACCAAGCCCTTCGACGGCGCCGTTCTGGTCGCCCGGATCCGCGCCGTACTGCGCCGCTTCGGCCACGCCAGCGGCCCGGACGGCAACAACGGCGGCGCGTCGGACGGGGACGGGCCCGCCGAGGCCGTTCTGCGCTTCGGCGACCTCGAGGTGGACACCGAGGGCATGGAGGTCCGCAAGGCCGGCGAGAACGTCGCCCTCACCCCCACCGAAATGCGACTGCTGCTCGAATTCTCCAACGCCCCTGGTACGGTCCTCTCCCGCGACCGCCTCCTGGAGCGGGTCTGGGACTACGGCTGGGGCGGCGACACCCGCGTCGTCGACGTCCACGTCCAGCGGCTGCGCGGCAAGATCGGCCAGGACCGGATCGAGACGGTCCGCGGCTTCGGTTACAAGCTGAGAGGCTGACACCCCCGGTGGTCAGGCTGGCCCTGCGCACGGGTCTGAGATGGAAGCTCAGCGCGGCGATCGCGCTCGTAGGAGCGCTGGTCGCGATCGCGCTGAGCCTTGTCGTGCACAACGCCGCCCGGCACTCCATGCTCGACAGCAGCCGCGACGTGCAGGTCGAGCGGCTCAACTTCACCGAGAAGATCTTCCGGTCGAGCAACCGCCTCCAGTTCGGCGCCCGCATCGACGACCCGGCGCTGCCGGAGCCCCTCAAGAAGGAGATCGCCGAGGGCGAGCGGGCCACCTACGTCCAGGACGACGGGGAGCACGCGCCCGAGGTGTGGGCGGCCACCCCGCTCGGCAACGGCCAGGTGCTGTCCCTGCACGACCCCTTCTTCGACCGCTTCACCGTCCTGGACGACCTGGACCGGGCGCTGCTGATCGGCTCGTCCGCGGTCGTCGTCGGCGGCTGCGCACTGGGCGTACTGATCGGCGGGCGGCTCTCCCAGCGGCTGCGCAAGGCGGCCGCCGCCGCGGGCAAGCTCGCCGAGGGCGACACCTCGGTCCGCATCCGCGACGAGGTCGGCGGCCGGGTCCGCGACGAGACCGACGATCTGGCCTGGGCCGTGGACGCCATGTCCGACGCCCTCCAGCAGCGCATCGAGGCCGAACGCCGCGTCACCGCCGACATCGCCCACGAGCTCCGCACCCCGGTGACCGGCCTCCTCACCGCCGCGGAACTCCTGCCCCCCGGCCGCCCCTCCGAGCTCGTACGCGACCGCGCCCAGGCGCTGCGCACCCTCGTCGAGGACGTCCTCGAAGTGGCCCGCCTCGACGGCTACGCCGAGCGCGCCGAGCTCCAGGACGTCGCGCTGGGCGAATTCGTCAGCCGCCGCGTCCGCGCCCTCAGCCAGGACGTCACCGTCGAGATCGTGCGCGACGCGGACGTCACCACCGACCCGCGCCGCCTGGAACGCATCCTCGGCAACCTGATCGCCAACGCGTCCCGGCACGGCAAGCCGCCCATCGAGGTCACCGTCGAGGGCCGCGTCCTGCGCGTCCGCGACCACGGCCCCGGCTTCCCCGAAGCGCTGCTCCGTGAGGGCCCGAGCCGCTTCCGCACCGGCAGCAGCGACCGCGCCGGCCGCGGCCACGGCCTCGGCCTGACCATCGCCGCCGGCCAGGCCCGCGTCCTCGGCGCCCGCCTCACCTTCCGCAACGCCGACGAGCTGGCGGACGACTCGACGGGCGCGGTGTCGGTGCTGTGGCTGCCGGAGAACGCGCCGACGAGTACGGGCAGCTTCCCCGTCATCCACCTTCCCGAGCGCTGAGACCCGGCTCGCCAAGGGCCCCGGCCCGCCGAGGCCTTCGCTCGCCGACGGCCCGGCTCCCGGCGCTCCTGTACACGAACCGGACCAGGAAGAACTGGGTGACCGGTCCGACCGCGACCGCGTACAGCACCGTGCCGACGCCCACGCTCCCCCCGAGCAGCCCGCCCACGGCGAGCACGGTGATCTCGATCAGGGTGCGGACGAACCGCAGGGAACGCCCGGTTGCGGCGGACGCACCGGTCATCAGCCCGTCCCGGGGCCCGGGTCCGAAGCGCGCTCCGACGTAGACGGCGACGGACAGTCCGTTGAGCAGGACGCCCCCGACGAGCAGGCCGCCCCGGGCCGGGAGGCCGAGGTGCGCGGGGATGAGCGCGAGGCCGAGATCCGATGCGAGCGCCAGGACGACGATGTTGGCGAAGGTGCCGAGCGTCGGCCGCTGCCTGAGGGGGATCCAGAGCAGGAGCACGAGCACACCCAGGACGGCGCTGATCGTGCCGAAGCTCAGGGAGGTGTGCCGCGCCACCCCCTCGTACAGGACGCTCCACGGGTTGACGCCCAGCGCCGCCCGGACCATGACCGAGAGGCTGAATCCGTACAGGGCGAGCCCGATGAGCAGTTGGGGAAGACGACGCAGCGGACGCTCACCCAGGGGAACGTAGGTGAGGGGAGGCAGGACCTCCGGGCGGGTACTTCGGTCCTCGATCTCCTGCTCCATGCCGACGCCACCGGGGTGCTCGGGCCTTTCCAGGCCATTGGCGGCGAGTCTGTACAGTGATTGGCCCAGACAGCATGGCCAATCCGGGGAGAGTGGCATGGCCGACGCGCATCGGATCCCGCCGGCGGCGGCCAGGACGGACCGCAGCGGCCGGACCCTGGGGAGCCGGCAGCTCGCCGCCCTGCTGCCCGACCCCGCGGAGGCACGGCCCGCCTACCGTCATCTGGCCCGGGCGATGGGCGCGTTGATCCTGGACGGACGGATCGCGCTGCACGTCAGGCTCCCCGCCGAACGGGAACTGGCCACCGCCCTGAACACCAGCAGGGCCACCGTCACCGCCATGTACGACCTGCTGCGCGAGAGCGGCTATGCGCGCAGCCGCCAGGGCTCCGGCACCTGGACGGCCCTCCCCGAAGGCCGTACCCCCAGCCGCGTCACACGAGCCCTCGGCCCGCCGGACACGGCAATCGACCTGTCCATGGCCGCCCCCGGACTGCCGGAGCAGGTACTCAGCGACGCGCTCGCCCGGGTCGCCCCCCAGCTGGCCGAGCACGCGCCCACGCCCGGCTACCACCCGTACGGCCTGCCCGAACTCCGCGCCGCCATCGCCGAGCGGTTCACCCGGCGGGGGCTGGCCACCATGCCCGACCAGATCCTGGTGACCTCCGGCGCTCAGCACGCGCTCACGCTGATCCTGGGGCTCCTGTGCGGACCCGGCGACCGGGTCGTGGTCGAGAATCCGTCCTACCCGAACGCACTGGACGCGATGCGCCGCGCCCGCCTCCGCACCGCCTCGGTCCCGGTGACCGAAACCGGCTGGGACATCGAGATCATCGAATCGACCCTGCGCCAGGTGGTGCCCCAACTCGCCTATTTGATCCCGGACTTCCACAATCCGACGGGCTGCCTCATGCCCGACCACGAGCGCGTCCGCATCCTGCGCGCCGCCCAGCGCTCCGGCACCTGGCTGGTCATCGACGAGACCCTGGCCGACCTCGCCCTCGACGTCCCCGCCGCACCGCCCTTCGCCTCCCACGCCGCACCCGGCGGGAGCGGCCAGGTCATCACCATCGGCTCGATGAGCAAGACCCACTGGGGCGGCCTGCGCATCGGCTGGCTGCGCGCCCCCTCGCAGCTGGTCACCGAACTCGCCGGCCAGCGGGTCGCCGCCGACATGGGCGGCTCGGTCCTGGACCAGCTCCTGGCCCTCGACCTCCTGGCGCGACTGGAGGAACTGCTGCCGTCCCGCCTGGACCAGCTGCGCACCCAACGCGCCGCGCTGGCCGCCGCACTGACCGAACACCTCCCGCAGTGGACCTGGCAACTGCCGCCCGGCGGCCTGTCCCTGTGGGCCGACATGGGCGAGCCCATCGCCTCCCCACTGACCGAACGGGCGCTGGACTACGGCGTACGGATCGAGGGCGGCGCCCACTTCGCCAGCGACCCCGGCGTCTTCGAACAGCGCCTCCGCATCCCGTACACCACCCCGCCCGACGCCCTGCGCGAGGCCGTACACCGCATGGCCACCGCCCTCGCCGACGGCCTCCCCTCCTCCGCCGCCACCCGCCGGCCGCACTGGGTCGCCTGAGCGGCTACGGGTTGTCCACAACCCGTCACGGAGGGGAGTGGGTCCGCGTAGCGTGCGGGGGAACGGGGTTGCGCCGGGCAACCTGCAAGCAGCGGCGGTGAGTTATGCCTCCTCGGAAAGATCCCGACGCTTCGATGAGCGTCCCGTGTTTCTACGGCGCCGAGTTGCGCTACCTGAGAGAAGCAGCGGGACTGACGCTGGAACAGTTGGTGGAGGGCAGCTTCCGCGGCCTCTCGTTCCTCAGCCAGATCGAGCGGGGCGAGCGGGCGATGCCGATGGATCTGGCCGTCCACGTCGACAACGTGCTGGGGACGAACGGCTTTTTCGAGCGCCGGTGCGAAGACGCACAGAAGGCGCGCAAGGGCGGGCATGCGGAGTACTTCGCGGACGTCCTGGAGATGGAGCAGCGCGCGGAGACCATCGAGGAGTGGGCGCCGATGCTCGTTCCCGGTCTGCTGCAGACGCCGGATTACACCCGCACCGTCGTACGGACCGGAATGCCTCGGGCATCGGACGAAGAGGTCGAAAAACGGGTTGCCGCCCGAATGTCTCGCGCGGCAGTCTTCGAGGGTGAGAACGCCCCGAAGTTCTGGGCGATCCTTGATGAGTCACTGATCCGCCGTCGGACTCTCCCGAACGAGCAGATGGCGGCACTGCTGGAGCACATCGCGGAGGTGGTCGAGACCACGCACTCCATTCTGCAGATCCTCCCGGAATCCGATGGCATCCACGCATTCATGACGGGTGAGCTGCGGGTCATGGACTTCGTCGACGCGGCTCCAGTGGTGTACGCGGAGAGCCTGCACACCGGCCAACTCATCGACTATCCACCGCTCGTGAAGCAGTACCGGGAGTCGTACGATCTGCTCAGGGCCGCTGCACTGCCACCTGCGACGTCCCTGACTCTGATCAAAGAAGCGGCAGAGGACTACCGAAATGGCAAGCACAGGGCTCGACTTGAGTAATGCGTTCTGGCGCAAGAGCAGCTACAGCAACGCCACCGGCGGCAACTGCATCGAGGTAGCCGAGGGTTTCCTCGGGGCCGCCACCTGGCGCAAGAGCAGCTACAGCAATGCTGAGGGCGGCGAATGCATCGAGGTCCGCGACGACCTCCCCGGCCTCGTCCCCGTCCGCGACAGCAAGGACCCGCACGGGCCGGTGCTCGTCATCCCGGCCGACGGCTGGTCGGCGTTCGTGTCGGCCGTCAAGGACGTTGACCCGCACGGCGCCTGACCGGCGCTCCGCACTCCGCACTCCGCACATACGGGAACGGCCCCCGCACCAGGGGGGGCCGTTCCGTGCGCCGACGGGCGGGGCCGAATCAGACGGCCTCCACCACCGGCATCCGCTCCGCGGCCGCCGCCGCATCCGCATCCGCGTCCGTTCCCGGGGCCTCCGGCGACTTGGCCGCCGGGCCGCCCCGCAGCGGGATCTCCTTGAGGAACCAGGCCGCCGCGAAGCCGATGACGCTGATCACCGCGCCCCACAGGAAGACCTGGTGGGAGCCGCTGGCCACCGCGTGCGCATACGCGTCCTTGATCGGCGGGGGGAGCTTGGACAGGTTCTTCGGGTCCATCTGGGCGCCGCCGCCGGTCATCTTCCCGCCGGCCTTGCCGAGCCGTTCGACCATCGTCGCCGTCACCTGGTTGGTGAAGATCGCGCCGAGGATCGCGACGCCGAAGGAGCCGCCGATCGTACGGAAGAGGGTGGCCGACGAGGAGCCGACGCCCAGGTCCTTCATCTCGACGCTGTTCTGCGCGACCAGCATCGTGGTCTGCATCAGGAAGCCCATACCGGCGCCCAGCACGATCATGTACAGGCTGGAGGTGAGCCGGGTGGTCTCGGTGTCCATCAGGGACAGCAGCGCCAGCCCGGCCGTGAGCAGCGCCCCGCCGCCGACGACGAAGATCTTGTACTTGCCGGTCTGGGTGGTCACCCGGCCCGCGATCAGCGAGACCACCAGCAGGCCGCCCATCAGCGGCAGGAGCAGCAGCCCCGAGTTGGTGGCCGAGGCGCCCTGCACGCTCTGCTGGAACAGCGGCAGGAAGGTCATCGACCCGAACATCACGAAGCCGACCAGGAAGCCGATGACGGTGATGAGCGAGAAGTTGCCGTTGCGGAAGATGTGCAGCGGCAGCACCGGCTCGCTGACCTTGCGCTCCACGAAGACGAAGGCCACCAGCGCGACGACGCCGACCGCGCCGAGGCCGAGGATCTGCCCGGAGAGCCAGTCGTACTCGGTCCCGCCCCAGGTGGTGATCAGCACGAGCGCGGTGATGCCGATGGTCAGCAGCGCCGAGCCCAGATAGTCGATCCGGCCGCGGGCCCGCTTCTTGGGCAGATGCAGTACGGCGGTGACCATGGCGAGCGCGATCGCGCCGAGCGGCAGGTTGATGTAGAAGGTCCAGCGCCAGCCGAGGTGGTCGGTGATGGTGCCGCCGACCAGCGGACCGCCGACCATCGCGACGGCCATGACGCCGGCCATCATGCCCTGGTACTTGCCGCGCTCCCGCGGCGGAATCAGATCGCCGATGATCGCCATCACGCCGACCATCAGACCGCCCGCGCCCAGGCCCTGGACGGCGCGGAAGCCGATCAGCTGGCTCATGTCCTGGGCCATGCCGGACAGCGCGGAGCCGATCAGGAAGAGGACGATGGACGTCAGGAAGGCGCCCTTGCGTCCGTACATGTCGCCGAGCTTGCCCCAGATCGGGGTCGACGCGGCGGTGGCGAGCGTGTACGCGGTGACCACCCAGGACAGGTGGTCCATGCCGCCCAGCTCGCCGACGATGGTGGGCATCGCCGTACCCACGATCATGTTGTCCAGCATCGCGAGCAGCATCGCGATCATCAGCGCGAACAGCACGACCCGCACGCTGGCGGGCCGCTTCCCCCCGTCCGCCGCGCTGGGTATTGCTGCCTGTTTGTCCCCCGCTGGGGCCGCTTTCTGCGACATCCCCGTCCTCACTCCCGTACTCCTACTTACTTGCCGCCCGGCTAGTTCAGTACAGTGGGAAAGGTAAGCGGCTAACTAGCCGGGCGTCAAGTAAGTTTCTTTGGCACCCCTCCGGGCAGCCCTCCGACCAGCGACAACCACGCAGCAACCACGCAGGAGAACTCCATGAGCACACCGCACACGCGCCGGGGGAACACCCGCCAGCGCATTCAGGACGTCGCTCTGGGACTGTTCTCCGAGCAGGGCTACGAGAAGACCTCGCTGCGCGAGATCGCCGAGCAGCTCGAGGTCACCAAGGCGGCGCTGTACTACCACTTCAAGACCAAGGAAGACATCGTCATCAGCCTGTTCGAGGACCTGCGCGGTCCGATCGACGAGCTGATCGCCTGGGCCGGGACGCAGCCCCGCACCGCCGCCACCAAGCAGGAAGTGATCCGCCGCTACAGCGAATCGCTGCGCAACGCCGAACCCCTCTTCCGCTTCATGCAGGAAAACCAGGCGACCGTACGGGACCTCGCCATCGGCGACACCTTCAAGGAGCGCATGCACGCCCTCTTCGGTCTGCTCAGGGAGCCCGATGCGGAGCTGACGGATCAGGTGCGCTGCATCACGGCGCTGTTCTCCATCCACGCGGGCATGTTCGCGATGCAGAGCCTCGAAGGCGACCCCGAGGAGAAGCGCAAGGCCATCCTCGAGGTCGCCACAGAACTGGTCACGGCGGCAAACCCGCCGAACCGCCGGCCAGTCCGGCCGGATTCAGCTCAGACGGAATCGCCGTGAGCCCGCAGGAATCCGGTCGGCTCGACGCCCGTCCCGTAGTCGGGACCGGTGCGGACCTCGAAGTGCAGGTGCGGGCCGGTGGAGTTACCGGTGCTGCCGGAGAGCCCGATCTGCTGGCCCGTGACGACCTGCTGGCCGACCTGAACCTGAATCTGTGAGAGGTGCGCGTACTGGGTGTACGTGCCGTTCTCATGCTGGATCACGACGGCGTTGCCGTACGCCGGGCCGTCGCCGCCGCCCCAGGGGCCGGCCTTGACCACGGTGCCGTGATGCACGGCGTGGACCTGGGTGCCGGTCGGCACGACGAAGTCCTGGCCACTGTGCTTGTGCGACCAGTGGCTGCCGGCGATGCCGAACGGCTCGCCCAGCGTGTACGCGTCGACCGGCTTGACCCAGGCCTCGGCCTTCTTGGCCGCGTCCTTCCGGGCCTGCACGGCCTTCGCCTTGGCCTTCGCCGCGGCCACCTTCGCGTCCTTGACGGCCTTGGCCTGCGCGGCGGCCTGGTTGCTGACCGTGGTGCCGATGTTCGAGGACAGGCTCATCAGACCCGACTCGGCGGCGTTGGCGACACCGGCGCCCAGCGCGGCGGCTATACCGAGACCGCCGGCCACAACGGCGACGCGATTGCGCAGCACGGACTTCTTCGCGGAGTTCTTGGAATTACGAATGGCGGTGAACTTGGACATGCGGGTTTTCCTCCAGCGATCTGGAATCAAGAATTGATTGGCTTCTCCCGGCTGCGGACCGGGTTGGCCATTCATTGGTAACCCGCATTCGACGACCCGCCAAGCGGCCCCTGCTACTACCCGATCTCGTATCAGGACAGGTGTAATTCAGGCCATTGCGAGGCGACGGAACCCGCCCTCCGACGGCGCCATGGCACCCCAACAGAGCATCTGACCTGGGCTTTCCCTCAGGCCGCAACTACCGCCGGTCACCGGCCGCTCCATACGGCAAACCCCCGGTCGCGCGGCCGGACCGCTCCCCTAATTCCTCTAGTAGGCCGCAAATACCGTGTGCGCCATGTCACCGCCGAATAAGATCCACGGCTTTCTTTGTGACCTGGGCAACGTGACGCGGGTTACCTGAAATCCCGAGAATTACGCGAATTGCCCACCCGTGCGCCCCCGGACGCGTAGCCTGGCTGCGACGACATCAGCAGCCACGGGGGAGGCCGCCCGCACGATGGAACCGTCAGCACTCGGCATACGGCTCGCCTCGAGCGTGGTCGCGCCCCTCGTGAAGCAGCTGTTCGTCAAGGAGGGGCCGGGCGCCGGGCTCGCCTCCGGGCCCGTACGGATTTCCGGCCTGGTGTCCTTCAAAGGCGAGAAACGCACCCTCACCGCCAAAGACCTGCACAAACTCGCGGCGGAGCTGGTGTCCAGGTCCTTACGCACCGCCCGCCCCGGCGAGCGCCCGTTCCCCGAGGACGAGGAAACGGCCGTGGCCGATGCCCTGGCCACCACACTGAGCGGCCTCGGCGAACTCGCCATGGACGACGTACAGGCCGTCCTCCTCGGCCACAGCGTCCTCGCGGACCACCTGATGGCCGCCGCCCCGCACGCCACCCGCGGCCTCACCCGGGACGCCGAGCTGCTCCACCACACCCTGCTCGGCACGGCCTGCCTGCACATCGTGCACTTCTTCACCCAGCGGTCGACGTTCGTGGCCCGCACCCTCGTCGAGCAGAGCCGGAGCCTGGACGGCGCGATCGCCAAGATCGACTCCTTGCTCGCGGGCCATCCGTCGCCGCGCACCGCCGACACCGCCTTCGAGCGGAGCTATCTCACCTACATCGCCCGCAAGCACAGCCGGCTGACCATCTACGGCATCGATCTGGCCCACTCCCCGGACCGCTGGCCGCTGGACTCCGCCTATCTGAGCCTCGGCGCGACGGCCGGGCGGACGCCGCTGACCAGGGACATCACCGGCGTCGACGCTCTTCAGGGCCCCCCGCCCCGGCCCCCGCAACCCGCCGACCAGGCCCTCGCCGACTTCGACCGGGTCCTGCTGCGCGGCGTCGCCGGCTCCGGCAAGAGCACCCTCATCCAGTGGCTGGCCGTCTCCTGCGCCAAGGACCCCGCCGACACCCCCCTCCCCCACCTCCACGGCCGCATCCCCTTCGTCCTCCCCTTACGCACCCTCACCCGCTCCGGCGCCGCCCTGCCCACCCCCGACCGCTTCCTGTCCGCCGTCGGCTGCCCGGTCTCCGGCGCCCAGCCCGACGGCTGGGCCGAGCGCGTCCTGACCTCCGGCCGCGGCCTCCTCCTGGTCGACGGCCTGGACGAGATCCCCGAGGGCGAGCGCCGGCCCGCCCGCAACTGGCTGCGCGACCTGCTGGACGCGTTCCCGGACAACCTCTGGCTCGTCACCACCCGCCCCTCCGCCGTACGCGAGGACTGGCTCGCCGCCGACGGCTTCGACGAGCTGACGCTGACGCCGATGGGCCGCGAGGAAGTGACCGCGTTCATCGGCCGCTGGCACGCAGCGGCGCGGGAGGACGCCGACGACACCGACCGCCTCGACGCGTACGAGCAGTCCCTGCTCACCGCCGTCCGCACCAAACAGGACCTCGGCCAGCTGGCCACCAACCCCCTCATGTGCGGGCTGATCTGCGCGCTCCACCGCGACCGGCGCGGCTATCTCCCGCACGGGCGCAAGGAGTTGTACGACGCCGCGCTGGGGATGCTGCTCTCCCGCCGCGACCGGGAACGGGACATGGGCGCGCCCACCGGCATCGAACTGGCCGACGAGCCGCAGGTGCAGCTGCTGCAGCGGCTCGCCTACTGGCTGATCCGCAACGGCCGCACGGAACTGGTCCGCGAACGGGCGGAGCGGATCATCGGCGACGCGCTGCCGTCGGTGCCCGCGGCGGCGGCACAGGGCAACTCCGCGGCCGTCTTCCGTCACCTGCTGCTGCGCTGCGGGCTGCTACGCGAACCCACCCCCGGGGCGGTCGACTTCATCCACCGCACCTTCCAGGACTACCTGGGAGCCAGGGCCGCCGTCGAGGAGGGCGACTTCGGACTGCTGGTGGAGCACTCCGTCGACTCCCAGTGGGAAGACGTGATCCGGATGGCGGTGGCACACGCCAGGCCACGCGAACGCGCGGAGATCCTGCGGGCGATGATCGCCCACGGCGACGGCATCCGCAGCACCCGCACCCGCCTGCGCGTCCATCTGCTCGCCGTGGCCTGCCTGGAACACGCCACCGAGCTGGATCCGGCCGTACGGGAAGAGGTGCAGGCACGCGCGAAGTCGATCCTGCCGCCGCGCAGCCGCGAGGAATCGGAGCTGCTCGCCGAGGTGGGACCGCTGGCCCTGGAGCTGCTGCCGGGGCCGGAGGGCCTGGACGACGACGAGGCGAGGGAGGTGGTGGCGACCGCCGCGCGGATCGGCTCGCCCGCCGCTCAGGAAGTGGTGAAGGCGTTCCGGGAGCACCCCTCCCCCAACGTGCGATTCCAAATGGCGCTCTCCTGGCCGTCGTTCGACACGGAAAGCTATGCCGAGGAGGTCCTCCGGCATCTACCGCACCACGAGCAGCTCACCGTCACCACCCCCGCCGAGATGGCCGCCCTCAAGACCCTCGGCGAACGGCCGTCCCTCAGCGTCACGGGCCCCGTGACCGCTCGGGCGCTCCTCGACGGCCTGAACCGGCGGTCCCTCACGCGCCTGACCCTCATGGACAACCCGGAGATGAACGACCTCGGCTTCCTCCGGGAGTTCCGGGCGCTGGAATCGCTGAACCTCCAGAACTGCCCCGCGGTGGAGAGCGTTTCCGCGCTCGCGGACCTGCCCCTGCGGCAGCTGTCCGTCAGCGGTGGCGAATCCAGCGGGGTGCGCATCCCGCGGGGAATCGACCGCCTGCGCCACCTCGACAACCTGCTGCTCAGCGCCCCGCTCCCACCGGAAGCCCTGACGCTCCTCCCCGCGGACGCCCCGCTCAAGACGCTGATCCTGTGGCACCCGGTCGGCTCCGACTTCACCCACGTAGCGTCCTGGCCCTACGTGACACACCTCCAACTGCGCCGAATGGCCGACGACTTCACCGGTGATCAATGGCGCGCCCTCGCCGGCCTCGCCACGCTGGAGAGTCTTTCGCTCGGTCTGGAAACCGGAGGCAGCGGACCGCACGTTCCGCCTGGCCTTCAGCTCCCGCAGGTGAACGAACTCAGCCTCCTCAACACACACCACCGCCCCGTCCCCGAACTGCTCCGCATCCTGCACACCGTCCTCCCGGCCTTCCCCCACCTGCGGAAGCTCCAGCTGTACGGCATGACCGGCGACCCCATCACCCTCCCCCCTCTGGCCGCCCTCCCCGACCTCCGGGAGATCTACCTCTCCTACCTCCACCCCACCAACCCCGGCTCGCTCCCACCCCACATCAGCCTCACCCTCTACCCGCGCCCCCGCACCTGACCACAGCCACTACGGGGAACCCCATGGAGCCCACCCACATCACCCCCCACACCACCGACCCCGACTCCACCTTCGAAAGCCACTACGCCCACTCCACCGCCACCACCCACAACCACCTCACCATCTTCGGCATCGACCTCGCCCACTCCCCCGACAGCTGGCCCCTGGACGCCGCCTACCTGGGCCTCCAGTGCGAGCCGGACCCGGCCACCCAGTCCGCGGGCGACGAGCCCCCGACCCCCGCCGAACAGGCCCTCGCCGACCGCCCCCGCATCCTCATCCGCGGCGTCGCCGGCTCCGGCAAGACGACCCTCCTCCAGTGGCTGACCGTCGCCACCGCCCGCGACGAGCTGCCCGAAGCCCTCGCCGGGCTCCGCGGCCGGGTGCCCTTCCTGCTGCCCGTACGCCGCTTCGCCCGCGACGGCTTCCCCGAACCGGCCGCCTTCCTGGCCGCCACCGGCTCCCCCGACGCGGCCACCCAGCCACCCGGCTGGGCCGAGCGCGTCCTGAGCCAGGGCCGCGCCCTCCTCCTCATCGACGGGATCGACGAAGCGCCCGAGAGCGCCCGCGAGGAGGTGCGCGAACGCCTCCGCGACTGGACCGCCCGCTACCCGGGCACGGTCTGCGTCGTCACCTCCCGCCCCTCCGCCGTACCGGACAACTGGCTCGCCGCCGAGGGCTTCACCGAGCTCTCCCTGGCGCCCATGAGCCGGGAGGACGTCGCCGCGTTCATCCAGCGCTGGCACCGGGCCGCCGCCCAGCAGAACCCCGCCGACCTCGACCGGCTCGGGCACTACGAGCACACGCTGCTCAACGCCGTACGCATCACCCGCGACCTGGGCCGGCTCGCCACCAATCCGCTGATGTGCGGGCTGCTGTGCGCCCTGCACCGCGACCGGCGCGGATATCTGCCCAACGGGCGCAAGGACCTCTACGACGCCGCGCTGTCGATGCTGCTGGAGCGCCGCGACCGGGAGCGGGCGATGGTGGCCACCGACGGCGTCGAGCTGACCCGGCAGCCCAAGATCCAGCTGCTGCAGAAGCTCGCCCACTGGATGCTGATCAACGGGCGTTCGGAGATGGACCGGGACACCGCCATCGCGACCCTCGCCGAGCATCTGCCGGCCATACCCGACGCCGCCCGCCAAGGCGGCCCCGAAGAGGTCTTCCGCCATCTCCTCAACCGCACCGGACTGCTGCGCGAGCCGACCCCCGGCACCGTCGACTTCGTCCACCGCACCTTCCAGGACTATCTCTCCGCGCGCGCGACCGTCCAGCGGCACGACTTCGCGCTGCTCCTCGACCACGCCCACCACGACGCCTGGGAGGACGTCATACGGATGGCCGTGGCCCTGGCCCGGCCCGACGAGTGCGCGGCGCTCCTGGACGGCCTGCTGGCCCCGCACGCGGCCGTCCGGGCGGCCGAGGCCCGGCACCGCAAGCTGCTGGCGGCCGCCTGCCTGGAACACGCCACCGAGCTGGACCCGGCGGTCCGGGCGCGCGTGCAGCGCTTCACCCGGGACATGGTGCGGCCCGGCACCCCGTCCGCGGCCCGCGCCCTGGGCTGGATCGGGCCGATCGTCCTGGAAATGCTCCCCGACCCCGCCCACGCCTCCGACGACGAGGCGTATCTCCTCGCCATCACCGCCACCTCCATCGCGGACGACATGGCGATCGACTATCTGGCGGGGCTGCGCGACCACCCGCACCACGCCGTACGGGCGCAGCTCGCCGGGGCCTGGCGGCATTACGACACCGCCCGCTACGCCCGCGAGATCATCGCCCATCTGGAACCGGCCGAGCTGTATTTCCCGGTGGCGGATATCGGGGAATTGCATGCGCTGCGCCGGCTGGGCGGCCGTCCGCATCTGCGGATCTCCGGGCACTTCACGCCGGACCAGCTGATCGAGGGCATCGCCCCGGCCGACGGCCTCACCCGCCTCTGGCTCGCCTATGACCTGGGCGTCTCCATGGAGTGGCTGTCGGCCTTCCCCAAGCTGGACACCCTCCAGATCGGCCGCCGCATCCCCCCGGTAACGGGCGTCCCCGACGGCATCCGCGTCCTCCAGCTCTAGCCGCCCTCGACGCCGACGCACCGGAGCCGACCGGCCGGCGCTGGTAGCTCGGCGGACCGGCGGACCAACTAACTGGCTGACCGGAAGACCGGCCGACCGGCCGAGCCTCTCCCGCCCCCTCAATCACGTTGCGCCCAACGGGAATAACTATCCGTCACCCCGACGTTGTGGACCCGCAGGGGGCGTCCGTGTCCCCTAGGGGATCCGTTCGCCCACCCCCTAGTGGCCCCGCCTCCCCTACCCCCCACCCCCACCCACCGCCCGCTCAACGAAAACTGCCCCGGAACCGCAAGCGGTTCCGGGGCAGTTCCCGTATGACGTTTCCGTCCGACGTTCCCGTCGGACGGGGCGCCTTACGCGTCCTTGCTCAGGTTCGGGCCCGAGCCGCCGGTGGCGGACTCGATCGGCGGGGCGTCGGGCAGCGCCGACTTCTCCTCGCCGCGGAAGGTGAACTTGGCGGTGTCACCCTCGCCCTCGACGTCGACGACCACGATGTGGCCCGGACGCAGCTCGCTGAAGAGGATCTTCTCCGAGAGGGCGTCCTCGATCTCGCGCTGGATCGTGCGGCGCAGCGGACGGGCGCCGAGCACCGGGTCGTACCCGCGCTTGGCCAGCAGCGACTTGGCCTCGCCGCTGAGCTCGATGCCCATGTCGCGGTCCTTGAGCCGCTCGTCCACCTTGGCGATCATGAGGTCGACGATCTGGATGATGTCTTCCTCGGTCAGCTGGTGGAAGACGACGGTGTCGTCGACACGGTTGAGGAACTCGGGGCGGAAGTGCTGCTTGAGCTCTTCGTTGACCTTGTTCTTCATCCGCTCGTAGCTGGACTTCGTGTCGCCCTGGGCCGCGAAGCCGAGGTTGAAGCCCTTGGAGATGTCCCGCGTGCCGAGGTTGGTCGTCATGATGATGACCGTGTTCTTGAAGTCCACGACCCGGCCTTGGGAGTCGGTCAGGCGACCGTCCTCCAGGATCTGCAACAGGGAGTTGAAGATGTCCGGGTGGGCCTTCTCGACCTCGTCGAAGAGCACGACGGAGAACGGCTTGCGGCGCACCTTCTCGGTGAGTTGGCCGCCCTCTTCGTAGCCGACGTAACCGGGAGGCGAACCGAACAGCCGCGAGACCGTGTGCTTCTCGCTGAACTCCGACATGTCGAGGGAGATCAGCGCGTCCTCGTCACCGAAAAGGAATTCGGCGAGCGTCTTGGACAGCTCCGTCTTACCGACACCGGACGGGCCCGCGAAGATGAACGAACCGCCGGGGCGCTTCGGGTCCTTCAGGCCGGCACGGGTACGGCGGATGGCCTGGGAGAGCGCCTTGATGGCGTCCTTCTGGCCGATGACGCGCTTGTGGAGCTCGTCCTCCATGCGCAGCAGGCGGCTCGACTCCTCCTCGGTCAGCTTGAAGACCGGGATGCCCGTCGCCGTCGCCAGGACCTCGGCGATCAGCTCCTCATCCACCTCGGCGACGACGTCCATGTCGCCGGCCTTCCACTCCTTCTCCCGCTTGGTCTTCGCGGCCAGGAGCTGCTTCTCCTTGTCGCGCAGGCCCGCGGCCATCTCGAAGTCCTGCGAATCGATCGCGGACTCCTTCTCCCGGCGCACATCGGCGATCTTCTCGTCGAATTCGCGCAGGTCCGGCGGAGCGGTCATGCGGCGGATCCGCATGCGGGAGCCGGCCTCGTCGATCAGGTCGATCGCCTTGTCCGGCAGGAAGCGGTCGGAGATGTAGCGGTCGGCCAGAGTGGCCGCCGCGACCAGGGCGGAGTCCGTGATGGAGACGCGGTGGTGCGCCTCGTAGCGGTCCCGCAGGCCCTTGAGGATCTCGATGGTGTGGGGCAGCGACGGCTCCGCGACCTGGATCGGCTGGAAGCGGCGCTCGAGGGCCGCGTCCTTCTCCAGGTGCTTGCGGTACTCGTCGAGCGTCGTGGCACCGATGGTCTGCAGCTCGCCTCGCGCCAGCATGGGCTTGAGGATGCTGGCGGCGTCGATCGCGCCCTCGGCGGCGCCCGCACCCACCAGGGTGTGGAGCTCGTCGATGAACAGGATGATGTCGCCGCGGGTGCGGATCTCCTTGAGGACCTTCTTCAGGCGTTCCTCGAAGTCACCGCGGTAGCGGGAGCCGGCGACCAGGGCGCCGAGGTCGAGGGTGTAGAGGTGCTTGTCCTTGAGGGTCTCGGGCACCTCGCCCTTGACGATGGCCTGCGCCAGTCCTTCGACGACCGCCGTCTTGCCGACGCCGGGCTCGCCGATGAGGACCGGGTTGTTCTTCGTACGGCGGGAGAGCACCTGCATGACCCGCTCGATTTCCTTCTCGCGCCCGATGACCGGGTCGAGCTTGGTCTCGCGAGCGGCCTGCGTGAGGTTGCGGCCGAACTGGTCCAGGACGAGCGACGTCGAGGGCGTGCCCTCGGCGGGGCCGCCTGCCGTGGCGGCTTCCTTGCCCTGGTAGCCGGAGAGCAGCTGGATGACCTGCTGCCGCACCCGGTTGAGATCGGCGCCCAGCTTCACCAGGACCTGGGCTGCGACGCCCTCGCCCTCGCGGATCAGGCCGAGCAGGATGTGCTCCGTACCGATGTAGTTGTGGCCGAGCTGGAGGGCCTCGCGGAGCGACAGCTCCAGGACCTTCTTGGCACGGGGGGTGAAGGGGATGTGCCCGGACGGAGCCTGCTGGCCCTGCCCGATGATCTCCTCCACCTGCTGGCGGACCGCCTCGAGCGAAATCCCGAGGCTCTCCAGGGCCTTAGCGGCGACACCCTCACCCTCATGGATCAGGCCCAGGAGGATGTGCTCGGTGCCGATGTAGTTGTGGTTGAGCATCCGGGCTTCTTCCTGAGCCAGGACGACAACCCGCCGCGCGCGGTCGGTGAACCTCTCGAACATCGTTAATCGCTCCTCAGAGCGGTCAGAAAGATCGGGGACGATCCCCTCCCTGTCCTTCCGCATGCTAGTCCCGCGGGGCGGGACAGCTCATTCCAACTGCCGACACCCGTCCGGATCACCCCCGCTCCGGCGGGGAAATTTACTGCCGAACAGCTGACATCTGCTCCAACTCGATGGTGCGAGACGATGTTCCCGCAGGCCAGGCATATACGCTCTTCGCCACTACGCCCGTGGCGAACGCGCCGCTTGCCGACACGCCCGCCGCATCCCGCCATCAACCGGAGCAGAGCGCCTTGAGCGCCGGTCACACGGTCTCTTCCCACTGTGACTGTCTTACCCGCTGCCACTGACACTCCATGCAGCGCGGGCCGCTTCCATCCGCTACGGGCGAACATCCACGCGCCGCCGGATGCGCCGCCGCACGCCGGTCCGGCTACGGTACGTATCCATACTTCGACCCAGCGTAACTTCCTGGGTTTCGGGGAGTTGCACCGGATATGGCCCGCGCGCTTCCGCGACCCCGCAGCCCTCTTGCCGCCGTCCGCCGGTGGTACGAGGAAGAGATGAGCTGGCCGACCACCGGCACGGAGCCGGTGGAGCTGCTGGTGGGGCAGCGCTTCGACGTCCTGGAGATGCCGGCGGACGCGGGGCGGGCCGTACTGCGGCGGCTGCCGGGTACGGGTCCGGTCGCACTGTTGCGGGCCGGGCGCGACGGAAATCGCCGCATTGAACGGCCGAAATTGCTCATGCTCATCGCGGCCGGCGGCGCCGAGGAACTCCCGGAAATCCTGGAATGGCTCGAGTGGGGTGCGCTCGCACCGGATCTCGGTGCACGCGGGGCCGGAGAGCGGATGCCCGCACCGGCCGTCCCCACGTACTCCGCTGCCGGAGAACCGTCATCGCGGGGATTCGGCGCTCGGGAGGCCGCAGGATGGTTGCGACCTCCCCGGCCGGGGCGCGCGGCGGAGAATTCCCTGCCCACCACGGGGATCGGAGCAGGAATCGGAGACGTTGGGGGCGCCCCCGACCTCATTCGGCTGGTGAGCGCGGCGGCAACGGAGTGCCACCGTGCCCGGTTGCTGCGTGCTCGTAAAGGCCAATCGGATCGCGCTGACGGCGATCAGCCGTTGGCCTTCTCAAATGCCTCGCGAATGTCGGCGGGGACGCGGCCACGGTCATTCACGTTGTAGCCGTTCTCCTTCGCCCAGGCGCGGATCTTCGCGGTGTCCCCGGAGCCGCCGGCGGAAGCGGCACGCGCCTTGCCACGGCCCGCAGCGCGCCCACCCGTACGACGGCCGGCCTTCACGAAGTCAGCGAGCGACTCACGAAGCTTCTCGGCGTTGGCGACGGTGAGGTCGATCTCGTAGGACTTGCCGTCGAGAGAGAACGTCACGGTCTCGTCGGCCTCGCCGCCGTCGAGGTCGTCGACAAGAAGAACCTGAACCTTCTGTGCCACCGGTTTCCCTTTCATCGAATGTGGATTACGACGGAAAGCAAACCGCTTTTCCGGGAAAAACACAAACCCTTGGGTAGGGTTCACTTGCCCGCAGAGCGGGGAACACATGCTTCCGTACCCATGAGATAGGGGAGCGATTCGGACATAGAACACTGATCACAGGTGCAGAAGCATCCGGCTGTTACCCAGGGTGTTGGGCTTCACTCGTTCGAGCCCGAGGAACTCGGCAACGCCCTCGTCATAGGAACGCAGCAGCTCGCTGTAGACATCACCGTCTACCGGAGTCTCGCCGATCTCCACGAAGCCGTGCTTGGTGAAGAAGTCGACTTCGAAGGTGAGACAGAAAATGCGCCGCACTCCGAGCCAGCGCGCGGTGCTCAGCAGCTTGGCGAGGACTTGGTGGCCCACTCCCGAGCCCTTGAGCTGCGGATCCACCGCCAGTGTGCGCACTTCGGCCAGGTCTTCCCACATCACATGGAGTGCACCGCAGCCGACGACCTCGGCGTCTTCATCGCGCTCGGCGACCCAGAACTCCTGGATGTCCTCGTAAAGCGTGACGGTGGCTTTGTCGAGCAGGATGCCGTCTCGTGAGTAGGAGTCGATGAGACGGCGTACCGCCGGGACATCGCTGGTCCGGGCACGACGGACGGTGAGGCCTTTTGAATGCACGGGCATGCCGGGACGCTATCGCCCCGCCTCCGTGGTGCCCGCCTCGGGTTCATCGCCTTCGCCGGATGCGCGTTCTTGCGCCGCTTGCGGTGCTTGTTCCGTTCCGGCTTGAGAGGGCTGTTCCGATCCCGCTTCCGATGCCGCTTCCGTTCCCGCTTCCGGCGCCTGTTCAGGAGCGGTCCGTTCGGTGCGCTCGGTGCTCTCGGGATCGTCGATCTGCACCATCCGTACGGCATCGCGCAGAGCATGCCGTTGTTCCGGCGACATCATGTCGAAGAAGGCCACAAGAGCGGCCGCGGGGTTGTCACTCGCGGACCACGCTTCGTTCATCAGTGCGGCCGAGTAGGCGGCACGAGTGGAGACCGCCTCATATCGATAGGCGCGGCCTTCTGCTTCGCGGCGGACCCAGCCCTTCTGATGAAGGTTGTCCAATACGGTCATGACCGTCGTGTAGGCGATCGACCGTTCCTTCTGGAGATCTTCCAGGACTTCTCGAACGGTGACCGGGCGGTTCCACTCCCAGACCCGCGTCATCACCGCGTCTTCCAGATCACCCAATGGTCTCGGCACACAAGAACAATAGTGGGAGATGTCGTGAATGCCGGTTGATCTCGTTGCGTTTGGGCCGGAAAAAGGAGGTACGGCCCGAGACGGTCATTCCCGGGCCGTACCGTGCGCGCACACCGCCGAATAGGCGGCGGGGCGGTCAGACGCCGTGCGCCTTGGGCTCCGAAGCGGACTCCGCGCGGGCCAGCAGGGCGTCCGCGGCGGCGTCCTCCTTGGCCTTGTTGGGGCCGCCCTGGCTCTTGACGATCGTCACGATCAGCGCGGTGAAGGCCACGGCCATCACTACGGGCGGGGTCAGCGCTGCGAGGTAATCCATGGCGTATGGCCTCCTTTGGGGCGTGAGATTCCAGAGTACGCAGCGCTCAGGCGGTGCGGGTCTCGGGGGGCGGGGCGGGCTTGCGGCGGGGCGGGAAGACCTCGCCGGGAGTCGGGATCGGGCGGTCCGGGCGCGGGGAACCGGGCGCGGGCCGCGGGGCGGGCTGCGGCCGCCGCTTGGGCTCGGCCGCAGGTTCGGGCTCCGGCTCGGACTCCGGCGCACGCTCCGGCTCGTGCGCCGCGCGCCCGCCGGGCAGGGCGCGCAGCCGGGCCCGCACGGAGCGCTCGGCCAGCTGCTCGCAGTGGCGCAGCAAGGTGGCGCGGCGCTCGCCCTCGGCGGCTCCGGTGCGCCGCGCGACGAGGGAGCGCAGGGCGGCGAGGTCGGCGGGGCCGGGGACGTAGCCGGCCGTCAGCGCCTCCTTGAGGTGGGCGAGGTAGCCGGCGGCCGAACCGGGCAGGGTCTCGCGGTAGCGGGCGAGGTCGGCGAGCAGGAAGGCGCGCAGCCGGCCGCCTTCGCGGACCGCCTCGTCCACCGCCTCGGCCAGCCGGAGGTATTCCTGGATGTCCTCCGGCCACTGGAGGGCGGTGCCGAGCGGGACGGCGCGGTCCACCAAAGTGGCTGACTGCAGGGCATGGGCGAGAGCGCGACGGAGCACGCGCAGCTCATCGGCGCTGAACGTCATGCCGCCGCGGGATCCGTTTGGCATAGGCATGCGGCGACTTTACGACCGTTTCGGACAAAAGCCGCTTAATTCGCGCACGATGGCGCGGCTGGCCGTACCGGAACGAACTCCTCGGGCCCCGGCAATGCCCGGCGTCAGAACCGGGCGGGGTCCGACGTCAGGACCGGAGCCAGATGCGTCAGGACCGGGCGATGTTCCGCTCGTACACCAGCCGCAGGCCGATCAGGGTGAGCCAGGGCTCGTGTGCGTCGATCACCGAGGACTCGCCGAGCACCATCGGGGCCAGGCCCCCGGTGGCGATCACCGTCACCTCGTCCGGGTCATCGGCCAGCTCCCGCGCCATCCGCTGCACCACGCCGTCCACCTGGCCCGCGAAGCCGTAGAGGATGCCGGACTGCATCGCCTCGACGGTGTTCTTGCCGATGACGCTGCGCGGCCGGGCCAGCTCGATCTTGCGGAGCTGGGCGCCCTTGACGCCCAGCGCGTCCACCGAGATCTCGATGCCCGGCGCGATCACGCCGCCGACGTATTCGCCGCGCGCGCTGACCGCGTCGAAGGTGGTGGCCGTACCGAAGTCCACGACGATCGCCGGGCCTCCGTAGAGCTCGACGGCCGCCAGGGAGTTGATGATCCGGTCGGCGCCGACCTCCTTGGGGTTGTCCATGAGGACCGGCACGCCCGTCTTCACGCCGGGTTCGACGAGGACGGCCGGGACGTCGCCGTAATAGCGGCGGGTGACCTCGCGCAGCTCGTGCAGCACGGAGGGGACGGTGGAGCAGATGGAGATGCCCTCGATGCCGTCGCCCAGATCGTCGCCGAGGAGGGGGTGCATGCCCATCAGGCCCTGGAGGAGCACGGCCAGCTCGTCGGCGGTGCGGCGGGCGTCGGTGGAGATCCGCCAGTGCTCGACGATCTCCTCGCCGTCGAAGAGGCCGAGGACGGTGTGTGTGTTGCCGACGTCGATGGTGAGCAGCATGGCGGTCAGCGGCCCTCGTCCTGGTTGCCGTCCGCGGCCTCGCCGTCGTCCTCGCGCAGGTCAAGGCCGATGTCGAGGATCGGGGAGGAGTGGGTGAGCGCGCCGACGGCCAGGTAGTCGATGCCGGTGTCCGCGTAGGTGCGGGCGTTGGCGAGGGTCAGGCGGCCGGAGGACTCCAGCATCGCGCGGCCCGCGACCAGCTCCACGGCCTCCTTGGTCTGCTCCGGCGTGAAGTTGTCGAGGAGGACGAGATCGGCGCCCTCGGCGAGGATCGGCGGGATCTGGTCGATCCGGTCGACCTCCACCTCGATGGCCAGACCCGGGAACTCCTCCCGTACGGCCTTGAACGCCGCGGCCACGCCGCCGGCGGCGACGACATGGTTGTCCTTGATCAGCGCCGCGTCCGACAGCGACATCCGGTGGTTGACGCCGCCGCCGCAGCGCACCGCGAACTTCTCCAGGGCGCGCAGTCCGGGCGTCGTCTTCCGGGTGTCGCGGACCTTGGCCTTGGTGCCCTCCAGGACGTCCGCCCAGGCGCGGGTGGCGGTCGCGATGCCCGACAGCCGGCACAGGAGGTTCAGCGCGCTGCGCTCGGCGGTGAGCAGGTCGCGGGTGCGCGTCGTGACGGAGAGCAGCTTCGTGCCGGCCTCGACCCGGTCGCCGTCCTCGACGTGCCGCTCGACCGCGAACTCGTCGGTGCACACGATGGACAGCACCGCCTCGGCGATCCGCAGCCCGGCGACCGTACCGGCCTCGCGGGCCGTGAAGTCGCCGGTGGCGACCGCGTCTTCGGGGATGGTGGCCACGGTGGTGACGTCCACGCCCTGGTCGAGGTCCTCCTCGACGGCCATGTGCGCGATGTCCTCGACCTGTACGGGGTCGAGGCCGGCGGCCACCAGGAGCGCGGCCAGGTCGGGGTCGAGGCCACAGCTCAGCGGGTCCAGCTCGTACGAGCCGTCGTCGCCGCCGGCGCAGCCGCAGGCATCGCCGCAGCCGCCGCCGGTGGGGGCGCCGTTGGAGGGCCCACCGATCTGGAGGAGGGGGAGGTCGTTGGGGGTGCTGCTCACGGGTTCGGCTCCGTTTCGGGCTGGGTGGCGGGGAAGTCGGCGGTGTCCGTGGCGCGGTGGACCAGGGTGTGCGGCGGACGGTGGGTGGTCAGGGCGTGGCGCTGCCAGGACGCGTCGTCCCGGTCGGGGTGGTCCTCGCGCCAGTGGCAGCCGCGGGTCTCCTCGCGCCTGCCGGCACTGGCGACCAGCACCCGCGCGACCAGCAGAAGGTTCGTGGCCTCCCATGCTTCCACGCCGGGCTCGGCCGCCTTGCCCTCATCGGACTCGGTGCGGACCCGTTCGGTCATCCGGTTGAGCGCGACGGAGGCCTCCGCCAGGCTCGCCTCGGACCGCAGGACGCCGGCGCCCCTGGTCATGATCCGCTGGATCTCGAAGCGCGCCTCGGGCGGCAGCAGCGGCACAGGAGACCCGGCGGGCAGCCGGTGTTCCCCGGGCTGCCGCACGGGGTGCGCGGCGATGTCCTCGGCGATGCGCTCCGCGAACACCAGCCCCTCCAGGAGGGAGTTGGAGGCCAGGCGGTTGGCTCCGTGGACGCCGGTGCAGGCGACCTCGCCGCAGGCGTAGAGGCCGGGCACGGTGGTGCGCCCTTGCAGGTCCGTACGGACGCCACCGGAGGCGTGGTGGGCGGCCGGGGCGACCGGGATCGGCTCGGTGACGGGGTCGATGCCGTGGGCGCGGCAGGCGGCGAGGATGGTCGGGAAGCGGTGTTCCCACATCTCGGCGCCGAAGTGCCGGGCGTCCAAGTACATGTGATCGACGCCCTGTTCGTGCGCCTGCCGCGTGATCGCCTTGGCGACGATGTCGCGCGGCGCCAGCTCGGCCAGTTCGTGCTGCCCGACCATGAAGCGGGTGCCGTCGGCGTCGACCAGGTGAGCACCCTCGCCCCGTACCGCCTCGGAGATCAGCGGCTGCTGGCCCTCCGCGTCCGGCCCCAAGTACAGGACGGTGGGGTGGAATTGGACGAATTCGAGGTCGGAGACCTCGGCTCCGGCGCGCAGCGCCAGCGCCACGCCGTCGCCGGTGGAGACAGGCGGGTTGGTGGTGGCGGAGAAGACCTGCCCCATGCCCCCGGTGGCGAGGACCACCGCCGGGGCGTGCACCGCACCGACCCCGTCGTGCTGCCCTTCCCCCATGACGTGCAGGGTGACGCCGGAGGCATTGCCGTCGGCGTCGGTGAGCAGGTCGAGGACGAGGGCGTTCTCAATGGTGCGCAGCCCGGCGTCGCGGACCGCCTCGACCAGGGCGCGGGAGACCTCGGCCCCGGTGGCGTCGCCGCCCGCATGGATGATGCGGCGGCGGTGGTGGCCGCCCTCACGGGTGAGCGCTATCTCGTCGCTGCCGGGGGCGGTGTCGAAGCGGGCGCCGGCGGCGATCAGCCGGTGCACGGCGTCCGGCCCTTCGGTGACCAGGGCCCGTACCGCCGGCTCGTCGCACAGCCCGGCGCCCGCGACGAGGGTGTCGGCCAGGTGCTGCTCGGGGGTGTCGCCGTCGCCGAGGGCCGCGGCGATGCCGCCCTGGGCCCAGCGGGTGGAGCCGTCGTCGAGCCGGGCCTTGGTGACGACGACCGTGCGGCGGCCGGCGGCGGCGCAGCGCAGGGCCGCGGTCAGCCCGGCCACCCCGGAGCCCACCACGACGACGTCCGCGTCGATGGACCAGCCCGGGGCGGGAGCGGTCAGGCGTATGCCGGGGGCTGGGGCGGTGCCGGGGGCTATCGCCTGGCCGGGGCTGGTTCCTGTGGCGGTCATCGGGGCGCTCCGAGGGGGCCTTGGGGAGTGGTGGTGGGGCGTGGGGGCATGGTCGCGGCGGGGCCGTCGGCGGCTGCGCCGGTCCCGGCGGCGGCCGCGTGGTGCGGCGCTGCGGGGGCGTCCGCCGCGCCTCCCGCCGGGCGGAACACGAGGCGGATGTTGTCGATGAGGCGGGTGGTGCCGACCCTGGCGGCGACCGCGAGGACCGCCTCGCCCTCGTACGCGTCCGCGACCTCGGTGAAGTCCGACGGATCGACCAGCGCCAGGTAGTCCAGCTCGAGCGGCGGGTCCAGGTGAGCCGCGTCCGTCAGGACCGCACCGGCCGCGGCGCGGGCCACGGACGGGCCGTGCGGCGGGCCGGCGGCGGCATAGGCGACGGCGTGCGCGTCCGCGGCGGCCCGGTCCTCACCGAGGGCGGCCAGCGCCGCGGCACGGTCCTGTACGGGGTGACCGGCGGAGGCGGCGCGGGCGCGCAGCGCCTCTTCCGCCGCGAGCCGGTCGCGGGCCGCGAACAGCGCGGCGGACAGCGCGAGCGCGGTGCGGCGTTCGGGCGCGGAGAGGTAACGGTTGCGGCTGGAGAGGGCCAGGCCGTCGTCCTCGCGGACCGTCGGCACGCCCACGATCCGGACGGGGAAGTTCAGATCGGCGGCCATCCGCGTGATGACGGCCAGCTGCTGGGCGTCCTTCTCCCCGTAGAAGGCGATGTCGGGCGCCGTCAGGTGCAGCAGCTTGGCGACGACGGTGAGCACGCCGTCGAAGTGGCCGGGGCGGCTGGCGCCTTCCAGGAGGGTGGCCATCGGGCCCGCGGCGATCCTGATCTGCGGCTCGCCGCCCGGGTAAACCTCGTCGGCGGACGGTGCGAACACCACGTCCGCGCCCGCCTCGGCGGCCAGCGCCACATCCGCGTCCAGGGTGCGGGGGTAGCGGTCCAGGTCCTCGCCCGCCCCGAACTGCAGCGGATTGACGAAGACCGTGACCACGACCTGCCCCTCCGCGCCGACCCTCTCCCGGGCGGTGCGGATCAGGGTGGCGTGCCCCTCGTGCAGCGCGCCCATGGTCATGACGACGGCGCGGGGGCCGGTGCGCCGGGGGAGATCGCGGAGGGCGGCGGCGGTGTGGAGGAGGTGGGTGGACGGGGGCGAGGGGGTCATCGGTCGCCTCCGGCGGGGCCGTTGTTGTCGGGGTGGGGGCCGTTGTCGGGGCCGGTTTCCGAACCCTCGTCGGGGCCGTCGCCGGGGCCGTTGCCGGGCCGGTCCGGCGCGGGCCCGGCGAGCACGACGAGCAGGTCCTCGGCCAGTTCCGGCTTGAGCAGGCCGTGGGCGAGCGCCCGGTCCGCGGTCGTACGGGCCATCGCCAGATACCCGGCGACGCTTCCCGGGGCGTGCCGGCGCAGCTCCGCGACGTGCGCGGCGACCGTACCCGCGTCTCCGCGCGCGACCGGCCCGGTCAGGGCGGCGTCGCCCGAGCGCAGCGCGTTGTCCAGGGCCGCGCCGAGCAGCGGGCCGAGCATCCGGTCCGGGGCCGCGACACCCGCGGTGCGCAGCAGCTCCATCGACTGCGCCACGAGGGTGACCAGGTGGTTCGCGCCGATGGCGAGCGCCGCGTGGTAGAGCGGACGGGCCGACTCCGCGATCCACTCGGGCTCCCCGCCCATCTCGATGACCAGCGCCTCGGCCGCCATCCGCAGCTCGTCGGGCGCGGTCACCCCGAACGAGCACCCGGCCAGCCGCTGGACGTCCACAGAGGTGCCGGTGAACGTCATGGCGGGGTGCAGCGCGAGGGGCAGCGCGCCGGCGCGGGTGGCCGGGTCGAGCACGGCCGCGCCGTACCGCCCGGAGGTGTGCACCAGCAGCTGGCCCGGCCGTACGGCACCGGTCTCGGCGAGGCCGCGCACCAGGCCGGCGAGGGCGTCGTCGGGGACGGTCAGCAGCACGAGGTCGGCGCGGGCGAGCACCTCGGCCGGGGTGACCAGTGGGACGTCGGGCAGCAGGTCGGCGGCGCGGCGTACGGAGGCGTCGGAGACCCCCGATACGGCGACCGGGCGATGCCCGGCGAGCTGCAACGACGCGGCGAGGGCGGGCCCGACACGGCCCGCGCCGACGACTCCGACGGTGAGCCGGGCGGGGCGGTCCTGGGCCTCGAGGGGTGGGATTGCATTCACGCGGCGATGGCCTTCCGTTCCAGTCCGCGGGGGGTACCGGACGATTCCTCGCCATGCTACGCGAGTGTTTCCGGCCGCCTGGAGGGCCGCACGAAGGATGAGACGGGTCCCACTCCGCACACCGCCCAGCGGGTTATCCACAACTTTATCCACAGGGGTCGCGGGCCCGCGAGGATCTACGCCATGATCCGGACGTCGGCACGAACGGACTGCGAGGGACCGCGAGGGACCGCGAGGGACCGGGAATGCAGACGGGGGCTGCACGCACGGACCGGTGGCGCACGGACCGGTGCCGCACGGACTGAAGCACGGTGACGGATGGAAAGGCAGGTGGGGGCCGTGGAGACAGGCACACGGAAGCCGGACGCGGGGGCCGGTGCGGCGGAGCAGGGGCCCGACGACGTCGGGGCCGGGGCGGGGTCCGGGGGCGGGTCCGGTGGCCGTTCCGCGGAGCGGGTGCGGCTGATCGCGGCGTGGCGCGGTTCGGAGCGGATGCTGGCGGACGGCCCGTCGGGCGTGACGGTCCGCGAGCGCCTGGACCGGCTGCTCGCCGACGCCCCCGCCTCGTACGACCTGGACAACTGGACGGACACCTACGGCGACGGCATCGTGAGCGAGCTGGAGCGCCGCACCGCCGAGGTCCTGGGCACCGAGGCCGCCGCCTTCTTCCCGACCGGCACGATGGCGCAGCAGGTCGCGCTGCGCTGCTGGGCGGGGCGTACGGGCAGCGGGACGGTCGCCGGGCACCCCCTCTCCCATCTGAAGGTGCACGAACGCGACGCCTATGCGGTGGTCAGCGGGCTGCGCATGGTGCATCCGACGCGCGCGCCACGGCTGCCGACGGCCGCTGAAATACGCGACCTGGACGAGCCGTTCGGCACCCTTGCCGTCGAACTGCCGCTGCGGGAACCGGGATTCGTCCTCCCGCAGTGGGCGGACCTGGAGGCCACGGTGGCCGCCGCACGGGACCGCGACGCGGTGGTCCACTTCGACGGCGCGCGCCTGTGGGAGTGCACCGCCCACTTCGGGCGTTCGCTGCCGGAGATTGCCGCCCTCGCGGACAGCGTCTATGTCTCGTTCTACAAGTCGCTGGGCGGCATATCGGGTGCCGCCCTGGCGGGCCCGGAGGACTTCGTCGAGGAGGCCCGCGCCTGGCGGCACCGCTACGGCGGCCAGCTGTTCCAGCAGTGGCCGGCCGCGCTGGCCGCCCTCACGGGCCTGGACCGCGTGCTGCCGCGGCTGCCGGAGTACGTGGCCCACGCGAAGGTCGTCGCACGAGCGCTCGGCGACGGCCTGGCCGAGGCGGGCCTGCCGTGGTCCCGGGTGCATCCGGCGACCCCGCACACCCATGAGTTCCAGGTGTGGCTGCCCTATCCTCCCGAGGTCCTCAACGAGGCCGGGGTGCGGCTGGCGGAGGAGACCCGGACGACGCTGTTCCGGTACTGGTTCACGCCGGACGGCGCAGGCCCTCCTGGCCTGTCGCTGACGGAAATGGCGATCGGGCCGTCGTCCCTGGAGTGGACGCCCAAGGAGGTGCGGGCGGCCCTTGCGGAGTTCCTGGCGCGGGTGCGGGAGGCCGGCGGTTGAGCAGTGCCGCCCCGGCCTCCCACACCCTCCGTACGGCCCGCCCGACCCGGGCCGGGAGGCGATCGGCCGGGTCCGTGACGACGGCCTGGAAGCGTCGCCACTGCCGGATCTCGCCGAGCGTGCGGACGGTGGCGGCGCCCGGTGCGACGGGGGGTTCCTGGCCCTGCTGGGCGGCGCGGTAGGCATCGAGCAGGTGCTGCTGGCTGGCGTTCATACGGCTCACTGTGGGGCCGCCGCAGGGCCCGGGGCGCATCGATTGACGGGAGCCGTCAATCGATGACCGTGCAGGTCGCGGCCTCGCGCATGATGGGCACATGGCCAACGTCATCGACATCACCGGACTGCCGCCGGAGCGCATCGTCTTCGCCCCCTCCCCCTTGGCGGAACTGAGCGCCGCGCTCCATGCGCTGTCCGAGCCGGGGCACCACCCCGGGCTGCACGGCTGGGTCACCGCGACCAACGCGGGGCTGAAAACCGACCTGGCCGACCGGCTGTGCGAGGCGGACTTCCTGTGGCGGTCCGCGCGGTCCGACATCCTGCTGCCGGCCCGCCCCGGGGCGACGCTCGCGGAAGAGCTGGACGAGCTGGACAAGATCGACGACGAGCGGTTCGTGGCCGCCGCTTTCGAGATCAGCTGCTCGTCCACGTACACCCGCGTCACCCCATCACCCCTGGTCGACGCCGACGAGCGGGCCCGCGTACGGGAGATGGCCGCCGCGCGCGGCCCGCGGCAGGCGGCGTTCACGGACCGGATGCTCACCGACCCCGACGGCCTGCGGGAGTGGCTGCGCCGCCTCTTCGAGGA
This sequence comes from Streptomyces sp. NPDC101227, assembly GCF_044767545.1. Classification (NCBI taxonomy): domain Bacteria; kingdom Bacillati; phylum Actinomycetota; class Actinomycetes; order Kitasatosporales; family Streptomycetaceae; genus Streptomyces; species Streptomyces sp. NPDC101227. The sequence continues at coordinate 512,004 of NZ_JBIWOD010000005.1, read as the reverse complement.
CTGCGAGGAAGCCTTCTTCGGCGACATCTGGCGCCGGGTGGGCATCCAACTGGCCGCCGACGCCCGGCACAAGACCGAGCTGCTGCGCCACAAGGGCCTGGCCGAGACGCTGTCCGCGACCTCGGCGGCACTCACCCTGGACGAGACCCAGGGCGACGGCGGCGGTACCCGCATCCTGCTGGACAAGCTGGCCGTGGGCCGTACGACGGCGTACGCGAGCCCCGCCGACCCCGGTGTCACCTTCCTGCCGACGTCCTTCGGCTGGCCTCATCTGGTGTTCAGCCACGCCCCGGGCTGGCGCCCCGTGCTCCAGTACCCGGTCGCCGGCCCGGAGTTGGCGGCGCCGGCCACGCTGGAGGTCGTGCAGCAGCGGCTGGAGGCGCTGGGCCATCCGATGCGGATGCGGCTGTGCCGCACGCTGTCGCGCGGGCCGCATACGACCGGGGAGCTGGCGACGACCTTCGGGATCACCTCGCCGGAGGTGTCGCGGCACATCGCGACGCTGAAGAAGGCCGGTCTGATCCAGACCCGGCGCCGCGGACGGTACGTGCTGCACCAGCTCGACCTCCAGGTGGTGGCCCGGCTGGGCAGCGACTTCCTGGAAGGCGTGCTGCGCTGACGGAAGGTTCGAGGGCGTCACCGGCCGGGACCGGCCCGGCCGGTCCCCCCGCCCCCGGCCGGCCTACGCCCCCGTCCCGCCCCCGGCCCGCACCAGCCCCGTCTCGTACGCGAGGACCACCGCCTGCACCCGGTCCCGCAGGCTCAGCTTCGTCAGGATCCGGCCCACGTGCGTCTTGACCGTGGCCTCCGACAGCACCAGCCGCGCCGCGATCTCGCCGTTCGACAGTCCCTGCGCGACCAGCAGCAGCACCTCCCGCTCCCGCTCCGTCAGCCGTTCCAGCTCGGGCCGGGCCGACTCGGCGCCGGTGGCGGGCAGCATCGGCGTGAAGCGGTCGAGGAGGCGCCGGGTGGTGGACGGCGCGACGACCGCGTCGCCGCTGTGCACCGCCCGGATCGCGGCGAGGAGTTCGCCCGGCGGCACATCCTTGAGCATGAAGCCGCTGGCCCCGGCCTTCAGCGCGGAGAAGGCGTATTCGTCGAGGTCGAAGGTGGTCAGGATGAGGACCTTCGGCGCGTCTTCCTTCTGCCCGTTCTCGCAGATCCGCCGGGTCGCCTCCACCCCGTCCAGATGCGGCATGCGCACGTCCATGAGGATCACATCGACCTGGGTGGAGCGCAGCACCTCCAGGGCCTGCACCCCGTCCCCCGCCTCCGCGACGACCTCCATGTCGGGCTGCGCGGCCAGCACCATCCGGAAGCCGGTGCGCAGCAGCGCCTGGTCATCGACGAGCATCACACGGATGGTCATGGCGGGGAGATCCCTTCAACTGTGGGGCTACAGGGTACGGAGCGGTCCGGGTCAACGGGCGGACGCTAGCGGTCGGCGGGACGAGAGCGGTCGGGCGCGGACGCAGTCACGGCGCGCGCCTCCCCTCACCTCTCCGGCTTCAAGGGCAGCACGGCGCTGATCCGGAAGCCGCCCCCCGGCCGCGGCCCCGCAGTCAGGCTGCCGCCCACCATGCCGACCCGTTCACGCATCCCGATCAGGCCGTGGCCCAGGCCGTCCGCCCCGCCCTCTTCGTAGAGCTCGTGCTGCGCGCCCCGCCCGTCATCCTCGACGAGCAGATCGAGGTCGTTGTCGCGGTAGGCGAGGCGGACGGTGGCGCCGACGTCCGCGCCGCCGTGCTTGCGGGTGTTGGTGAGCGCTTCCTGGACGATGCGGTACGCGGTCAGCTCGACGCTGCTGGGCAGCGGGCGCGACTCGCCCTCCACCCGGAAGTCGACGGGCAGTCCGGCGCCCCGCACCTGCTCGATGAGGTCGGCGAGCTGGTCGACGCCCGGCTGCGGCACATATTCGCCGCCCTCGGGCTGTTCGCCGGTACGGAGCACGCCCAGCAGACGGCGCATTTCGGCCAGCGCCTGCCGGCCCGTACCGGAGATCGTCTCCAGGGCCTGCCGGGTCTGCTCGGGTGCGGCATCGAGGACGTACGCGGCGCCGTCCGCCTGGACGACCATCACCGAGACGTTGTGCGCAACGACGTCATGGAGCTCGCGCGCGATCCGGGCGCGCTCGGCGGCGACCGCGATCCGGGACTGCGCCTCGCGCTCCTTCTCCAGCCGGGCGGCCTTCTCCTCCAGCTGCGCCCAATAGGCGCGGCGGGTGCGCATGGAGTCGCCGAGCACCCAGGCGAGGACGAACGGCACCGTGAGCAGCACCATGAAGAACAGCGATTCCCACACCGGCCGGCGGGCGGGCTCGTCCGCATAGCGCCATACGGAGAGCGCGGGCCCCAGGAGCGCACCGGCGAGGGCGCAGCGGGAGGCCCAGCGGACGGGGCCGGATGCGACGGTGTAAGTGATCACGAACATCGCGAAATCGGCCGGATACGGTATGACGCCGAAGATCAGCTGGACGACGCCTATGGCCGCCGTCAGCAGCAGCATCTGCACGGGGGCCTTGCGGCGCAGCGCGATGACGAGGCAGAGGCCGACCGTGCAGAGCGCGCCGACGATCTGCCGGCCGCCGTGGAGCTCGCCCACGACCCAAAGGCAGCTGAACCCGAACAGGAGGACGGCCCAGAAGCTGTCCACTCCCGTCGGGTGTCTGCGGAGAAAGTCGTAGAGACGCTGCACGTAACCCAGCGTAGGCAGAGCGAATAGGTGTATGAGTCAACCGGAGGAGCGATCCTGTGCGCTGGGCGTACTCCCCAAGGTGGAGACCGGAGGCGCCGGCGCATCAGCCCTGCGGACGGTGCCCCGGAGCCGGCCCCGGAGTCCGCGCCGGCCGCCCGTAACGTGGGGCGGGTGACGAACGAGTGGCGGGGCTGGCGGGATGCGACGGAACGGGCGCTGTACGGCCCGGACGGCTTCTACACCCGCCCCGGCGGCCCCGGCCCGGCCGGCCACTTCCGCACCTCCGTCCACGCCTCCCCGCTGTACGCCGGTGCCGTCGCCGCCCTCCTCGTCCGCGTGGACGCCGCACTGGGCCATCCGCGGGAGCTGGCGCTGGTCGATGTGGGCGCGGGGCGCGGCGAGCTGCTGACGGGCGTCCTGGGCGCGCTGCCGGAGGCGGTGGGCGCGCGGGTGCGCCCGTACGCCGTTGAGCTCGCCGCCCGCCCCGAGGGCCTCGATCCGCGCATCGAATGGCGCGCCGAACTGCCCGCGGAGGGCTCGCTCACCGGGCTGCTGTTCGCCAACGAGTGGCTGGACAATGTGCCGCTCGATGTCGTCGAGACGGATGCGGACGGGGTGCCGCGGCGGGTGCTCGTACGGGCCGACGGTACGGAGCGGCTGGGCGAGCCGGTGACCGGGGCGGACGCGGAGTGGCTGGCGCGGTGGTGGCGGGCGGCCGGGTCCCCCGGACTTCGGGCGGAGATCGGCCGGCCGCGGGACGCCGCCTGGGCGCGGGCCGTCCGTACGCTGCGGGGCGGGCTCGCGGTCGCCGCCGATTACGCGCACCGGCGGACGGACCGGCCGCCGTTCGGGACGCTCACCGGCTTCCGGGAGGGGCGGGAGGTGCGGCCGGTGCCGGACGGCGGCTGCGACATCACGGCGCATGTGGCGCTGGATGCGTGTGCCGGGCGGCCGTCGGCGCGCCTGCTGACCCAGCGCGCGGCGCTGCACGCCCTCGGCGTGGCCGGGCGCCGCCCCCCGCTCGCCCTGGCCACCACCGACCCGGCCGCGTACGTACGGGCCCTCGGCGCGGCCGGGGCGGCCGCCGAGCTGACCGACCCGGCGGGGCTGGGCGCCTTCGGCTGGCTCCTGGAGCCGGTGGGCGAGGCGTGTACCGCGGCCGTCGAGGACGCGGCGCTGTTCAAGGAGTGGGACGGCTGAGGGCCAGGGCGTCCCCTGGGGCGGCCTTTTGCGAGACTGTCCCCATGACGGAGACGACGGTCGGCATCGGCGGCGCGGCGGAGAGCACCGACATGGTGCTGAACATCGGCCCGCAGCACCCCTCCACGCACGGCGTGCTGCGGTTGCGCCTCGTGCTGGACGGCGAGCGCATCCAGCACGCCGAGCCGGTGATCGGCTATATGCACCGCGGCGCGGAGAAGCTCTTCGAGGCCCGCGACTACCGCCAGATCATCATGCTCGCCAACCGCCACGACTGGCTGTCGGCCTTCTCCAACGAGCTCGGCGTCGTGATGGCCGTGGAGCGGATGCTCGGCATGGAGGTCCCCGAGCGCGCCGTGTGGACGCGCACGCTGCTCGCCGAGCTGAACCGCGTCCTCAACCACCTGATGTTCCTCGGCTCCTACCCCCTGGAGCTGGGCGGGATCACGCCCGTCTTCCACGCGTTCCGCGAGCGCGAAGAGCTCCAGAACGTCATGGAGGAGATCTCCGGCGGCCGGATGCACTACATGTTCAACCGCGTCGGCGGGCTCAAGGAGGACCTGCCGGCCGGCTGGCTCGGCCGCGCCCGGCACGCCGTCGCCGATGTCCGCTCCCGGATGGACGTCTTCGACAACCTGGTCCTGGGCAACGAGATCTTCCGCGGCCGCACCCGCGGCATCGGCCGGCTCACGCCCGAAGCGGTCCACGCCTACGGCGTCTCCGGGCCGATCGCCCGCGCCTCCGGCGTCGACTTCGACCTGCGGCGCGACGAGCCGTACCTCGCGTACGGCGACCTCGGCTCGACCCTCAAGGTCGTCACCCGCCAGGAGGGCGACTGCCTGGCCCGCTTCGAGTGCCTCCTGGACCAGAGCCACAACTCCCTCGACCTCGCCGATGCCTGCCTGGACCGCCTCGCGGACCTGCCGCCGGGCCCGATCAACCAGCGACTGCCCAAGGTCCTGAAGGCGCCGGAGGGCGCGACCTACGCCTGGACCGAGAACCCGCTCGGCATCAACGGCTACTACCTCGTCTCGAAGGGCGAGAAGACGCCGTACCGCCTCAAGCTGCGCTCGGCGTCGTACAACAACATCCAGGCGCTGACCGAACTGCTGCCGGGCACGCTGGTGGCGGACATGGTGGCCATCCTCGGCTCGCTGTTCTTCGTCGTCGGGGACATCGACAAGTAGCCGGGCCGCCCGGCACGGGGCACCGTCCACACCTTGTGGACAACTTCCGCCTCGCCGCCGGTGCGCTGGCGGCTTTCCGGCGGTCGCTTTCAGGCGGCCACGGTCATCCGGTAGCCGTCACCGGTAGCCATCACTTGGCGCGGAAGGCGAAATCGAGCATCCTCGCCGCGTCCCGGAACCGGTACGGGTCGTTGAGGACGGCGCCCACGACCGTCCGCTTGCCGCGCTGGGCCGCGAAGACCAGGCAGTAGCCCGCCCGGCTGCCGGCACCGGTCTTGATGCCGAGGGCACCCCGGTAGGAGCCCAGCAGCGTGTTGGTGTTGTACCAGGTGTAGGTGCGGTTGACGTTGGCCGCCTTCTGGCGGGTGCGGGGCGCCTTCACCATGGCGGCGAAGGTGCGGTTGCGCATCGCGTGCCGGGCGAGCCGGACCAGGTCCCGGGGCGTGGTGTAGTTGCGGCCGTGGGCAATGCCGTCGAACGAGTCGTAGTGGGTGCGGCTCAGCCCCAGCGACCTGGCCCGCGCGTTCATCTTGGCGATGAAGGACTGGGTCCGCCGCGCCGTCGTACGGCCGCTGCCGAAGGTGTCGGCGAGCGCGTACCCGGCGTCGCAGCCGGACGGCAGCATCAGCCCGTACAGCAGCTGACGTACGGTCAGCTTGTCGCCGGTGCGCAGGTCGGCGGTGCTGGCTCCATAGCGGGCGACGTAGTCGCGGTAGGCCTTCTTGACGGTGACCCGCTTGTTCAGGTTCACACCGCGGGTCTCGAGGACCACGATCGCCGTCATCACCTTGGTGGTGCTGGCCATCTCGCGGCGGGTGTCCGCGGCCTTCCCCCACAGCGTCCGGTTCCGCCCGCTGTCCAGGAGGTAGGCACCCTTCGCCGTTATCCCCGACGGGCCGCTCGCGGCCTGGGCCGGGGCGGCGGGAAGGATGACGGCGAGCGCCACCGTGGAAGCGGCCAGCGCAAGGCCGACTCCCCTGCGCCGGACCGTGCTGCCCCCGAAAAGCTTCATCGATGCTCCGTCCCCAGGGTGGCCTCACACCGGTCTCAGACCAGTGGTGAAGGGAGCCGCATCCTGCCACTCGGCGCGCGCTCAGGGGAATAGGAAAATCACTCGTGTCGTATTTTGTGCCGCGTTGCTTTCATGGCGGGCCGTTTCCGGCCGTATGCCGTCGGCGGCCCCTGCCGTTGTACGCGGCGCCGTCCGGCCTACGAGATGGCGGTGCGCAGTGCGGCGAGGTCGAGCTGCTCGGTCTCGTCGTGCACGGTCAGGTCGATGACCTCGCCCACGCCGTCGGTCGTCGCGCCGTCAGGCCCCTTGCGGCCGGGGGCCGTACGGTCACCCGCCTGACCGTCAGCCGCTTGAGCGTCAGCCACATCGCCGCCGGCCGCGGCGCCCGCACCCGTATCGCCCGCAGCCGGCTCGCCGGCCGTCGCACCGGCCGGGGCCGTCAGCCGGGCCCCGGCGTGCGCCGAGTGCTCGGCCAGGGCCTCGTCGCCGACGACGTCCGCCAGGTCGTCCTCCAGCGGCGCGGTCAGCTGCCGGGGCGGTACGGAGGCGGCGTTGCCGAAGAAGTCGAAGCCGCCCAGCATGCGGGACGCGGCGGGGCGGTGCGGTGCCACGGCAGCGGCGGCGGCCGGGACCCGGCGGAGCGCCGAGGTGACGGCCGCCTCGGAATTCCCCCGGCGGTCCTCACCGTCCCGGGCACCCTCGCGCCGGGCGGCGCCGTCGCGCCCGCCGTTCCGCTGCCGGGCCGCGTTACGGGCCAGCCGCCGCAGCGCCTGGTCCGCCTGCGCGTACATGGCGGGGGCGGGCGACGGGGCAGAGGCGGGGGCGGGAACGGAAGAGGAGGGGGAAGAGGAAGAGGGGGAAGCAGAAGCGGGAGGGGTGGTCGCCGGGCGGCGCTCGGCGGCCGCCGCCAGCGCACGCGCCGGAACCGCCGCCTCGATGGCGAGCAGCCGGCGTCCCTCCAGGGCGCTGGCCCGCTCGGTCTCCGCGGTCGCATAACGGCGCAGCAGTTCGGCGTGCTCGCTTCGCAGCCGGGCCAATTCGGCGCGCTTGGCACGCAATTTGGCATCCAGGCCGGTGCGGATCTCGCGGGACTCCTCGACATCCGTTTCGAGCTCGGCTATCCGCTCCTCGGTGCGCCACTCGTCGCGCACTCGGGCGCGGGTGAGTTCGGCGACCCGCTTTCCGGCCTTACGGTCCCAGGTCCGCAGAAGGACCGCGCCGCCGATTGCGGCGGCCGCCGCACCCGCGGCGAGTACCCGCTGCACCAGATCGTCGCCGACAAACCACGCGCCGGCGGCGCACGCAATCGACGCACCGGCGACCGTCGACGGAGGAAGCAGCCGGTGGAGGGGTGGTGAATGGCGGTGGCGTCCTCGTGGCATGGCCAGAAACTTACCGTGCGTGCGGGACCTATGGGGCCCCGCACGCGAATCCGTTTCTGGGTGGTTACTTCCTGAGCAGTCCCTTGGACTCCAAATATGCCTGCGCGACATCCCCGGGCTTGAGCCGCTCGGCATCAACTTTGCGGTTCAAGTTGATCAAGTCCTCGGTGGTGAGCGTACGCGTGAGCTTGCCGAGCGCCGCCGCGATCTCCTTGTCACCGGCGGACTTGGCATTCACCACCGGCAGCACATTGTCGGCGTTCTGAAGCTTCTTGTCGTCCTGGAGAAGGACCAGTCCGAAGTTGTCGAGCGTGGCGTCCGTGGTGGTGGTCAGCACCAGTTGGTCCGCGCCGTCCTTGACCGCCTGCTTGGCCTGCGGTGACCCCACGCCCTTGGGGTCGAGGCCGGTGATGTCGATGCCGTACGTCCGCTCCAGGCCCGGCTTGCAGAACACCCGGGTCTCGCACTCCTCCCCCGAAGCGAGCTTGATCTTCTGCTTCGACCGGCCGAGATCGGAGAGCGTCTTCAGCTTGTGCTCGGCGGCGAATTCCTTGGTGACGGCGAAGGCGTTCTGGTCGGTGGCCGAGCCGGCCGGCAGCACCTTGAGACCGTAGGGACCGGCGAGCTTCTCGAGCGCCGTCACGGTCTTGCCGATGTCGCTGGAGGCCACCGGCTTCGCCTTGGCGCCGTTCTTCTTGGCGTTGAGGAATTCGGCGAGCGTGGAGGCGTATTCCGGAACGACGTCGATCTGACCCTTCTCCAGAGCCGGTTCATACAGCTCGCGATTGGCCAGCGTCTGAACCCGCGCTTGGTATCCGGCGTCAATAAGGATCTTGGAATAGATCTCGGCGAGCACCTTCGACTCGGTGAAACCGGCCGAGCCGACGACGATCTCGCCCTTCCCGCCGCCCTTGTTCTTACCGCCCTTGTCCTCCAGGCTCTGGCCCTGGCACGCGGCCAGCCCGGCCGTCAGAGCGATCACTGTCCCCGCGACAAGCGCGGTGCGCGCGGCGCGCGACTTGCTGCTCATGGAATTCACCATTCAGTCCATTCGGATGACGTCGGATGAGATCGCTGGGACCGGCCGGGACCGGCCGGGACCGGCTGAGACCGGCTGAGGCCCGCCGACGCCCGGCGAAGGTCGGCCGGGGTCGGCTCAGGCCGGATAACGCCGGATAAGGCCTGGCGGGGCCGGGCCGGCAGCGGATGCGGCCGAGCGCGACCCGGTCCGGCCCGGTGAGGCCCGATGCGTCGTGCCGGTGCGTTGCGCCGGTCCCTGCGGCGGCAGCATCGCAAGGCCGGGATCCGGTGTCAGGGGAGTTTCCGTACCGGGACCACATCGTCGCCCTGCCCCTCCTCCGCCTCCGCGTGCGAGGCCGTACTCGACGCCTCGCCCGCGGCCGCAGCAAACCCGCCACGGCCCCCACGTCCCGCACTTCCCGCACGCCCGCCACGTCCCGCACGCCGCCGCCCCCGCATCGGGTCGCACGCCCGGTCCGCCACTACCAGCGCCCCCTCAACGGCCAGCGCCAGTACGGCCACCAGCAGCGCGCCCGCGACCACCTGCGCGGTGTCGTAGTTGCCGAAGCCCGCCGTGATGATCCGGCCCAGGCCGCCACCACCCGCCAGCGCGGCCAGCGTCGCGGTCGCCACCACCTGCACCGTGGCCGACCGTATGCCCGTCATGATCAGCGGATAGGCGAGCGGTATCTCGACCCGTAGCAGCAGCTGCGGCCCCGACATGCCCATCCCCCGGGCCGCCTCGACCACATCGCGGTCCGCCTCCCGCATGCCCAGGTAGGCGTTGGTCAGCAGCGGCGGCACCGCGAACAGCACCAGCGCGATGACCGTGGGCCAGTCCCCCTGGGTGCCCAGCGGACCGAGCGTCAGCAGCACCAGGACCGCGTACGTCGGCACCGCCCGGCCCACGTTGGAGACATTGACCGCGAGCGCCCCGCCCTTGCCCAGATGCCCGAGCCACAGCGCCACCGGCAGGGCTATCAGGCAGGCGATGACCAGGCACAGCCCGCTGAGCCACAGATGCTCGCCCAGGCGGTGCCACACCCCCTTCTCCCCGGCCCAGTTGGCACCCGTCATCAGCCACTGCCACGCGCCGCCGATCGCCCCCATGAGCTCAGCCCCCCGCCGTCTTCACCGTGCGCGCCCCGCGCCACGCCCCGGCCCTCGCCCGCTTCTGCGCCCGCGTCCACGGCGTCAGCAGCCGCTGCAGCACCATCAGCAGCCCGTCGGCCACCAGCGCAAGCACCACGCACAGCACCGACGCCGTCAGGACTTCGGCCTTGAAGAAGCCCTCCATGCCGCTGGCTATGAGATTGCCCAGGCCGCCGTAGCCGACGACGGAGCCGATGGTGGTCATCGCCACCGTCGAGACCGTGGCGATGCGGAGGCCGGCCACCACCGCCGGCAGCGCGAGCGGGAGTTCCACCTCGAACAGCAGCCGCGCCGAGCCGTATCCCATCCCGCGGGCGGCCTCCCGCACCTCGGCGGGCACCGCCTGCAGACCGGCGAGGATGTTGCGCACCAGAATCGTCAGCGAATACAGCACCAGGCCCGTGACCACCACCGCGACCGATATCCCGAAGACCGGCGTCAGCAGGGCGAACATCGCCAGCGACGGCACCGTATAGAGCACCGTCGTCAGCCCCAGGACCGGCCCGGCCGCGGCCCGCGAGCGCCGGGCGATCAGCGCCAGCGGAAAGGCGATCAGCAGCCCGATCAGCACGGACACGGCCGTGATACCGATGTGCTGGAGGGTCGCGTCCAGCAACTCCTGGCTGCGGGTGCGGACATACTCACCGCAGATCCAGTCATTGGCCGTCAGACAGCTCCCACCGCCCGGCCCCGCCGTCGCGCCCGTCCCGGTCGCCGCGGCCGCCGTGACCTTCGCGCTCGTGGTCGTCGCGCTCGTGGCCATGGCCGTCATGGCCATCGCTCCGCTCACCGTCATCACCTCCCCCGCCCCGAACTCCGCTGCTGATTCCGGTGACCGTCTGCGACCCTAACCCCCGCCACTGACAATCGCCCCGGCCGCGCCCCTCACCAGCCGCATCGCCATGGCCCCGCAACACCGCGTTCATGACCGCCCGTTCACAATGGAACCGTCCACACCTGGGGGAAGCATGATCCGCTTCGAGCACGTCACCAAGAACTATCCGGACGGCACCACCGCCGTCGACGACCTCTCCTTCGAGGTCGCCGAGGGCGAACTCGTCACGCTCGTCGGGCCGTCGGGCTGCGGCAAGACGACGACGATGAAGATGGTGAACCGGCTCATCGAACCCACCAGCGGCCGCATCCTGCTCGACGGCGAGGACATATCCGCCGTCGACCCCGTCTCCCTGCGCCGCCGCATCGGCTATGTCATCCAGCAGGTCGGCCTCTTCCCCCACAAGACCGTCCTGGACAACACCGCCACCGTCCCGCACCTGCTGGGCCGGCCGCGCAAGGAGGCCCGCGCCCGCGCCGCCGAACTCCTCGATCTGGTCGGCCTGGACCCGTCGACATACGGCGACCGCTACCCCGACCAGCTCTCCGGCGGCCAGCGCCAGCGCGTCGGCGTGGCCCGCGCGCTCGCCGCCGACCCGCCCGTCCTCCTCATGGACGAGCCGTTCGGCGCCGTCGACCCGGTCGTCCGCGAACACCTCCAGAACGCCTTCCTGGAGCTGCAGTCCGCCCTCCGCAAAACGGTCCTCTTCGTCACCCATGACATCGAGGAGGCGGTCCGGCTCGGCGACCGGATCGCCGTCTACGGGGCCGGGCGCATCGAGCAGTTCGACACCCCGGCGACCGTCCTGGGCGCCCCCGCCACCCCGTATACCGCCGAATTCGTCGGCGCGGACCGCGGGCTGAAGCGGCTGTCCGTCACCCCCGTCGAGGCCGGCGACCTCGAACACCCGCCGGTGGTGCACCTCGACGACCCGGCGGCCCGCGCCGCCGGCCGGCTGTCCGCGGACGGCGCCCCCTGGGCCGTCGTCCTGGACGCCGACGAGTCCCCGTACGGCTGGGTCCCGGCCGCGGCGCTCGCGGGCACGGACGGCTCAACGGTCCGCGATCACGCCCGGCGGATGGATGCCCGGCTGACGCTCGGCGCGCCGCTCCGGCAGGCGCTCAGCACGATGCTCCAGCACGACGCCGGCTGGATCGCCGTGCAGGACGGCGACCGGTTCCTCGGGGTCCTCACCCCTGCCCGGCTGCACGCGGCACTGCGCCGCGCCACCACCGCGGACGCCTCGAACATCCCGCGCGGCAAGGTCGCGCTCGATACGGTCCCGGGAGGCTGACCGGGCGCGGGCCGGGCGGGGCAGCGCCGGGCCGGAGGTGCGTATGAGTGTCAGGCGCCGCCCGAGCCGCCGCAATCGACGGGCTCGCCCAGTAGCGCTCGCCACCCGGTGGACCTTCGCCAGGGCGCTCGAGAAGGCTTCACCCTCATGCGCGCGCCGACACCGCCGGATTCCGGGCGGACACCGTGGAGCGGCCGCTCGGACGAGGGCCGCGGACGTTCGTGGACCGGTGCGCGCGCCACGTCGACGCGCGTTGCGAGGGCCCGAAACCGTCTGAGCCGACGGACGGCCGGGCACACGGCCTACCCGTTCGGCCCCGGGGGCCCCGCTACGCCCGCGAAGCTCCGGGGTGGTCGTGGTCGTCCTCGCCCTCGGGGAGCTTGCAGACCCGCTCCAGGAAGACCGCGGCGATCACCACGGCCGCGCCCGCCAGGACCGAGAAACCGGCGTAGATCGCCTGTTCCCGGCGCGGGGCGACATCGAGGCCGGAGGTCAGCAGGAAGACGCCGACGCCGCCGTACAGCCCGGCGACCAGCGCCGCCACCAGTGCGCTGGCCTGGCCGAAGACCACCGCGCGAGCGGCCACCAGGGGATCCACGCCCTTGGCGCCCGGCCGGCGCTCGCGCTGCGCGCGCAGCCGCGACCGGATGGAGAACGCCGTGGCGGCGAGCACGGCGGCGATCAGCGCCAACACGATCGGCGCGGCCACCGGGACGCTCGGCAGGGTGCCGAACGAGTCCCACAGCCGGGCGCCTCCCCAGGCCAGCACCCCCGCCGCCAGAAACAGCCCGACCAGCACCTTGATGTGTAGCTGCTTCACCGAGCCATCGCCCCTCGTGCCGTTCTGGCCATCCCTGCCGTTCTGGCCACCTGTCCGTTCCGTACACCTTCACGCGCACTCATGCGCGCTCGCACGCACCCATAAGCCCTGGCACGCCCTCGTACACACCGGCACGCCTCATCGGCACCCATGCGCATCCATAGGCATCCATGCCGTACGGAACCACCGTCTACGCATCGTCGCCGGCGACCGATCCGTAACCCTAACGACTACTCAGGCAGCCGCAGTTCCAGGTCCATGCGCGGCGTCACGCCGGCGGTGCCGACCGACGACAGCAATTCGGCCACCGCGCCGCGCCCGGGGACCTCGGCCGACGGGTCCACGTCGTGCCACGGCACCAGGACGAACGCGCGCTCATGGGCCCGCGGGTGCGGCAGCGTCAGCCGGGGATCGTCGGAGATCACGTCCTGGTACGCCAGGATGTCGACGTCGATCGTGCGCGGGCCCCAGCGCTCGTCGCGCACCCGCTCGAAGGCTTCCTCGATGGCGTGCCCGCGCTCCAGGAGGGACTCCGGCGGCAAGGTTGTCTTGATCAGCACCACGGCGTTGAAGTACGAGGGCTGGGAGTCGGGGTCCACGCCCCACGGCTCGGTCTCGTACACCGGGGAGACGGCCTTGACCCGCAGGCCGGGGGTGTCCTCCAGCGCGTCGATGGCGCCCTGAAGGGTCTCCAGGCGGTTGCCGAGGTTGCTCCCGAGCGAGATCACGGCGCGTTTGGGATTGGACAGCGTCACATCCGCGGCGTCCACCTGCTCCACGACGGAGGCGGGCACCGGCTGTACGGTCGGGTCGCCCTGATGGACGCGCTGGGCGGCGACGCCGTCCGGGGCGGTGGTCGGGTGAGAGGTGGGATTCATGCGGCACTCCGGGTGATGGTGATGGTCACGTCGTCGAAGGGGACGGTGATCGGAGCATCCGGCTTGTGCACCACCACCTCCACTTCCTGAACCCCCTCGTGCTTGAGGCACTGATCGGCGATCCGCTCCGCGAGGGTCTCGATCAGGTCGACCGGCTCGCCCTCCACAACGGCCACCACCTCCTCGGCCACGATGCCGTAGTGCACGGTCTTCGCGAGGTCGTCGGACGCCGCGGCGGGGCGGGTGTCCAGGCCGAGCACCAGGTCGACGATGAAGGTCTGGCCTTCCTCGCGCTCCCGGGGAAACACCCCGTGGTGTCCTCGGGCCTTCAGCCCACGCAGCGCGACACGATCCACGCGAATCACTCCCACTGGTCCACTGGCACCGTCGGCGCCACTGCTCATCCGATTTCGGGCACGCCCCGGACTCGTCCGGCACACTGCCCCACAGTCGAATCTACCTGCGAGCACTGACATGCTCGCCCAAGGGGGCTATGGACAAGTCCCCGGACTGCTGCTAGCAAACCGCGAGAGGTCATCCGCGCGACCTCTTACCCCTCTGCCCGCACCCCACCCCTACCCGTGCCGCACTTGGCTCGAACGGGTGCCCCCGGGCCGCCCCGCTGACGTACCCGAGGGGCCGCTGCGTACGGCCCCCGGGACGGCAGACGGCGGGCGGTCCGGGCCCGCCCCGGCCGGCCCGGACCGCCCTCGTTCAGACCCCGCCCGGCGCCCCGGCCCCGCCCACCGGGCCGTTCTCGTCGCCGTCCACGTCCTCGTCGCCGTCCTCGTCGTCCTCGTCGTCCTCGCGGTCCGCCAGCACCGGCGACCCGTGGTGCGACCACACCCGCCAGCCGTCCTCCGTGCGCTTGAAGACGTTCGTCGCCACGACGAGCTGGCCGATCAGCGGCCCCACCGTGCCGTCGTCCTCGGCCGGACCGCCGCTGAGGATGTTCTCGGTGCACGTCACCAGCGCGGTGTCCCCGATGACGTCGATCTCCACATCCGTCAGAAAGAACTGGATGTACTCGGTGTTGGCCATGATCAGCGCGTACGAGCGCAGCACCTCGCCGCGCCCGCGCAACACCGGCCACCCCGGGTGCACCACACTCACCTGACCGTCGAGCCACAGCTCGGACAGCGCCTCGTGATCGCCGCGCTCGATGGTCTCGTACAGGGTCGTATTCGCCTGCTCGACCAGCTCGATGTCCGTTTGTGGGCCCAAGCCGCTCACGCCGCTCCCGTCGCGTTCGCCGTCGTATCCGTCGTATCTGCCGTGCCGGTCGTATCGGCCGTACCGGTCACGCCCACCGCGGCTTCCACCGCGCGGGCCACCCGTACCGCGTCCGCGCTCGCCCGCACCTCATGCACCCGCACCGCCCAGGCCCCCTCTCGCGCCACGATCGCCGACACCGCGGCCGTGGCCGCGTCCCGCTCCCTCGCGGGCGGCGGGGCGGCTCCCTCGCCGCCCGCCAGCACCCTGCCCAGGAACCGTTTCCTCGATGCGGCCACCAGGAGAGGACGGCCCAGCGCCCGCAACCGGGCCAGCCGGGCCACCAGCGCCAGATCGTGCCCGGCGTCCTTGGCGAAGCCCAGCCCCGGGTCGATGACGATCCGGTCCGGGTCGATGCCGCCGGACACCGCGCGCTCCAGGGACTGCCCCAGCTCGTCGACGACCTCGCGGACCACGTCCCCGTAGACGGCGCGGTTGTTCATGTCGATGGACTGGCCGCGCCAGTGCATGACGACGAACGGGACGTGGGAGGCGGCCACCACCGGGATCATCGCCGGGTCGGCGCCGCCCGCGCTGACGTCGTTGACCAGCCGCGCCCCGGCCGCCACGGCCGCCTCGGCGACGGACGCCCGCATCGTGTCGACGGAGACCACGGCGCCGGCCGCGGCCAGTTCCCGTACGACGGGCACGACCCGGCGCAGCTCCTCGGCCTCGTCCACCCGGGCCGCGCCCGGCCGGGTCGACTCGCCGCCGACGTCCACCAGGTCGGCGCCCTGCGCCACCAGGTCGAGGCCGTGTTTGACGGCGAGTTCGGTGTCGAACCACTCGCCACCGTCGGAGAACGAATCGGGCGTCACATTGACGACGCCCATCACCGCGCAGCGGTCCCAGTCCGGCAATCCGGCCACCCGGCCACGCAAGGTACTCATGACACCAGCCTAGGCCGTGTGCCGACCGGCCGGATTGTGGCCGTCGGCAGGGAGTGCGGGGCGGCCGGCACGCCGCTTCGCGCCGCCGCCCGGACCGCCCCGCGCCGCCTGTTACGCGGCGGTCTCGACCGCCTCCGGAGCCTGCACCCGCTCCGTCGCATGGGCGCACGGGCGCGGCTCGGCGGTCTTCGTCCGCCGCAGTACGCGCGGCAGGCTCAGCTCCAGATAGCCCTCGGCCTGCAGCGCCGCCAGGCCGATCCGGGGGATGTCGCGGCTGTTGCGGAACACCACGAAGCGGGGCTCCCAGCGCGGCCGGAACTTGTCGTTGAACTTGTACAGCGACTCGATCTGGTACCAGCGCGACAGGAAGATCAGCATGCCGCGCCAGATCCGGATGACGGGCCCGGCGCCGAGCTTCTCGCCGCGCTCCAGGGAGGAGCGGAAGACGGCGAAGTTCAGCGACACCTGCTTGATCTTCAGGTCGGGTGCGGCCTGCAGCGCGGCGACGATCAGCAGCTCGTTCATGCCGGGGTCGGCGCTGCGGTCGCGGCGCATCAGCTCCAGCGAGATGCCGCTGTCGCCCCAGGGGACGTAGTGCTGCATGGCCTTGAGGTCCCCGTACGGGCCGGGCTCCTCGCCCTCGGCGGGGGCCAGGTGGGCGGTGGCGATCACCGCGTCGCCGTCGGCCTCCGCGTCGATCCGGCCGAGCGCCATGGAGAAGCCGCGCTCGGTGTCGGTGTCGCGCCAGGCGTTGGCGGCGGCCTGGACACGGGCCAGCTCCTCGGGCTCCAGGTCGCGCACCCGCCGCACCCGGGTCTCGTAGCCGTTGCGCTCGATGCGCTTGACCATCTGGCGGACGTTGCGCATCGCGCGGCCGCTGAGGGTGAAGTCGGCCACGTCCACGATGGCCTCGTCGCCGAGCTCGAGGGCGTCCATGCCGGTCTCCCGGGTCCACACCTGGCCGCCGGTCTCGCTGCAGCCGGTGACCGCGGGCGTCCAGGAGTGCGCCCGCGCCTCCTCCATGAAGCGCTCGATGGCGCCGGGCCAGGCCTCGACATCGCCGATCGGGTCGCCGCTGGCGAGCATCACGCCGGAGATCACCCGGTAGCAGACGGCGGCCTTGCCGGTCGGGGAGAAGACGGCGCCCTTGTCGCGGCGCAGCGCGAAGTAGCCGAGCGAGTCGCGGGCGCCGTGCTTGGCGAGCAGCTCGCGCAGCCGCTGTTCGTCGTCCTCGGTGAGGCGGGCGACGGGGTGCTCGGGGCGGAAGGCGAGGTAGGCGGTGGTGGCGACGGTCAGCAGGCCGAGGGCGCCGAGGGAGTAGCCGACGGTGTAGTCGACGCCCTGGGTGTAGGCGACGGGGCCCTCGAAGCCGAACAGGCCCCACAGGACGTGCTCGCTGCGCTCCCAGAAGGACGGCGAGCCGATGGTCTTGTGGGGGTGGGAGCTGACGATCACCATGCCGATGGCGAAGCTCGCGCCGCCGAGCACGACGAAGTTGGCCACGGCCTTCCAGCGGCTGCGCGGGTCGGGCAGGGCCGCGAACTCCTTGCGATGCCACACCAGGAACGCCAGCAACACGAGCGAGAGCACCGCTCCGAAAATGGAGTGGCGATATACGAGCTGAGCGGCGATTCCCACCGGAAGCAGCGCCACAGCCGCGACCCAGGCCCGCCGTTTACGCCGTTTGAGCCCGTGCGCCAGCAGGAGCAGCAGGATGCCCACGACGATGGACGCGGCGGCCGCCAGCGGGCTCACGGCCCCGGGCAGCACCTCGGCCATGGCGTGCATCTTGCTGTGCCGGAACCGGGGAAAGACACCGGCCGCCAGGTTCAGCAGACCGACGACCACGCCGGCCGTACCGACGAAGCCGGGGACCTTTTCCGGCCGCGGGCCTCGGAGCCAGCGTGGCGTGCGCCACGCAACCGTCTCCGACTTTTCGCCATCTAGCCTGTCAGACATCACTTTCCCGTCGCCCCGGTCGAGAGAACGTGCGAGCCTAGTCGCAGCATCTGGACTTTTTGCGCCCTGTATGACGGCGTTTCAGGGCTCGGGGTTCCACCAGCGGCCCGGCTGGACCGGCCGCCCGGCAGAAAGCACCTCATGGGCCTCACCAGCAAGAAAGTGCTGCTGCTTGCCGTCCTCGTCGCGGTAGCACTCTTCGTCCTCACGATCTGGCTCTGGCCTCGTCTGTCCAAGGGGAACTGGCGCTCCGTCCTCGGCCGGATAGGTCTGCTGCTGGCCACCCAGATATCCCTCTTCGCCACCATTGGCCTCGTCGCCAACAATTCCTTCGGTTTCTATGCCTCTTGGGCCGACCTCTTCGGCCAGGAACAGCAGCCGGGCGTGGTCACGAATTACGAGACCGGACCGAACGGCACCAAGCTCCAGATGCTCGGCACCCAGCGGATCAGCATCGCCGGCGCCTCCCGGCCCACAAAGGGCGGCCGAGTCGACAAGGTCTTGGTCCGCGGTGAGCGATCCAAGATCGGCAGCCCAGCATATGTGTATCTGCCGCCGCAGTATTTCCAGAAGAAGTACGCGAAAAAGAAATTCCCGGCAGCCGTGGTGCTCACCGGCTACCCGGGAACCGCCGAGGCACTGTTCAAAAAGCTGGATTTCCCCCAAACCCAGCACGACCTGCTCAAGCAGCACAAAATGCAGCCGACCATCCTGGTGATGATGCGGCCGACGGTCGCCCCGCCCCGCGACACCGAATGCGTGGACGTCCCGGGCGGCCCGCAGACCGAGACTTTCTTCACCCAGGATCTGCGCACGAATATCGCCGAGCACTACCGCGTCGGCACCAAGGCCAAGAACTGGGGCGTCATCGGCGACTCCACCGGCGGCTACTGCGCCCTGAAAATGACGATGCGCCACCCCGGGGCGTACTCCACCGCCGTCGCCCTCTCCGGCGCGTACAAGGCCCCCCTGGACGCCACGACCGGCGACCTCTTCGGCGGCGACCCCCAGCTGGCCCGCGAGAACAACCTCCTGTGGCGCCAGCGCCACCGCCCCGCCCCGCCGGTGAACCTGCTGGTCACCACCAGCAAGCAGGGCGAGAGCAACTACCACCAGACCCTGCGCTTCATCCAGCAGACGAAGTCGCCCACCCGCATTTCGTCGATCATCCTCGACAGCGGCGGCCACAACTTCAACACCTGGCGCCGCGAAATCCCCGCCGCGCTGGAGTGGCTGGGCGGGCATCTCACCGCCTGACGCGCGCCGCGACACGCGCCGCCCGCTCGCTCGCCGGCCCACTCGCCGGAGGCCCGTCGACCGGGCGGCAGGGCAACGGCCCGCCGGCGGCCCACCCCGCATGACGATCCCCCTTGATCAGCGGTCAATCTACCGATCAAGGACGGTATCGCCCACCACTGACAATCCGGCTATCGCGCCATTATCAGGCTCATCGCCTCGGCCCGGGTCGAGGCGTCACGCAGCTGGCCGCGCACCGCCGACGTGGTCGTCTTGGCCCCGGGCTTGCGGATTCCGCGCACCGACATGCACATGTGCTCGGCCTCGACCACCACGATCGCGCCGCGCGCTTCGAGGATCCGCATCAGCGAGTCCGCGATCTGCGTCGTGAGGCGTTCCTGCACCTGAGGGCGGCGGGCATAGACGTCGACCAGACGGGCGAGCTTGGACAGACCGGTGATCTTGCCGTTCTCGGCCGGGACGTACCCGACGTGCGCCACGCCGTGGAAGGGCAGGAGATGGTGCTCGCACAGGCTCACGATCTCGATGTCCTTGACCAGGACCAGCTCGTCATGACCGAGGTCGAACGTCGTGGTCAGAACGTCCTCGGGGGCCTGCCACAGACCCGCCAGGATCTCCTTGTACGCCCGCGCCACCCGCGCCGGGGTCTCCAGCAGCCCCTCGCGGTCCGGGTCCTCCCCGACCGCGATGAGCAGCTCGCGCACGGCGTTCTCGGCACGCTTCTCGTCGAAGGTGCCGATCTTGCCGTCGCTGTCCAGCGACACGGGGTCGGTCATTTGGTGCCTCGTTCTCTCTGCGCCCGCTCCGGCGCCCGCCTGAAACGCGGAATGCCGCGCCCCCCAGGCTAGAACCTGTGGGGCACGGCATCCATTCCGGGTCCGGTACGGGCATGCCGTACCGGCGTACGGATCAGCTCTCCGGGGTGGTCTCCTCGGGGGCTTCCGCCTTGTCGATGGAGACCGTGGCACTGGTCTGCACCGAGCCGTTGGCCGGGGCGAGCTCCTTGGGGGAGAGCACCGGCGGGCGGCTGGAAGGCGTACGACGCGAGGAGCCCGTCCACGCCGGGCGGGCCGGCCGCTTGACGACGTGCTTGAAGACCTCGGCGATCTCCTCCTTGCCGAGCGTCTCCTTCTCCAGGAGCGTCAGCACGAGGTTGTCGAGGATGTCGCGGTTCTCGACGAGGATCTCCCACGCTTCGTTGTGGGCGGTCTCGATGAGCTTCTTGACCTCCTCGTCGACCAGCGCGGCGACCTCTTCGGAGTAGTCGCGCTGGTGACCCATCTCACGGCCCAGGAACGGCTCGGAGTTGTCCGTGCCGAACTTGATCGCGCCGAGCCGCTCGGTCATGCCGTACTGCGTGACCATCGCGCGGGCCGTTGCGGTGGCCTTCTCGATGTCGTTCGCGGCGCCGGTGGTCGGGTCGTGGAAGACCAGCTCCTCCGCCGCGCGCCCGCCCAGCATGTACGCCAGCTGGTCGAGCATTTCGTTGCGGGTGGTGGAGTACTTGTCCTCGTCCGGCAGGACCATGGTGTAGCCCAGGGCCCGGCCGCGGGACAGGATCGTGATCTTGTGCACCGGGTCGGAGTTCGGGGAAGCCGCCGCGACCAGGGCGTGCCCGCCCTCGTGGTACGCGGTGATCTTCTTCTCCTTCTCGGACATGATCCGGGTCCGCTTCTGCGGTCCGGCCACGACGCGGTCGATCGCCTCGTCCAGGAAGTGGTTGTTGATCAGCTTCGCGTCGCTACGAGCGGTCAGCAGCGCCGCTTCGTTGAGGACGTTCGACAGATCGGCACCGGTGAAGCCGGGGGTGCGCTTGGCGACGGCCGAGAGGTCGACGTCCGGCGCGACCGGCTTGCCCTTCTGGTGGACCTTGAGGATCTCCAGACGGCCCTGCATGTCCGGGCGGTCGACGGCGATCTGCCGGTCGAAACGGCCGGGGCGCAGCAGCGCCGGGTCGAGGATGTCCGGACGGTTGGTGGCGGCGATCAGGATCACGCCGCCCTTGACGTCAAAACCGTCCATCTCGACGAGGAGCTGGTTGAGGGTCTGCTCGCGCTCGTCGTGGCCACCGCCGAGACCCGCACCGCGGTGCCGGCCGACGGCGTCGATCTCGTCGACGAAGACGATCGCCGGGGCGTTCGCCTTGGCCTGCTCGAAGAGGTCGCGGACCCGGGAGGCACCGACACCGACGAACATCTCGACGAAGTCGGAACCGGAGATCGAGTAGAAGGGGACCCCCGCCTCACCGGCGACGGCACGCGCGAGGAGCGTCTTGCCGGTGCCGGGCGGGCCGTACAGCAGCACGCCCTTGGGGATCTTGGCGCCGACGGCCTGGAACTTCGCCGGCTCCTGGAGGAATTCCTTGATCTCGTGGAGTTCCTCGACCGCCTCGTCCGCCCCCGCGACGTCCGTGAAGGTCGTCTTGGGAGTGTCCTTGGTGATCAGCTTCGCCTTCGACTTCCCGAAGTTCATCACCCGGGAGCCGCCGCCCTGCATCTGATTCATCAGGAACAGGAAGACGACCACGATGAGGACGAAGGGGAGCAGCGAGAGCAGCACGCCGACGAACGGGTTCTGCTTCGACGGCGAGACGGTGTACCCGTCCTTGATGTCGCCGGTCTGGTACTTGGCCTGAAGGTTCTTGGCCAGGTCGACGCCCTGGTCGCCGATGTAGCTCGCCTGGAGCTTGTTGGAGCCCTCAATCTTGTTGGAGCCCGACAGCTCAATCTTGATCTTGTTCTCGTCACCGGTCGTCAGCTCGGCGGACTTCACCTTGTTGTCAGCGATCGCCTTGACGACCTGACCGGTGTCCACCGTCTTGTAGCCGCCGGACGAGCCGACGACCTGCATCAACACGACCACGGCGAGGACGGCCAGCACGATCCACATGACCGGCCCACGGAAGTATCGCTTCACGTCCATCCATACGGAGCCGCTTGAGGCCCCGTCCCTCCTGCCACAGTGAGGCACAACGCCCTTGGGAGGGCTGGTCGTGCGTACGGTGTATTACTGGCCCGAAAAAAGAACTGCCTTCGGACGGTACCCCAGCATTGTCGCCCGAGGCTGCCGCCCACGGTGAACAATGCGGCCCGGGATTCCGTTCTCCCTGCTCCAACGCCGGGGAACCGCGAAGGGTTCCCGACGGGTGTCAGAGGCCGGACCCGGCCCCGCCCCGGCCACCGCGGCCGGGGCCCGGCAACGACGCCGGCGCGTGTTCAGCCGCCGTAAACGTGTGGCGCGAGGGTACCGACGAACGGCAGGTTGCGGTACTTCTCCGCGAAGTCCAGGCCGTATCCGACGACGAATTCGTTGGGAATGTCGAAGCCGATCCACTTCACGTCGATGGCGACCTTGGCCGCGTCCGGCTTGCGCAGCAGCGTGCAGACCTCGAGGGAGGCCGGTTCGCGGGAGCCGAGGTTCGACAGCAGCCACGACAGCGTCAGGCCGGAGTCGATGATGTCCTCGACGATCAGGACGTGCTTGCCCTTGATGTCGGTGTCGAGGTCCTTGAGGATGCGGACCACGCCGGAGGACTGGGTGCCCGCGCCGTAGGAGGACACGGCCATCCAGTCCATCGTGACGGGGGTGGACAGCGCGCGCGCCAGATCCGCCATCACCATCACCGCGCCCTTGAGGACACCGACGATGAGCAGGTCCTTGCCCGCGTACTCCGCGTCGATCTTCGCGGCCAGCTCGGCCAGCTTCGCGTCGATCTCTTCTTTGGTGATGAGTACCGACTGAAGGTCGGTGCCCATGTCCTTGTCGTCCACCCGTGCCACTCTCGCTCGGTTCGGTGTTCCTGACCGGCCGGCTCAGCCCTGCCGAATCACCAGTCTGCCACCCTGCCGGCGGACTCCGACGCGCCCGGGGAGGTTGATGGCCCCCTGGCCCCGCCAGGCGGTGATCAGCCGGTCCACTTCTTCGATGTGGCGGGCGAAGAGCGACCCGGCCGGCGAACCGGCCGCGATGACGGCCCGGCGCAGCACCCGGCGGCGTACCGCGGGGGGCAGCGCGAAGAGCACCGCGACGTCGAGCGCACCGGCGTCGTCGAACACCGCGGCCTCGGCGTCGGCGGCCCAGGCGTCCAGCGCGTCGGCGTCGTCACGGGAGAGCTGGGCAGTACGGGCGAGCGCCTCGACGACGCCCTTGCCGAGCGCCTTCTCCAGCGCGGGCAGCCCTTCGTGACGCAGTCGTGAGCGGGTGTACGCGGGGTCGGTGTTGTGGGGGTCGTCCCAGACGGGCAGCGACTGCATCAGACAGGCCTTGCGGGCGGTCTGACGGTCGACGTCGAGGAACGGGCGGCGGTAGCGGCCGTCCGTTCCGCTGGTCGCGGCCATCCCGGACAGCGAGCGGGTCCCGGAACCGCGGGCCAAGCCGAGGAGCACCGTTTCCGCCTGGTCGTCGCGGGTGTGGCCAAGGAGGACCGCGGCGGCGCCGTGGCGTTCCGCGGCGGCGTCGAGGGCGGCGTAACGGGCATCGCGGGCGGCGGCCTCCGGACCTCCCTCCCTGCCCACCTGGACGGTGACGGTCTCCACGGGATCGAGCCGCAGGCCCCGCAGCCGGAGGGCGACCTCGGCGGCACGGAGGCCGGAGCCTTCCTGAAGGCCGTGGTCGACGGTGACGCCGCCGGCCCGGACGCCCAGTTTGGGGGCTTCGAAGGCCAGGGCGGAGGCGAGCGCCATGGAGTCGGCGCCGCCGGAACAGGCGACGAGCACGAGCGGGGAGTCGTGCAGGCCCTGCGCGAGGTGGTGGTTGAGTACGTCGTGGAGTACGCGGCGGACCGCCAGGCGTATCGCGGCGACCGCTGGATGGGGACCCATGTCCGTTTCCAATCGTTCAGCTGGGAGCCTCGGGCGCGGACAGCGGCGTCGTGTTGTTGGTCACGCCGTCGCCATCACACAGAGTGCCTAGATGGTGACAGAGGCGGGAGGTTCCCCGAGCATTGCACGCCTATCCATGGACCACGGTCCCTCAGACGGGTGATTGAAGGGGCGCTCTTCTGCCGCGTGGCGCGCCCGTCGGGTACGGATCGCTTACGGCGCTCCGTCCGCCTTGCGATGCACCCGCGCGATCCAGTCCGCCGGTTTGGCGATCTCCTGCTTGGTGGGGAGGGTGTTGGGCGACGTCCACACGCGGTTGAAACCGTCCATGCCGACCTCCTCGACGACGGCCCGCACAAAACGCTCACCGTCGCGGTACTGACGCAGCTTGGCGTCCAGCCCGAGCAGTTTACGCAGCGCCTGGTCGAGCCGGCCCGCGCCGCTGGCCCGGCGCTTCTGGAACTTCTCGCGGATCTCGGCGACGGACGGCACGACGTCGGGTCCGACGCCGTCCATCACGAAGTCCGCGTGGCCCTCGAGCAGGGACATCACGGCGGTGAGGCGGCCGAGGATCTCGCGCTGCGCCGGAGTCTGGACCACGTCGACCAGGGAGTGGCTGCCGTCGTCGCCCTCCTCGCCCTCGGGCTTGGCGCCGGCCAGCGACTGGGCGGCCTCGCGCAGCCGCTCCAGGAGGGTGCCCGGGTCGATGTCGGTCTCGCCGAGGAATGACTGGATCTCGCCCTCGATGTGGTCGCGCAGCCAGGGCACCGCCGTGAACTGGGTGCGGTGGGTCTCCTCGTGGAGGCAGACCCACAGGCGGAAGTCGTGCGGGTCCACTTCGAGCTCCCGCTCCACGTGGACGATGTTGGGCGCCACGAGGAGCAGCCGGCCACCCTGCGCCGAGGCGGGCAGATCCTGGGAGGCGGGGGCGAAGGTCTCGAACTGGCCGAGGACGCGGGAAGCCAGGAACGACAGCAGCATGCCGAGTTCCACGCCGGTCACCTTGCCGCCGACGGCGCCGAGCACGCCGCCGCCGGGGACGGTGGCACGGCGGTCCTCCATCTTGGCCAGGAGCGGCTTGAGCACGGCGCGGAAGCCCGCGACGTTCGCCTTGATCCAGCCGGGCCGGTCCACGACCAGGACCGGGGTGTCATGGGGCGCGCCGTCGGCCACGCCCGGCTGTGCCAGGCCGGTGAATTCCCGGACGTGCAGTTCGGAGGACTTGGCATGCCTTCGCAGTTCGGCGACGATCGCCCGCGCCTCGTCGCGGCTCACCTCTGGGCCGGGTCGCACGAGGCGGGTCGCAGTTGCCACCGCGAGGTTCCAGTCGACCATCTCGGTTCCACCGATGCTCGTCATGGGTTCACCGTACGGGGGCGCCTGGCTTGGGGGTAGCCGATTCGCTGCCTGTTCGCTGCGCTTTGCCTGGGCCGATGCGTTCGGCTGCCCCGTCGTGGGGGTTTGCCGCCGTGGCGCCTGCGGCGGGCTGGTGCCGCTTGCGCGGGGCTGTTCGGCTGCGGGACCGGGCCTCCGGACTCCGTCCTGCGGCCCGGCCCCTCCCCGTTGGGGGTGGGAGAAAACCGTGGGGGCGTACGTAGACGGTCAGCCACACCCTGTGGATCCACGGTGGGAAACGGTCAACTCAGCGCCCGCCCCCACAAGACACCCCCCACCCACGGGAGGGGACGGACCGTAGCGGCGAAGCCGTGTAGGGCCGTCACCGCACCCAACAAACCCACGCCCGCCGCAGGCGCAACGGCGCACAACCACCCACGGCGGGACAGCCAACAACGTACGGCCCAGGCAAAGCGCAGCGAACCGGCTACCGGCAACCGCAGTTGGCCACCGTCGACGCGAGCCGGTCGAGGGCCCTCTGGGCGCCCTGGGGGTCCGTTGTGCCGCTGGTCATGAAGGCGAAGACCAGGAGACGGCCGTCGGCGTCCACGACCGTTCCGGCCAGGGTGTTCACGCCGGTGAGGGTGCCGGTTTTGGCTCGTACGGCGCCGGCTCCGGGGGTCTGGGCGTAGCGGCTGCTGAGGGTGCCGGTGAAGGCGGCCACGGGGAGGCCGGTGACCACGGGGCGCAGGGTCGGCTTGTCGGGGGCGGAGGCGGCCAGGAGGAGGTGGGAGAGGAGGGCGGCGGAGACCTTGTCGTCGCGGTTGAGGCCGCTGCCGTCCTTGAAGGCGGCTCCGCCGAGCGGGAGGCGCCGGGCGGCGAGGGCCTTGTGGACGGCCTTTCCGGCGCCCTCGAAGCTGGCGGGTTCCCCGGAGGCAAGGGCGGTCTGGCGGGCCAGGGCCTCGGCGATGTCGTTGTCGCTGTAGGTGAGCATCCGCTCGACGAGGGCGGAGAGCGGGAGGGAGTGGACGGCGGCGAGGCGCTGGGCCTTCTTGGCGGCCCTGGCCCGCTTCGGGGTGCCGGCGACGATGATGCCGCGGTCGTGGAGGAGGTGGGCGAAGGTGCGGGCGGCGGCGGACGCGGGGTCGCCGGCGCGGGGGGCGGTGCCGTGGTCGGTGGCGTTCAGGCGGGCCTCGTCGGCCATGAGGGGGCTGACGGGGGCGAGGTTCTCGTTGGGGCCGATGGGGTGCAGGACCGGGCCCGAGTAGGCCGAGGTGTCGTAGGCCAGCGTGACCTTGGTGGCCTTGCGCTGCTTGAGGGCGCGGGCGGTGCCGTCGGCCAGGGCCCGCAGGTTCGCGGGGTGGTCGCCGGGGCCCCGCTGCGGTGCTCGGGCGGTGAGGGTGGGGTCGCCGCCGCCGACGAGGACGATGCGGTGGGTGCCGTCGGCCACGACCGTGGTGTCGATGCGGTGGTCGGGGCCCAGCAGGGAGAGCGCGGCTACGGCGGTGGCGAGCTTCACAGTGGAGGCGGGGGTGGTGGGCGCGCCCTGTTTGGCGCCGAAGACCTCGCGGCCGGTGGCGACGTCCACGACGGAGGCGCTGCGCAGCGGGCCGAGTTCGCGGGCCTTGAGGAGCGGCGCGAGGGCGTCGGCCAGACCGGCGTCGGTCGGTACGGGTGCGGCGCCGCGGCCGGTGGGCACCGGGCCGCCCAGGGCGGGCAGCACGGGCGGCGCGTGGGGCACGGGCCGCCCGGCCGCATCTCGGTGCCCGCCGCCCGCGCCGTCCATGGCGGCGGCCGCGAGCCTGCGTTCGGCCGTACGCTGGCCCGAGTCCCAGGGACCGGCCACCGCGATCGCGCCGCCCGCGACCGCGAGACCGGTCACGGCGGACACGGCGGTCAGCCGCCACGTCCGCTTCTGCTGCGGCGGGGTCCGCCGCCACCACTGGCGCGCGAAGAACCATTCATCGGCCACGAACTCGGCGGCACCCCGGCCCGCACCGGCCACCACCCGCACCGCGGACCGGCTCCAGCCGACCCACCTGACCTGCCACGACCTGGTCTCCGGCACCTCGGACCAGCCCCTTTCGCGATCACACACCAGCGTGAGGGACACTTAATCACCAGAAGTATGTGCTGATCATGGAGGAGCCACCCGTGGAGTTCGACGTCTGCATCGAGATCCCGAAGGGTTCGCGGAACAAGTACGAGGTGGACCACGAGACCGGTCGCATCCGACTGGACCGCCACCTGTTCACCTCGACCGTCTACCCGGCCGACTACGGCTTTGTCGAGGGCACGCTGGGCGAGGACGGCGACCCGCTGGACGCGCTCGTGCTGCTCGACGAGCCCACGTTCCCGGGCGTTCTGGTGAAGTGCCGCGCCATCGGTATGTTCCGGATGACGGACGAGGCCGGCGGCGACGACAAGCTGCTGTGCGTGCCCGCGTCCGACCCGCGCGTGGAGCACCTGCGCGATATCCACCACGTTTCGGAGTTCGACCGCCTGGAGATCCAGCACTTCTTCGAGGTCTACAAGGACCTGGAGCCCGGCAAGTCCGTCGAGGGCGCCGACTGGGTCGGCCGCGCCGACGCCGAAGCCGAGATCGAGGCCTCGTACAAGCGCCTCGAGGCTCAGGGCGGCGCCCACTGAGGCAGTCGGTGAGGCGACTGTCGGCGGCTTTCCGGGGCCGTCGTACGCCCCCCGCTGTGCCCTGATTTTCGTACGCGCACGTCGTACGGAAAACACACGAACGGGCGGCACCCATGTGAGTGGGTGCCGCCCGTTCGCGTATCCGGGGCCGCTGGGCCGTCGGCCTAGAACCCGCGCGTCCGCTTCGCCGCCCGGCGGCCGCCCGCCTCCTCGGCGCCCGGAGCCCGCAGGAACAGCCGGGCCACCTCGCCGCCGAGGTTGACCCCCACCGCGATGGCCAGTGCGAGCGAGGCCGCCTTGATGAGCGAGGAGAAGCCGTCGATCAGGTGGCCCTGGGCGAAGTTCAGCAGGCCGAAATACGTGGCGCTACCGGGCAGCAACGGGCCGATGGCCGCCGTGACGTACGGCAGCGCGGACGCGTAGCGGTAGCGGGACAGCAGCTGGCCGAAGAGGCCGACGAGACCGGCGGCGATGGCGGTGGAGGGCACCTCGTTGAAGTCGGCGGTGACCGCGAGGGCGCCGTAGACGATCCAGGCGACGCCGCCGTTTATCGTCGCGAAGGCCACGGTGTGACGTTCCTGCTGGAGCAGCACGCAGAACGCCAGCGCCAGCAGCATCGACGCCATGATCTGCACCAGCGGCTGGTTGTAGAGCTTGAACGCCTGTTCCGGGTTGAGGTGCTTGAGGGCGGGGTTGAGCTGGAGCCCGACGTAGAGCACGGAGAGCACGCCGACGACGATGCCGACGACCAGATAGCCGACTTCCAGAAGGCGGGCGGCGGCGGTGATGTAGTAGCCGGTCAGGCCGTCCTGGACGCCGGCGACCAGCGCCCGTCCCGGGATCAGCGCGAAGAGCCCACCGGTGATCACCGCGGAGGCCTGCACAGTGGAGTGCGCCAGGCCGAAGGCCAGACCCACCGCGGCGGGCGGCATCGCCGCGACCACGAACTGGTAGAACTCCGGCAGCCCGCGCCCGGACGCCAGCCACGCCAGCCGGTCGCCCAGCATCGAGCCCACCGCGGCCGCGAAGAACACCAGCGCCCCGCCGCCGACCAGCATCGAGGCGGCGCCGGACAGCAGCCCGGAGGACAGCGTCAGCGCCCAGCTCGGGTACGGGTGGCGGTTACGGCGGATCTCGGCGAGGCCGCGGTAGGCCTCTTCGAGGGTGAGGCCTTCGGAGGTGATCTCGGCGACGAGCCGGAAAACGGCCGAGAGTCGGTTGTAGTCGACGCCGCGGCGCCGCACGGTCCGGCTGGCCGTGAGCGGGTCGTCCACCAGCGACGGCTGGTACGAGATCGACAGCAGCGTGAAGGTGACGGTCGGCTCGACCCGCTCCAGCCCGTAGGCGTGCGCGACGCCGAACATCGCCGCCTCGACGTCCTCGGCGCCCTCGCCACCGGCCAGCAGGATCTCGCCGATACGCAGGGTCAGGTCGAGCACACGGGGAATGGCAGGCCCGGTCTCCTCTTCGGGGCGCTCCAGCCGCTCGGGAACCGGCCGCTCGTAGACCGGCATCCGCAGCATCGTGCGCATCCGGTCCTGCCAAGGGGCTTCCTTGGTGAGACGGATGGTCGGTATGCCGTGCGGCGGGGTGAAGGCGCTCATGGCGGTGGCGCCGACCGGCAAGGGGGTCTGGCCGGTGGTGCTGCCGGGCGGCGCGAACGCCGATCCCTCCTGCTCGGGCTGCGCCTCCGGACGCAGCCCCGTCGGCAGGGCGAATTCGGAGGTGGGATGTTCGTCCTCCGGGAGGGGCGGATACGGCACCCCCAGCGGCGGCGTGAAGGCGCTGTGCGCCTCGTCCGACTGCGGCTTGCCCTCGGGACCGCCCTGGTCCCCTGGGCCGCTGCCGTTGCTGCCCGTACCGCTGGTGCCGCGCTGGCCGCGCTGTGGGTCCGACGCCACTCTGCTCGCTCCTCGTACGCCTCCTACCTACCGTCAGGGACACAATGCCTGATGCCGCGTGCGGTCAGCACACGGGTGGGTGGGTGTCGGTCAGCGGTACGCGGGGAGCGGGGCGCGAGCGCAGGGCCGGGACGGCGTCCCGGACGGCGGCGTCAGCGCTTGGCGTGCCGGCCCCGGCGTCCCTCGGCGCCGCCGCCCTGCGGCCGGTCGGCGGCCTGGTGGAGGGCCTGGCCGCCGTACTCGCCCGCCGCGGCGGCCGCCTTCTTGGCCTTGCCGCGGGCGCGGAGGTACTCGATGGCGATCGGCACGACGGACACCAGCACGATCGCGATCAGGATCGCCTCGATGTTCTTGTGCACGAACGGGATGTTGCCGAGCAGCGCGCCCAGCACCGTCACACCCACGCCCCACAGCGCACCGCCGATGAGGTTGAAGGTGATGAAGGAGCGGTAGTTCATCCGGCTCACGCCGGCGATGATCGGCGTGAACGTGCGCACGATCGGCACGAAGCGGGCCAGGATCAGCGACTTGGGGCCGTACTTCTCGAAGAATTCGTGCGCTTTCTCAACGTTTTCTTGCTTGAAGAGCCGCGAATCCGGGCGCTTGAACAGCGACGGCCCGACCTTCCGGCCGAAGAGATAGCCCACCTGGTCACCGAGGCACGCGGCGAGGAAGATCAGCCCGCACACCAGCCACAGCGGCCAGTCCATCTTGTGCGTCGTCACCAGGAGTCCCGTGGTGAACAGCAGGGCGTCGCCCGGCAGGAAGAAGCCGATCAGCAGGCCGGATTCCGCGAAGACGATGACCAGTACGCCGATCAGGCCGAACGTACCGATCAGATAGTCCGGGTCCAGCCATTGGGGGCCGAGCGCGAGAGTATTCACGGGGTGAAGGCTCCAGGGTCGAGGGCGCCGGATCGTGCGGTGCGACACGGGGTGCGACGGGGATGCAGGCGCTGTGTGCGGCCCAAAGCTATCAACGCCGGGTGACCGGCCATGGTTCCAGTCGCGCGCTCCCCCGGCCCGCCGGCTGGCAGCACCCCCGGCACCGGGTGATCCTGGCCACAAGGAGGTGCACCCCTATGGGCATCGAGGAGTACGGCGGTGGACAGCACTCCGCGTCCGACGTCCTGGTGGTCACGACGAACGATATTCCGGGGTTTCACGTGGACCGCGTCATCGGCGAGGTCTTCGGCCTGACCGTGCGCTCCCGGCACCTGGGCAGCCAGATCGGCGCCGGCCTGAAGTCGATGATCGGCGGCGAGCTGCGGGGCCTGACCAAGACCCTCGTCGAGACCCGCAACCAGGCGATGGACCGCCTGATCGAGCAGGCCCGCTCGCGCGGCGCGAATGCGGTGCTGATGTTCCGCTTCGATGTCACGGAGGCCGCGGACGTGGGCACGGAGGTCTGCGCCTACGGGACGGCAGTGGTGCTCAGCCCGCAGGGCTGACCCCCGCACCCACCTCTCACGCGTGCCGGATGCCGTTGGCCAGCATCGCGTCCCGCATATAGACGGCGAGCCCTGGCCGGATCGCCTCATACGTGGCCGTGAACCGCTCATCGGCCACGTACATGTCACCCAGCCCCGTGTGCATCTCGTACGTGCAGTCGTAGTGCGCCCCGGAAATGAATTGCCGGTGCTCCTCCGCCACGTCCATCGCCGCCTCGGAATCCGCCGGGACCCCCTGCGCGAGCAGGTCGGCCATCTTCCGGTGAATGGCGTCGAATTCCGCCGTCAGCCGCTTCCAGTCGTCCTTCGTGTACGAGGCCGTCCGCCGCTGCGACTCCTTGTACGCATCGGTGCCGCCCC
Organism: Streptomyces sp. NPDC101227; assembly: GCF_044767545.1. NCBI lineage: Bacteria > Bacillati > Actinomycetota > Actinomycetes > Kitasatosporales > Streptomycetaceae > Streptomyces > Streptomyces sp. NPDC101227. The sequence continues at coordinate 480,637 of NZ_JBIWOD010000005.1, read as the reverse complement.
AGCGCTGCGCCACTTCCTCCTGATGGGCATCCGGGTCGAAGTCCCCGAACACCTCGAACTTCTCCTCCGGTGTGAGCCGTACATTCATCCTGCGTGCCTCCATCGCGTGTTCGACGGCGGCGGCCATTTCCTGGAGTCTGCCGATCCGTGTGCTCAGCAGGTCGTGCTGGCGCCGCAGATGTTCCTGCGGGTCCGCGTCCGGATCGTCCAGGAGGACCGCGACCTCGTCGAGCGGAAAGCCGAGCTCCCGGTAGAACAGAATCTGCTGCAGCCGGTCGAGATCGTCCTCGCCGTAGCGGCGGTGCCCGGCGTGATTCCGCTCACTGGGCACCAGCAGTCCGATCTCGTCGTAGTGGTGCAGGGTCCGCACCGTGACGCCGGCGAACCCCGCCACCTGCCCCACCGAATAGCTCACTTCCGCGCCCTTTCCTTTTCGGGCCGTGCTCCGTACGCACTCCACGATGTGTCCTCACGCCGCGTGAGGTGCAAGTCCGCATGCTGAAAAACCGGTGAGGTGACGTCTCGGCGGGTGAGATCCTGCCGCACATGCTGGGGATAACGGATCTGTCCACCTATCTGGTGGGCCTCGCGCTGATCATTCTGCTTCCGGGCCCGAATTCGCTGTACGTCGTCTCCGTGGCGGCCCGGCGCGGCCCGCGCATCGCCTACCGCGCCGCGCTCGGCGTCCTGTGCGGCGACACGGTCCTGATGACCCTGTCGGCCGGCGGGGTGGCCTCGCTCCTCCAGACCACGCCGGTCCTCTTCACGATCGTGAAATTCGCCGGCGCGGGCTATCTGACCTGGCTGGCGGTCGGGATGCTGCGCGGCGCCTGGGCCCTGTGGCGCGGCCGCGAGGCCCGCCGGGCGGAGCGCGCCGGGAAGCCCGCCGAGCCCAAGGAGACGATCGAGCGCCCGTACCGCCGGGCCCTGGTGATCAGCCTCCTCAACCCCAAGGCGATCCTCTTCTTCATCTCCTTCTTCGTGCAGTTCGTGGACCCGTCCTACGCCCACCCGGTCCTGTCGTTCGTCACGCTCGGCGCCTGGGCCCAGCTCTTCAGCTTCACGTACCTCTCGATCCTGATCTTCAGCGGTACGTACCTGGCCGCCACCTTCCGCCGCCGCCGCAAGCTGACGGCCGGGCTCTCCGCGGGCGCCGGAGCGGCCTTTCTCGGTTTCGCCGCGAAACTGTCGCTGGCCAGCGCGAGCAGCTAGGACAGGTCCTGGCGGCGCCCGCCGCCCCCGGACGACCACCGGTTGAGCCGCCGGACGTTCTCCGTCAGCTCCTCCCGCCTGACGTGCCGCGCCCGCAGCTCCCGCCATTCGTCATCGCTGAGCACATAGGGCCGTACGAGCCGGCTGTCCGCGCTGCACATCACGAGCAGCGCGGGCGGCACCCGGCGCACACAGACGAGACGGCGCCGCCCCGGCGGCACCTCCACCCGCCAACGGGTGCCGGTCGTCGGCCCGTTGAGCGCCCGATGCTGTCCGCGACCGGGAATTAACCAACGCAGCAGCGTCTCGAAGAGCATCCGGCTAAGGTCGGTCATGCCGTCTTCTCCTGACTAGTTGATGGCCATGCCCCCGGGCCGGTGCCAGCGGTCGCGGGGGTCTTTGCCTGCTACTTCCCGGCGGCTCTACGGAGCGCCTCGGCCAGCTTGCGGGCGGTGGCCGCATTGCAATTCCCGAGGGCGACGAGCGGGACGCCGTAGCTGCCCGCGAGGCTCGGCAGATCGATACCGAGCGACGGCAGCGTGATGCCGTTGGCCTGGAGCGCGGCGAGAAGCAGCTCTGCACTCTGATGGACGTCCTCGTGAGGGTCGGACATGCGTCGTACGCCTTCCTGTGCACATTGTGACGAGTCCCTTACAGCGTGAGGTCAACCCACGCAGCGTGGAAGGCAATTGGGTTGCGCACGGCAATCCAGCAAGTTGGGTGGTGAACGATGCCTCCTCGCAAGGATCCCGACGCATCAGCGAGTGTTCCCTGCTTCTACGGCGCCGAGTTGCGCTATCTGAGGGAAACCGCGGGACTCACGCTCGAACAGTTAGTGGAAGGCAGCTTCCGCGGCCTCTCGTTTCTCAGCCAGATTGAGCGGGGGGAGCGGCGGATGCCGGTGGACCTGGCCGTCCACGTCGACAAGAAGCTCGAGACAAATGGGTTCTTCGAGCGTCGCTGTAAAGATGCAGCGAAGGCACGTCAGTCCGGCATTGCGGAGTACTTCGCAGATGTCGCGGAGATGGAGCAGCACGCCGCGACGATTGAGGACTGGGCTCCCGCGCTCATCCCCGGACTGCTGCAAACCGACCCCTACGCCCGGAAGGTAGCGAAGACCGGAAAACCGTGGCTGAAGCCCGAGAAGGTCGAGCAGCTTGTGCACGCGAGGGTCGCGCGCGCAGAGCTCTGGAAGCATGAGATCCGCCCCATGTACTGGGGCATCCTGTCTGAGGCAATGATCCGCACCCCCCTGCTACCACCCGAGCTGATGGCCGAGCAGCTGGAGCACATCGTCGAAATAATCCAATCGACGCAGAGCTTTTTGCAGATCCTTCCGGTCACAGCCGCCACGGCCCCACTCATGATGGGTTTCATGAAGGTCGTAACCTTCCCCGACGCGGCGCCGCTGGTCTACACCGAGAACGTTCACAGCGGGCAAGTCATCGACTATCCACCGCTCGTGACGGAGTATCGAAGGTCGTACGATCTGCTCAGGGCCGCCGCACTGCCGCCCGAGGCGTCCCTGGCCCTGATCGAAGAAGCGGCAAGGGGATACAGAGATGAAGCGCAGCAACAGCCCTGACCTGAGCTCTGCCACCTGGCGCAAGAGCAGCTACAGCAACCCCGACGGCGGCGACTGCGTGGAGGTCCGCGACGACCTCCCCGGCCTCGTCCCCGTCCGCGACAGCAAGGAAGACCCGCACGGCCCGGCGCTCGTCTTCTCGGCCGCCGGCTGGTCGTCCTTCGTCACCGCCGTCAAGGACGCCGAACTGCCGGGCGCCTGAAGCCCATTGGGCGCATCCGACGAGCATGGCCCCCGTGGAACATCGCGGGGGCCATCGTCGGTGAGTCCCGCGAGGGGATGGGGAGCGGCATGCTCACGTGGGCCGTGGACGTTTTGCTGGGTGTCGCGCTCGCGGCGCTTGAGGTGGCGGCCCTGGTCGCCTTCTGGTTCTGGGGCAGCGTCAAGATATGGGCCGCCGAGGGAAAGCCCGTACCGGGCGCGGCGGTACGGCTCTGGCTGGTGCTGACGGCGGGACCTGCCGGCCTGGCGTTGGCCGCCGTTGCCGCCTTCCGGGCCGGTCTGCCGGTGACCGGCGTATCGCAGTCGCTGGTCGCCGCCGCGCTCTGCGGGGTGTTGCTGCTGGGACTCGGGACGGAGTTCTGCCGCTGGGTCGCCCGACGCCGACGCCTCGGGCGTCGCGGTGACGAGCGTCAGCCTCGCCGCGCCGGGCGCGGTGCGAGCTAACCCTCGGATCGATCACCGTGCCCAGCCGCCACACTGGCCGCATGAGCAGCCAACCCACCACACTGATCACCGGCGCGACCCAGGGCATGGGCCGTGGCCTCGCCCTGGAGCTGGCCGCGCGCGGCGGCACCGTCCTGCTGCACGGCCGCAACCAGGCACGCCTCGACGCCGTCGCGGCCGAGGTACGGGCCGCCGCCCCGAACGCCACCGTCCGCACCTACCTCGCCGACCTGGCCGACCTCGACCAGGTGCACGCGATGGTCGCGGAGATCCGCGCGGCCGAGCCCCGGCTCGACGGGCTGATCAACAACGCCGTCGCGGGCGGCGGCGCCGAGCCGCTCCAGCGCGAGCTGAGCCGGCAGGGGCACGAACTCCGCTTCGCGGTGAACCTCCTCGCCCCGTACGCCCTCACCCGCGATCTGCTGCCGCTGCTCATCGCCTCGGCGCCCGCCCGCGTCGTCAATGTCGCCTCGATAGGGCAGGAAGCCATCGACTTCGACAACGTCATGCTGGAGCGGGACTACGAGGGCCTGCGCGCCTACTGCCGCAGCAAACTCGCCCTGATCATGGCGACGTTCGAGCTGGCCGCCGAGCTCGACGGCACCGGCGTCACGGTCAACACGCTGCACCCGGCACATCTGATGGACACCGACGGGGTGCGCGAGTACGGACTGACACCGGTGACCGGCATCGACGAGGGCGTACGGCCGACCGTTCGCCTGCTCACCGACCCGGACCTGGCGACCACCACGGGCCGCTACTTCGACCGATTCACCGACGCGCGGGCCCACGAGCAGGCCTACGACGCCCACGCCCGCGCCCGCCTGATGAAGCTGACCCGCGCCCTCGTGGGGTAGGGAAAGAGCAGCGGCGAGGGGCCCGCCGGTCCTACGTCTTCGCGCCCCCACCGGGCGTCGAGTCTGCCTCCGCGTCGTCGATGAGCGCCTGCACGCCGTCGAGGATGCGCTCCAGGCCGAAGTCGAGCGGGTCGACCGGCGGCGGCGCGAAGGCGCCCTGCGCGATGGCCCTGGTCAGGGCGGGGAAGCTGTCGGCGTGACGGTCGAGCAGTTCGCCGGTGAGGCGGTTCCACTCCCGGTTGTGCTCCTCGTCGAAGTCGGCCCGCTGCTGGGCGAGGTTGCGCACCAGCCCGACGATCAGGAGGAAGACCTGGTGGCGCTGGGCGGCCGTCAGGGCGGTCGGTTCCATGGCGGCGAGCGCGGCGTCCAGCCAGGCGAGCTGGCCCGGCCCCATGACCTGGCGGCGCATCGCGGTGGCCGCGAGCAGCCAGGGGTGGGCCCGGTAGACGGCCCATGACCGGCGGGCCCATTCCTCCAGCCGGGGCCGCCAGCCGGGGCCCGCGGCCGTGAGGTCGGGGCGCTCCGAGCTGACGGCCTCGACCATCAGCTCGACGAGTTCGGCCTTGCCGGGCACATAGCGGTAAAGGGCCATCGCCGAGACGCCGAACTCGGCGGCGACCTTGTTCATCGAGACGGCGTCCAGCCCCTCGGCGTCGGCAAGGGCCACGGCGGCCTCGGCGATGCGGCGCGGGGTGAGGCTGGGCTTGGGGCCGCGGGTGGGCTGGTCCTGCTCGCCCCACAGCAGCGCCACGCTCGTGCGCAGGTCGCGCGCTTTCTCCTTGGCCATGACGGTCCTCACTGTCGGTGCTGCGGCGCGGGGTGGTTGACGCGTTGACACCCCCACCAACTGTATATACCTTAAACGTCACCGCTTACGTCATAAACAGTTTAGGGGGAACACTCACTCATGCTCGGCATCCTCGCCCTCGCCTCCGCCACCGTCCTCGCCGCGCCCCCGGCCGGCCTGCTGGGCTACCGGCAGCTCAAGCGCGCCGCCCACGCCAAGAAGCTCCGCATCACCACCCCGAACGGCATCGACGAGGCCGGCCTCGTCCGTATCGGCGGCATCGACCAGTGGATCTCGATCCGCGGCGAGGACCTCCGCAACCCGGTGATCCTCGAGATCCACGGCGGCCCCGGCGCCTCCAACCTCGTCTTCACCCCGCGCACCCGCGCCTGGGAGCGGCACTTCACCCTCGTGCGCTGGGACCTGCGCGGCGCGGCCAAGACCTTCGGCCGCACCGGCCCGGACGGACAGGGCGAGATGAGTCTGGAGCGGCTCCGGCGCGACGCCCTCGAGGTCACCGAGCACCTCCGCGCCCGGCTCGGCGTCGAGAAGGTCCTGCTGGTCGCCAACTCCCTGGGTTCCGTCCTCGGGCTGCGCCTGGCCCGCAGCCACCCCGAGCTGTACTCCGCCTACGTCGGCACCGACCAGAACGTCAACGCCGGCGGCCGCGAGCGCGCGGCGTACCACGCGCTGGTGGACCGGCTGCGGACGGCGGGCAAGCGCAAGGAGCTCGCCGCCGTCACCGCGCTGGGTCCCGACAAGTCGGCCTGGAGCACCGAGCAGTGGACCACGTACAACAAGCTCCTCGTCACCTCCGACCCGCTGACCTACGACACCATGAAGACCGTGGTGATCCGCTCGCTGTGGTTCTCCCCGCTGCACACCCTCCGCGAGCTGCACACCTACCTGAAGGGCATGACCTACTCCGAGCGCATCGCGCCCGAGTGCGTGACGATCGACGAATGGGCCGAGGGCACCGCGTTCCGCATCCCGTTCTTCGTCTTCCAGGGCGAGCGCGATGTCCTCACCCCGCCCGAGGGGGCCCGGCGGTTCTTCGACGACGTCACCGCCCCGGTCAAGGAGTTCGCGCTCATCGAGGACGCGAGCCACTTCGCGTCCTTCCGCCGCCCCGACCGGTTCCTCGACCTGATGCTCACCAAGGTGCGCCCGGCGGTCACCGGCGAGCCGGCCGCCCGCTGACTTCCACGCCCGGCCGTACGGGGCGCGGCGAGGGCCGCCCAGGGCGTCCGCCCCTCTGGCCGAATCCTGGAGGCCGGGCTTCCGCTGTGCCCCTATCGTCGGGGGCGAGGAGGTACCCATGTCCCCGGACCCGCCGCCGTCCCACCCCCCGCCGGTGCACGTGGCCGTCATCTACTACTCCTCGACCGGCACCGTCGCGGAGCTCGCCCGGGTGATCGCGGACACCGCCGAGCACGAGGGGGCGGGGGTGGAGCTGCGCCGGGCCGCCGAGCTGGCGCCACAGGTGGCCATCGACGCCAATCCGGCGTGGGCGGCGAACGCCAGGGCGACGGCCGACATCCTGGAGGCCAGGCCCGAGGACATCCTCTGGGCGGACGCGGTGATCCTCGGTACGCCCACCCGCTTCGGCAATGTGTCCTCGCAGCTCAAGCAGTTCCTGGACACCCTGGGCGGCCACTGGCAGCAGGGCCATCTGGCCGACAAGGTCTACAGCGGGTTCACCGCGTCCGCGACCAAGCACGGCGGCCAGGAATCGACCCTCCTCGCGCTCTACCAGACCATCCACCACTTCGGCGGCATCCTCGTCACCCCCGGATACACCGACGCCGCGAAGTTCACCGACGGCAATCCGTACGGCACCTCGCACGTCGGCGGCCCGGACGTCCCGGTCGACGACGAGGCCCGTACCGCCGCGCGCATCCAGGCGAGGCGCGTCGTGAAATTCACCCGGGCGATCAAGTCCGGCCTGTCGCAGGCCAGTTGACCCCTAGCTCACGGACGGACGGACGGCGGACCATGACCCTCCACAAAGGCGCAACCGAAAGCGACCGGCGGACCGCCGGCCACTCGGTCAACCCCTTCTACGGCGAGGCCGATCCGGTCTCGGGCATGACCGCCTCGCCCCCGCGGCACACGCTGCCCGACGGCCCGGTCCCCCCGCACACCGCCTACCAGTTCGTCCACGACGAGCTGATGCTGGACGGCAATTCCCGGCTCAACCTCGCGACCTTCGTCACGACCTGGATGGAGCCGCAGGCCGGCATCCTGATGGCCGACTGCCGCGACAAGAACATGATCGACAAGGACGAGTACCCGCGCACCGCCGAGCTGGAGCGACGGTGCGTGGCCATGCTCGCCGACCTGTGGCACGCGCCCGACCCGTCCTCCACCGTCGGCTGCTCCACCACCGGGTCGAGCGAGGCCTGCATGCTGGCCGGGATGGCCCTGAAGCGGCGCTGGATGCAGCGCAACCAGGACCGCTATCCGGGTCAGGCCCGGCCCAACCTCATCATGGGCGCCAACGTCCAGGTCTGCTGGGAGAAGTTCTGCAACTTCTGGGAGGTCGAGGCGCGCCAGGTCCCGATGGAAGGCGACCGCTTCCACCTCGACGCGGAGACCGCCGTCGAACTCTGCGACGAGAACACCATCGGCGTCGTCGCCATCCTCGGCTCGACCTTCGACGGGTCCTACGAGCCGGTGGCCGACATCTGCGCCGCCCTCGACGAGCTCCAGGAACGCACGGGCTGGAACATCCCGGTGCACGTCGACGGCGCGTCCGGCGCCATGATCGCGCCGTTCCTCGACCCGGCCCTGAAGTGGGACTTCCGGCTGCCACGGGTCGCCTCGATCAACACCTCCGGGCACAAGTACGGCCTGGTCTACCCCGGCGTCGGCTGGGCGCTGTGGCGCGACGCCGAAGCCCTGCCCGAGGAGCTGGTCTTCCGCGTCAACTACCTGGGCGGCGACATGCCGACCTTCGCCCTGAACTTCTCCCGCCCCGGCGCCCAGGTCGCCGCCCAGTACTACACGTTCCTGCGGCTGGGCCGGGAGGGCTACCGCGCCGTACAGCAGGCGACGCGCGATGTGGCCCGCTCGATGGCCGAACGGATCGATGCGCTGGGCGACTTCCGCCTCCTCACCCGCGGCGACGAACTGCCCGTCTTCGCCTTCACCACGGCCGACGACATCAAGGCCTTCGACGTCTTCGACGTCTCCCGGCGCATGAAGGAACGCGGCTGGCTGCTCCCCGCCTACACCTTCCCCCCGAACCGCGAGGACCTCTCCGTCCTGCGCGTCGTCTGCCGCAACGGCTTCTCCCAGGACCTCGCCGACCTCTTCCTCTCCGACCTGGAACAGCTCCTGCCCGAACTCCGGCAGCAGCCCGGCCCGCTGCAACGGCCGGAAGGCGTGGCGACGGCGTTCCACCACTGACCGCCTTCCGTCCGGCATGAGTCGGACAGCGGGCGACGGGCGACGACCGGCGGGCGCGAAGCAACCAATCGGGCGCTACCCACCTCTTTCCGGGAAACCGGATCAAGGGGGCAGCGTCGTGGGCTGGTTGCGCATCACGGTTGCCGCGACATGCGGCGCGATGGCGGTGTGCGGCACCGGTGCGCCGGGCGTTGCGGCGGCCGACGACGGCAGCCACGCCAAGAAGAAGCCGCAGCTGATGTTCCAGAGCACCGGCGAGCGGCCCGGCCAGCTCGTCGACCTCGAGGTGACCGGCGTCAGAACCCGGCACGAGAAGATCGTCGTGAGCTCCCCGGCCTTCTCCCACCCCCTCCGGCTCGCCTACCACCAGGACCCGATGATGGAGTCCGCCTGGGGCCTCAGCTACCGCGCGCGGGCCGCGATCGCGATGAAGACCGGACCCGGCGCCTACCCGCTCACGGTCGAGATCGCCGGACGCGTCACGGAGCGGGGCACGGTCCACGTGGTGGCCGCGCCCCGGCCGTCGTTCGAGGTGACCGGCGATCTGGACGGGCAGCGCCCCGGCGCGCCGGTCGGCCTGTCCTACGACGATCTGTACCCGGGGGAGACCGGCACGTCCTTCACGGTGCGCTCGAAGGCATTCAAGGCGCCCGTCCCGCTCAAGCATGACGAGAACGGCGGCTACTGGCACCTGCCGCGGATGTTCGAGGCGGCGCCGGACGTGCGGCCGGACGCCAAGGACGGTACGTACAAGGTGGTGCTGACCGGCCCGAAGGGGCAGGTGATCGACGAGGGCCGGCTCAAGGTACGGGCCTCCCGCCCCGGCGACTACGACTACACAGGCAAGGGGCGCGGCCCCGAGTTCTACCGGAAGCGCGGCGACATCGAGGTATCCGGCCGCCACTTCCGCGTCAAGGCCGGCGGCCGGATGCAGGTGGTGTGGCGGGACGGTTCGCCCGACCCGGGTGAGGAGGAGCGACTGACCGCGACCTCCCCGGCGTTCGAGGGGCCGGTACGGCTGAAGCGGGACGACAGCAAAGCCGGCGACGGCGACGACCCGCGTTTCTACGGTTCGGCCCGGATCCGGTCCGACCTGGACGGCGGCAGCTATCCCGTGACGGTCGTCAGCCACCACGGGCGGGTCAAGCGCAGCAACGGCATCGTCGTGACGGCGGCACCCGGACACCACGCCGACAAGCCGGGGCAGGACGACGCCGGCAGCGGGGGCATCCCGCCCATGGCGGTCATCGGCGCCGGCGCCGGGACGCTGGCGATGGGCGCGGCCGTCATCATGCTGCGCCGCGCCCGCCGGGCGCGGGCCGACGACTCCCGCTGACGCCGCCGGCCCCGCGTTCCCTACGGCCTATGCGCCGGAACCTTCCCGGCGCCGCCGCACGACGAAAACCGCCCCGGCACCCGCGAGGACCGCTGCGCCACCGATGGCGGCGACGGTCGGCAGCGCGTCGGAGGAACCGGTCGCGGCGAGCTTGCCGTCGACCGGGGTCTCGGAGCCGAGCGCGCCGGGCTTGTTCCCCGCGGCGCCCGCGGTGCCCGCGGCGCCCGTGTGGCCCGCGGCGCCCTTGCGGCCGGCCGTTCCGGGCTTGCCCGGCGTCCCCGCCTGCCCGTGCGTGCCCGCCTTCCCCGGCTTGACCTTGGCATCCGTCACCTTGCCGGGCTTGCTGCCGGCGGCCAGGACGTGGAAGTCGAACCGGCTGATCTCGTCAAAGCCGCACTGGCCGTCCTCGCCGTACGAATGGCCGGTGGTGAAGAAGTAGCCGGAGCCCGCCTTGGCCTTCTTGCCGATCTTGATCCGCATCTTGGCGTCCGCGTACCGGCCCGGCTCGATGTTCTTGAGGGTGGCGAACTCGTGGTTGTCGAAGACCCCGGCGCCGCCTCCCTCGATGGGCTTCCACTTGCCGGTGGCCGGGTTGAACCAGTCGACCGTGACGACCAGCTCGGAGACGTCATTGATCTTCGGGTCCGCGGTGCCGAGATCGAGGTCGACGTCGATCTCCATCACCTTGACCTTGGACACGTTGCGCACGCGATAGGTGAACTCGTGCCAGCCCGATCCCGCGACGATCTTGCCCGGGAGGCCGCGCAGCCCCGTCTTGCCGCGGTCCTCGTCGGGGATGCCGGAACAGAAGGTCGGGCGGGTGTACGCGGGGGACGGCTCACCGCTCGGCACGGCCGACTCGGCGGCGCTCGGCTCGGCGGACGCGGACGCGGACGGCTTGGCCGTGGCGGCCGGCTCCTCCCCCGTCGCATGGGCGGCGGTCGCCGCGAGCAGTGCCACGGGCCCCATGACGGCGGTGACCACTGCGGTCGCCAGAGTGCGGTGAAGCTTCATCGAGACCTTCTTCGGGAGTCAAAGCGGCCGCCGCGATGCCCTCCGCGATACGGCTGTACGCGTACATGACCCGCGATTTCCCTCGAAGGTTGCACGCCGGACAGCCGCCCCCCGCGTGATCGTCCTCACAGCGGATTCACAGCGGGTTCCCGGTGGCCGCACGGTGGGCTCACAGCGGGTCCGGGGACCGGCTCAGCGGCCGTCCCCGGGATGCACGTCCCCCGTCGCGTACGGGTTCTTCTGCCCCTCCGCCAACACCCCCACGAACGGCTCCCCCTCCCCCGCGAAGACATACGCCCCGCCCTCGATCCGCTCGATCAGCCCACGGGTCCAGGCCGCGCCGCTGTCCGCGGAGCACACCCACATGTTCATGATCTCGCCGATGTGGCCCAGCTGACCGGGCCCTCCCTCGGGCGTGTAGTACTCGGTGACCGTGCTCCGCCACTCCTCCAGGCCGCGCACCCGCTCCTTGAGCAGCGTCACCGCCTCGGCCCGGGGCAGATCCAGCAGAAAACCGATGCCGGCGCTCAGCACATCGGCCTTCTGGTCGTGCCGCGAGAGCGCCGCGCGCAGCAGCGTGAAGAACTCCGCCTCGCCCGCCTCAGTCAGCTCGTATTCGGTACGGGGCGGGCCGCCGGCGGTGCTGGGCGCGACGTCATGGGCGAGCAGCAGCCCTTGCTTCGCCATCTGCTTGAGCGCGTGATAGATCGAGCCCGGCTTGGCGTTGGACCACTCGTGGGCGCCCCAGTACTCCAGGTCGTTGCGCACCTGATAGCCGTGCGCCCGCCCGTGCTGCCGCACGGCGCCCAACACCAGCAGCCGGATCGCCGACATCGTCTCCTCAATCCCTCACAGCCGTCCTGCCCACAGACTAGACGGCCCCGACCATCGACGGACTGAGCTATTCCACTTTGATCAGACGCACCTCGTCCGGCCGTTCACCCCGGCCTGACGAGACCGGGGCACGAGGGCGGCCGAGAAGTGGCACGTACGGCGGATGGCACCTAACTCCCCACAGCGACAAGGGAGTTGACGGGGGCGAAGCGCGCACCCATATCCCCCGCCTGCCATCCCACTCCCCCGGCCGGCCGTTACCCCTCCCGCGCCGTCTGCTCCTCGTCCACCAGCGCGAAGGCCGTCTTGCCGTCGAGGGACTCGCGGACGATGTCGGCGTGACCGGCGTGCCGGGCGGCCTCCTCGATCAGATGCAGCACGAGCCAGCGCATCGACTGCCGGGCGTTCGGCGGGAACCAGGGCGCCTCCGGCAGCGGGAAGGTGTCGTTCAGGCTCGGCACGGAGCGGATGAACTTCTCCGTGTCCCGCGCGACGTCGTCCCAGAACGCCAGCAGGCCGGCCAGCGTCTCGTCGCCCTCCCGCTCGAAACTCAGGTGATAGGTCTCCGGGCTCCGGGGGTGCGGGCGCCCCTGGGCCATCGCGACCCAGCCCTGCTCGACCTCCGCGACATGCTTGACCAGCCCGAACAGCGACAGCTCACTGGCGCTCGGCCGCTGGGTCGCCTGCTCATCGCCGACCCCCAGGACCGCCCGCCGCAGTCCGCCGCGCTGCGCCTCCAGAAAGCCCAGCAGTGCGCCGCGCTCGTCACCGTCGGCCTCGGCAGGAACGTAAGTGGGCATGAAGCCGCCTTTCGTGGCGTCCACCGGCGGGTGGCCTCCTGCCGCCCGCCTTCCGACACCCCACACACTAGGGAGCGTCTAGGACGGTTCACGTCCTAGACGCTCAAAAGCCGGACTCAGAACGGGAATTGCGACCGGCCGTGCTGAATGGAGATCCACTTCGTCGTCGTGAACGCCTCCACCATCGCGTCGCCGTTCAGCCGCCCCACCCCGGAACTCTTCTCGCCGCCGAACGGCACGATCGGCTCGTCGTGCACCGTGCCGTCGTTGATGTGGATCATCCCGGTGTCGATGCGCTTGGCGAACCGCACCCCGCGCTCGATGTCCGCGGTGTGCACGGCGCCGCTGAGCCCGTACGGCGTGGCGTTGGTGAGCCGTACGGCCTCGTCGTCACCGTCGAAGGGAATCAGCAGGACGACCGGGCCGAAGATCTCCTGGGTGAGGAGCGGGGAGTCCTCGGGCAGACCGCTGAGCACGCTCGGTCCCACCAGCGTGCCCCGGGTCTCACCGTGAACGAGCGCGGCGGCGCCGTCGGCGACCGCCCGGTCCACCAGGGCGGCGATGGCCTCGGCCTGGCCCTCGTTGATCAGCGGCCCGATGTGGGTCCCCGGATCCGTCGGGTCGCCCACCTTCAGGGACGCGACCTTGGCGACGAACTTCTCGGTGAACTCCCGCTCCACGGCGCGGTCCACCAGCACGCGGTTGGCGGCCATGCAGACCTGGCCCTGGTGAACGAAGCGGCTGAAGACGGCGGCGTCCACGGCGTAGTCGATATCGGCGTCGTCCAGGACGACCAGCGCGCTGTTGCCACCCAGTTCCAGGATCGAGTGCTTGAAGTTGGCGGCGGCGACCGTCGCGACATGGCGGCCGACCTTCTCCGAGCCGGTGAAGGAGATGGTCTTGGGCACCGGGTGCTCGATCAGCGCGTCCCCGATCTCCGCGATGTCGGTGACCACGACATTCAGCAGCCCGGCCGGCAGCCCGGCCTCCTCGAAGATCCTCGCGACCAGCCCGCCGCCGCAGATCGGGGTGTTCTGGTGCGGCTTGAGGACAACGGCGTTCCCCAGCGCGAGGGCCGGCGCGACGGACTTGATCGACAGGAGGAACGGGAAGTTGAAGGGCGAGATGACACCCACGACACCGACCGGAAGCCGGTAGAGACGGTTCTCCTTGCCGTCAATGGGCGAGGGCAGAATCCGGCCCTCGGCGCGCAGCGCCAGCTGCATCGCCTCGCGCAGGAATTCCCGTACGAGATGCAGCTCGAAGCCCACCTTGGCCAGGGTCCCGCCGACCTCCGCGGCGATCGCCGCGCCCAGCTCTTCCTCGCGGTCGTCGATGATCCGCAGCGCCCGCTCGAAGACCAGCCGCCGGGTGTAGGGATTGGTCGTGCCCCATTCCCGCTGGGCGCGCTCGGCGGCGCGATACGCCTGATCGACTTCCTCGACCGTGGCGACGGTTATGGAGGACAGCTTTTCGCCGTTGTAGGGATTGAAATCGACGATGTCCCAAGAGCCGCTGCCCGAGCGCCACTCGCCGTCGATGAACTGATACGCCAACTCGTCGAAGTAGGACATGCCATCCCGATCTGGAGAACAGGGCGCTCAGGGCGCCGCATTGTGGGGTGCTGACTCCTGATGGTTTTTCATCCTACTCACGCGTCACATGAGTTGGAGTAGACCACGCAACAGGTCGCGGGTCTCGGCCGGATTCGGCCCGTCTCCCTGGAGGCGGTCCATCGCCCGCGCGTACTGCGCCACTTCCTCCGGCTTGTCCACGTACAGCGCGCTGGTCAGCTGTTCCAGATAGACGACGTCCGGCAGACCCGACTCCGGGAATCCGAGCATGGTGAACGCGCCGCTCTCCGCCGCATGCCCGCCGAAGCTGAACGGCATGACCTGGAGGTGCACATTCGGCCGCTCGGACAGATCGATCAGATGCCGCAACTGGTCCCGCATGACCGCGCGGTCACCGTACGGGCGACGCAGCGCCGCCTCGTCCAGCACACAGTGGAATTCCGCCGGCTGCTCGGCCACCAGCAGCTTCTGCCGCTCCAGCCGCAGCGCGACGCGCCGTTCTATCTCGGCGGTGCCGGCGCCGGGCATGCCGCTCTTGACGACCGCATGCGCATACCCCTCCGTCTGCAACAGCCCATGTACGAACTGGACTTCGTAGTTGCGAATGACGGACGTCGAACCCTCCAGGCCGACATATGTCTGGAACCAGCCGGGCAGCACATCGGTGTAACTGTGCCACCAGCCCGTCGCATTGGCCTCCCGGGCGAGGGAGAGCAGCGCATCGCGCTCCTGCTCGTCCCCGACCCCGTACAGCGAGAGCAGATCCTCCACATCCCGCGCCTTGAAGCTCACCCGCCCCAATTCCATGCGACTGATCTTGGATTCCGACGCACGGATCGAGTAGCCGGCCGCCTCACGGGTTATGCCGCGCGATTCACGAAGCCTGCGGAGCTGCGCCCCCAGCAGGATGCGCCGCACCACCGACCCGCTCGACTCACCTTCGGACACCTCTCAGACCCTCCTGTGACCCCACCCCGTCCAATGGTGCGCCGCAGTCTGCCACGTTCGCGCTTCGTTGAGTGCTCGTGCGGTTACTGATATGTGACTTCCCCGCAAGGCCTCCACACCGCGTCGGAGAAAAAATCGGCCCGATACCGCCCGGTTCTACGCAATTACCGCGCGTGCACGTGCATCTGCCCTTGCATCTGTCGTGACCATTGGGAACGATAGGCGTCGCACGCATGCTCGCTCGTGAAAGATCCGCCAGATCCGGCTGACCGGCCAGGATCATGACGTCCGCGAACGCCAGGAGTGCCTCGCATGGGGACCAGGGTTTTGACCATGCTCGAGCCGTTATGGCAGGGCCTTCCTCCCGTCGACCCCTTGTCCGTCTCCGGATCCGTGTCCTGCACGCTCCCGCCGCGGTACGAATCGGTCGGCGGTGCACGGAAGTTCACTCGCGACACCCTCCAGGACTGGGATCTGGACGAACTCTTCGACGGGGTCGCCCTGGTCGTCTCCGAGCTCGTCACCAACGCCCTGCGGCATGCGATCCTCGCCACGGAGCCACTCGCCCCGGAGGCCCGGGTCCCGGAGCCCCGCATGCCGGAGGCCGGCGGCGGCGCCGCGCCCGCCCGGCTGCACCTGATGCGCTGGTCCTCCCGGCTCATCTGTGCCGTACGCGACCCCAGCGACGCGTCACCGGTCGCCGGAGAGGCCGACTCGGCCGCGGAATCGGGGCGCGGGCTCTACCTGGTGGAATCCTTCAGCGACAGCTGGGGCTGGCACCGGCTCACCGGCGCGATGCACGGCAAGATCGTGTGGGCCCAGTTCCGGCTGCCGTAGCGCCGGAACCGGAACGGGAGAACTCGAGAGACCGGCGAGAGCGGAGAACCGCACCCCGGTGCACGCATGCAAGGCCCTGCCCGGCGGCCCCTGAAGGCGCCCAGCCCGGACGGGGCCTTTGTCGTGCGCGCCTATTCGCTGACGAGGTGGTCGAATTCCCCGTCCTTGACGCCGAGCAGCATCGCCGCGATCTCGGCCGGCGTGTAGATGAGCGCCGGGCCGTCCGGGAAGCGGGAGTTGCGTACCGCGATCTCACCGCCGGGAAGCTTCGCGAATTCCACGCAGGAACCCTGGGAATTGCTGTGCCGGCTCTTCTGCCAGGCCACATCGCGGAGATCCGTTGCGGCCATGCCGTTGTATGCGTGGGGCACAGGGCTCTCCCAGTGAGAAAGGGCGTCAACTGCCGGGGATCATAGCTGTGTTCACATGCAGATGCATGCGCAGATGCACGTGCACGACAGCGCGTGCCGCCCCGGTCACAGCTCGTCGAGCGCCTTCCCCGAACCCTCCGTCACAATCGACCGGCGGCCGTTCCGCATGACGCGGTGGCACGTCCCGTTCCCACTCGGCAATGCCCTCGACCGGCCGCGGAGAGCGTTCCGCGGCGGGCGCGGGGCGTGCGGCGAAGTCCGCGATCGGCCGCCCTCGCCCACGCCCCCGGCAACTCCCCGTGCCCACGTGGCGGACCCGTTGGTCAGCCCCTCCCGCACGACACGGAAGCCGCGCGACGCCGCCCGGGCCAGGTCACCGGGAGGCGTACGGCAGCAGCGCCATCTCCCGGGCGTTCTTGATCGCGCGGGCCAGCCGGCGCTGCTGCTGCGCGGTGACCCGGGTGACCCGGCGGCTGCGGATCTTGCCGCGGTCGGAGAGGAACTTCCGCAGCAGATCGGTGTCCTTGTAGTCGATGTAGGTGATGCCCGCCGCGTCCAGCGGATTGGGGCGGGGCGTGGTCTTGCGGCGGGGGTCGGGCCGACGGGGCATGGGGGATTCCTTCATGGGTGCTGCGGGATTCACGGGTAGTGGGCGAGGGCTTCACGGGCAGCCGGGGCTACACGGGCAGCCGGGGCTTCACCGGCTCTGCGGACCGCCCGGGCGGTGCGGGCGCGTCACAGCTCCCGCGGGACCGGATCCGTACGGAACTACGGCCGGTTTCGGTTTCCGGCCCGCCCTACGAGACCGGGTCGAGCAGCTCGTCGAAGGCGGCCGGCAGGCTCTTCCAGGCCGGCGGACCGCCCGCGTACTCGGCGTCGGTCAGCAGGCAGGATTCCAGCAGGGACGTCAGCCCCTCGCGGTCCAGTCCGGGCGAGGTGAAGACCAGATGCTGGGCGCGGTCGCCGTTCTCGGGGTGCCAGTCCAGCGCGGCGGCGGCCCGGCGCACCGGCGGCACCATCTCCCAGGCCGCGTCCGGGAGCGAGGCCAGCCACGGCCCGGCGTTCTCCAGGCACAGCGCGCCGCCCGCCGCGTCCCAGGACAGCAGGCTGTCCGGCCGGTCGGCCAGCCAGAACCGGCCCCGGCTGCGCGCCGCCGCACAGGTCAGGTCCTCCAGCGCGGCGTAGAGCCGCCCGGGGTGGAACGGCCGGGTGTGCTGCCATACGAGCGTGCCGACGCCCTGCGCGTCGGCCTCCTGCGGCAGCAGCGCACAGGCCGGGTGCTGCCGCGCGGCGGCCGCCTCCACATCGAATCCGGCCATCGCAACGGCCGCCAACTCTCCTGACTCGACGGCCACTTGGCGCACCGTGGGATGCAGCTGCGCCAGCAGGGCGAGGTCCACGGGCTCGGCCGGCTCCTCCCCCTCGGCGATCGCCAGCACCGGCGCGTACTCCAGCTGCCGCGCCCAGGTGTCGGCTACGGTGCGCCGGTCGGAGGCGGCGGCCGCGAGCCCCGCCTCGGCGAGGTCGTCGCCGCACCCCAGGTACGGGAGCAGCAGCGCCGGGTCGACGGCCGTGATCACCCCCGTCAGCGCGAGGTTCTCGCTGCCGCAGGCGGTGACCACCTCGGCCATCGCCTTCGGCTCGACCGAGTCCCACAGCTCCACGATCGCCAGCCGGCAGGTCCCGCCCCCGGCCAGCCGCTCCAGCTCGGGCACCAGGTCCTCGCGCAGCGCGCAGCAGGCGCAGTCGTTGACCAGCGGCGCCTCGCCGGTGCCGAGCGTGCCGCCGGCGTCGCGGACGGTGCGGCGGACGGTGCCGTCCGCCGCCGAGGCGAGGTCGTGGTGGAGGGCGACGCTGCCGGGCACGGCGCGCAGCAGGCGCTCGACGGCGGCCCGCCGCGCGTCCGAGTGCAGGCCGCCCACCAGCACGACGTTGAGCGGTTCCATCAGCGGGCCCCGCGCTTGCCGGTGACGCCGTAGCGGCGCTCGAACCGCTCCACGCGGCCCGCGGTGTCCAGGACCTTGGCGGTGCCCGTGTAGAAGGGGTGGCTCGCCGAGGAGATCTCGACGTCGATGACGGGGTAGGTGTTCCCGTCCTCCCACACGACCGTCTTGTCACTGGTCGCCGTCGAGCTCGTCAGAAAGGCGTAGTCGGCGGCCCGGTCGCGGAAGACGACGGGCCCGTAGGCGGGGTGGATTCCAGGCTTCATGGCGGTCCTCAGCGCTCCTCTCGGAAGGTCACGTGACGCCCGGCGACCGGGTCGTACTTGCGCAGCTCCAGCCGGTCGGGGTCGTTACGGCGGTTCTTGCGGGTGACGTAGGTGTAGCCGGTGCCGGCGGTGGAGCGGAGCTTGACGACCGGGCGTAGTTCGTTGCGGGCCATGCCAGGTAGTATACGTAAATGGTTTCCATTTTCAATAAGGCCCCAGCGGGGGCCCCGACCACCGGAGGGAACGCACCTTGTCCGCCCACTGCCAGCTGACCGGCCGCAAGCCCGGCTTCGGCAACTCCATCTCCCACTCACACCGCCGCACCTCGCGCCGCTTCGACCCCAACATCCAGCGCAAGCGCTACTGGCTGGAGAGCGAGGGCCGGCACATCCGGCTCACGCTCAGCGCACGGGCCGTCAAGACCGTCGACACGATCGGGATCGAAGCGGCCGTCGCCCGGATCCGCGCCCGGGGGGAGAAGGTCTGATGGCCAAGCAGAGCAAGATCGCCAAGAACGAGAAGCGACGCGCCACGGTCGCCCGCTACGCCGCCCGGCGGGCCCTCCTCAAGGCCCTCATCCGCAATCCGCGGACGCCCCAGGAGGAGCGCCTCGCCGCCCGGCGCGAGCTCTCCCGCCAGCCGCGGGACGCCAGCGCCACCCGGGTCCGTAACCGCGACAGCGTCGACGGCCGCCCGCGCGGCTACTTCCGCGCCTTCGGGCTCTCTCGCGTACGCCTGCGGGAACAGGCTCACCAGGGCTACCTGCCGGGCGTGCGCAAGTCCAGCTGGTAGCCGCGACCGGCCGTCCGGACCCAGGTGCGCACCCTGGACCGGGCGGCCGGGCCGTTCGGGTCATACTGGGCAGACCGCCCCAGGCACCCCCGACGAAAGCGAGCGCCGCATGCTCCGCAACGCCTTCGAGCCCTGGCACCTCTTCCTGATCATCGCGGCCCTCGTGCTGCTCTTCGGCTCGAAGAAGCTACCCGACATGGCGCGCGGCCTCGGCCGGTCGATGCGCATCCTCAAGTCCGAGGCCAAGGCCCTCAAGGACGAGCGCCCGGCCGAAACGCCCCGCCCGGAATCCGCCCCCGGCCACTGACGGACCGCGGGCGCCGACCGCGCGCCCGGCCATGACCCATCGGACACGACCTAGTGGTCCCCGCCCTCGTCGATCAGCCGCCGCACCTCGCGGTCGACCAGCCCCAGCCGGGCCTCGGCCACCAGCGGCACCGCGCGCCGCTGCCGGCGCGCCTCGGAGGGATCGATTTCGACGGTGACCAGCCCGGGCTCCCATCTGGGCGCCTGCGCCACCACCGTCCCCCGAGGATCCACCACCCGCGAACCGCCCCAGAACGTGGCGCCGTGCTCGTTCCCCACCCGGTTCACGAACACCACCCAGCACTGCAGCATCTTGGCCGTATAGGCGAGCAGGGTGTCCCAGTACGCGATGGTGTCCATCGCCTCCGGATCCAGACTCGCCGCGCTGTTGGTCGGCACGAACAGCACCTCGGCGCCGTCCTGCACCGCCAGCCACGGCAGCACCGGCTGCCACGCGTCATTGCACACCAGGGTGGCGCCCCGCCCACCGCTCGGCGACTTCGTCAGGTCGTACGCACGCATCGACTGCCCCGGGCTGACATGCTTGCGCTCCTCCCACGCAAGGTAATTGGGCAGGTAGAGCTTGCGGTGCGCATGCACCAGCGCACCGTCCGCGTAGTACGCCGAGGTGTTGTACGCCCGCAGGCTGGTGTGTTCATGCAGGCCGACCAGCACATCGGGCCCGAGAATGCTCAGCTCCAGCAGCCGGGAATCGCGCGCTTCGATGGAGGTATCGCGCTTGAGCACACCCAAGTGGTAGCCGTGCAGGCTCAGTTCGGGAAAGACGACGAGATCGGCGCCCTGGTCCGCCGCCTGCTTGATCTGCTCCTGGGCGATGTCGAGATTCTCCGGCACCTCACCCAGCACGCAGTCCGTCTGCGCCAGTGCGATACGCATGGCCCACACCTCACCGATCAGTCGGCTTTGCGGCTTGCCGTTGCGGCTTGCCTTCGTTGCGGCTTTGCCTTCTTCGCCTTCACGGCCTGCCTTTGCGGCTTCCCATTGCGGATGCTATTTACGCCCTTTATGTAATTTTGCCAGCTTCGGGCCGTACGGGCTCCCGGATCACCCACCGCACCCGAACCGCACCCCAAGGCCACGTCGAACCCCCGGGCGGAAGGGTCTCCACCAACGGGCGAAAGAACGATCCTTCCCGTGCCGGACACGGGTTTCCTCCGTTGATCCACACGACCCGTCGTACGACCGCCGGGCGGCTTCCAGCCGCAGTCCGCCCGGCGACGCGGAGACGACGGCGCGCGGCCGAGTCGTCCGGCGCTGCCGGCGACCGCCTGGCCGGGCGGCCCAGGCCGAGCGGCCCGCCGGACCCGCTCGGCCGGCCGCCGAACCCCGGCGGCGCCGCGTGACCGTCAGTGGTTGCGGTGCCGGTCACCGCTCGCCACCGTCTGCGGCGCGGCCGCCTCGGAGATCCCGACCGGCGCCGACGCCACGGCGGCGCCCGCCCTCATCCTCTTCATCGCGCAATTACCCTTCGGGAGCAGGAACTCCCGATACGGGAGCCCTCTTCGACCAACCCGCCAAACGGGCGCGAGTTCCGCACCATCACCCGAACAGATGGAATTGCTCCGGCCCATAAGGCGTCACCCCGTCACCCGGGCCCCCGGATTCATTGCGATGGCGGCTCGCCCATCTGCCGCAGCAGATCTTGCAGACCGTCAAAACCCTTCGCAGGGTGACGCTGAGACCCGCGCACCGCTCGGCTCCTGCGCACACCACGGGAAAGGAACCCGCCATGCGTATCTCCCGAAAGGCCGGTCTGCTCATCTCCGCCGCCGCGTGCGGAGCCCTCGCCCTGGGTGCCGCGGGAGAGGCCATCGCATCCATGGGCGACGCCCCGCACCGTTCCGACGTCGCCCGCGCGCACCGGGCTCCGCTGCCGAACACCGATGCCCTCAAGGACCAGGTCAAAAACCTGGACGATATCGCCGGAGTGCTCAAGCCGGTGACCGACCTGATCAATGACGTCCTGGCGGCCGCCGACGGCGGAAAGCTGCCCGCGGATCTCCTCAGCACCCACACCACGGCCATCAGGAATGCCATCAGCGCCGCCCAGCAGGCCTCCGCCGCAACTCCCTCGACGCCGTCCGTCTCACAGCCCGACAACGGTTCGCGATCCGGCACCGGAAAGACGGCCGCCGATCTGCGGGCCGAGTCCCTGACCGGGCTCCAGACAAAGGCCGATGCCCTGCTCAACGCGATTTCGGCGGGCGACCCGGCCACCATCACCAGTGCGGCGGCGAACAGCGTCACCGCACTGGTGAACGTCATCGCCAGCATTACCCTCGGCGGGCTGCCGGCCCCCGATCTCCCGGGCCTGCCCACACTGCCCAGACTCCCCGGTGGAATTACCTGACCCCGGAAACATCATCGGGCCCGGGGGGGGGGGGCGGGGCGCGGGGGCGGGGTGTGGGGGGGGGAGTTAGGATTAATGGGGGGGGGGGCCCTAGCCCCGCCCCCCCCCCAAACACACAAAGCGGGGGGA
>NZ_JBIWOD010000005.1:425822-458588 GCF_044767545.1 Streptomyces sp. NPDC101227 | reverse complement strand
GGCGCCCGCCCCCCCCCCCCCGGGCCCCCCCCCCCCCCCCCCCCCCCCCGGGGGCTTGCCCCGCCCCCCGAAAACACCGGGGGCCCCGCCCCCCCGCGGGGGCCCCGGGCCCGATTGTGCTGCGCTGAAGTTCACGTTTCCGGCGGGCATGCCAATGCCCCGGCAACCCCATCAATCTCGCAAGGGCATTGACATGCGTCCCTCCACACGCCCTGAATAACGAACGCCGCGACCTCTTTCCGTCACGACCCAATAACAATGCCACGACCCTCGGTCGATTATCACACTCAGCCCACACCTGACCCTCCCCATAAACAGCAAAATCCGGGCCGCCCAGAAGAAGGAGATCTGGGCGGCCCGGGTCCTATCCGGCGGGCATATGGAAGCCCTTGCCGTTCCCGGAGAGAGCCGGGATGTCATCCAAAATGTGTGACAGCGCCTCGTACCGAGCCGGGCGATACTCATTCACTCAAAGAAGCAGGCACCCAGATCCGCCTTGCCGGACCGTCTTGCCGATCTGGGTTCCGCATGGGACCCGCCGAGGCAATTCACCCGGAACACCGGACCGAAAGCGAACAGCGAATCTCAGATCACGCCCCGCCCGATCATTACTTCGGAAGCGGCAGACCACCCAGCAGCGACTGCTGCGCCCCATTGACCTTGTTGCCACGGAGGAAGTTCTTGGCCTTCACGGTCTTCGCCGTGGCCTTGACCGTCTTGACCAGCGGCGCGACCTGGCGGCCGTCCAGCGGCTCGTTGTGCAGCACGTCCGCCAGACCGCCGTTGAGGCCCATGCGCGGGGTCACGGGGCGCGGGGCAGTGGGGCCGGCTGCGAAAGCGGGGGCGGCCGCAACGATCGCCATGACAGAACCGGCAACAATCGCGGCAGACTTCGCGTACTTCACTTTTTCGCTGTCCCTTCTCGGGGCGGTGCTTGATGGGCTCGCGACACCAGCGCCGCGTGAGCAAACACTTCGCTGCTCGGATCACCGCTTTCGCCCTGACTAACGAGTCCCGCCCCCCGGAGAAACTCTGAAGTTCCACCTTCTTGACAACGCCACCCGAAAGAAGCGAACCGCTCGTGTTTCCGGTCCTGCCGCCGAATGCCGACGGCCCCGGCACGCATGGACTGCGCGCCGGGGCCGGTCAGAGCGACCTGGCTCAAATTATTTTGCGTTCAGCGGTTGAGGCAGTGGTTGCCGAACGCCGGGCTGAGCAGCCCGATGAACTCGACGGTGTTTCCGCACACGTTGATCGGAATGTGGACCGGCGCCTGAACGACATTGCCGGAGAGGACGCCCGGGGAGTGCTTGGCGCCGCCCTTGGCATGCGCATCGGCGAACGCCGGCGCAGCCGCGCCCACTGCCATGAGCGTTCCGGCAGTAACTGCAGCGACCTTTGCGTACTTCACTTTCAGCCCTTCCTGCAGCGGGTCCGTAGCGATCACGACCATCGTGTCGCACGGGCGAAAACCTGCTCGCCCGTAACTCCGCTGCCACCATTGATAACAATTCACCCTCGCCAACGAAACGCCCGCGGCAGAGTTTTCCGAAGAATCGCCCGAATGACGCAAAGTCGTTTCAGGAGATTGCCACCGCGCATACGACGCGAGAAAACTACCGCAGTTCGAACAGGCGAGGGACAAGCCGAATACGAATTCCTACCGAAAAGGGAACATGGAATTCCTGTCCCTACGGTCGGCAGGGAGGTACCGCACGTCCGGGCCCGCCCACAAGGAGGAAGCCGGCAGCCCCGGTGTACGGCCGATGACCGGATCAGTGGTTACGGGCTCCGTTACCGGACGGAACCGGGGTGTTGTCCACGATGCGCGACAACGCCTCGTCACCCTTCGCCCGCGCCGAGTTCTCCGTGCACCGCTGGCTCTGCGGCGACGAAAGAACGTTGACGTCCCGCGACGCGCCCGCCAGGAAACCGAAGACGTGCGCGACGTTGGCCTCGACCGGCAATGCCACGCAGGGCTTGTTCAGCGCGCCCTGCACGAGCTCCAGTTGCGGGCTCAGCTTGCCGTGAGTGGTGGAGTTGCCGAACACCGACCGGGCGCCGTTTCCGTTGACCGTGCTGGTGCCGTTGTGGTTACCGATCGCCATCGCCTGGGGGACGACCGTCGCCGAGATTCCGACGACAGACGCGGCTACAGTCGTCGCGGCCAGGACCTTCTTGATCACCATTCACCCTTCTCGAAGCGGAGTGCCCGTATCCGGAGCGCACTGGTCAACTCGCCTCGGAGAGAGCGGTTTCGCCCATTCACCCGAATGCCACGTACCCATAGACACATATCACCGCATCCGAGCGATGCCACGACCGCGAACGGGACCCCGGTTTCTGAGCCGATTTCGGGCCATGGCCGGAGTTCCGGGCGCGCGAAGGCCGGTACGGAGAGCACGTACCGGCCTTACGCCTGACGCCAGGGGTGATCAGCGGTTGACGCAGTGGTTGCCGAACGCCGGGCTGAGCAGCCCGACCGCCTCGAGGGTGTTCCCGCAGACGTTGATCGGCATGTCGAGCGGCGTCTGGACCAGATTGCCGGAGAGCACACCGGGGGAGTTCTTGACGGCTCCGTGCGCCGTGGCGCCGTGCCCGCCGGCGGAGGCAATTCCGGCCCCGCCCACAACGGCCACACCCGCGGCGGCGGACAGGACAACGGCCTTTGATACACGCTTCACTGGGAACCTCTTTACTGAGCAGCATTTCGGGGATCTGTACGCGCCGCCTAGAGCGACAAGCTGCTCAACGCATCAACCCGGAAAGAGGTAGTGGAGCATCCGGGTGAAGGTGGCAGCAATCCATCCCGAAGCACAACCAATTCCCATCTTCGCATATCAGCGCCGCCCCTATGCCAGTTGTCCATGGCCATCGGCAGGTGTCCTGGCTATCAGCGGCATCCGCGCATGACACACCTTCCCGCCGCCATTGCTCGTGGCGGAATTGGCAAACCGCTGACGAACCGCCGACAAACCGCCGATGCCCCCGCCGCCGAACTTGCCGTCGCCGTACGGCAGATGGAGCGATCCGGGCCGGCGCACAGCGGCGTATCCGACGCGCTGTACGGGGCCGCGATCGGCGACTCGTCGTCCGTACCGGCCGGGTCCCGCCGACGCCGGCATCGACGCGGTCCCGCCGCCGGTCGCCGCCACCGGCGCTGTGGTGTCGAATGCGCAGGTCAAGGCGATTGTCAGACCCTGGTGCAAGACTCGTGGCATGAGATGGGCAGTGGCGGAGACGGGCGACGGGGGTGCTCGTCTCTGCCCGCTTGCCCCGGACGGCCGGACCGCCGGACCGGTGCAGGAGGAGCGCTCACTCGCCGACGCGATCCGCTCGCGGCCCGAGGCCGAGCGGTGGGTGTGGCGGTCCACTGCGGAGATCTACCGGCGTCTTCTGGCGGAGGGCGTACGGGTCGCGCGCTGCTACGACGTCGAGGCGGCCGAGGCCCTGCTGATCGGCCATGAGGAGGGGCAGTCGGGCCAGCCGCGCTCGCTGGCCGCCGCCTGGGCGCGGCTGCACCGCCTGCCGGTCCCGGAGGACGCGCCGGCACGGACCGCCGAGACCCAGCCGTCGCTGTTCGAGCCGGGGCCGGTGCCGCTGCCGCCCGGTACAAACGAGCTGACGGCTCTCCTGGAGGTGTATGCCGGCCAGGTGGCCCGTACGGCGAAGACCGAGCACCCGGAGCGGATGCGGCTGCTGCTCGCGTCCGAGTCGGCGGGCATGCTGATCGCCACCGAGATGACGCGGGCCGGGCTGCCATGGCGGGCGGATGTGCACCGCGAGGTGCTGAACGGACTGCTGGGCGAGCGCTATCCGGGCGGCCTCGAACCCCGGCGCATGGCGGAGCTGGCCGAAGAGGTGTCGAGCGCCTTCGGGCCCGGCGAGCGGGTGCGTCCTGACCTGCCCAACGACATCATCAAGGCCTTTGCCCGAGCCGGGATTTCGCTCTCCTCCACCCGTAAATGGGAGCTCCAGCAGATCGACCACCCGGCCGTGGCCCCGCTCCTGGCGTACAAGTCCCTCTATCGCCTGCACACCGCCCATGGCTGGTCCTGGCTGCAGCAATGGGTGCGCGACGGCCGCTTCCGCCCCGAATACTTCCCCGGCGGCACGGTCTCCGGCCGTTGGACCACCAATGGCGGGGGCGCCCTGCAGATCCCCAAGGTGATCCGGCAGGCCGTGATCGCCGACCCGGGGTGGCGCCTGGTGGTCGCCGACGCCGACCAGATGGAGCCCCGGATACTGGCCGCCGTCTCCCGCGACCGCGGCCTGATGGAGGTGGCCGGCAGCGGCGAGGACCTCTACGCCGACCTCGCCGCCCGCGCCTTCCGCGGCGACCGCGCCCAGGCCAAGCTCGCCCTGCTCGGCGCCATCTACGGCCAGACGTCCGGCGACGCCCTCAAGCACATGGCCGATCTGCGCCGCCGGTACCCGGCCGCGGTGGCCTATGTCGACGACGCGGCCCGCGCCGGCGAGGAAGGCCGCCTGGTGCGCACCTGGATGGGCCGCACCTGCCCGCCCGCGTCCGTGACGCCACCTGATGAGGCGGGCCTTCCCCAGGAGGAGGCCGCGCCTTCCGGTTACGGCAGCAGCTCGGCGGCCCGCGCCCGCGGCCGGTTCACCCGCAACTTCGTCGTCCAGGGCAGCGCCGCCGACTGGGCCCTGCTGATGCTGGCCGCCCTGCGCCACTCGCTGTCCCGGGGCGGGTTCCGCGCCGAGCTGATCTTCTTCCAGCACGACGAGGTCATCGTGCACTGCCCGGCCGAGGAGGCCGACGCCGTCTCCGAAGCCATCGCGACGGCCGCCACGGCGGCGGGCCGGATCGCCTTCGGGGACATACCGGTGCGCTTTCCGTTCACGACGGCGGTGGTGGATTGCTATGCCGAGGCGAAGTGAACTGAAGTAAGGCGCAATCGCCGACGGCGGACCGAACTTCGCGGGCCTCGCGTACACCATCCGCCGGTCGCATCCGGGCGTCGGCCTCCTCAGGCCGTGGCGTCGTCGCCCCGCCCACCCGCCGGGGACTCGACGGTCGCGATCAGGCCACGGGTGATCCGCAGCATCGCCGCGACCAGTACCTCGCGCGGGCGCTCGGGGCGTTCCAGCCACCACAGCGCCAGCCCGTAGAGCGAACTGCGGATCGCCTCGCCCAGCGGCTCCAGCTCGGCCTCCGGGATGCCGGGCACGAATTCGCGGAGCAGCGCCATATCGGTCTCCCGTTGCCTGCGCTGCAGTTCGCGGTGGAAGGCCTGCACGTCCGGGTCGCCGGTGGTGTCCCGGAACATCAGGCGCCAGGTGTACGGATGGCTCTGCACATGGCCGAACCAGGCGTCGTACATCGCAGCCAGCCGGGCCCCCAAATCTCCCTCACCGTCCAGGAGTTCGCGCAGGGGGGCGGCGGCGAGCTCGTCGCGGTGGCGTTCCAGCAGGGCGAGGTGCAGCTCCTGCTTGGAGTCGAAGTGGCGGTAGAGCATCGGCTTGCTCAGGCCGGCCTCGGCGGCGATCTCCCCGATGGTCGTGCCCGCATAGCCGCGCTCCGCGAACAGCCGAGCGGCGGCGTCCTCGATCCGCGTACGGGCCTCGGCGCGAGCGGCCCGGCCCCGGTCGACCCCACTCATCCCACTCACGTCCTCACTCATCCCACTCACGCATCCCGCTCCCGCGATCTGGCTCATTTCGGCCCGCGATTTCTGGTGGCCCTTGCGGCGAGCATGCATCATACTCAGTGGTGTACCAAATGTTATACTGATAAGTAACTTAGCCACCCTGAACATTCCCCGGCGGCACCCTCCCCTCCGCCGCCGCCAACGATGACAACAGACCGTGAGATATTCGAGGAACTAATAACTCTCTGTAATCGTTGCCGGTATAGAGAGGCGCGCGAGGCAAGCGGAGCAGGGCGCGCAGGGGAGAGCGGGTGGAGAGCAGCGGAGGAGGTCCACATGAGCGTCGGTGGCCGTCGAGAAGGAGGGGCACATGATCGTTTCCATACACTTCGCCGAACTCGGGGTGCGCGCCGCACGGGCCGCGCTGCATGAGCGCCCACGACCGGACGCCGTCCCCGGGCTCCGCTACGCGGAAACCGCGCTCACCGGCGGCATAGCGGCCGGCCCGCCCAAGCTGCGCCCCGGGCGGGCGGCCCTGATCGCCGCCTGGGAGGACGACGCCGCCCTCGATCGCTTCCTTGCCGAGGATCCGCTGCCCCGGCGGATGGCCGAGGGATGGCACGTACGGCTCCAGCCGATACGGGTCTCCGGGGCGTGGCGCCCGATGCCCGTGGAAGTCGACCCCGACGCGGCCATGGCGGACGAGGACGGGCCGGTCGCCGTCCTCACCCTCGGGAGGCTGCGACTGCGCCGCGCGGTGCCGTTTCTGCGGGCCAACTCCAAGGCCTCCGGCCGCGCCGCGGCCGATCCGTCGCTGGTGGCGTCCGTCGCTCTGGCCCGACCGCCACGATTCGTCGGAACCTTCTCGATTTGGCGCAGCGTGGCGGCGATGAGCCGGTACGCATACGGGTCCGCGCAGCCGGAGCACACGGAGGCAGTCAGGGCGCATCAGGCGAGGGCGTTTCATCACGAGGCGGCATTTCTGCGCTGCCGGCCATACGGGGCGCAGGGCTTGCTGGACGGCCGGGAGCCGATTGCGGCGGCGGTCGCGGACTCGGCGGGCACGCCTTAGCCTCGTACGGACGATGCCGCTGCCGGGCTGCCCGGACGCTCGGGTCCCGCGGCGCCTGCGCCGTCGTCACCTGCGTCGTCATCGCCGAGTATTTGCAGGTCGGTAGTCGGTGAGTTGGCGCAGGTCCTCGGTGCGCCGGCGGAAGGTGCCGGTATCCGGCCTCCGGCCTCCGGGCGATCGCGTTGGGCAGAGACCGCCAGGCGGCGCTGATGGCCGCGGTCCGGTGCAAGGTGCCGCTGGTGGTCCGCTGCAGCTCGGGCGGCGGGCGTTCTTCGTGCCGGCGCACTGTGAGCTGACGCCGCCGGGGTCGATTTCGATCTCGCCATCTCTTGCGAAGAGCTTCCCCAGGCAGAACGGGACGCGCTTCAATCGCTGGGTGTGCAATACCAGTTGGCGGCGGAGGGAGCCCACCCGAGATGAGCATGAGCGCTGATACCCCCGTACCGCCCGCGTCGGGGGCCTCCGGCGCCGGGCTGGAGCGCATCAACCCGCCCCAGCTGTCGCGGCCGACGGGGTTCAGTCATGCCGTGCGGGCCGCCTCCGGGACCATGGTTTTCCTCGCCGGGCAGACCGCGCTCCTAGGGGATCAGATCGTAGGAGCCGGCATCGTCGCGCAGTTCGAGCGGGCCCTGCGGAATCTGCTGGACGCGGCGGCCGCCGCCGGCGCCGGCCCGTCCGATCTGGCCAAGCTCACCGTCTTCGCCGTTGATGTCGCCGACTACCGCCGGCACGCCCCGGAGATCGGGCTGGTGTGGAAACGGCTGGTCGGCAGCGACTACCCGGCGATGGCGGTGATCGGGGCGACCCGGCTGTGGGACGAAGCGGCGCTGGTAGAGATCGAGGGCATTGCCGTCGTTCGATAGGCCGTTGACAGGCGTCCGTGAGGCGCGTGAGGCGCCGTGAGGCGCCCTGATAGACGTCCGGGTATCCGGGTATTCGGGCATCCGGGCATCCGGGCATCCGATAGGGCTTCGCCATCGGATGAAGTCCGATGGCGAGGCCGTTTGTCTGTCCGCGGATGTCGGTCGGCGGATGTCGCCCGGTGGAATGTCGTCAGAGGGCCGCTAGAGCCTCGTCGGCTTCTGGCGGGATGGGTCGTCGGTTCCGGCGGGGCGTCGTCGGTGTGGGGGAGGACGGCGCGGTCGTCAGGGGCGGCGTCCTTCGTTCGTCCGGCCGGGCCGGCCTCGGTCGTGGGATCGTGCGTCACCGCGTTCGGTCCGGGTATCGATAAGGCCAGGGGGCGGCCACACCCTTAGGGGACATCCCCCACCTTCCCCTGAAACGCGACGACCGCCTCGGCGTCCGCCCCCGACAGGGTGATCCCGAACTCCTCCTCCAGGACCTCCGGAGTCTCCTCCGGTGCCACCTCGCGCACCTCGCTGGACCAGTCCGGGCGGGTGCGGGTCAGCTCGCGGCCGATCAGCACGCTGCGCCGGTCGGGCAGTGGGCGCTGGACCACGAGGCGGCTGACGAAGGGCGAGCGCGGGTGGGTGGAGATGTAGTGGTTGAAGACGGCGTAGTCGACGGGGTAGCGACGCTCGGGGCCGAAGGCGTAGAGGTCAATCCAGCCGTCCTCGGTGCGGGAGCGCAGCGCCCAGGCCTCGGTCTTCTTCTCGTGGGCCAGGGCGAAGGTCCAGCCGCTCTGGCGGGCCTCGGTTCCGTCCCGTAGGGGGAGGGGTGCGAGCAGGCCCGAGGCGCCGAAGCCGACGTCGGTGATGAAGTCCTCACCGTCCAGCTCGACCTTCAGCAACGCGTGGGTGACCGGGCGGAGGCGGTCGTCGCCCATCCGGACGCGGGCGCCGAGGCCGGAGACCCGGAAGCCGAAGCGTTCGAGGGCGGCGGCGTAGAGGAGGTTGTGTTCGTAGCAGTAGCCGCCGCGGTGCCGGTCGATCATCTTGGTCTGGAGTGTTTCCAGGTCGAGCGGGATCGGGCGGCCGAGGACCACATCGACGTTCTCGAAGCCGATGGACGCGGAATGGCGGGCGTGCAGCCCGCGCAGGACGTCGCGGGTCGGCTCGCGGTCACCCTCGTAGCCGATGCGGGCCAGATAGTCGTCGAGGCGTATCCGGTCTCCGCCCCAGACGGAACCCGCTGCTGGTCATGGTGTCGTGCCTCCGCGTTCCGATGATGGGCCGCTGTGGAGCCCGTGCATGGCCGCGTGTCGAGCCTAGGAGACGTGGTGGCGGGGCGCGATCGGCTGATGGGCGGAGGCCCGTACGTCCCGTGGCTCAGGTCGAGCGGACCGGGGAGAAGCCGCGCGGACCGGGAGGAAGAGAGGGATTCGGGAGGGACCGGGGGGCGTACGCGGTGCGCGGGAAGGCTCCGTACGGGTAGCGGGACGGACGTGTCAGGGGCACCTGTTCCGCCGGGATTCCCGGTGGGACAGGTGCCCCTGACACTGTTCACGCGCGCCCGACGTTCAGTTCCGGCTGCGGGCCATCCCCACCGGGTCCTTCTTGAACGCCCAGGTCATCTTGGGTTCCATCGCCCAGCGGAAGCAGCGTTGTACCGGTGGCGTGCAGAGCAGGGTGATGAGGGTGCCGGCGGCGAGGGTGATCAGCACCATGCCCCAGGGCTTGTGCACCCACGGGTTGTCGTACCAGTTCCAGAAGCGGGAGCCCTTGGCGACGAAGCCGTGCAGGAGGTAGCCGTAGAGGGTGCCCGCGCCCAGCGCCGTGCACCACATCGTGCGGCCCGGCACCCAGGCGAAGAAGCAGGCCACCAGGACCAGCGAGCAGCCGAACATCGCCAGCGTCATCACCATGCCGCTCCACCACGGGGCGGCCAGTTCCTGTGCGGCGTCCCGGTGGTAGAACCACGCGGCATTCATGCGCGGCGCGGCCCAGTACGCGAATACCAGGGCGGTGACGAAGACCGGTACGGCAAGGATGCGTGCCTTCTTGCGGCGTACGAGCTTGAAGTGCTCGGCCTTCAGACACAGCCCGATCACGAAGAACGGGAGGAACTGCAGCACCCGCTGGAGGTCCAGGTCGTCGCCGATGTCCGGCGATATGGAGGCGAGCGCGGCGACGGCCAGTGCGAGCGGAACCGGCCAGCGCACGATCTTCCACAGCGGGGTGGTCAGCCGCCAGACGAACAGCGCCAGCAGGAACCAGGTGAGGTACCAGGGGTCCGTGAGGCTGATGGGGTAGTGCGGATCGTCGTCCGCCCACCTCTTGAAGAGGGTGTAGGCGACCTCGAAGAGGATGTACGGCACGGCGACGCCGGTGATCAGCCGCTGGAGCCGGTCCTTGCGCATGTCGAAGCTGCGCGAGAAGTAGCCGGAGATGATGATGAACGCCGGCATGTGGAAGGCGTAAACGGTGATGTAGAGCGCGGCCGCCGACCGGCTGCCGTCGCGCAGCGGCTCCCAGGAATGCCCCATCGCCACCAGCACGATGGCCAGGAACTTCGCGTTGTCGAAGAACGCGTCGCGGGGCTTCGCCTTGGCGTCGGCGCCGGCCTGGGCCTTGCCGTGCGCCCTGCGCGCCTTGTGCCGGCCGTGCGACCCGGCGGCAGGCTTGGCGCGCGTGGCCGGGCGGTCCGGGCCGGTCTGCGGCGTCGGCCGGCTTGCGGTGTCCGTTCCGGTGCCCAGCCCGGCGGTGGTGCCGGTGGCTGCGCCGGTGCCGGTGGCCGTCGCGGCGGCCGGCGCCATGGTGGCGGTCGCCGCGCCCGCGCTCAGCGGGTCGTACGACGTCGCATCGGGCACCTGCCGCTGCGGGGGAAGGGGCGCCCGTCGATCGCCGTACGCCGGAAAATCGTTCGTCAAGGGCCCTCCTGGAACGAACCCTGAGGAGGAGCTGGACGCGGGCCCGCAGCGGGCCCCAAATAGGAACCCAAAAGCCTCATCCTGCGTCTAAGTTCTTTAACGGGGAGTGTGGCGGCGTCGAACATCCCTGGCACCATAGCCGTGCCACGGGAATCCAGTAAATCCCCGCCCGGCGCGGCTCAGCAGCCGCTTGTCCGGCTTCCACATCTCCTTCACGCCCCCTGAACGTACCGTGCGACGGACGCATATGCGTATCCGGATCCGGCCGGCCGCGAAATCAAGACAATGCCGTCGCAATGCGCCCTAGCTGATGACCCCTTCAATCCCCCGGGCCCGCGCCTCTCTCACGCCCGTGTTCTTCCCCACACCCCACGCATAGACCTCCAACGGCCTGCCGTGCGCGCCGCGCAGCCGGTGAACGGCCTCGATCCAGCGTGAACTGAGGGCCGACATACGGGGGTTGATCTCGTCGGCGAATCGGGCGTAACGCGCCAGGTCGGCCACTCGCGGCGATCCCAGGATTCCCGTACGCACCTCGGGCACCAGGCCGTGAACCACCTTTACGCATGGCACGCAGAAGCTCTGGACGACCAGGCGGTTCCTGACATGCGCGCGATCCAGCCAGCCACGGCGGCGGAGTTCGCGGACGACGTCTGCCTCGATTCCCGGATACGACTTGGGGGACTTGATCTCCAACAACAGCCGCTGGTCGTTGTGGTCCAGACGGCGTAGATAGTCGGCGAGCGTGGGCACCCGCTCCCCCGCGAACCGGGGCCCGAACCAGCTTCCGGCGTCGAGGCGCGCGATTTCGGCCGCGGTGAAATCGCCGACCCGCCAGGGCGCCCTACCGGGAAACACCTTTTCGACGTCGGTGGTCCGCTTCAGCGTGGTGTCGTGCAGCACCACCAGTTGGCCGTCCTTGGTGCGCTGGACGTCGTTCTCGACCCAGATGAGCCCGCGGCGGTGGGCGGCGTCCACGGCGGCGAGGGTGTTCTCGGGCGCGTAGCGGGAGGCGCCGCGGTGCGCGATCACCAGCGGCGCGCCGGCTCCAGGGCGCGGCCCGGAAACCGTCGCGGACAGCGGCACGGTCGCCATGGCTATGAAGGCAACGCCCGCCGCGGCGGGCTTCATCGGGCCCCGGAACGGTCGCCGGCGCCGATTGTCGTACGGACGGGACCGGAGCGGATTCCCGTACGGGCGGCCGCGGGGCGGATTCCCGTGCGGATTGCCGTACGGGCTCCAAAGCAGTGCCCGAATCGGTTTCCGGAGCGGTTTCCGGAGCGCTTTGCGGAGCGGTCTCCGGGGCGAATTCCGGGGTGGTATCCGGTCCGGTCTCCCGTCCATGGGGGCCTCCTGGTCGCTGGCCCCAACATGCCCCGATCCCCCGGCGTCCGCCACGCGGGACGGCCATCCGTGCGGCGCGGCGGGGGCGGCCGGGGCGAATAGCGGCCGGGAGCGCACGCCCGCTTCCCGCGTGTTTCCGCCGGAAGGCCGGGGGCGGGAATTGTGTCCGGACGGGCGATAAATCGTGCCCGTATTGGACTTTCCCCTGCTTTGCCCGCCCGTCGTACGGTCACAAGCACACTGGATCGAGGGGAGAACGGATAACCATGTCCGTAACCGTGCGCGTACCTACCATCCTGCGCAGCTACACCGCCGGCGCCGCCGAGGTGACCGCCTCCGGCGCCACTGTGGTGGAGGTTCTGGAGTCCCTGGAAGGCCGGTTCCCGGGAATCCGCGACCGCATCACCGACGAGGACGGCGAGATCCGCCGGTTCGTCAACGTCTACCTGGGCGACGAGGACATCCGCTTCGCCGACGGCGTCCGTACGGCCGTCACACAAGGGGCGGTCATGTCGGTGATCCCGGCTGTGGCCGGGGGCTCGGAGGCCGCCCAACTGCCCTGTTGTCGGTGAACGGTCCGTATGACGTCGGGGGAAGCATGACGGGGGATGAAGCAATGGAGAAGCTGACACTGGTGGGGGACCGGCAATGGGTGCCCCTGGTGACCGGCGGAGAGGTCCGCCGGCTCGATCTCGACTACGCCGCCACCGCGCCGTGCGCCGCGCAGGTGCGCGATGCGGTGGACGAAATCCTGCCCTGGTACGGCAGCGTGCACCGGGGGGACGGTTTCCCCTCCGCCGTCTGTACCGAACTGCAGGAGGCCTGCCGGGAATCGGTGCGCGCCTTCGCCGGTGCCCGCCCCGACGACACGGTGATCTTCACGCGCAACACCACCGACTCGCTCAACTTGCTGGCCCATGCCCTGCCGGCGGATTGCGAGGTGTTCGGTTTCGCCACCGAGCATCACGCCAATCTCCTGCCGTGGGAGCGGCGCGCCGTGCACCGGCTGCCGGTGCCCGAGGGCCCGGCGCACGCCCTGGCGCTCCTGGACGCGGCGCTGGCCTCGGCGGCGCCGGGCGGGGGCGGCGGCTCCCGCCTGGTGACCGTCGCAGGGGCCTCCAATGTCACCGGCGAGGTGTGGCCGGTCGCCGAACTCGCCCGGGTGGCCCGCCGGTACGGCGCACGGATCGCGGTGGACGCCGCGCAGCTGGCGGCGCACCGGCCGCTGGACATGTCCGGCTGGGACGTGGACTATGTCGCCTTCTCCGGGCACAAGCTCTACGCCCCTTACGGCGCCGGCGCGCTGGTCGGCCGCCCCGACTGGCTGGATGCCGCGGCCCCGTACCTCGCGGGCGGCGGCGCCACCCGGCACGTCGACCTGCAGACGGTGGACTGGGCGCCGTCCCCCCAGCGGCACGAGGCCGGTTCGCCCAATTTCCTGGGCAACTACGCGCTGGCGACGGCGTGTGAGCTGCTGCACGCCTCGCTCCGCTCCGGCCTCGTCGAGGAGGAGGAACGGCTGACCGCGCTGCTGGAGCGGGAGCTGGCCGGCATTCCCGGTCTGCGCGTCCACCGCATGTGGGACGAGCGGCATCCGAGGGTCGGCACCGTGACGTTCACCGTGCGGGGCCATGAGCCCGGTCTGCTGTCGGCGGCGCTGTCCGCGGAACACGGCATCGCCGTGCGCACCGGGCGCTTTTGCGCTCACCCGCTGGTCAAGCACCTGCTGGGGGATGGTCAGGACGGCGGCAACGCGGTCCGGGTCAGCATCGGTGCCGGGATCACCGAGCAGGACATCAGCGATTTCACATGGGCGCTGGCCGGACTTGTCGAGCGCGGTCCCGCCTGGTCGTACCGGGCGGAGGGGGCGCGGTTCGTACCGGACCCCGATCCCCGGCCGATGCCCGAGCTGAGCCATGGCGCGCGGGTGCGGCTGCGGGCCGCGGAACGGCGGGAGCGGTCCGTTCGTACGCCCGTCGGGGCGGCCTGCGGCGGCTGAGTGGGGCGGCGGGCGGCCGCGTGCGGGGCGGCGGCGGGACGGCCGGTGGCCGGGAGGCCCGCCCGCCCGGCATCGTGATCGCCCGCCGCGGCCGGCTCCGGCCCGCCGCGGCGGCGTCCGGTCAGCCCGCGCGGCCCCGCAGGTCCTGGGTGAGGGTGCCCATCGGGTCGGTGATCGCGCGCAGGATGTGGGGCTTGGTGCGGCAGACCTGCCGGACCGCCTTGGTGAAGGCCGCCACGGCCGGGTTCGTGGCGCTGTGCGACCAGGCGAGCGCGACGGTGCTGGGGCTCACGCCGTCCACCGGTACGTACACGATCCCGGAGCGCGGGTAGAAGCGGGCGGCGGCGGCCGGAGTGATGCTGATGGCCCGGCCGGCCGCGACGGCCTGCAGTTCGTCGTCCGCGCTGGAGACCTCGACCAGCCGCGGCATGTCCAGCCGCCGCCGGTATTCGGCACACATCCAGTAGTCCGCCCAGATGCGGTCGGGGCTGCGGCGCAGGACGAAGGGCTCGTTGAGCAGCTCGGTGATGTGGATGCGCGGGCGGGCCGCGAAGCGGTGGCGGTGCGGGAGCACCGCGACCCGGGGCTCCGTGAACAGCGGCTCCATCTTCAGGTCGCGGGCCTGGAACGGCGGGCGTACGAACGCCGCGTCGACCTCTTGGCTGTTGGCGCCCGCCGATGGGTCGTCCCAGTCGTAGCGGCACATCTCGACTTCCACGCCGGGACATCGGCCCTCGAACGCGTCGAGTATGAACGGTGTCAGCTCCAGCGCCGCCACTCCCTGGAAGCCGACCTTGAGTCTGGCTCTTATGCTGCTGGCCGCCTCGCGGGCCTGGCGCAGCGCCTCTTCGTGGTGGTGCAGGGCGTGTTCGGCCTCGGCGACGAATCTTTTGCCGGCCTCCGTCAGTTCCACCCGGCGGGTGGTCCGGTGGAAGAGCGCGACGCCGAGCTCCGCCTCCATTTCCTTGATACGTGCCGAGAGCGCCGACTGGGCGACGTGCAGGCGCTGGGCGGCGCGGGTGAAGCTGAGTTCCTCGGCGACGGCTATGGCGTAACGGAAGTGCCGCAATTCGATATTCATGGGTCCACCACGGGTGAGGGAGGGAAGGTCGGCCGCCCATGACGGGCGGCACCTTCAGCAGCCCCTGTCTTCCAGGTGGAAAGAATCGTTGCCACCAGAGGACCCCCCGTACAGCTCAAGCGACGCCCTCACTGTAAACCACACCCCAAATCGCGTGATGGTTCAATTTTCTAGGAAAGAAAGGGCGTTGGCTCGGCCGGACGGGGGGCCTGAGGGGCGGTCTACGCGGCGGTCACTGCTCGAAGGCGAGCCCCAGTCCGGCCAGCGCCTCCTGGGTGTATCGGCCCTCGACCGTCGCCTCCACGTCGAACGCCCAGTGGGCGGTGGGCGGAAAGCCGATCAGCTGCGGCGCGCGGCCGGGCAGCGGCTGCGCCGCGGCCTCCCGCGACTCCCAAAGGAGCACCGCGCCCCAGCGGTTGGCGGCCCGGTCGGAGATCCAGGTCTTCAGGCGCAGCCCCGGTACGTCCGTGAAGGCGTTCACGGACTCGTCGCGGAGATAGGTCCGCAGCGAATCGATGGTCTGGGACGACTCGGCCAGGTCCCACCAGGCGATGACGACGTGCATCGGGTTCACCTCACCCTTTCGATCGGGGGGAGCCGCAGCGAGTCCCCTTCCAGGAGTTCTCCCGCGCCGTCGCGCACCCGCAGCGCGAGCGGTGCGCAGGTGTCGGATGCGCCCTCGCCGGGCGCGGCGGGCGGCGGCGCCCAGGCCGCGAGGGTCGGCAGCAATGCCGTCTCCCGGCTTTCCAGGTAGCAGATCATGTTGATCGGCCAGCGGGTGTTGGCGAACATATGGCGGTCCATCGGCGTCGCCTGTTCGCTGATCCGCATACCGCGCTCGTGCTGGGGGCCGATCCGGTGCCAGTCGGGGTGCAGATGGACGGAGCCGACGATGTCGAGGCCGTCGCGCTGCGCGTCGCGGTCGATGCGCAGGAGGTCGCGCGCATCGCACCAGTAGCCGCGGCGCTTGTTGTTGTACGCGGCGCCGAAGCAGGGCACGATATTTGCCGCGAATTCCGCCTCCGCGGTGTCGTCGGACGCCCTTACGTTCCGGGCGAACTCGAGCCGGTTGATATGAGCGATATCACCGAAGAGCGAACCGACGAGGACGGCGAAACAGCCCGGTGGATCCTGTGGCGTACAGCTCAGATATTCCTCGGTACACAGCTCCAGGAAGGTATCCAGGGAACGTATATCCATGAGCACCGTGCGCGTACCGGTGCCCTCCATGGTGAGCAGGGCACCGCCAGCCCGATCGTTTTCGGGCAGGAGTTGAGACATGCGAAAATCCCCCGTTTCGGTGTTGATTCAGCTGGTGGGCCTCGATCGCGGCGCGGCAGGCCTCATCAGCGGTCCGGCCAGCTTGGTCAGGGCCGGGAAGACGACGTAGGTGGCGAGGGGTGCGACGACCGCGACGATGATCAGGACGCGGAGCGGCAGGGAAAGGGTGGCCAGTTGCTTCCCGAAGATCAGCTGGAAGAGCGTCAGCATCGGATAGATACCGACGAAGGTGAGAATGGTCTGCTTCCAGCGCGGGGGGCGTCCGGGCGGTGCCGGGCGGGCCGGTTCCGCGGGGTGCTGCGCGATCTGCTGCGCTGCCGGTGTGGTCGTCACGAATGCTCCAGGTATTCCACATGGCCGGGTGCCCACTCCCGCGGGAAACACCGGTCCGACTCGACGAATAGACGAATCGACAATAAACGCGCCGTACACCGGAAGAGAAAGACTAATCGCGGGCCGATTTATCGCGACACCGCGCATAATCGGCCGCCGCCTCGATGTCTCGACTCTAGAGCGGGCTCCCCGACGCAGTAAAAGACCGGAACGGGAAGGATTAATTACCGGACGGCCAAGAATCCGGCCGCCCGGTACGGTTTCGGCGGGCGTCCCCCTGCCCGCCGGCGGGACGCACCGCTACCGCTCCAGCGCATGCCCCGTCGTCGAGTCCACATGGTCCGGGATCTCGTCGTGCCGGTCGCCGACGGTCAGCGTCCCGGTGAGTTCGAACATCATGATCGAGGCGCCGTCTGCGGAGTACGGCTTGTGCTCGGTGCCCCGCGGAACGGTGAAGGCCGACCCGGCCGACAGCGTCACCGAGCGCTCGCGCCCGTCCTCGCGGAGCCCGATGCGCAGTTCACCGTCGATCACCAGAAAGAACTCGTCGGTGTCCTCGTGCACATGCCAGATGTGTTCGCCCTTCACCTTGGCGATCCGTACGTCGTAGTCGTTGACACGGGTGACGATGCGCGGGCTCCACAGGGTGTCGAAGGAGGCCAACGCCTGGTCAAGAGAGATCGGTTCGCTGCTCATGGGCTCATCCTCGGTGGCGCCGGGCCGCCCCGCGAGTGCTAGAAATCGCATATGCCGCAAGATTCCTCGCAGGCACCGGCGACGCCGGCCCCCATGCCCCCGCCCCGTACCCCCCACCGCGTCGTCGTGATCGTCGACGAGAACTCCAACCCCTTCGAACTCGGCTGCGTGACCGAGATATTCGGCCTCCGCAGACCCGAACTCGGCCATCCCCAGGGCCTCTACTCCTTCGCCCTGTGCTCCCCGGGGCCCCACACCCTGATGCGGGACGGCTTCTTCACCCTCAGCGGCGTGGGCGACCTCGACGAACTGGCCGACACCGCCGACACCCTGATCGTCCCGAACCGCCCCGACACCGACGTACCGCGCCGCCCCGCCGTACTGGACGCCATCCGGCGGGCAGGCGCCCGCGGCGCCCGCCTGGTGGGCTTCTGCAGCGGCGCCTTCACCCTCGCCGAGGCCGGCGTCCTGGACGGCCGCCGGGCCACCGCGCACTGGCAGTGGGCGGCCTCCTTCCGGGACCGCTTCCCCGCCGTACGGTTCGAGCCGGACGTGCTCTTCGTCGACGACGGCGACATCCTCACCGCGGCGGGCAGCGCGGCCGCCCTCGACCTCGGGCTGCACATCGTGCGCCGCGACCACGGCGCCGAGGTCGCCAACTCCGTCAGCCGCCGCCTCGTCTTCGCCGCCCACCGGGACGGCGGCCAGCGCCAGTTCGTCGAACGGCCGCTGCCCGACATCCCGGACGCATCCTTGGCTCCCGTGCTGGCCTGGGCCCAGGAGCGGCTCGGCACGCCCCTCACCGTCGCCGACCTCGCCGCCCGCGCGGCCGTCAGCCAGGCCACCCTGCACCGCCGCTTCCGCGCCCAGCTCGGCACCACCCCGCTGGCCTGGCTCACCGGCGAACGCATCGCCCTCGCCTGCCGCCTCATCGAACGCGGCGAGCAACGCCTCGACGAGGTCGCCCGGCGCAGCGGCCTGGGCACCGCCGCCAACCTCCGCGCCCGCCTGCGCCGCGAGACGGGCCTGAGCCCGTCCGCGTACCGCCGGAGGTTCGGCCCGGGGACCAAGGCGGCGGGCGCGCCCCGGGCAGCGGTCAACTCCCTGCTCTGACAGGCACCTTGCGCGGCACCACCGGCGGTGTGAAGGTGAGCGCCGGCGGCGATGGGGGAGGCCCGGATGGACTCGTTGCGCTCGGCCGGCGGCCCGGAGGACGGACGGGCCCCGGACCCGCCGACGCGGCTGACGGGCGAGCGGGCCCGCCTCGACTTCGACGGACGGCGCTGCGTCATCCGGTACCCCGGGCGCGGCGCCCGGACACTGCTGCGCGCTCTCGACGGCCGCCCGATACCCGTCCGCGCGCTGTCCGCCGCCGTACTCAGCCCGCCGGGGAACCACGCCCGGTGGGGCACGCTGCGGCTCGTTCCGCACCCCGGCATCGACGCCGTGGCCGAGGTGCTCGGGGCGCAGCTGCCCGAGCCGGACGACCCCTACCTGATCCGCTTCCACCGCCGGGAACTCCGGCGGGCCGAGCATCTGCACCGCCTCCTGACCCGGGCCATCGACGAGTCCGGTCCGCCCGACGGCTCCGGGCCGCCGCTGCCCGTACCGTCCGCTCCGCGGGTCCTGCGGGGGATCTTGAGCCAGGCGGAGTTCGACGGCCACGTCATCCGGCTCACCGGCGGCGGCCACCACAGTGCCGACGGGTCGGCGCGCGTCATCCCGCTCGCCGCCCTCGACGAAGTCACCTACACCCACGGCCACACTCCGGCCCTCCGTCTCCGCCTCCCGGATGCGCGTCCCCCGTATCCCGGGCCGGCCGACGATCCGGACACGCTGGTCCTCAACGGCCTGCGCGAGGGCTCCAACGTCCTGTTCGCAGCGCGGCTGCTGGAGGCACACACGGCGGCGGCAGCGGCCAGGGCGCGGGTGACGATACGGACCGAGCGCACCGACGGACCCGGCTCGTTCGCCGCCCGCGCGGAACTGGCGGGAGAGGCCGCGGGCTCGGTCCGCCTCCGTACTCCGCCCGATGCCCCGCAGGTGCGGGAGATCGCGCGCCTTCAGGTCGAACGGTCCGTCGGCACCGACGCCACCCGCGCGGTGGAGGACGCTCTCCTGTACTCCGCACTGCGCTGGGGCTACGCATCGGGGGCCACGTACCTCACGGGCCCGGGGACCGCCGGGTCCGGCGGGTCCGGCGGGTCCGGCGGGTCCGGCGGGCCGGAGTTCTGCCGTCGTCATGGATTCAGCGACAAGGCCCTGACGGGGACGGCGGGCGGGGCCCCGCGGCCGTGCCTCGTCCTGGGCCGCTACGCCGCCGACCGGGAACACGACGTGTTCGCGATGCTGGACGATGTCGCACCGCGGCGGCGGACGGCCGCCGGATGCGGCTCCTGGGCGCTCGGGTTCCTGCTCTTCTTCGCGTTGCTGTTCGTCGGCGGCGCCTACCGGCTGGCGGCCGGGCCGCGCCTCGCGGGCGTACCCCTGGGGTTCCTCGCGGTCGGCTCGCTGATCGCGCTGGTCGTCTGGCCGCGGGCCCGTGCGGCGCTGCGCGCCGTCCAGCTGAAGCAGTCGCGGGACGCGCGCGCCACCATGCTGGCGGATCCGCGCCCGCCGGTCCTGTACCTGCGCTCGTTCCAGGACGACAAGCGGGCCAGGAAGCCCGCCAGGCCCGGCTCGCTGGTCACCGAGGAGGAGGCGGTCTCCACCGCCATGGCGGGCATCGGGCCGTTCATCGGCCTGGACAACGAGACCGAGACGCTGGGGGCGGCGAAGGCCAGGGTCCGGGACGAGGACTGGCGCCCCGCGGTGACCGCGCTGATGTCCTGCTGCTCGCTCACCGTGATGCGGTGCGGCGAGGGCGAATCGCTGTTCTGGGAACTCCGGCAGGCGCGGCGGCTGTTACGGCCGGAGCAGCTCGTGATCCTGGTGCCCAGGGACCAGGGCCTCTACGAGACCTTCCGGAGGCGGGCCGCACCACTCCTGCCCCATGCCCTTCCCCATGTGCCCGTACCCCGCCGCGCACGCCAACGGCTGGTGGCGGCCATCCGCTTCTCGGCGGACTGGCGTCCGCGGATCGTCTCCCTCCGGATGCCCCTCGCACTGCGCTTCTTCTCGCTGGAGTCCTGCCTGGTCTTCCGACTCCTGCCGGAATTACGGGAGTTGCGGCAGCACCGCATGGTCTTCTGGTACCGGCGCGCGGTGTTCTTCCTGTTCACCGCCGCCGCCCTCTATCTCCTCATCGGCTACGGACTGCCGATCCTGGACGCGCTGACCCGCATGGCGACCCCCATCGACGTGCATTTCCCCACCTTCCCGACCGCCCCTCCCCACACGCACCGCTGACAACTGCCGCCCCGGCGGCCATGCTGCCCCTATGACGTCGATTCCGGACAGCCTCTGGAACACCTCTGTCGAACCGGCCGCGTACACCCGCGAGGGCGAGCGCTACCAGACCGCGGTGCTGGAGCAGTACAAGCTCTGCGTGGAAATGGCCGACCGGGTCAGCGGGCGACGGAGCCTGACCAACACCTTCTTCCTCTCCCTCAACAGCACCATCGCCGCGGGGGCCGCGGCGCTGAGCGACGGCGTCGCCGGCGCTCCCGTGTGGCTGCTGGCCGGCGCACTGGTCATCCTCGTCACCCAGTGCGCGGCGTGGTTCCTGATCATCCGCTCGTACCGCCAGCTCAACGGTGCCAAGTACGCGGTGATCGGCGCACTCGAGGAGCGGCTCCCGGCCTACGCCTACTCCCGTGCCGAGTGGCAGGCACTGGGGCAGGGCAGGGACTGGCGCCGCTATCTCCCACTGACCCACGTCGAGCAATGGGTCCCCCTGATCTTCGCCCTCACCTACCTGCTCGGGTTCCTCGCCGCCGCGCGGTGACCTGGGCCTTCCGTACGGCGGCGGGCGCCGTCAGGTCGCTTCGGGGCGCGCGACGCGCAGCAGCAGCCGGTGCAGCGTCTCGCGTTCGCGCGGGGTCAGCGGCGCCGTCAGATCGTCCGTGACGCGGTGGCTCGCGTCATCCGTGTCGCGCAGGAACGCCTCTCCCTTCGCGGTGAGGACGACGATCCGGCTGCGTCGGTCGGAGGGCGCGGGGGCCCGCTCGACGAAGCCCGGCCCTTCCAGGTCGTCGACGAGTCCGACGATGGCGCTCGGGTCGTAGCCGAGCCGGGTGCTCAACTCCCTCTGGAGCGCCCCCTCGACGGTGGCGAGGTAGCGCAGCACGGCGTAGTGCCGCAGCCGGAGGCCGGATTCCTGGAGGGCGGCGTTGAAGAGCTGCCCGGAGCGCAGGCCGAGCCGGTAGAGCAGGTAGCCGGTGTCGTCGTGCAGGCCCCGCATCCACGGTTCGTCCGCGTCGACGGGGTTGCCGGAGACGGTACGGGGGGTGGGCTCGATGCTGATGACGCACTCCATGGTCAGGGCCGTGCAGGGGCGGGCGGCGGGGCGCCGACAGGGTCAGCATGCCGCACCTTCGCTACAACAACAACTATTGACGT
This sequence comes from Streptomyces sp. NPDC101227, assembly GCF_044767545.1. Taxonomy (NCBI): domain Bacteria; kingdom Bacillati; phylum Actinomycetota; class Actinomycetes; order Kitasatosporales; family Streptomycetaceae; genus Streptomyces; species Streptomyces sp. NPDC101227. The sequence continues at coordinate 436,904 of NZ_JBIWOD010000005.1, read as the reverse complement.
CAACAATTATTGGTCCTAGCTTCCTTTCGACCGGACCGCACGCCGAAAGGACGCCTCCGTGCCAGAGACCACCACCCCGACTCCCCCTCCCCCGGCCACCGTTGACCTGAGCGGCAAGGCCGCCGTGGTCACCGGTTCCGGCCGCGGCCTGGGCCTCGCCTACGCCACCGCCCTCGCCCGCGCCGGGGCCCGCGTCGTCGTCAACGACCTGGACGAGGACCTCGCCCAGGAGGCCGCCAAGGCCGTCACCGAGGCCGCCGGCGGCAGTGGCGGGCGCGCCGTCGCCGAGGCGGTGGCGGTGGGCACCGCCGAGGCCGCCGACCGCCTCGTGGCCCGCGCCGTCGAAGAGTTCGGCCGGCTCGACATCCTCGTCACCAACGCGGGAATCCTCCGCGACCGCGTGCTGTGGAAGATGTCCGACGACGACTTCGACGCGGTGCTCACCACCCACCTCAAGGGGACCTTCACCTGCGCCCGCGCCGCGGCGATCCGCATGCGCGAACAGGGGGAAGGCGGCCGCCTGATCCTCGTCGGCTCCCCGGCCGGCCAGCGCGGCAACTTCGGGCAGACCAACTACGCCGCCGCCAAGGCCGGGATCGCCGCGATGGCCCGCACCTGGTCGATGGAGCTGGCAAAGGCGAAGATCACGGCCAACGCCATCGTGCCCGTCGCCGCCACGGCCATGACCGAGACCATTCCCGCCTTCGCACCGTACGTCGAAGCCCTGCGGCTCCGGGGGACGCCGCTGCCGGACTTCCTGCGCAAGGGCGAAGGATTCGGCACCGCGGAGGACTGCGCCGCGCTCGTCCCCTTCCTCGCGTCCGACGCGGCGCACGAGATCACCGGACAGTGCATCGGCATCGGCGGCGACCGGCTCGCCCTGTGGTCGCACCCGCAGGAGGCCGCCACCGCCTACGCCGACGGCGGCTGGAGCCCGCAGACCATCGCCGACGCCTGGCACACCTCGGTCGGCGCCCGGCCCGAGTCCGTCGGCATCCCCGCCCCGCGCCTCCCGGAGCGCTGACCATGAGCACGCGCTACCGCCCCGCCCTCGACCCCGCCACGCTCACCGCGATCGACGTCCACACCCACGCCGAGGTCTCCGCCACGGGCCACGCCTCCCTCGACGACGGCCTGCGCGACGCCTCCAGCGCCTATTTCAAGGTCGCGGGCAAGCGCAAACCGACCCTGGAGGAAATGGCGTCCTACTACCGCGAACGGAACATGGCCGCCGTCGTGTTCACCGTGGACGCCGAGTCCGCAACAGGCACCGCGCCGGTCCCCAACGAGGAGGTCGCCGAGGCGGCCGCCGCCCACCCCGACGTCCTCATCCCCTTCGCCTCCCTCGACCCCTTCCGGGGCAGGGCGGCGGTACGCCAGGCGCGGCGCCTGGTGGCGGAACACGGAGTGCGGGGCTTCAAGTTCCACCCCAGCATCCAGGGCTTCTTCCCCAACGACCGCCTCGCCTACGAGCTGTACGAGGTGATCGAGGAGACCGGCACCGTCGCGCTCTTCCACACCGGCCAGACCGGCATCGGCGCGGGTGTGCCGGGCGGCGGGGGCATCCGGCTGAAGTACTCGAATCCGCTGTACGTGGACGACGTCGCCGCCGACTTCCCGCACCTCAAGATCATCCTGGCGCACCCCTCCTTCCCCTGGCAGGACGAGGCCCTCGCCGTGGCCACCCACAAGCCGGGTGTGCACATCGACCTCTCCGGCTGGTCGCCGAAGTACTTCCCGCCGCAGCTCGTCCACTACGCGAACAGCCTGCTCCAGGACAAGGTCCTGTTCGGCTCGGACTTCCCGGTCCTCACGCCGGACCGCTGGCTCGCCGACTTCGACGCCCTGGCGATCAAGGACCACGTACGGCCGAAGATCCTCAAGGAGAACGCCGCCCGCCTGCTGGGCCTCGCCCCCTCCTGACGCCCCGTCATTACACCGGGCGCTCCCGCCAGATCACCGCACCGGGCCGCTCCACCAGGCCCTCACCCCAGAAGGGGGCATCCGCCATGCGCAACGAGGGACTCGGCTCCTGGCCGGCCCGCCGCGCCCGCAAGACCCCGCACCGCACCGCCCTCGTCCACGACGGCACCTCGTACACCTACGCCCAGCTGCACGACCGCACCACCCGGCTCGCGCACGCGCTGCGCGCGGCCGGCATCCGCCGGGGAGACCGCGTCGCCTGCCTGAGCCCCAACCATCCGGCCTTCCTCGAAACCCTCTTCGCCGCCGGGCTGCTCGGCGCCGTCTTCGTCCCGCTCAACACCCGTCTGACTCCGGCGGAGATCGGCCATCAGCTCGCCGACTCGGGCGCCCGCCTCCTGGTCCACTCCCCCGCCCTCGCGCCGCTCGTACCCGCGCCGGCCGCCGGGGCGCAGCCCCTGCGGACCGTGGAGACGGGCGAGGAGTACGAGCGGCTGCTCGCCGGGGCCGGTGCGGTCCACCTGGACGAGGCCGTCGCCGGCGCCGACATCTGCCTCATCATGTACACCTCGGGCACCACGGGCCGCTCCAAGGGCGCCATGCTCACCCACGCCAACCTCACCTGGAACGCCGTCAACGTCCTGATCGACGCCGATCTCGCCGCCGACGAACGGGCCTTGGTGACCGCCCCGCTCTTCCACGCCGCCGGACTCGGCATGCTCGCCCTGCCCGTCCTGCTCAAGGGCGGCACCTGCGTCCTCGTCGAATCCTTCGATCCCGACGGCACGCTCGGCCTGATCGAGGACCTGGGGATCACCACCATGTTCGGCGTCCCCACGATGTACGAGCGGATCGCCGCCGGCCCGCGCTGGCCGTCGGCGGACCTGTCCTCGCTGCGCACCCTGCAATGCGGGGGATCGCCCGTCCCGGCCGCGCTCATCGAGGCCTACCAGCGGCGCGGCCTCGTCTTCCAGCAGGGCTACGGCATGACCGAGGCCGCCCCCGGCGTCCTGTTCCTGGACGCCGCACACGCCACCGCGAAGGCCGGATCCGCGGGAGTGCCGCACTTCTTCACCGACGTGCGCGTCGTGCGCCCCGACCTCACCGAGGCCGGTACGGACGAGCCGGGAGAAGTACTGGTGCGCGGGCCGCACGTGATGGCCGGGTACTGGGGCCTGCCGGAAACCAGTGCCGCCGCGCTCCCCGAGGGCTGGCTGCGGACGGGCGACGTCGCGCGGGTCGACGCCGACGGCTATGTCACCATCGTCGACCGGTTCAAGGACCTGATCATCTCGGGCGGCGAGAACATCTACCCCGCCGAGGTCGAAGAGGCCCTCGCCGCCCACCCCGCCGTCGCGGAGTGCGCCGTCATCGGCGTACCGGACCCGGCCTGGGGCGAGGCGCCGCGCGCGGTCGTCGTCCCCGCGGAACCCGAGGCGCCGCCCTCCCTGGAAGACCTCCGCGCCTTCCTCGCCGGCCGCCTCGCCTCCTACAAGGCACCCAAGTCCCTGGCGATCACCGCAGAACTGCCGCGCACCGCCTCCGGCAAGCTCCGCAAGCCCCTGCTGCGCGAACGCTTCGGCGCCGGCTGAACACCCAGTCCCACCCCACCGCGCCCCACCTCACCCATGGAGCACCAGATGACCCTCACCGTCGACGGCCTGGCCGCGCTCAAGAAGCTCGCCGGAAGCGATCTCGGCACCGGCGAATGGACCGAGATCACCCAGGAGCACATCAACACCTTCGCGGACGCCACCGGAGACCACCAGTGGATCCACACCGACCCCGAGCGCGCCGCGCGCGGACCGTTCGGCGCCCCGATAGCCCACGGATATCTGACCCTCTCCCTCTTCATTCCGCTGTTCAGCGCGCTGCTCGACGTGCGGGGCGTCACCACCAAGGTCAACTACGGCCTGGACAGGGTCCGTTTCCCCGCGCCCGTAAAGGCCGGCTCCCGCATCCGCCTGGTGGCGCACCTCGCATCCGTCGACGACGTGCCCGGCGACGGCGTACAGCTGGCGGTCGACGGCACCCTCGAGATCGAGGGCGGCCCCAAGCCCGCGGCCGTCCTGCGGAGCCTGACCCGCTTCTACGCATAGGGGCCCGCGACATGACCACCGCTTCCCCCACCCCACCCGCGACCGCCGCCGCAACCGCCCGGCCACCACGCTCCCGGCCATCCCACTCCCGGATACGGCGCTCCACCGGCATCGCACTGACCGCGCTGCTCGTCGCCGCGGCCGGCGCCCCGCCCGCCACCGCTGCCCCCGACGGGCAGCGGCCCCGCCACCTCACCGGCACGCTCGGCTCCGGCGCCGCCTACGCGATCGACGTACCGGCCGCCTGGAACGGCACCGTGCTGCTGTTCAGCCACGGCTACCGCCCGAAGGGCAGCGACAACCCGGCCGTCGACGCCCCCGACCAGGCCACCCGCGCGCTGCTCCTCCGGAGGGGCTACGCCCTCGCCGGCTCCTCCTACGCCACCACCGGCTGGGCCGCCGAGCAGGCCGTACCCGACCAGCTGCACACGCTCGACGCGTTCACCCGGCTCATCGGCCCGTCACGGCGCACGCTCGCCTGGGGCGAGTCGTACGGCGGACTGGTCACCACCGCGATCGCCGAACGCCACGCCGACCGGATCGACGGATCGCTGGCGATGTGCGGGCTCGTGCACGGCGGCGTCGCCAACTGGAACAACACCCTCGACCCCGTCTACGCCCTCAAGACCCTGCTCGCCCCCCACTCCGGCATCCCCCTGACCGGTTTCGCGAACCAGACGGAAGCCAAGGCCGCCGCCGCGGCGCTGAGCGGCACCGTCGAACGGGCACAGGACACCGGCACCGGCCGCGCCCGCATCGCGCTGGCCGCCGCACTGCACAACATCCCCGCGTGGAACGACCCGGACCGCCCGCGCCCCGCCCCCGGCGACCACACGGGCCAGGAACGCGCCCAGTACCCGGTGGTCCGGTCCCTCATCGCCGGACCCGCCTTCTCCTGGCGCCAGGAAGCCGAGGCCCGGGCGGGCGGGAACCCGTCCTGGAACACCGGCGTGAACTACGCCGCGATGCTCCGCCGCTCCGCCAACTACCGCCAGGTCAAAGCCCTCTACAAGGCCGCGGGCCGCTCCCTGCGCACCGACCTGCGCACGCTGGCGAAGGCACCCCGCACCGACGCGGATCCGGCCGCCGTCACGTACTTGGAGCGCAACGTCAGCTTCACCGGCCGGCTCACGAAACCGCAGCTCGACGTGCACACCATCGGCGACCCCCTGGTACCGGTACAGACCGAGAGCGCCTACCGCCGCGCGGTCACCCGGGCCGGCAGCGCCCGCAACCTCCGCCAGGCCTATGTGAACAACGCCGGACACTGCACCTTCTCCCCCGGCGAGTTCGCCGCCTCGGTGAAGGCCCTCGACCACCGCGTACACACCGGCCACTGGGGCAACTCCTCCCCCGCCTCCCTCAACTCCGCCGCACGACTGGCCGACCCCGCCTCCCCGGCCCGCTTCCTCCCTTACCACCCCGGCCCGTACCCCCGCCCTTACGAGCTGCCGGCCCCTCCCTCCCCGACCTCCCCCGCCGAAACATGACGGAAGAGGTCCACCGCCCACGCGCGCTGTTCCTCGGTGTCCGGCACCCGCCTCCCCCGCGCCCGTTCCACACGCGCCCAGGCACTCTCCGGTGCGCTGCCTCCCAGGATCAGCAGGGCGGCCGCGATCAGAGAGGAGCGCCCGATGGCGCAACGGCAGTGCGCGACGAGACGGGCGCCGGCCCGCAGGTCCGCGGCGAGTCCCCGCAGCACCGGCAGTACGACGGGGATCGCCGGAACCGTCATGTCCGGGATGGGCAGGGCCACGAACCGCAGCCCCGCGGCCTCGGCGAGGCGGGGCTCGTCGGCGAGCCCGAGTGCGGCGCGCTCGGCTTCGGTAAGGGCACAGACGAGGATGTCCGTGCCGGCCCGGCGCAGCGCCGCCATGTCGGCCGTCAGGTGCCCGTGGCCGCGGGGCCGGGCCATGGCGCTCAGCCGCCCGGGCGCCTCCGGACCGGTAACGGTGAAGAGGACGGGCGCAGACGGCGCCGTCATCGGACGGCCGAGCCCGGCGCGAGCCACTGATAGCGACCGCCGCACTCCTCGGTGAGCCAGCCGTTGACGCCGCTCAGCCCCCGCCCGTTGAGCTGCCCGTCGTGGATGCCGTACGCCCGTTCCGGCGCGGCGGCCCGCACGAAGTCGATGGCCTCGGACGTCTTCATCCAGGATGCCTGCAGGGGGACCAGCAGGGTCTCCAACGGCCGGTCGGGAACGTACAGCGAGTCCCCGGGATGGTAGAGGCGTTCCTCGACGAGGTAGCCCAGATGGGCGCAGTCCGGGAGCTCACCGTAGCTGCGCGCGTGCCGCCCGCCCTGAGCCATCACCCGGAATCCGGCCGCGGTGAACTCCTCCCCGGACACCACACCGTTGAAGTCCAGCCCCGGAATCCGCGCCGCCCTGGGCGCGAAAACCGGCACACCCAGCCCCTTCAGCCGCAACAGATCGACGTGGTCGCCATGTTCATGGGTCACCAGGACGGCATCCGCACCGACGAGCGCCTCGGGCTCGCTCCAGACACCGGGATCGATGACGAGCGTGCCGCCACCGTCGCCGTGCTCCAACCGGACACAGGAATGGGTGTACTTGGCAATCAGCACCCACACGAGCATAGCCGGAAGGCAGCCCGCTGGCCCCCTGGCCGCGGCCCGGACCAAAGCATCCAACTACCCACACGGAGCGGGCGGTTGCACCATCCCACCCGGCCCACCCAGCCCGCCCGGTTCGCCCAGCCCGCCCGGTTCGCTCCAGATGCAGAACCCGGAGCCGACCTATCGAGACGGCCAGTGCACACGCGCCCACTTCCCCGTCGAGCGGACCTCCACAACATCGAAGCCGTCCTCATGACGCACGGCATGCCGCATCTCGTCCAGGCCCGCATCGCGCACGGAGCCGACCCACCAAGGAGAGGTCGGCTCCGTCGAACGCGTGGCTCGCCGAGCCACCGTCGAAGGCCTGCCACGTACCGCCCCATGACTCCGAGTCGGCCGACTTCAGCTCCGCCGGCCCCTCGCCCTGCCCCAGAGGCCGGCGCAGTTCCTGAAGCTCCGGCTCGGGCAGCTCCGGCGCCGGGTCCACCGCCAGGAACAGGTCGTAGCAGTCACTCGCACCACCGGACCCTGGCCCTGGCCACTGACAGCGCTGCACGCATCAGGCACGCCGCTTCGGCGAACCCTGCACCGTCAAAACTCACTCGTGAACATCCACCGACATCTTGATCACCAACTGCTGCCCGAACATGGAGATCGTTAGGCACACCCCGAAACCCGCATCGACGCCCAGAAATGAGACCCCCGTCACCCACGCGAAGCGCCCCCCGCGCCGACGCCGCATCCACCGAACGACGAAACCCCAGACCGGAACGGATCCGACCTGGGGTTTCTCACTGAGCCGCCTTCGGGATTCGAACCCGAGACCTACGCATTACGAGTGCGTTGCTCTGGCCAACTGAGCTAAGGCGGCGTGGTGCGCGGCCCAGTCTACACATTGCCAGGGGGTGCTTTGGCACGGGTTTACGGGCTGGTCAGGGGCGGCGGGGTGGGGGTCAGGTGCAGCGCTTGTTTTTGGGTGGGACGGTGCCGTCGAGGAGGTAGGTGTTGATGGCGGTGTCGATGCAGTCGCTGCCGCGGCCGTAGGCGGTGTGGCCGTCGCCGTCGTAGGTCAGGAGGGTGGCGGTGGAGAGCTGTCGGGAGAGGCCCTTGGCCCAGGTGTAGGGCGTGGCGGGGTCGCGGGTGGTGCCTACGACGACGATGGGGGCGGCGCCCTTGGCGGGGATGCTGCGGGCGTTCCCGGAGTGCTTGACGGGCCAGTAGGCGCAGTTCAGGGCGGACCAGGCGAAGGCGTCGCCGAAGACCGGGGAGGCCTTGCGGAAGGCCGGGAGGGCGGCACGGACCTCGTCGGCGTTGGTGAAGGCGGGTGGGAGGTCGAGGCAGTTGACGGCCGGGTTGGCGTACATCTGGTTGGAGTAGTGGCCGGCGGCGTCGCGCTCGAAGTAGCTGTCGGAGAGGGCGAGCAGGGCCCGGCCGTTGCCCTTCTGGGCCTGGGCGAGGGCCACGCGCAGGGTGGGCCAGGACTGTTCGTCGTACATGGCGGCGATCACGCCCGTGGTGGCCAGGGACTCGGTGAGCTTGCGGGCCTGGCCGGTCTCGGCCGGATGGGCGTCGAGCCGCTTGAAGAAGGCGGAGAGGCGATTGCCGGCGTCGGCGGTGTCCTTGGTGCCGAGGGGGCAGTCCTTGTGCTTGATGCAGTCGGCGGCGAAGGAGGTGAAGGCGGTGTTGAAGCCGGCGGTCTGGTTGACGTTGGTGGTGCGGGCGTCGAGCTCGGGGTCCATGGCGCCGTCGAGGACCAGACGGCCGGTGTGGGTGGGGTAGAGACCGGCATAGGTGGCGCCGAGGAAGGTGCCGTAGGAGGCGCCCACGTAGGTGAGCTTCTTGTCGCCCAGGACCGCGCGCAGCATGTCCATGTCGCGGGCCGCCTCGATGGTGGAGACGTGCGGGAGCAGCTTGCCGGAGCGGGACTCGCAGCCCTTGGAGAAGTCGCGGTAGGAAGTGGCGAGCTTGTTGACCTCGGCGGATGAGTCAGGAGTCTGGTCGGTCTGGGTGTAGCGGTCCATCTGCTTGTCGGAGAGGCATTCGACCGGTGTGCTGCGGCCCACGCCGCGGGGGTCCATGGCCACCATGTCGTAGCGGGCGCGGACGGCCGCGGGCTGGGGCGCGTACTGCTGGAGGTAGTCGATCGCCGATCCGCCGGGGCCGCCCGGGTTGACCATGAGGGAGCCGAGGCGGCTGCCGGGTCCGGTGGCCTTTTTGCGGGCCACCGCGAGCTTGATCGTCCCCGCGCCGGGCTGGTCGTAGTCCAGGGGCGCCTTCATCGTCGCGCACTCGAAGCCGGCGACGCCGCATGCGTGCCAGCTGAGTTTCTGGTCGTAGAACGGGCGGAGGCCGGGCGGAATGGCGGTCGGGAGGGGCGCCAGAGCGGACGAGCCGCCGCCGGGGGTGGCGTGCTCGGCGCCGGCGTCGTGCGCGCGGCCCGGGGACGCCGCCGTATCGGGGGCGGCCGAGCGTCCCGATGAGCAGCCGGAGATCAGCAGGGCGGTGGCCGCGAAGACGGCAGCGGAGGTACGGAGCAGACGGCTGGTGGCCATGGGCGATCGATCCCTCGGTCTCGGTCCCTGGTTCGGCGAGGCGGCTTGGGCCGGCATGGGCGGCGTGGCGGCACAGGCGGGGTGGGGCGGCGTAGGCGTCGTGGGGAAGTGCACCGTTGGCTGCGGTGACGGTGGCGAATGTGATGTTGGACGGAGCGTATCCGGGGTGGGACTGTCTGTGCGCCCTGGAACGTGCATTCCGGGTCGTGCCGACCGTTTGCGGCCTCGGCCGGGACTCTGCGGGAGGAATGGTGGTCGGGTGCGGCTCCTTTCGACGGCGGGGCGCGGTGCCGGTGGCGGTCAGCCGGACCGCAGGGCGACGGTCATCGCTTCGACGGCGAGCAGGGGGGCCACATTGCGGTCCAGGGCGTCGCGGCAGGCGATGACGGCTTCTATGCGGCGCAGGGTGCGCTCGGGGGTCGAGGTGGTGGCGATGCGCTGGATGCTGTCGCGGACCTCGTCGTTGGCCAGGGGGACGGCGGCGCCCACCTGGAGGGCGAGGACGTCGCGGTAGAAGCCGGTGAGGTCGACCAGGGCCAGGTCGAGGCTGTCGCGCTGGGTGCGGGTGGCGCGGCGCTTCTGTTTGTCCTGGAGCTCCTTCATCGCGCCGGCGGTGCCGCGGGGCAGCCGGCCGCCCGTGCCGGCCGCCGCGCCGAGGGCGGCGCGCAGCTCCTCGGTCTCCTTGGCGTCGACGTCCTCGGCGACCTGCTTGGCGTCCTCGCCCGCGGCGTCGATGAGCTCCTGGGCGGCCTTGAGGCAGCCGCCGATGTCGTCGACGCGGAGCGGGAGCTTGAGGACGGCGGCGCGGCGGGCGCGGGCCCGCTCGTCGGTGGCGAGGCGGCGGGCCCGTCCGATGTGGCCCTGGGTGGCGCGGGCGGCGCGGGCGGCGGCCTCCGGCTCGATGCCGTCGCGGCGGACCAGCACATCGGCGACGGCGTCGACCGGCGGCGTGGTCAGGGTGAGGTGGCGGCAGCGCGAGCGGATCGTGGGGAGGACGTCCTCGATGGAGGGGGCGCAGAGCAGCCAGACGGTACGGGGGGCGGGCTCCTCCACGGCCTTGAGGAGGACGTTGCCGGCGCCTTCGGTGAGGCGGTCGGCGTCCTCCAGGACGATCACCTGCCAGCGGCCGCCGGCGGGTGAGAGGGAGGCGCGGCGGACCAGGTCACGGGTCTCCTTGACGCCGATGGAGAGCAGATCCGTACGGACGATCTCGACGTCGGCGTGCGTGCCGACCAGGCTGGTGTGGCAGCCGTCGCAGAAGCCGCAGCCGGGGGCGCCGCCGAGGGCGCGGTCGGGGCTCACGCACTGCAGCGCGGCGGCGAACGCGCGGGCGGCGGTGGACCGGCCGGATCCGGGCGGGCCCGTGAACAGCCAGGCGTGCGTCATCTGGGAGGCGCCGCGCTGCCCCGCGGGCGCCGGCTCGCCGAGCGGGGCCTTCGCGACCGCGCCGGCCGCGTCGGCGGCGCTCACGATGGCATCCGCGTCGCGCGCGGCCGCGGCGAGCTGCTCCGTCAACCGGTCCTGGCCGACCACGTCGTCCCATACCGCCATCGCGCTGCCCGCCGTTCCTGTACGTCCTGCGTCGTGCCCTGTTGCGTGAGCTTGTGTGCCCTGTTGCGTGAGCCTGTGTGCCGTGGGCGCCGTTGCCGTACGCCCGGTGGCATGAGCCTGCGCCGACCTGACCCGTTGGGTTTCGGCCCTCGCCAGCTCACCCTTCGACCATTGTGGTGCAACCCACTGACAAATGGATTCGGGCGGGGGATCCGGGAGCCGGCCGCGAGACCCTCCGGTACCCCGCCCGCACCGTAAAACGGCCGTGGGGGCCGGGGGGGGGGGGGGGGCCCCGCCCGGGGGGGGGGGGCCGGGGGGGGCGCCGCCCCCCCGCCCGCGGCGCCCCCCCCCCCCCCCCCCCCCCCCCGCCGCCCCCGGGG